>JAAXGN010000051.1 GCA_012267415.1 Candidatus Poribacteria bacterium | reverse complement strand
ATAAACATAGCGTCCCTACGGGACTGAGGACATTAATAGATCGGATTTATTTTCTTAAATTGACGATTATGGGGACAAAATATTTACACACCCGTTTAATAGGACAGTATCAACCCTTTACAGTAAGATGATTGCCTACAATCCAACGTGCTGTTATGGGTTTCGTGTTATCTGCGCCTTTGCAAGCGTTCCAGTTGTTCTCTGGGTTGTGCGACTTCGGCTTCAGCGGTCTCAGCGTGCTTCAACTTTTGAAGTCCTTTCCATCCGTATAAACCGCGTTCTCGCCCTAATTCAGAATTCAGACAAGAAATAGTACCTATTTTCGTATCAACATTTTACGCGTTGCGGAAAAATCACCAGCAGATAAAGTGTAGAAATAGATACCACTTGTCACGGTTTCACCAACTTCATTTTTGCCATCCCAATACGCAGCACGACTCTTGCTCTGATAGATACCAACAGGTTGATGCCCCAATGTCAAGGTGCGTACGACTTTTCCATCTGCAGCATAGATGGTTAGTTTGACATCTGCAGGGGTCGCTAATTGAAATGGTATCCACGTCTCTGGGTTGAATGGATTCGGGTAGTTAGCAAACAGTGTTGTCTCATTGGGAATCAAGTTTTGCAGAATATGTTCCAACATCTGAATGCCACGTTGATATGAACGCATATCCACTTTCAACGTCTGGTTGTTCTGAGATGAAATCTGCTTAGCAAGCGTTAACCACTCCTGTACCAGTGCGGCGGTGAGTTGTTCTTTTGAAAACGACTGCCCAGCAGGTGCTGCATCTACATTCTGCAACGCATTTGCAATCAGATAGAGGTCCAAAAGGTTCACCACTCCATCACCATTAAGATCAGCAGGACTCTCACCGGAAACGCCAAAACTTGATGCAACGAGCACAACATCCAAGACGTTTAAAGTACCGTCCTTGTTCACATCTGCGAGTACTGTGAGAACTTGTTCTACGCTCATAGGGAGTGGAAATGCCCATAGGATGACAGTACCATCAACGCTTCCACTTGCAATCGTGGTGCCATCCGGACTAACTGCAACACTCGTAATATAATAGGTATGCCCTTCAAGGGTCCTGAGTTGTTCGCCAGTGGCAATGTCCCATAAGCGGATGGTTCTGTCGTAACTTCCACTGACAAGCACTTTACCATCAGGACTGAAGACTATACTTGTGGCATTTGCAGGAAGGTCCGTTGGCACGTCACCTGTCAATTCTTCGGGTGCATCTACCGGGATTTCGAAATCAATTGGTCTACGAAATGTCTGGAGAAGCTCCGCTGTAGCGACATCCCATAAAGATACTGTGTCGCCACCACCACTTGCAAGTTTTGTTCCATCCGGATTGAATGCAACTGCCCAAACATCGTCTTCATGTTCGCTGATAGTATGTATAGCATCACCTGTTCTGAGATCCCACAAAATTATCCTATCGTCACGGCTGCCACTGGCGAGCATTGTACCATCCGGACTAAACGCAAGCGTTTCAACACCTGCTTCATGTTCCCATAAACCTCCGAGATAGCGACCCGTGGCAACATGCCATAAACGGATACTATCGTCCTCACTGCCACTTGCAAGTAGTCTTCCATCCGGACTGAACGCAAGACTAATCAGATAGGAATAATGCCCTCTTAGCGTTTTTATATGTTTACCTGTGATTGCATCCCATAAACGGACGGTATTATCTTGACTACCGCTTGCAAGGGTTTTACCATCTGGACTAAACACAACAACATCAACATCATCTTGATGCCCGATGAGGACATGCCGTAGTTGCCCAGTATCAGCATCCCAGAGTCTGATGGTTTTATCCCAGCTCCGGGTAGCAAGGATCCTGCCATCAGCACTATAGGTAACACTCGCAACGGCATCAGTATGTCCCGTGATAGTTTTTAGGTGTGTACCTGTGACAGCGTCCCATGAACGGATGGAAGCATCCCATCCACCACTGGTGAGCACCGAACCATCTGGCGTGAACGCAAGTCCAAAGACATCAGCAGTATGATCCCTAAGCGTGTATAAATGATCACCTGTAACTGCCTCCCACACACGGATGGTGTCGTCCTCACTTGCACTCGCCAGAATACGACCGTCCGGACTGAATTTTAGGTCATAGATATAAGACGTATGTCCGGGAAGCGTCTGTTTGATTGTCCATGTTGCAGTATCCCACAGATGGATAATTGCATTCAAATCTCCGCTTGCAAGTGTTTTACCATCTGGACTTACCACAACACTTGAAACATTATCTCTATGTTCTTCAAGCATTTTCAGTAGTTCTCCAGTGACAGCATCCCAAATTCTGATAGTATCGTCTCGTCCTGCACTAATAACGGTGCTCCCATCAGCACTGAAAGCAACGGCGTTGAGACCATCTGTATGTCCACGCAGTGTGTGCAGAAGTTCTCCGGTTTGAGAATTCCACAACCGGACGGTTCTATCTCTACTTGCACTTGCAAGCATGGACCCATCAGGACTATAAACGAGACTACGGACACTCCGCCAATGTTGGTCAAGGGTATGAAGAATTTCACCTGTTTCCGTATCCCAGAGACGAATGGTTCCGCTTGCGCTTCCACTTGCCAGGATGTCTCCTTTGGGGGAATAGGCAATGGCTGAAACACCCCATCCAAATCCATCTAATAACGTAATTTCTTTGTCAGTTGCGGTGTCATAAATCCAAACGCCAAGTGTGCCGCAAGCAGCAAGTCGTGTACTATCTGGTGAGTATTGAATTTCATATAACCAACCTTTTCCCAGCCGTTTCGTTGCACCTTCAGGAAGATGCCATTGTGGTGAATCCTGGGCGAAAATGTTGGGTTGATAGAGGATTAAACCGATAAATAGTGCAATAAATATGGATAATCGTGTTTTTTTCACAATAAAAAACTCCTTTCTTTTAAGTGCGGTTTCCAATAAATTTACATATACATATATTAACGTGTTCATTCGTTTTAATTCAAAGTAATTTACAAAGAACTTACTCCAAAATTAGCATCTTACGCGTTGCAGAAAAATCATCAGCGGATAAGGTATAAAAATAAATTCCACTTGCTACGGATTCACCGATTGTATTCTTACCGTCCCAATACGCGGCACGAGTGCGAGTCTGATACATACCTGCAGATTGATGTCCTAAATCCAAAGTCCGCACCAATGTGCCGTTCACAGCATAGATATGCAATGTGACATCCGCGTTCTTTGCCAAGTGATAGGGGATCCACGTCTCAGGATTGAACGGGTTCGGATAATTAGCAAGCAGTGCAGTCTTTTTAGGTGTCAACGCTACGAGGAGTTGTTGCAAGAACAGAACACCCTTCTGTGACGTTGTGTCTGTCAGGTTTAATTGCTGTGCAGCGGATAACCATTTTTTGACATCTGTTGCTGTGAGTGTTTCTAAGGTTTTCGGATGCAGAGACGGTGCGGCAGCATTTGTCCCCAATGCTCCAGCAACGAGAACAAGGTCTCGTATATTGACAACGCCATCGGCGTTAACATCTGCACTACTTGTACCTGTTTGCCCCAACTTCGCAGCAACTGATACTAAGTCCAAAATGTTCACCGAACCATCACCGTTAACATCAGCATTAAGTTGGGACGTAACATCGTCTGTTGGTATAACACGCCACAACAACACTGTACCATCATCACTACCACTTGCGATTGTCTTGCCATCAGGACTGAAACCCACACTATTGACCCGACCACTATGCCCCATAAGTCTTTGCTTCTCAATACCAGTTTCAACATCCCACAAATTGATAATACCATCTCGATCCCCACTTGCTAAGATCTTACCATCAGGACTGAAACCCAGGGTAACGACCCAATTCGTATGTCCTATGAATCTCCGTTTTTCTTCTCCAGTCCGAGCATCCCACAAACGGACAGTACCCTGCCAATCACCACTCGCTATTGTCTTGCCATCAGGACTGAAACTCAGACTTATAAAACTACTAATTCCATCCCTCTTTCTGAGTCTCCGCTGCCTATATTCCATCCCTGTTTCTACATCCCATAGACTGAAAATGACATTGTGACCGCCACGTGCTATTGTCTTTCCATCTGAGCTGAAACGCATGCTAATGACCGAACCCTCATGCCCAGCGAACTGCTTTTCAATACCTGTCTCTATATCCCACAAATAGATACCGCTAACGGGACCACAAGAACCAGGACATGTAAGAGATGTTGTAACGCCACGTGCTATTGTCTTACCATCAGGACTGAAACTCAGACTATGTACATTGTCATCCATATACATAGCAAACCTTTGCTTTTCAATGCCTGTCTGAACATCCCACAAATAAACACCACCCCAACCGCCACCTGCTATTGTCTTGCCATCAGGACTGAAACTCACGCTACCACCCAGACCCACATGCCCGGTGAACTGCTGCTTTTTCACACCTGTCTGGACATCCCACAAATAGACAGCACCCCAACTACCACTTGCTTATAGTCTTACCATCAGGACTGAAACTCACACTATCAACCTGATTCGTATGTCCAATGAGTCTCTGCTTTTCAATGCCTGTCTCAACATCCCACAAACGGACAGTTTCATCCCGGCTGCCACTTGCTACTGTTTTCCCATCTGGACTGAAACTCACAGTAGTGACTTCTTTCGTATGACCTATAAGTCTTCTAAGTTTTCGAAGTCTCCCGTTTTCAACATCACATAGATGGAAAAAGATATCAGCACTGCATATAGCGATTGTCTTGCCATCCGGACTGAAACTCACGCGATTGACCCAATCTGTATCTCCTGCAAGTGCTCTCCATGATGTCGACTTTTCAATACCTGTTTCAATATCCCACAAACGTAAAATGCCATCCAGACCACCACTTGCGATTGTCTTGCCATCCGGACTGAAACTCACGCTTCGGACATTACCTGTATGTCCTCTGTATCTCCGCTTTTCAATACCAGTCTCAACATCCCATAAACGGACAGTGTTATCATTACTACCACTTGCTATCGTCTTTCCATCTGGACTGAAACTCACACTCCTGACCTGATCCGAATGTCCAGTGATTAGGGTAAGTTCCTGTCCACTGTGTGCATCGTATATCCAAATACCGGTAGAGCTTGATACGGCAAGTCGTGTGCCGTCTGGGGAATATGCAATACCACCTGTAATTGTCCCTTTTCCGAGTCGCACCACTGCACCTTCCGGTAAACCCCATTTTGTAATGTCTGCAGTAGCAGTGTATGGTAA
Source organism: Candidatus Poribacteria bacterium (assembly GCA_012267415.1). Classification (GTDB taxonomy): domain Bacteria; phylum Poribacteria; class WGA-4E; order WGA-4E; family WGA-3G; genus MSPOR6. The sequence continues at coordinate 71,241 of JAAXGN010000051.1, read as the reverse complement.
AAAAGTAAGAAGTGAAACTGTCAATAAAAATAAAATAAAATATAAATTCGTTTTCATTGTTATGATCCTATAGTCGTTATAGCTCAGAAAAATCGAGCGGGTTATGTTTAACTATGGTAGTTTTTAGATTTAATTGGACATCATCAGAAGGTAGGAGGGAACTCCGATTCCCGACTGCCAAAAATAGATCCATAATTTGAAGGATACGTTAAATTGTAACTGAAAAGTGTGTCGATTGCAAGCGATTCATGAAAAACCTGTCTTTCTCAATCTTCATCAATATCCCAAATACAGTTGATATTACTATCCTTATAGAATTGTTTGAGTGCTGGCTTATCAAACCAGAGCTGCATCTCTTTGCTAACAATATGTCCAACGCTGCTCACTTTCAGGTAAAGTCCCCCCGCTGTCCATTCCGGCATGATGTAGAATTGTCCGGTTTGTGCAGCATAGATGCTAAGTAGTGCCAACGGTTCCATCGCATCGAGATTCGCGGTTTTATGACTGTCCTGCAGCAGTTCAGCCACGGTTTTCCCTTCATGTCCCTCATGTAGTTCCGGTTTATCCATAACCTTACTGTGAAATATGAAGTCATCTTCAAGTGTGAAGAGACCACTATCGGTGTGTTGTCTGGCTTGTAGCAGGTTGTCACCTATTCGCTCAGCCATCCTCAGAAATTCCGCCTTTGGTTCTATCCGATACAGATCAACCAACGCGAAGATATAAGCAGGTTCTAAGGCAGTTGTCTCAAAATTCAGCGCAGGAAGTGAGTCTTTGTCAGCACCGATGTCTCCAATCCCAAAGGCTTTAAACATCGTGCGTAGGTAGTCTCTGAACTCGCTTCTGCCACCAGAAACCCGATACCCACGCGCACAGACGGCGGTAAAGAGTGGTGTGATATTCTGAGGTAGAAATGCACCACCTTCTTTCGCACCAAAGTAAAGTTTAGCATCTCGGAAAGGTCCCTGTATCCGAAAATCTGTGAGATCGGTCCCATCAATAACGATGCTTTTCAGTGTGTTGTTTTTCGCGTCATAGGAAACGTTGAGGAAACCGATAATATGTTGTTCAACTGCCTCTGTGATATGCGACATTTCACCGATGCGACCGTACTTCTGTGCGTTTTCTACGATGGTAAGCATACCCATCATCTGTGTAATCGTGTGGTTTAACTGATTACCTACATACACCCTCGGTTCGGTTGCCTGTGGATATTTTCTGCCAAATACGTTCAACCCACGTTTGGCACTTTGCGGATGAACCAGATTAGGCCAAATACCTGTCTCTGAATCTCGCTGCTTTATGATTAGATTTAAAAGGCGTTCCGCCCACATCCGTGGTGCCTCTTCATGCTTTTGATATCCCAAGCTGTAAGCAGCATAAGCCATATCCAGTGCGACACTGATGAACGAGAGATCACCACTGATTTTTGGTTCTTTATATCCGTTCCAAGGTCTGTTCCACGTATTTGCATGATCAACCTGCTTTCTAAAATCACCGTGTCGGTTGTAGTGTAAAGCATCCCAATCCTTCATATTTACTTCCCAGATGCCTTTCATCAACATCTCGCCTCTGTCAGGATCCACGGCTCTCAGTAATTCCCAGTAAGGGTATACGTCCTCTATTTCGTGGACAACACCCTTCATACCGTACCGATTACCAGTTACCAAGTCCACATAGCCGTGTCCGCCCCAATGCAGAACCCCACTTTCTGGATACCAATAGTTGTTAAACATGTATTCAGCGGCTCCTCCTGCAGCATAGACATACTTGCCTTCCCCTGTGAACTGGCTTAAGGATGCAAGCATCCGCATCAAGTTCTGTTGATTCTGAAAGAAACACCACACTGTCGGTTTCGGTTCAGTGCCTGATCTGTAAGAAGTCTTAGACCTTGGTGCTTTCAAATGGTCTATGTGAAGGCAGTCAGCAAATAAAGGCATATCCTTGCCGCTATATCTGTCTCTCCCGTATTCTATGGCAGTATCTGAAAAGAGACTCGCAGCTTTTAAGAATCTGTTATCCTCTATTACGTCAGAACTTAATTGGTTTCTACCAATCCATTGATCCAATCTACTTTCCCGCATAATGCCTCCAAGTTACTCTGATGTTCATCACTTTACCACAAATGCATGAATTATCTTACCACGACTATCCTCTTTTTACAATCTTTTTGATTCTGTTGAAAAAAAGAGCACATTTTCCACAATTAATGCTATAATTTCAATTTACTGAAGGATGTGCATAAAGAATTCAATGTCACATAAGATGTGATTAATAGTAGTAGGCACACGCCGTGTGCTGTCCAAAAGGTCAAAACGTACAATGAAAAATTCATGAGTTTTTACAAAGTAATGCAGGAGTGAGAAAGATGAAAACAAGAGTATCTCTTATTCTGGCTATAGCGATCTTAGTTTTGCAGACAAATCCCGGTAAGTGTCAAGTTGTTGAAGATGGTCTGATTAGTTACTGGAGTTTTGATACACCTGATGTTAAAGGTGATACTGTTATTGATCTTGTTGGCGGAAATGACGGAACGCTTGTAGGGGCACCGAAGCATGTCAAGGGTAAAGTCGGACAAGCGTTTGAATTCGGTGGGGATCCGGATGTGATTGACGTTGAATCCCCCGCTAACGGTAGTCTTGATTTTGGTGATGATCAAGATTTCTCTATGATGGCATGGATCAAAGTAGACGCACCACCTGTTGTGGATGGCGGACAATCTACAATCATAAGCAAGGGAGATGGGGGTGGCAACGCCAGAATCCTTTGGAAAATATTGACGACTCACATGCAGGTGACAATAGCAAATGAAAGCGGTGGAGGGCCTAAAATTGACTTTAATTCTGTCGGTGATGTTGTAGATGGAAAATGGCGTCATGTTCTCTTTGTTGCAGACAGATCGGATGGGACTCGCATCTATATTGATGGAAAACTTGATGCTGAGGGAGGTCCCTCAGAAGGCACAGATGTTACAACAGAATCTCCACTATTCATTGGTGCATCTGTCCGAATCGGCAAAACCACACGCAGATATTTTGAAGGACTCATTGACGAGGTAGGCATCTATAATCGTGTGCTGACAGAAAATGAAATCGTACGTAACTTCAATTCATCACAGGGACTTGCTGTTAGTCCTCAGAAGAAACTTGCAGTTACATGGGGAGAGATAAAATCCCTTAGGTAACGTGAATTTGAATTGATAAGGAATCGCATCTACTTACCCCAATCTGAAAATTAAATAGGGGAAAGGTTTAATCAACCTTTCCCCTATAATGTTTATCCTTTTATAACAGATTACTTGATAATCAACATCCGGCGCGTTGCAGAAAAGTCTCCAGCAGTGAACCGATAGAAATATACACCTGTTGAGACCTTTTCACCGAATTGATTTTTTCCATCCCAATGGATCGCCCTAGCTCTGCTACGGTAGTCCCCTGCAGCTTGATGTCCTAACGCGAAATGCCGAACCATCTCACCTTTGACATTATAGATTGTCACCGTAACTTTTGCAGACTCTGATAACTGATACGGAATCCATGTTTCCGGGTTAAACGGGTTGGGATAGTTGGCTAATAGCTCCGTTTTGGTAGGGGACTGATGAGTGGCTGGTGCACTTCCTGGCTCGACGACATTGACCGTGACATTGAGAAAGGGGGTCCTCTGAAGATTAGCATGTGCGTATATCTTAAAAGAAAGGCTATCTCCAGCGTTAACGGTAATGCCTTTAACAAAGTTAGCACCCGTTTTCAACTGTCCGGTGTTCGCATCAAGAACAATCTTAAGATGTAGATTAGTAACGAGGGAGTATGTAATATTATCTCCATCAGGATCAGTCGCGGTAAAAGGGTTACCGATTTTGGCACCTTGCCCCGCATCTATTGAAACAGAAAGTGTGGTGCTGTACCCACTGTTAAACGCAGGTGCTTCGTTTACGTTTGTGACATTAACAGTGACCGTAATAGTTGTGCTGCTCCCATTGCCATCATCAGCTGTAATTATGACTGTGTAGCTAGACTTTGTCTCATGATCAAGCGTGCCCTTTGTCTGAAGCTGGCCGGTCTCACTATCAATACTAAAGGAATCCGCATCGGTGCCACTGAGACTATAAGTAAGTGTATCACCATCCACATCAGTCGCAGAGACAGCACTACCGATATTTTTACCACTCGCTGTATTCTCAGCAATGGATAGGGTGGTGCTGCTCCCTTCATTAAACACGGGTGCGTTGTCGTTTGCGTTTGTTATATTAATTGTGACCGTGATTGACGTGATGCGACCATTACCGTCAGCTGCCGTAATGGTAACGGTATAGCTGGTCTTTGTTTCATAGTCGAGTGTAGCACTTGTCAGCAACTGGCCGGTGCTGCCATCAATACTAAACAAAGACACGTCGGTGCCACCGAGATTATACGTCACTACATCTCCATCCGCATCAGTAGCGACAACAGGCGAACCGATATTGGTATCACTTGCAGTGTTTTCAGCAACAGACCGTGAAGTGCTACTCCCATTAACAAACACGGGTGCGTTGTCGTTTGTGTTTGTGAGATTAACTGTGACCGTAATAGATGCGTTTCCACCCTTGCCATCAGCTGCCGTAATTGTGACTGTATAACTGGTCTTTTTCTCATAGTCAAGAGCAGCACTTGTCTGCAGCTGACCGGTCTTGTTATGAATAGAAAACGCCTTTGCCTCGGCACCGCTGAGGCTATAATTAAGTGTGTCGCCATCTGCATCAGTCGCAACGATGGCATCACCGATATGAGTATTACTTGCAGTGTTTTCAGCAATAGATCGTGTTGTGCTACTTCCCTCTTTAAAAACAGGGATCTGTTTTCAAAGACATCTTTGATATTGATTGTAACGGAAATGGACGCGTTTCCACCCTTGCCATCAGCTGCCGTAATTGTGACTGTATAACTGGTCTTTTTCTCATAGTCAAGAGCAGCCTTGGTCTGCAACTGTCCAGTGCTCGTATTAAGACTAAACGAAGCCGCATGAGTGCCACCGAGACTATAAGTAAGTGTATCCCCATCCGCATCAGTTGCAGCAACAACGCTACCGATGTTTGTACCACTGCCTGTGTTTTCATTAACGGTTCGTGTTGTGCTGCTGCCTTCTGTGAACTCGGGTGCCCTGTTCTATGGTGGTTCACTGATAGGAGCAGGTGCTTCGTTCTGTGGTGGTTCACTGATAAGAGCAGGTGCTTCGTTCTGTGGTTGTTCAATGATAGGAATAGATGTTTCGCTGACAGGTTGTTCATCGATATCAGTAATATTAATTCTGACTGCAATAGATGCGCTGCCACCCTTGCCATCATCTGCTGTGATTGTGACGAAATAGGTAGACTGCGTTTCATAGTCAAGTGCAGCATAAGTCTGCAGCTGTCCAGTGGAGCTGCCGAGACTGAATGCAACTACATCGTTATTACTATCGAGGCTATAAGAGAGTGGATCACCCTCCGCATCCGTTGCAGCAATGGGACTACCGATGTCTATACCGCTCTCTGTGTTTTCAGCAATAGAACGTATTGTGCTGCTGCCCTCTGTGAATACGGGAGCACTGTTTTCTGGTTCTTCACTGATAGGAGTAGGAGTTTCTATGACGGGTTGTTCATCAATATCAGTGATATTGATTGTGACGTTTGTGGATGTGGTTCCTCCCTTACCATCAGTGGCAGTGATTGTAGCGGTATAGCTGGCTTTTCCCTCATAATCAAGCGCAGCACTGGTCTGGAGCTGTGCAGTATTACTATCAATGGAAAACGCATTTGCATCGGTGCCACCAAGGCTGTATGTGAGGGTATCACCATCAGGATCCGTTGCGGTGATAGGACTTCCGATGTTTATACCGCTCTCTGCGTTTTCATCAATAGAAAGTGTTGTGCTGCTGCCCTCTGTGAATACAGGAGATTCGTTTACATCAATAACATTAATTGTAACGGTGATGGACACACTTTCACCATTCTGATCAGCAACTGTAATTATGACAGTATAGGTGGACTTCGTCTCATAGTCAAGAGTATCTTTTGTCCGCAACTGACCGGTGCCACTATCAATAGTAAAAGCAACCGCATCGGGACCACTGATACTATACGTGAGGGTATCACCATCAGGATCCGTTGCGGTGATAGGACTTCCGATGTTTATACCGCCCTCTGTGTTTTCATCAATAGAAAGTGTTATGCTGCTGTCTTCTGTGAATACAAGGGGACGGTTTACGCTTGGTTCGTTGATGTCAATAATGTTAATTGTAACGGTGATGGACACACTTTCACCATTCTGATCAGCAACTGTAATTATGACGGTATAAGTGGACTGTGTCTCATAGTCAAGAGTATCTTTTGTCTGCAACTGACCGGTGCCACTATCAATAGTAAAAGCATCTCCATCGGGACCACTGATACTATACGTGAGTGTACCACCATCAGGATCCGTTGCGGTGATAGGACTTCCGATGTTTATACCGCCCTCTGTGTTTTCATCAATAGAAAGGGTTGTGCTGCTACCCTCTGTGAACACGGGGGATTCGTTTACATCAATAACATTAATTGTGACGGTAATGGATACGTCCTCTGTATTTCCATCAGAAACGTTGACGATGACGGTATAGGTATCCTTTGTTTCATAGTCAAGGACTGCCTTTGTTTTGAGTTGCCCAGCTTGGCTATCAATATTAAAGGAAGACGCATCAGGACCACCAAGGGTGTAGACGAGTCTATCATCGTTGTTAGGGTCGGTCGCAGTGATGGGAGCACCGATCTTAATGCCCGCAGACGTATTCTCTGGCACTGTGCGGACGGTGGCTTCCCCTTCCGTGAAAACGGGAGGTAATTCTATGGTACTGATTACTTCCAGTCGGAGTGTATCAGATTTGGCAAGAACGTATCCAGTGTGGAATATCGGTTGGCTTGGTAATGTACCGATGTCTACTGTGACAGCATCTGGCGTATCGTCGTTACGTGTTACAGTGATTGGATAACTCTCCACTGTGCCTGCTGAAATTCTGATAGTGGTTCCACCCTGTGCCATTTTCCCATTCTTGATAATAAGTGGCAGATCAATTTCAAACGGTATACCTGTCGGAATTACTGCCTTGAATTGTCCATCTTCTACTCTTTCAAGTGTCACCCAAAGCTGTAATGGGTCAACCAAATTCCCATCCATGTGAAGACGTTCCAATTCTGTTATATTTTCAAACATGCCTTCCGACAAATACGTCAGTTTATTTATTCCCAGATGCAGAGAATTGAGATATGGCAATTTCTCAAAAGTTTTGGGAGAAAAGTCCGTGAATTCGTTCCCAGATAGGTCAAGATGTGTCAGAGACATTAATCCATCAAAAATATTATCTGGTAAACTTGATAGTTTATTGTCATTCAAAGAGAGAGTCTTTAGTGCAAACAATCCAGCGAAATCACCCGTTTTGAGCGATGTGATTGTGCCGTAATTCAGAGATAGGTTTGAAATTGTCACAAGGTGCAGATCCGTTACATAACGCGGGTCAGTTATCCCTGGAACTGCGTCTGTAATTGCTTTTGTCACTTGTGGTGTGCGGTTATAGACAGTAGATTGGGCGAATATGTACCCATAATGATTTCTCGGTCGCTTTGGCAGAATGTTGAGCGAAACGCTGGGGGATATCGGTCTGCCGAGTGGACACGCAACACTGAATATGTCACTTTCCCTGCTACCTTGCGAAATCATAAGCGGTGATGGGCCATCACTGATAATACCGTTTGTGACGCTCACCGGTAAGACCATATCAAACGCGGCACCCGTTGGCACAACAGCCTTGTACTGATCATCACCTACCTGTAGGAGTTGGACAGGCAAAATCATCTGATCAGTCACATTACGGCCGAGACGTAACGTTCTTAGTGCAGGTAATTCATTAAAAATACCATCGGGAAGAGTTGATAGATAGTTACCGTGTAGGTTAAGATCTGTGAGCGCGACGAGACCAGAAAAATCACCCAATTTTAGTTCTGAAATGCCTCTGCCACGTAGATTAAGACTTCTAATTGTGGCGAGGTGTGCTAAAGTCACATCATCGGCATCACGAATATCCGATAACGCAGAAACGATGGCATCACGTACCTGTGGTGTACGTTCAAGGACCGGGATAAAATTAGGAAACTTGAAGGGATTGTTAGCATCCGCTAAAGTAATAACGACAGTAATAACGTCCGTATCAATATCGTCGGAAGCGGTAACTCTCACAGTGTAAATGCTCTTATGTGTGCTGTCGAGTAGGGTTCTGGTTTTCAAGTACCCTTCACTGTCCAGTGTAAAGGCCTGAGCATCAATCCCACTCAGGGTGTACGTCAATGGGTCTCCATCTACATCTATAGCCGTAATAGGTTTCCCGAGGGATGCACCGACAAAATTTCTATCCATCACAACACGGGTGGTAAGCCAACCTTCCTTGAACATTGGTGCTGTGTTGATTTTCTTCATCAGTTCCAACGGGATCACTTCTGATGATGTAAGGACACAACCGGAGTATCCCACTGGGCACTCTGGCAACGTCCCGATTTCCACAGTGACGGCAGCTCGCGTGTTCGGCAAACGGGATACCGTGAAAATCCGACTTTCAACACTACCTTTCGGTATAATAACCTGCGTCGCACCGTCACTGATTTTTCCACTGGTAACGTTTATCGGGACGACAATATCAAATAATGCTCCTGTCTGGACCACCACTTTGAACTGGCTTTCCGCAACTTTTTGGAGTGATATGGTAATCGGTAAAGGCTCAATTCTGTTTCTATCCAATCTTAATGTCTCCAATGCCATCAGATCTGTAAAGATACCTGCGGGTAGACTGTTTAGTTCGTTGTCCTCCAGATTGAGGTGTGTGAGTGCAGTGAGACCGGAAAAATCACCGGATTTAAGGGATGTGATTGACTGACCACTTAGATCAAGACTTGTAATTTTTCTGAGATGGATTGCGTAAATATCTGCAGCATTTCTGCCTGTTGCCATAACAATTGCATCGCGCACCTGTGGTGTACGTTCACCAATTGAGGTAGTGCCTTGAGTTGAAAGGCTGCCTTGCTGTCCAAAACTTAGATGTTCTACACCGAAAACTATACAAACGGTGAGTAAAACAGTACTGAAAATTTTACGAATTGTAAACGACATTTTCTCTCCTTTGTTCATTTATAGTGAACATTGAAATTAATGATACAAAGTCGCTGTAGGAGGGAACTCCGCTTCCCGACTATCAAACCGTTCAGTCGGGAATCGGAGTTCCCTCCTACAAGTCAAAATGTATCATTAAATCAAAAGTTCACTATAATCTATGCTGAAATATAAACATAGTGACATCTTTTCTATCGGGAATCGGCCAGAAATATGTTAACTGGCTTGATACAAGGTATTAGGCAAGAACTGTGCCAAATAGGTAAATTGGGGAATTAGGGGTGTAGGTTGCTGTGTCAGATGGGTTCAATTAATGTAGCAGGCAATGCGTTTTCTACTATAGGAATAAATCTCTGTACCCACGTCCTGTCTAATGTTACCGAGTACAGAAAACTCTCCCATCATATTCAATATTCCGCAGTTGAAAATTTAGAAGAACAGGAGATAAATGGTGTCAAGGATGTGATGTGAGGTTAGGCGTTGCCTTTTCGCTGATTGTGTCAAAATACAACACGTTTGACGGGGTAATGGGGAAGAAAGCCTTGATATGACAAGGTGCAACCGTGTTGTGTTGCAAAAAACAACAGGTGTGGCATATTGCAACACATTGTTGACTTGCGTAGGTGCGATTAGGAAATCGCACCTACCGGCTGCGTCGGGTGCGATTAGGAAATAGCACCTACCGGTCTATAATACTGCATTCTGTTAGGTGCGATATCCTTATCGCACTCACTCCAGTATGCGATATTTCTTCAATTTGCGATGCAAGGTCGATCTGTCAATACCTAACGCACGCGCTGCACGGGAAACATTATTGTCAATCACTTCAAGCGCGTGTTGAATTGTTTGGCGTTCAACTTCGTCAAGCGGTAATATGGGACCCGCCTCTGTTGGGGCATCTACATCGGTTTGTGGATTCGCTTGTAGCAGATGTAATGGGAGGCTACGTCGTTGTAGCAGTTCCGATGTCTCAACCAGAACTGCACTTTCAATCGCATTTTCTAATTCACGGACGTTGCCAGGGTAGTCGTATTGGATCAAGGTTTGCAAAGCATCAGTAGAAATGGCACGAATGGATTTACCGGCAGTTGCAGTGGATTTTTTCAGGAAGTGATTTGCCAAAATAGCAATATCTTCGGGACGTTCTCTTAAAGGAGGCAGATGAATTTGGAACCCGGCAATACGGTAAAACAGATCCGGTCTGAAGTCACCTCTATCAATTGCATCCGTTAAATCTCGATTCGTAGCTGTAAGCACACGTATATCAGTAGAGATAGTGCTTGTTCCACCGACTCGCTGAAACTGGTGGTCTTCCAGCACACGCAGTAACTTAACCTGCAGTGTCAACGCCATATCTCCGATCTCATCAAGAAAGAGTGTTCCATAGTTCGCTTGTTCAAATTTTTCCGATTCGCCGTTCGGTTGCTCCAGTGAAAGCACCACGTTCATGACCGAACAACTCGCTTTCAATCAATGTCTCTGGTATTGCAGCACAATTGACTGCAATGAAAGGCCCGCTTTTTCGTGCACTGTTATGGTGTATTGATTTTGCAACAAGCTCTTTCCCTGTCCCGCTTTCTCCTTGAATCAGTACACTAATAATACCTTCTGCTGCAGTTTGAATCTGAGTGAACAACTGCTGCATCTTTTTGCTTTTACCGATGATTTCATCAAATGCGTAGTTCTTCTGAAGTTCAGCGCGTAGAGAAAGCAACTCCGCTGCTATATGCTGAATCTCAATATCTTTTGACATATCTCGGTAACTTACAACTTTATCTGATATCTCATCCTCACACTTAACTTAAGAGCGGTAGTCAAGGAATAAAACAATCTCGGCTCGTTCTGGTCAGTGTCCTCAACAACTTCTAAGACATCCGTCGAATTCTCAAAGGGTTCAATAATGTGATCTACTTCCGATGTGTCAACTTTACGAAATCGTGATTCTACGCGGGAATTAAGGTCATCTGGCGACAGTTGCTTAAAATCCTGAGTAGATATATCAAACAGTTGGCAATACTGTTGATTGGCAAATAAAAGCCGGTTGTCTCTATCCAATACACCGATAGCGTCTCCTGTAGCATCAAGAACGGCTTTAAGCCGTTGATAACTCAGATCAAGTAGCTGCTGGTGCTTGCGGGACTCCTGTTCAACGTTCCACTTTTCTACAAGCGAAAGTGTAATCTGCTGAATCTCCTCCCTTGCAGCGGGTTTGCGAATATAGAGCAATTTGTGGAGCAATTCCATATTCGTTACAATCTCATGCAGCGGTTTATCCGTGTAAGCAGTCATGATGACAATTTCAAGATTTTTCTCAAACTCTCTGATCCGACGAATAGTCTCAACACCATCTATACCTGGTGGCATCCGGATGTCAATAAAGGCAACGGCGAAAGGTTGCTGAGATTCTGCCGCATCTTTGACCATCTGATATGCTTCAGCCCCACTTGAAGCATGGGATAATTCAAACGAAGGTAGATAGTTTTTACTCGGTTGCGTACTATCAGGTAGAAACACATCTGCCAAATTATCAAAAGCAGCTTTCCTATTTTTTTCGCCTAATATTTCTTGAAAGTCAATATGAATTTCGTCTTGGTCGTCAACAATTAAGACACGGGTGTTGAATTTGTTCATTTAACCACAGCCTATTTCATAAACATTTGATGTGAAACCTTGCAGGTCTAATTTAGGACAACTATATAACAACACATTAATTATGCCATATACAGTTGCAGTCTGTCAATTAGCAATTTTTGTAAAATTTTCACTATTAGACTATGTATTACTGTTGATTGTCGTTGCTGTAAAAGTGGGTGAGTTACTTTGAATAAAGGCAGTGGTTACAAGGGTTAAACACCCTCAACTGAATGTGAGTGGATACTGCATTGATGCGAAATTTGTTGCAGCAAAAAAGGGTTGTGTAGGAAAGAGAAAATGTGGAAAAGAGCTAAAAGACGTTTTTAAGGAAATAAACTTCGTATTGGTGTGTCTTTAGTCCCGCATGAAGATTAAATAAATAATCAGGTAATTCTACGAATAAGACTCATCGTAGGGGCTGGGTCTCCCCGCCCGCATCTTAACGGTCTCCCCGCCCGCGTATTACTTAATCTTCATACAGATTGTGCTACAAGGTCGCAACTTAAGTTATTTAATTGAAGGAATTCAGCAGTCTGATGTGCAGTGTCGTTCCTTTTCCTTTCCCTTCACTAATTGCCTGAATCTGCCCACCTGAGCTAATCACAAAATTTGCGCTTGAATGTAGTCCTAATCCACTTCCTTGTGCTTTGGTGGTAAATCCCGCTGAAAAAATTTTATCAACATCTTCAGGTTCAAGTCCAATACCGTTATCTGTAATATCAAGGCAGAAAAAATCCGCATCGGTGAAAGCCGGAATTGGATACGAGGGGTCTCATCAAGTTTACCCAAATTTGCTGACTCATCAATTGCTTCAATAGAATTCTTGATAATATTAACCAGCATTTGGTGAAATTGACTCTCTTGGGTGCGAATCTCCGTAGGCGCGTTTTCACAGTCAATAACAATTTGGATATTTCGCTTATTTATAGAGTCTCGGAGGATCTTAACAGCATCTGAAATTGCATCCGCAAGGTTTATATCCTTGTGTATCCCACTCGTGTTCTGGTATGAATTTTGAGTACGGATAATATCAACGATATGCCTTGTTCTGTTTTGGATGCGTCCGAATGTTTGTCTCAACTTTTCGTCCGCAACTTTGAAATCTTCGGCAAGCGTAAGGAGGAACGGAAGAGCTTTCTGTCCCTGCGGGTGATGCGCAAGGTAGTCTCCCAAGTTATCTTCATGTTGTTTCAGAGCTTGAGCGAGGGCGTTAAGCCGGCTTACAAGCGTGTCGTCGGCAAGCATATTGTAGACTGTGTCAATACCTACAGTCACGCTGTTAATTGCATTACCGATATTATGGAGAATAGTATCCACGATCTCTAATCTACCTTGTATAAATGCTTGCGCTACTGCTTCTTGTGATCTGATACGGTCAGTAATGTCGTGAAAGACGAGGACTCCCCCCATCTTATGGCCATCACCGTCCTGGAGGGGTCTACTACTCGCGTTGACATAAGTCCCATCCGGCATTCTGTCGTTTTTGATAAAAAGTTCAACGTTATCTGTTGATTCACCCCGAAGAGCCTGTATCAGTGGCAGGTTATCAAGAGGCCAGGGAGTCACGCCATCAGGATAAAAGAAACTGTATTCTCTCAGCCATTGTTCACGTCGGATTATATCTGTGGATGACTTCGTAGATAGACCTACGATTCGCTCGGCACTTGGATTAAACATGATGATATGACCGGCACTATCGGCAACAACCACCGCATCGCTGATACTATTAAAGACAGATTGCAGGAGTAGCGTTTGGGATGCCAATTCATCATTGATCGCTATCAATTTCTTCTCTGACGTTACACGATCCGAGATATCGCGAATTATAGAAACCGCACCGTTTACTATACCATCTTCGCCGTATATGGGTCTTGCACTAACACTAATGTCTAATCCCTGTGGTAATTGCGGGTTCCGAACAAACATGTGGACGTTATCCGCATGCTCACCCTGGAGTGCACCGACGATAGGCATTTCATCAGTAGGATAAACAGTTTCACCATCAGGTTGAAAGAGTCCGAATGTTTCAGATGCTTTGGTGCTATGAACAAACTCAGGGTCTTGTCCTGCCATTGTCTTCGCTCTTTCATTAAACATCACATATCTGCCATCCTTATCCGAGACGACAATTCCGTCACTGATACTATTAAAAATCGCATCCATCAACGCGTTTTGTGTTTGCAGCAGACCGACTGTTGTTTCAAATTGCTCTGTAAGTAACTCCAACTGGGTGATATCGCGTATAACGATAACACCACCAATTAAGTTGTCATCTTCATCGTACAAAGGTCTCCCACTAACGTTTATAAACACACCAGTCGGTCTGTTCTGATTGCGCATAAACAGCTTAACATCGTCTGTTTTCTCTCCCCGCATGGCTTTGTAAAGTGGAAGTTCAGTAGAGGGTACCAAGGTGGTTTTATCAGGATAAAATGTACCGTAGATTTCACTCCATTCTTCAGGGAGTCCTTCGCCTTCGTCAGGACCCATTCCAGAAATGTCCTGCGCTGTTGAATTTGCAAGCAAAAACTCGCCTTTTAAATTCGTCGCTACCACCCCCTCACTGAGACTTTCAAAAATGGTTTCCATCAGATCAACCTGACTTTTCAGTTCAAGGTTGGCAGCTTTTAACTCTGCATTTTCACGTTTGAGTTCTTCTATTGACATATTTGTTTGCATAACGTCCGTTCGTTTTGTTGAATTTATCATTATTATACTACAAGTTGGCATCGTTTTCAATTCATGCTTACTTTTACCCAATAAAGAACATGTTGATAATAGGTAGCAGACATGATAATCTTAAGAGGAATGAGATGTTCAACTAAGCACAGACAAACGGTATTTTCTATTCAAATGATGAAGAACTCCAATATGGACAATACAGAAATACGGGAATCTATACGTTCAGATACCTTAAAATTACGAGGGAGATTATCACTTTCTGAACGAGAGGAAAAAAGTACCAAGATCACATCTCATCTTGTTGAATGGATCCAAAATAAGAAGAAATTGAAAGAGATTTCTTTTCATACGATAATGGTTTATCTTAGTATGAAGAGTGAAGTGGTAACCGAAAAACTCATAGACTATCTTTTCAAACAAGGGAAACGCGTAATTGCACCTGAAGTTGATACAGAAAACACACAACTGATACCAAGACTCATACAGAATCTGGAGACAAATTTAGAAAAACACGACTACGGGATGCTGCAACCGAAAAAAGCGTGTCCTATAATCCCCCATGACCAGATTACGCTTATCATTGTACCAGGTATGGCATTTGATTTAAAGGGTTATCGTCTCGGCTATGGGAAAGGATTCTACGACCGTTTTCTCCCTACTTGTGTTAATGCAATTACAATCGGCATAGCATTTCAGGTTCAAATCGTTGAAGACACATTCCCGCAACCGTGGGATGTTCCAGTACAGCACATTTTCACAGAGAATGGCATGGTTTGATAGATGAGATAACGGGCAATGAATTGCCCTACTACAAACGGGGTGGTTCGTAGTAGGGCAATTCATTGCCCGTTGTGCCAAGAAGTGTACTGATATTTTAGGTTTCACTAAAAAATTAGTCAGTCACACTGATGAAGGGTTTCAACTTCTCCAGAGTCTTTTCCCCAACCCCTTTCACCTCAGTCAACTTCTCAACTGAAGAGAATTTGCCGTGCTTCTCACGATATTCAACAATCCTCGCAGCCATTGTTTCACCTATACTCGGCAGGCTTTGGAGCTCCTTTACCGATGCGACATTAATATTTAGAAGCAACGGTCGATTTTCTGTTACGGAATGTTCCTTTTTAGTTGCAAGGTCATCATCAGGAACAGCGATTAGGTCAGGTGTACCAAGGAATAGTGCAGGATGAAAACGGCGCAGTCCCCAGAATGTTGATCCTATGAGAATCACCACAATTAGAAAGACAACTGCACGCCAATAGTGTTTCTCAACCACACCGTCAATCTTATCGGACATTGAAATTGCTCCTTAGACTTTCCATATCGGTTCTGGCATTTTGGAACGGTGGTTCACGACTCGAGCGAATACAAAAAGTAGGTCAGATAATCGGTTTAGGCAACGAATTATTTCAGGATTTATATCTGCTTCACGAGATAGACGAACGATACATCGTTCTCCTCTGCGGCATACTGCGCGGGCAACATGTAAGAGAGCACCTGCTGTACCACCTCCCGGTAGAATAAAATTGGTTAGCGGTGGTAATTCATCTGAGAGTCTATCAATTGCATTCTCCATTTCTGAAGTGAATTCATCTGAGATACGTATTTCAGTAGACTTTGTATGGGATTCAGGTGTTGCTAAATCTGCACCAACCGCAAAAAGATGGTTTTGAACACGATCCATCAGTTCAGACAGGTCAGTATCCTGAATTTGCGTCTGTGCATACCCAATATAGGCATTGAGTTCGTCCACAGTGCCGATTGCTTCAATCAGCAATGCGTCTTTTGGAATTCTCGTTCCGCCGTATAGTGCTGTTTCACCAGAGTCACCGAATTTCGTATAGATTTTCATGATGTTTTTGCTTATGTATATCTTTAGTAGCCTGTCTACTCTTGAATTACATGTGAAATCGTTTAATGGCAATTTATTGCCCGTTTCTGCGGGAACAACGGGCAATGAATTGCCCTACTACAAACGGGGGTACCCTATTCTTTGATTAGACAGAACATTAGATATTATTTTTTGCATTTTCGGCACGTTGTCTATATGCAGCCGCACCGGTTGAAATCCATCCTCCGACACCAACCAGTAGAAACTGCACCCCAGCCTTTACGTATTTCTCAACGGTATCGTCTGTTGTCATTGTACCTGCAACACGGCCTGCTTCCTGAATACTTGCTAATGCAGTATCAATTGTATTTTGCACGTCAGGATGCTGATGATTACCGATGTGTCCCATAGAAGCCGCTAAATCCGAAGGGGCTACGAAGAACACATCTATATGGTCAACTGTAAGTATCTCAGCTAAGTTGTTGATTGCAGCTATATCTTCAATGAGCACGATTAGAAGTGTTTGAGAATTTGCTACAGTAAAATAGTTGTTAACACCGTAACCTTGACGGCTTGTGAACATCCCGCGATGTCCGATGGGTGCGAACTTCCCACCGTCAACGACGTTTTGCGCTTCTGCTTTTGTATTCACATGGGGGACGACAATACCCATCGCACCACAATCTAAGGTGCGGTAAATCAGGGCTTGATCGTTACGATTGACTCTGACAACTGAAGTCATCCCCCATACATCGCATGCACGTGTAAGATTACCAAGGTTAGTCGCATCTACATTTCCGTGTTCACCCTCTAACCAGACACCGTCGAACCCGTTGGGACCGAAGGTATCTATATCATCAGCGTTTGTAAGTTCCGCTACAACATAAGCGACATCCCCATTCGCTAATTTCTGTTTTATCCGATTTGGTCTTATTTCCATAGTGTGTCTCTTCTTACGTTACCTAAATTAACATGAGTTTGATAAATGTAGCGCAAACTTTCCAGTTTGCGTAGATGTGTCACAAACTGCCATCATAATAAAATTGGTTGTGCTACAATTCACGCCTCTCGGATACGAAATGGCGTGAGTGAACGTTTCCGATATGATTAATCAAACTGACATTAATTATGTTCCTCCAGGAATTCTGTCGGCAATATATGATGCACAGTGTCAATTACTAAATCTTCTACTCCCGGCGCAAAACGTGTCGGTTGTCCGAAGTAAATCATCGCCCCGCCACCTTCATATCCACCTTCTGCTAATACCCGTTCCGATGGGATATATCCGGGAAATGCATTCGCATAGGCGCCGACCCATAACCTTGTCGCATCATACTCACGTTTCAATCGCAATGAGAAGTCTACCACAACCTCACTTGCGAGGAAAACAATAGCCAACGTATCACCAAAAACCCATGCCTGTATAGGATAGGAGATATCCGTTTTGATGGATTGTCCTTGTTGAAGCATTTCAAGATGTTTTTTTGCATGGTATCCGATTGCCCCACCTCGTGCTTCACGTTCCTGCCACTCCGCCCGTGTTGGTATCTTATCAAACGGTAGGTTGACTCGCTGAAACACGCTTTCTGGTCTATTGGTAATGTCAACTGCGTCTCTTTGAAGTTGATGTGAGACTTCATGTGCTAGTGCGTGTCCATGTTCTTTAGCATAAGCGAGACGTGTTTCAAATACCTCTTCGTTACCTTCTGGCATTGGACGCATGCGTGATTCAGGATTTGCATCGGCACCACATCCAATAGTAATTATCGCAGTGGCAGAGGGATGATCTTTCTGTATTGCTTCCTGTGCGAATCCTGCCCAATCTCCACAGATATGGTTATCTGCACCTGCTAATGTTGTGCAATGGCATGCATAGCTTGTCCAGACTGCATACAAGTCACCATCTGCATCGGTAATCTTCATGACGGGTAATGTATGGTCAACTGGACCACCTTCTGTTCGTCTGTTCTTTGCGAATGTCAGTTCACCGATATTCCATGCTAACCGACACGGTTTTCGTCTTGTAAGTGCCTCCATCGTGACGGCTTCCATCCAGTTTGCGAGATGTTGCGTGTAACGATCAATGACGTCCTGTTCTTCTGGAGAAATATCTGCGCTAAAGATAAAGGAGGCAGCGTTTGTCAAGCAGAGAGCACTATGCGTGTGTGTGAAACATGCAACGAAATTCTCTCGTGGAATACCTGTCTTCTGTTCAAGACGATTAGATACCTCCTCGGTGAATTCGTCGGGTAATCCGCAGTTTTCCACGGTTACCATGACAACAGGTCCCTCGTCATCGTTACCGATAACAAGTGCCTTTGCATATATACGTTGTATGATCCCCTCGGATACTGTGCGCCGACTACCGTAACCATTTAGACGTATAGGGTAATCGGGGGTGATGTCAATTTGTGCAACACCAACATCCACGAGTTCTTCTCTCTCTGTCATAGACGTATCCTCCAAAGTGAAATACCATCTGTTCTACATTTATATCTGTCTCAATTGCTTCTTATGTATTCTAAGGTCTTTCACTTTACATGTCAACTTTTTTCTAATCAGGATTTACGTATTCCCCTTTATATATCATTACCCTTTCCGTCCATCAAACATCGTGATATATCCGTAGCACATTCATCCTTGATTGTGCTACTTTGTAAACACGCCTCCATCATTACCCCTCTCCGAATCGCGTGGGTTGACGTGCTTCGTTGCACAATCAAGGATGAATGTGCTACGGCATGACAAAGTCGCTGGCACTGAACCGAATCACTAATCGAGTACTTCATCGGTTCGTCCTAAGATGATGTCCTCTTGTCCCTGGGAATAAAGCCGAATCGTGTAGTGTACGCCTGCGTCTACAGCAGTAACCAAATCCCATGTATACACCACGGGTGTATCGGTCTGGGTGTCAAAAAGGGTGATGAGAATAACTTTGATAACGGTGCATCCTCAAAAATACGCCAATCAAGATCTTCAGTGAACACAGGAGAAATATCTGGTTGATAGCAAGGCTCTTCAGGAATACATGGTAATGGTGGATCACTATCCGGATTCTCATGATATATGCCGACTGCTGTATGCTTATCGGTCTCAAAAATCAGCACATTAGTCTGTTTTTCTGAGTCATAGCCAGCAACATAATTACCAACGACAAAAAGGTGGATATAAATAAGCGAATTTTTTCTAACAGAACTAAAATCAGCGAAAAGGTTATATGTTACTATACATCCCCACGTTCCATCTGCATTAAACCAAAAAGATGAAGCGATGCCTGTGTCAAAGAAAGATATGCTCATTTCATCACTCACATGTTCGGCAATAAGCGTTTGCAGCTCTGATAAACTCTCGGTAATCAGTTCTCCATCAATTGTTGTAACTGACCACCAGTTTTGCATCAAGGTCTGGCTCATTTCCGGGGACAACGGAACGATAGTATCTACTGGATGCAAAACGGGTTTTGTGTATTCACAACCGAGAACAGCTATAAGGAAAAGTGTCGTGAGTAGACTCACTTTTCTAAAAATCATAAATAATCTCCTTTATTATATGAGTTGTGCTAAATAACTAAATGTATAACTATATTTTACAAAAGAATGTGTTTTGAGAGTCATTAGCAAATATCTATTAGTTCTTCAGTCCCGTATGAAGCTTAAATAAATATTGGGGTAATCCAATGCATCAAAACACTCGTAGGGGCTGGGTTTCCCAGACCGCCTGTTTAACGCCAATTTGTTAGAAGTCCCTTTCCGCATATTACCCAATTTATAACTTAATCTTCATTAGGGACGATATATTTATAGAAAACGGCTTTAACATCCTCTTCAGTCCCGTAGGGACGATATGTTTATAGATCAGGTTGACCATCCATTCTTCAGTCCCGTAGGGACGATATGTTTATCTCGTGTGTTTAATCTACACATATCGTCCCGTATGAAGATTAAGTAATTATGGTGAATTATTGAAATAAGTATACACCCACCTGTAGGAGCGATCTCCGAATCGCGACCAAACACATTGCTTATTCGGGAAAATGTAGGAGCCCATCTTACAGATAGCCGAATCGCGACCTACAATAGTATGTTGACTAAGCACTAGGTGTTTGAATCTATTCCACTGTCTTCAAATCTGCCCAACGGGTAGTCAGTTTACCATGAGCAGATATAAGTCTTCTCAGGCGAACAGTTGCTAACTGCTCCCGCACACCGGCATGGGATATATCACATAGAGTGGTTTTTATGAGTCGTTTCTCCTTGTTGTGGAAAGTATGTCTGCTATCTCTAATCGGTTCTTTCATCGGTTCTCCTAAAATTGATGTCCTCTTGCCCCTGGGAATAAAGCCGAATCGTCCGACGTATAAGTGAAGCATCTTCAGGTAAAAAGCTGCTGCCTGCACCCCATCCCCGTTCCAAGTAAAAATCTTCCGGTGTGCCTTCAGAAGTAACCGTATCCCATGTATACACCACGGGTGTAGCGATCTGGGTATCAAAAAGGGGTGTTGAGAATAACTTTGATAACGGTTCATCGTCAAAAATGCTCCAATCAAGGTCTGCCGTGAACGCTGGATAAAAATTGAGATCGCAAGGATATTCAGGAATACAAGTAATACCAAAATCGCTATACGGATTTTCATGGTATATGGTGACTTGTGTCGGTTTTTCGGTCTCAAAAATCAGCACATTAGATTGTTTTTCTGTGTCATACCCAGCAATGTATGTGCCACCGACAATAAGTCTGATAAAAACAAGCGAACTATTTTCAATGATGCTTGGATGAGTGATGCCAAGCTCAGAAAGAATGTTAGGATCAATGTTGCCAAGCTCAGGAATGATGTGAGAATTAGGATCATTGTTGAGTATAGGGCTGCGTTCACAGAAAAGGTCGTAGTATACTTCCAATTCCCACGTTCCATCTGCATTAAACCGAAAAATAGGGTTAGTGACGGTGCCCGAGAAAGATATGTTTATTTCATCACTAACATGTTCGGCAACAAGTGTTTGCAGCTGTGATAAGCTATCGGAAAACGCTGCTCCATCAATTGTTGTAACCCGCCAATTTTGCATCAAGGTCTGGTTCATTTCCAATGACAACGGAACAATAGTATCTTCTGGATGCATCACGGGTTTTGTGTATTCGCAACCGAGAACAGCTATAAGGAAAAGTGTCGTGAGTAGACTCACTTTTCTAAAAATCATAAATAATCTCCTTTATTGATTATACTGAATTTTCAAAATATGGTAGAACATAAAATTAATTTTACATTCTTTTCTGTAGGAGGTAACTCCGCTTCCCGACTATCAAACCGTTCAGTCGGGAATCGGAGTTCCCTCCTACAGAAGATGTGTAAACTTGTTCTGAATCGCGGATTACGCGGAAGGGACTCTTGTGCCTCCTATATTTGATTTCACAAGAAAACCTGTATGTGTGACCAAAGCCCTCTTTTTTCCGTGTCCTCTGTGTCCTCTGTGTAATCCGCGATTCAGACAGTTATTTTTGTGTTTAGCTTCATTTCCGTATCAACATCTTGCGCGTAGCAGAGAACTCACCTGCGGTGAGCTTATAGAAAAACACGCCACTTGCCACCTTTTCACCGAATTCGTTTTTACCATCCCAATACACCGCACGCGAACGACTCTGATACGTTCCTGCAGCTTGATGACCAAGTGACAACGTCCGCACCAGTGTACCGTTCATAGCATAGATATGCAGTGTAACTTCCGCATCCTTCGCCAACTGATACGGTATCCACGTCTCTGGATTGAACGGGTTAGGGAAGTTCGGTAGAAGTGCTGTTACTTTGGGAGTCAATGCCTTATGGAGTTGCTCCAGCACGGTAATACCGCGCAGGTATGCAGGATCAGTTTGCATAAGTTGTCTTGCTTGCGTTAGCCAATCTTTGACATCCGCGGCGGACAGTTGTTCCAATACCTGTGGATCCAAAGATGGTGCAGCTGCAGCCGCGCTGAATTCATTTGCTATGAGGACAAGGTCAACGATATCCACGAGACCATCACCATTGAGATCGGCACTGTTATGACCTCTCTGACCGTAACGGGCACCAACGATTATTAAATCTTGGATGTTGACAACACCATCACGATTGATATCTCCCAAGATTGCATCTGCCGGTTCTGGCGGTAAAGTTATCTCCGCATTTTCAGTATGGACCTCCCAAAGTTTTCCGGCCGAATCCACAAGGTAGAATTGGGATAAGGTCAACTTAGATGCTCTAAAGTCTTCGACCTTAAATGTGAGGGTTGCAAGTGTACCATCGCCGTTCGCTACCCCAGCGAGTGTGTTTGCGGCAAGTGTTACACTTCTTTCCCAATATCCTTCATCAAAGGAAGTTCCTTCTATCCAATTGTAATTGATAAACGGGTCCGCAAAGAACGCCTCTCTTGGTAGGTAGTCGCCGTTGGCACTTCCTATATAGTAAAGGACAGAATCATCAAACAACACGGTTGCTTGATAGCCTACCACGTTTTCTCCACCAACGATATTTACGCTGATTGTTAACTGATCTCCGACAGCAGGGGGTATGATTGGTGAGGGTGAAATGCTCACGGTGGCGTTCGATTTCGGTGTCGCGTGAACAGGTACTTGTACAGTGAAGCCAGGTACAATGCGGTCAGGATCGGGACCTACTATTGCATCACCGTCCACGGTGATAGTGAGCGTTGCATCGGTATCAAAGTCAGTGCCATTAAATACAAGTGGAACTGCTACCTCTGTATCGCTTACACGATCCACACCTCCCAAGATAATAGTGGAACCATCAGCAAGTTTCACATTCTGCCCAATAGTGACACCATCAATGCCGGAGACTGATATTGCGAACAAAATCTCCCCTTCGCTATCAACAAACCGATGACCGTTGAGTGTGAGTGTAACGACGTTTCCATTAAGGGTTGCTTCCGTCAATGGAGACGCTGTTGATGCGACCAGTGCTGTCTGAAAGGACGACGGGGCCCACAACCTCACTGTGCCATCCTGTGCTCCAGATGCAAGTAGTGATCCATCAACTGAAAAGGATACAGAACGGATAACACGCGTATGTCCTATCTGGCGATCCGTCTGTGTACCTGTTTCGATGTTCCACAGTGCTACACCTGTAGACGTAAATGCAAGCCGTGTGCCATCAGGTGAAAACGATATAAAAGGCGGAGGTACAAACCATGCACTACGCGCAGCTGTTGATGGAAAAGTGATCGTATTTGTGTGGGTCGCGACATCCCATACCTTGACGAGCTCATTATATGTCCCAGCGGCGAGGGTTGTACCATCCGGCGAACACGCCATAGAAATTATAAGATCACCAGGCACTTCAAAGGTCGCGATATTTTCTTCCGTCTCAACATCCCACAACTTGATCCTATCCCCTGACCCAGCGGCGAGGGTTGTATTGGACAAAAACGACACAGGTGTAAACCAAGTTCTCTCTGTCTCTACAGCAACGATAGCATCCACGGTAGCTGCATCGTAACCACCAAATGTAGCGATATTTTGATGTGTTTCAACATCCCATAACTTGATAGTCCCATCCCATGCCCCGGCGGCGAGAAGTGTACCATCGGGTGAAAACGCTACTGAAGTGACTTCATTCGCAGGCCATTCAAGTGTTTCAATATTTGTGTGCGTTTTCGCATCCCAGAGTTTCACTGTGCCATCTCCTGCCCCGGACGCAAGTAACATGCCGTTGGGTGAAAAAGCGACAGACGCAATCCCAGCAGCATGCCCCTCAAGTGTAGCGACATCTGTTTGGGTCTCTACATCCCATAGTTTCACCGTCCCATCTGATGATCCTGAGGCAAGCAGTGTATTGTCCACCGGCGAAAACGCCACTGAATAAACATAATCACCATGTTCAAAGACAATTTGTGCGTGCGTAATTTGTAGACCGATGGCTGAAAAAATAAGTATGATTAAAATGAAAAAGGTGGTTCTTTTCATGAGTTCAGTCTCCTTTTTGAATTACTTCAGAATTAACATTTTCCGTGTGGCAGAATAGTCTCCCGCAGATAGGTGGTAGAAATATACACCGCTTGCTACCCGTTCACCGAAAGCATTTTTACCGTCCCAATACGCCGCTTTCGTCCGATCTGTATAGTAGGCAGCCACCTGATGTCCCAAATCCAATCGACGTACTAACACGCCTTTCGTATCGTAAATGGATATCTGAACGTCAACGTCGTTAGACAAATGATACGGAATCCACGTTTCAGGATTGAATGGATTGGGATAATTGGGTAGTAGTATGGTCTTTTTCGGTGTTAACGTTTTTAGGAGTTGTTCCAGCACGGTAATACCGCGTCGGTAGGCAAGATCAGTAAGGGTTAATTGTCGTGCTTGGGAAAGCCAAAATTGGACATCACTTGCGGTGATCAGTTTCAAAACCTGTGAATTCAATGGCGGTGCAGCTGCCGCCGCGTTAACTGCGCTTGCCACGAGGACAAGGTCAACGATATCGACCAGATGATCACCGTTGATATCCGCACTATTGTTGCCCCGTTGACCAAAACGGGTGCTAACAATAACCAAATCTTGGATGTTCACAACACCATCGCGGTTGATATCTCCCAAGATTGCATTTTCGGGTTCTGGCGGTATCGTCACTTCCCCATTTTCCGTGGCAGCTTCCCAACGTTTTCCATCTGCATCTACAAGGTAGACTTTGGATATGGTCAGTGTGGATGGCTTAAAGTCTTCAACCTTAAATGTGAGGGTAGCGAGTGTACCGTCCCCATTACTTGCCTCGGAGAGTGTACTCGCGGCAAGTTTTGTTCCTCGTGCCCAAAAGAACGAGTCTTCTGGTAGGTAGTTGCCATTAACACTCCTCATATAGTCAAATGCGGTGGAACTATATAGGACGGTTGCTTGATAGCCTGCGATGTTCTCTCCACCTGTGATATTGAGACTGAATGTTAACGTCTCTCCCACGTCAGGGCATGCGACTGATGATGGCGAAATGCTTACAGTGGCACCTGATTGCTTTATTGCGGTAACGGGAATTTCTGCAGTTAACGCCTGATTATAATTTGCCAGACTTGCCGCGACAGTAAAGGTCAGCGTTGCATCGGTATCAAAGTCAGTGCCATCAAATACAAGTGGAACTGCTATCTCTGTGTCGCTCACATGATCCCACGATTCAAAATCAACACCCTCAATGCCAGAGACTAATATGTCATCTCCTTCTATATACCAAAGATCAGCAAAGTGACGCCCACTAAGTGAAAGGGAGATGATGCTTCCGTCCAGCGTTGCCTCTGTCAATGGAAACTCCGTTGATGCGGTCAGTGATTCCTCAACGGCAGTGACAGGGAATTGAAAGGTAAAGTCTTTATCGTAACCTACGATGGCATCAGCACCGACGGTGAGGGTGAGCGTGGCATCCTCGTCAATGTTACCAGAGAAGGTCAGTTCCAGAGTTGCCTCCGTGTCATTCACACGCCTCACATGCGACCACCACCATTCTCCAATAGTAACCCCATCAATGCCGGAGACAGACAACGCCTCTTCGATGACCCATTCAGCATCATTGAATTGCCGCCCACTAAGTGTTAAGGTGATAACACTTCTGTGCAGTGTTGCCTCCGTCAACGGTGCCTCTGTAGATGCTTCCAGCGATTCCTCCACGGCTGTGACGGGGATTTGAATAATAAAGTCATTATCGTAGCCGCCTAAGATGGCATCGGCACCAACGGTGAGCGTTAGGATCGTATCTTCGTCAATGTTGCCAGCAAACCCAAGTCTAATTGCCACTTCCGTGTCGCTTACGCGACTTAGGAAAGCAAGAGAGATCCCGTCAACGCCGGAGATGGACACCGCGTCTCTGATATTCCATCGATCAACAAACTTCCGCCCGGTGAGTGTGAGTGCAATAATGCCTCCGTTCAGCATCGCTTCTGTCAAGGGTGCTTCTGTAGATGCCTCCAGCGATTCCTGTATCGCAGTGACAGGAAGTGTCGCAGTGAGCGCGTTTCCATCATAAGCTACGATTGCGCCTGCCTCCACGGTGAAAGTCAGGGTAGCATCGGTGTCAATGTTGCCAGCAAATTCAAGTTCAACAGTTACCACCGTGTCGCTCACACGCCTCACACCATCTACAGTAACGCCATTGATACCAGAGACTGATAACGCGTCTTCAATCTTCCACCGATCATCAAACTGACCGTTGAGTATGAGCGTGATGATACTTCCGTGTAGATTTGCCTCTGTCAAGGGTGTCTCCGTAGATGCTTCCAGTGATTCCTGTATCGCGGTGACAGGTAGTGTTGCAGTGAGCGCGTTTCCATTATATTCTGCGATTGCGCCAGCTGCCACGGTGAAAGTAAGGGTGGCATTGATGTCTATGTTGCCAGCAAATTTAAGTTCAACAGTTGCCACTGTGTCGCTCACACGTTCCACATCCCACGACCTAAAAGTAACACCATCAATGCCGGAGACGGACAACGCGTTTCTGATATCCACTCTCCAATTCCAATCAACAAACCTCCCCCCGGTGAGTGTAAGGGTGATAATGCTGCCGTGTAGTGTTGCCTCTGTCAACGGTTCTTCAACAGATGCTGTTATTGTTGGATTCGCTTCCTGTGCGAAACTGATACTTTGTGTTCCAAAGATTATCATCAAAATTGTGACCAGAATGAATACAAAACTTTTTTGCTTCAGTATGTATGTGTTCATAATCAACTCCTTATTTTTTACAATCAGTTGTTATGTGCAATCATGTTGTTGAGTAGAAGAATGGAAGGGCTGGAATCGCATCCCATATTTCCTTTCTTTTCCACCCTTCCGATCTTCCATGTTCTTACTTCTGTATCAACATCTTCCGCGTTGCTGTGAAATCACCTACTATGAGCGTATAAAAGTAGATTCCACTTGCAACAGATTCACCGAACGCATTCTTACCATCCCAATACGCTGCACGGGAACGACTCTGATAGGTACCGGCAGGCTGATGTCCGAGTGCCAATGTCCGCACCAATGTGCCATTTACAGAATAGATGTACAGTGTGACATCGGCAGATTTTGCCAACTGATAAGGTATCCACGTCTCTGGGTTGAACGGATTTGGATAATTAGATAAAAGAGCAGTTTCTTTGGGAATCAACGCTGCAAGGAGTTGTTCTAAAAACAGAATACCCCTTAAAAACGTTGTGTCTGTCAGTTCTAATTGTTGTGCTTGGGAGAGCCAACGTTGGATATTTGTTGCGGTGAGCATCTCCAAAGATTGCGGGGACAGAGCGGGTGCAGCGGCACCGTTACCAATTGCCCCAGCAACCAAGACGAGATCCATGATGTTGACGATGCGATCACCGTTGATATCCGCACTGTTTTCGCCCTTCTGACCGAAACGTACATTAACAATAATTAAATCTTGGATGTTCACTACGCCATCGCGGTTGATATCCCCCAAGATTGCATTTTCGGGTTCTAGTGGTATCGTCACTGCCCCATTTTCAATGAGTGTTTCCCAACGGTTCCCATCTGTATCTACAAGGTAGACATTAGATAATCTCAGTGTGGATGGTTTAAAGTCTTGGACCTCAAACGTGAGTGTGGCGAGTGTGCCATCACCGTTCGCTGCGCCAGCGAGTCTGGTTGCGGCGAGTCTCACCTCTCCGTAAGAGTTCTGGTCCATAAAAAACGCGTCCATTGGTAGATAGTTGCCATTGGTAATATTCACGGGGCGAAGTGCAGTGGGGTTAAACGATAGGGTTGCCTGATAACCTGCAATGTTTTCCCCACCTGTGATATTAAGACTGATTGTTAATTGTTCTCCAACGTCAGGACATGCGACTGATGATGGCGAAATGCTCACAGTGGCGTTCGATTGCTGTATCGCAGTGACGGAGACTTCGCCAGTGAGCTCCTGATTGTAACCTGCAATTGCGTCTGCCCCCACAGTAAAGGTCAGCGTTGCATCGGTATCAAAGTCAGTACCATCAAAATCAAGTTCAACGGTTGCTACAGTGTCGCTCACACGTTCCACATCCCACGAATAGATAGTAACACCACCAATCCCGGAAACTGACAACGCGCTTCCGATAGTCCATTCATCAACGAATTGCCGACCACTAAGCGTGAATGTGATAATGCTTCCGTGCAGTGTTGTCTCTGTCAAGGGGGCAACCGATGATACCTCCAGCGATTCCTCTACTGCAGTGACAGAGAATTCAAAGGTAAAATCTCTATCGTATCCGCCTACTATGGCAGCGGGACCGACGGTGAGGGTAAGGATCGCATCGGCATCTATGTTGCCGGAGAAGGTAAGGGAAACGGTTGCTACGGTATCGCTCACACGTTCTACATCCCACGACCTAAAAGTGACACCCTCAATGCCGGAGATAGACAACGCGCGTCCGACATAGTATTCATGATTAAATTTACCGCCGCTGAGTGTCAGTGTGACTATGCTTCCACTCAGTGTTGACTCTGTCAACGGTTCTTCAACGGAAGCTGTTATTGTCGGGTCTGTATCCTGTGCGTAACTGATATTTTGGGTTCCAAAGGTAACCATCAAAATGAATACCAGAATATATACACAACCTTTTTGGTTCAGTATGTCCATGTTCATAATAAACTCCTTATATAGTTTTCGATTGAACCGATGCAATCGAGTTTCTTCCGTCTATCCATCCTTCATTTATTCTTCCGCTTTCAAATCTGCCCAAAAGGTAGTAAGTTTACCGCGAGCAGAGACTAAACCTCTCAGACGCACCGTTGCCAACTGCTCCCGCACACCCGCATGCGACACATCCTCTATCCGATAGTAGTAGACAGTATTCGGTTTCGCAGTGGTGTCAGTCCAAGTATACTCGTTCCGTTCCCCTGTTGTACCTGCACCTTGAATCAGCGTGGGATTGACGACCTTGAATCCACCGTCCTTTGCCTCACTTCGATAGATGTAGAATCCTGCGTTATCCACTTCTGATTCGGTTGTCCATTTGAGGATAACACCTCTATTGGTGTGTTCTGCTCGGAAATAGGATAGGTTGACAGGTAAGGGGGCACCACCGAACTCAAGAAATATCTTCACATCCGGATTCTTTTCCAAAAGTTCAAAGAGTGGTTTTCTATTCTTAATTGGGTTTTCCTCAAGTTGCAATATCTCAACGTTTATTAATCCTGAAAGTGGACTGACATCTTGAATTTGGTTAGAATAAAGCCATAGCCATTGTAAATTCGTGAGTCCTGCAAGTGGCGTAATATCGTTAATCTGGTTACCAGTAAGGTGCAATTTAACTAGATTTGTCAATCCAGCAAGTGGTGTTAGATCGGTAATCTGATTATCAGTAAGGTATAATCCAACTAGATTTGTCAATCCAGCAAGTGGTGTTAGATCACGAATTTGTGGATTATCTGACAGTTCTAATCCGAGCAGTTTAGCCAACTTTGCGATGGGTGTTATGTCCTCAATTTGATTATTTGACAACTCTAATTCTCTCAAATTATTCGCCAGCTTTGTGAGTGGTGTTATGTCTTCGATTTGATTGCCTGACAGCCGTAACTCATTCAACTTTGTCAACTTTTCGAGGGGTTTTATGTCCTCGATTTGATTATCTGTCAGCCTTAAGTTGTCCAGTTTGGTCAACTTTGCGATGGGTGTTATGTCCTTGATTTGATTATCGTACAGTGCTAAGCTGCGCAGGTTGATTGCATGTTCAAGTCCTGTTAGGTCTGTTATCTGACGACTTGGGTTTTTCCAAAAAATCCGTTGTAGTCCTAACATATCCAGTTGTGTGATGTTGCTGTCTGGTGCTAATTCAAGCCCTTCGCGTATCGCCGCTTCTAAATTCGCATCGGGTATCTGGACAACTTCGGAGGGAGGCAGCACATCAATAGGGCGGACCTGAAATCCATGATACCTAAAGTTTCCATACCTATCCATAATCAGAAGCCTATACTCGCTTGTATTGTCGGAATCGAACTCATTCGTAATTAATTCTACGGTACCGTTTTGACCACTTAATTCCTTACATCCGAACAATCCGACATCTCCTCGTCCGTCGGATATTACTTGATGGAGTCCATCAGGGTCAGATATATTAAATTGGAAGCGAATTGCCAGCGAATCGGCGGGAACTGGTGGCAGCATTTGAATGTTTGTGTTATCGTTGATAGGTGTTCCGATATCATTGAAATACTTATGGGCATCTAACCATTTTGCGGCACACGGTGACAATTCATTTCTTGCTCCTGGGCCGTAAGACATAATATAGGCATTTTTTCGGTAATCGTGCCGCAATCCGAAGGCATGTCCGATTTCGTGTGCGATAGTTTCCCAGGCATCTCTGTAACGAACGCTGCTGTCAAAGTTGGATGGAAATATCCATGCACTGCCGCGTACCGACGTACCACTCCCAGAACCTCCAACATCAGCTACCCGTCCACCGGAATCATATCTATCCACCCAAATCAGATAGATGATTTTCTTTGAGAAATCTAACCGATCTCTGATTTCATTTCTGGACATACTTTTTTCTTTATAGGGTGTATGATCCAAATTCCCTTTCATGTAATGTAGCATTACATTTTCGTTTTCATCCATTTCAAGCCTAAAAGTTTTTCTACCGTATCCGTGTCGTTCCATTTCGTCCGCATAAAACTCTTGAATGTCCTTTACCATTGCCTTTAGTGTGTTGACACTGTCTTCCTGCGGTTCAATGTCGTTCGGGTGAAAATAGATGACACGCACCACATATTCTTGTGCCAAACTGTTCGGCACAAATATGAACATGACAAAAGCAAATAGTGTAAGTGTTAAACATCGTATCGTTTTCATGAATTTGTCCTCCTTATAAACTCCTATTATAAATTTTGATTGCACTATACAATCAGATTTTGGATGGAATGTTGGAGGTTTGGAAGATTAGGAGAATTGACATTGCAACCTCAATCCTTCCACCCTTCCAATCTTCCATTCTTCCCTTTTCTTACTTCCGTATTAGCATTTTACGTGTAGCAGAAAAATCACCTGCTTTTAACGTATAGAAATACAGACCACTTGCCACCTTTTCATCAACAAGATCGACGATGTTGACGATGCGATCACCGTTGATATCCGCACTGTTTTCGCCCGTCTGACCAAAACGTACATTAACAATAATTAAATCTTGGATGTTCACCACGCCATCATGGTTGATATCCCCCAAGATTGCATTTTCGGGTTCTGGCGGTATCGTCACTGCCCCATTTTCAATGAGTGTTTCCCAACGCTTCCCATCTGTATCTACAAGGTAGACATTAGATGGAAGAATGTCAACTTCCATACTTTTGGCCTTCTGCAGTCAACCGTTAGGGGCGGAAACCGTCAGCAGTTCTTGGTTTATCCCGGCATTTTTAAATCATTCACTGCTTGATCATTTTATTCTCCAGCAGCTTCTATTATTCTGCTTATTAGTAGCGTTAAGCCACAAAAAGTGATACCCCCTGCTGCTGCCTCTCCCACCCTACGTAGTCGGATTTTCCTCTCGTATGCCGCCGTATAGAAATCAACATATTCAGGCGATTTTCCCAGGAAACGCTCAGGTGGCACGACTATTTTATAGCTAACAATAGTTCCTGCTGAGACTGCGGAACCAACTATGAAACCAAAGCATCCTCCATATATTGTATCATCAAATTCAAGCCAGCCATCGCTTGTTGAACCTATAGCGGCTCCCGCGACGGTAGTGAGACCAACACCGAGGCAGCAAGCAAAACCGTAAATATACCATGCCCATCTGTTTAAATCGGTTTCAGCATCTCGTTCAGCAGCCATTTTGGCTTGAGCCTCCACTGAATTTTGTTGGGCAAGGGTAATAAAAGGTATGCTAAAAATAAGTACCGCCATGAAAAATGCTAAGAATTGTGATCTGAATTTTAAATTTGCTTTCATAAGAATTTCCCTTCAAACAGTTATAAAATCAAAAAGAGAATCCACCAACGACACCCACTGTTATGGGCATAACATCTTGGCTTGGCAACCTAAAAAACGGTCTGTCCACACGAAACTCAATTCTCGAACGCCCGCGAGCAAAACGTGGAAATTCCACACCGAGTACGCCATAAGCACCTATGCCAACAGCTGCTTCGGAGTGAACATCATAGTCATAGGAGGTCAAAATTACACTGAAAAATTCCGAAAAGCCAACTTCCGTCCTTACTGTTGTCTCGTATTTGATAGACATCACCCCAAGTCCACCACCTATATAAGGCGAAATATTTTGTTTCATGAAGAAGTAACGCCCACCAACCGAGAACGAGTAGAAATGAAAGTAGTTCTTTCTATCTGATAGATGAAACTCGGTCTTCTTACGTGCAAACCGACCCTCTATATCCACAGCATAGGATAATTTGTCAAAAGAAAAACCGATCTCCACACCGGATGATGCCAACACGTTTCTGACAAGGGCTACGGCGGTAAAAGCTCCTGCTTTCATAAGAAGCGGAGAAGAAATAAGCGGCTCCTGATGGACAAGCGCGTAAACTAACCTCGGTCCTGCTGAAACGACATCTTCAATATCTGCCAACAGCATTTCACGTTCAACAATAATTGTTCCAGCGGTCTCTTCCTCGCTTAAGCGGAACAGAATCTTTTCATTTTCATTTGAACGACGCAAAACAATACGATACACAGTCGCTCCAGCAGGTGTCTCGTGAACAGAATCGCTAACAGTGATCCCTTGTGCACGCAACGCCTTAGCAACCAACAGTGCTGCGTTCTGAGCATCGGTTTCATTGATCCCCTCATGGTCCCCAATCAATAAGACAGCGTTTTGCTTTCGGTCAACTTCAGGTTTTGTTAGACGCGGTCCTCTCCCAAAGACAGCCTGACTGCTAAAGATTAGCAATGCTATGAACAAAGCGAAAATACGAAATGTTGAGCGGACTTTCACACTGTTCCTCCTTTTCAAATCTACGATTAGCGAAAAAGGGTGAGGCGCGGCACAAGACTTTATACTACGGTTGTGAAATACTTACTTGCGTATCAACATCTTGCGCGTAGCAGAGAAATCACCTGCCGTAAGCGTATAAAAATACAAACCACTCGCGACCTTCTCACCGAACGCATTTCTACCATCCCAATACGCTGCACGACTACGATTCTGATACATACCCGCGGCTTGATTCCCAACTGCTAATGTCCAAATTACCTTGGAAGCGATATCGTATAATCCCTAGTCTCAAGATAGACCTTAAAAAACATACCCCAATCATCATTACCCCCAGAACCATGATTGCAAACTTTAATCAATAGTAGATTGCTACCTGCATTCAGATCCACAAGGAAGCAGTTTTGTATGCCGGTTGTCCTTCTTCTAACATTATTGCTGTAAATAGTTGAGCCATTGAGCCATACTTTGATAGAGTCATCGCTCCCTACACCCAGTAAAACATTCTTTTGATCGCGTGGAGAGACAATGTTAATCAATGCATAAGCAGAATACTGTGTGAGTTGAAAACTATTCGTCAACCCAATCTCTCTGACCACGTTAATAACATTATCTGACGAACATAAGAAAATTCCGCATACAGTCGTAGGAAGTAAATGTCCTCTTGTCCATTTCAGCGCGTTAAAGTGTTCCCCTTCACTAACACCGTTTTGCGCGATCTGATTCTCCGTAATCGCACCTTGACTTGCTACGGAGAGATTATCTAAATTTATACTCCCACCAGGTGCAATCATCCAGAGCCAGGGACCTACGATATGATCATAATAGCTATCTTCACGTAAGTCTAAGTCTGAGACGACAAATAACTCCGTGGTGAATGAGGGTCCGTTGTAGTCTTCTGCAAATGCACCGGGACTCACAGTCAAGTTCAAAAAACTATCTGTGGAAATGCCGTGGCAAGAATCAAGATTCAGCACAACATTAGCTTCTGTATCACTGATACGTGTCGGGTAGGAATAAACACCCTCAATTCCAGATATACTCACGTCACTTGACTGTATACCCTGATCGAAAGTTAAACCGATCACGCTGAGCGAAACTTCGCTTCCATCTAAAGTAGACTCTTTCAACTGTGATGGGATGGATACGATTAACTCTGGTTTAACGACAGTAACCATAAACTCTTGGTCAAAAGTTGCGTTGTCTTCACCACTATCGTCTGTCGCTGAGACAGTGATATACGTACGTCCTTCTGAAACCCCTTCAATGGTAAAGTCTGCTATGCCTATAGGGTCGATACTTCTATCATTTACAACAACGGTGGCAATTCTATTATTTGCCGAGGACGCGCGAACTGTATGCATGTCCTTTTTGTCTGAATCTCTTATGTGGATTTCAACCGTTCTTCTGACATCAATTGCAAGTGTTTGATCATCTATAGTTTCAAAGAACGGTTGATCGTTGCTACCACAACCGATAAAAACAGAAGATCCACCAAACACAATAGTTAATAAGATCAGAAAGTTGACGACTGAGAACTTATTGGTCTTTATCATGAAAAAACTCCTTGTTTTGATGAAGATTATAAATAATCAGGTAATTCTACGAATAAGACTCATCGTAGGAGTAAGGTTTCGTAGGGGCGGGGTTTCCCCGCCAGCGTATTATCCAATTATGGTAGATTATACAATTAATTCTACATTCTGAGTTGTAGGAGGTCAGTTAACATATTTCTGGCCGCTTCCCGATTATCAAAGGATTTGGTCGCGATTCGGAGATCGCTCCTACAGCATAAAATATCTTCACAACTTTATCAGGATCACTTCCTGATTGTTTGGTTAATACCATCTGTGCTACAAATACAAACTTACATTGTATAGTACTATTCACCTATTTCTGTACCGAGAATCCCGGGTGAACTGATATCGTTCTTATCTCCATAATAGGTTTTTTGATCCTCGGCGAGATTTGCGTCTGCTGCGGATATCCAACTATCCTTTTTGGTTCCATCAAGACCAACACCATTAGCATAAAGGCGAAGGAGTGACGTTCTATTGCCTGATCTAGTTCTACCTCTGTTAATACCATAGGGCAAATTCCAAACCGTCTTACCTCCGTCGTATTTTCCTGCCGCATCAACCAAGTTCCCATCTTTATCAGTCAACGTTATGCGGAAACCCTCTGCACTCAAAAATGTATCCCATAAACCAATTTCTAATCCGCCTCGCCCCCTAAGATCGAAGATTTGATCCTCCAGGAACCCACCAGAATTCGTTTCGTTCTCATCTGTTACTATCAGGAGGGTTTCATTTTGCCAAATTATAGGGGCTTCCCCCCAAAATTCGTCTCTAAAGACAATTGTCCCATTCACTGGCCCGGTTAAATCTTCCGAGGCCACGTTCTGAATAGTTAGCTTCCAGCCAGCCATATTCACCGGATCTGCTCCAGTATTGGATAATTCTATCCATTGCGGTGGCGAAAACCACGCTTCAGAACCATACATGATTTCACTGATGGTGATTGAAAATGATTCATTAGGTTGTTCTGGTTCCTCAGGTCGCACCGGTTGCCAACTATTGTTATCCCCTACTGGAAGAGATATAGTATACGCTTCAGGGTCAAGGTAGATTTTAAAAAACATACCCCAATCACCAAAGTGGTTACAAACTTTAACCAAAAGTAGATTGTTACCCCGATTCAGATCTACATTGAACCGGTTTTGAATTCCTGTTGTCCTTCTATTAAAATCGTTTTTGTAAACAACAGTGCCATTGAGCCAAACTTTGATAGAATCATCGCTTCCTATACCCATCAAAACATCGTTTTGATCGCTTGGGGAGTATATGTTAATCAAGGCATAAGCAGAATATTGAGCTAGATAAGTATTGCTCAGTCCAATCTCTCTGACCACGTTGATGACATTATCTGACGAACATAAGAAAATTCCGCAAACGGTGGTAGGAAGTAAACGGCCACTTGACCATTGCAACGTGTCAAAGTGATTCCCTTCATTTACACCTTTTAGAGCGATCTGCCTCTCCGTAATAACACCATCACTTGTTTCAGAAAGATTATCGTCATCTATATCACCACCCGGTGCAATCATCCAGAGCCAGGGACCTTCTATATGGTCATAGTAACTTTCTTCCAATGGGGGTTCATTGACAATGACCTGAAACGTTACGGGTATTGAGGTGTCGTTGTCCTGATCACTATCGTCTATGGCGGTCACCGTGATGGTTGTTACCCCTGCTGCTTTACCTGTGATAGTAATAGATGTATCGTTTACTGAAACGGCAGCAACGTTCATATTGTCAGAAAACGCATTGACGCTATGTGTGTCGTCAACATCAACATCGGTGATGTTGGGTGTTACCGTTGTTTCATCTCCCACATCAAGCGTTTGATCGGTAATTGGTTCAATTTTTGGCTGACTGTTGTTGTCAAACAAGCCGCAGCCAATAATGAGGAACAATATACCGAGGAAAATAATTACTAAAATTGAGCCTACGATTCTTCGATTCATAGGTATGTCCTCCTTTTTGTGGGAAGAAGGTCTCTGTGATTGTGTGAATAGCACAGAAACCACTTAGTCCCCCGTATGGTTGCTTAAAATGTCAGTTCCCTTCCGATGGCACACCCTACTGGTAACCCTACTGATGTATATAGACCTTTGAGACGTCGGGTTCTTGTCAGGTAGACATCTGTGTAAACATCAATATATTCAGGTGATTTTCCAATGAAACGTTCAGGAGGTGGCGTTTGTTGATACATAAGAATCAGAGTGAGTGTGCCTAAACTACCAACTGCGCCAATACATATTCCCCACCCTTGCTCGTTGCTAAGGATCTGTATCCCCGACCCTCCCGAGTAGGATTGAGGAACTGATGGACCAATCAGAAAACTGAATATTGGGAGCAAAAAAACAGCACTACCAGCACCTATCCATAGCAGCTTATCTACATCAGCCTCAGCATCCAGTTTGGCTTGTTCCTCTGCTGAGATTTGCTGCGCAAGAATAACAAATGAATGGCTAAAAGTAAGAATAACCATTAGAAATACAAGCAATAGTGATCGAAATGTCAAATTCGTTTTCATAGAAATTTCCTTCCCTTTAGGTTTCTACCTCCGTATCAACGTATCACAGTCAGGTTAACGACCTTGAATTCATCGCCTCTTGTTTCATTGCAGTAGATAAAGTGCGGGGGTTTAACGTCTCCCCGCAGGACCATTTGTGAAACGGGTCGCTATTATTTACACGCCGCGACCAGGGCGAGGCCTCATGTCAAGTCATCATTTATAAATAGAAAATCACATAATGCTGATACCGAAAACAAATTCTGCAACAATAAAGTCGAATCATACTTCGCAAGTGCTCCCTCCTTTTTCATCATTTACCTCCCAATCAAGTCGGAGACTATAACACATAATGATTGCCAATTCGAAAGAACTGGGGGAAGGAATCAAATATGTGCTATAGTCGAGTTAAGGCAGACTTTTCTATATCGCCTCTGCCTGTGGCGAGGTGTAAACGCTTGCGTTATAATCACTTCCATATCAACATCTTGCGCGTAGCCGTAAAATCACCTGCCGTAAGCGTATAAAAATACAGACCACTTGCCACCTTTTCACCGAATGCGTTTTTACCATCCCAATACGCCGCACGGCTACGGTTTTGATACATCCCTGCAGCTTGATGTCCAAGCGTCAACGTCCGCACCAATGTGCCGTTCACAGCATAGATGTGCAGGGTAACATCCGCATCCTTTGATAAGTGGTATGGTATCCACGTCTCTGGGTTAAACGGATTTGGGTAGTTGGCAAGTAGTGCCGTCTTTTTCGGTGTCAAGGATATAAGGAGTTGTTGTAAGAATAGGATGCCGCGCTGTGACGTTGCATCCGTGAAATCCAACTGCTGTGCCTCGGATAGCCACTGTTTGACATCCGCTGCTGTGAGCATTGACAAAGCTTGAGAATTCAGTGAAGGTGCGGCGGCACTCGTGCCAAGTGCGCCAGCGACGAGTACAAGGTCTTGTATGTTGACAACACCATCGTCGTTAACATCCGCACTATTTGTGCCTGTTTGTCCCAACCTTCCCGCAACTAACACCAAATCCTGAATGTTTACGATACCATCGCCGTTGATGTCTCCTTTGAGTTGAGTTGATGCGGTTATCTTGGCATTTTCAAGTATTGGCACAAAAGCCTCACCAGCACTATTAGTTAACAATACATCAGATAATGTCAAAGCAGATTCCTTTACTGCGATAACCTCAAAGGTAAGTGTGGCGAGAGTACCGTCTCCACTGCTTTCCCCAGCGAGAGATGCAGCATTCAGTTTGACAAGATTTTCCTCCACTATCGGATCCACAAAGAACGCACCAGCGGAAAGAAAATCGCCATTCGCACCTGAAACATAACGCAAAGCAGTTTCGTCAAACTGGACTGTTGCTTGATAACCCGCAACGGCTTCCCCACCTGTGATGTTTAGACTGAACTCTAACTGTTCCCCAATAGCGGGTGATGTTGTTGAGGTGGGGGAGACGCTAACCGTAGCATCAACGGTTGCCGTTTCTGTCTCTACTGGTTCTGCACCTGCAGAAACGGATATTTCTGCAGTCAGTGCAGGACCGTCATAACCTTCAATGGCATCTGATTCGAGTGTAAAAGTCAATATCGCATCCTCTTCAAGGTTTCCTTCAAATTTAAGTTCAACCGTAATCTCCCCCTCGTCGGCATAGTTCGTCCGATCAACACTGACACCCGTAATCCCTGAAATAGTGAGTTCATCACTAACACCATGTATGAAATCACCGCTGCTCAATGTCAGGGTCACAACACTTCCATTAAGCGTAGCCGCTGTCAGTGGTGGAAGTGCTGATGCCGTTATTGTTAGGACTCCTTCTATTTTCCTGATCACCTTAATATCTATGTGTATATCTGGATTCGCATCCAAGAGTGCACTGAGTGGGGACGTATCCTCAATTGAATTGTTCCTAAGGTAGAGTCTTCCGAGGCGTATCAAGTTTGCAAGAGGGGTGACATCTCGGATTAGATTGTCTTGAAGTTCTAACTCCTCCAGCGATTCAGAAAGTTGCACAAGTGGCGTAACATCGTTGATTCGATTATTCTCAAGTACTAACCTCGTTAGTTTCTGAAGTTGTGCAAGCGGCGTAATATCACTAATTTGATTCCAACCAAGTTGTAACGATGTGAGTTCTGTGAGATGTGTGAGTGGGGTAATATCACTAATCCGATTGCTACTAAGTACTAAAGATCTTAGCTCTGTTAGGTGGGCAAGCGGGGTAATATCACTAATCCGATTACTACTGAGTGATAACGATGTGAGTTCTGCGAGGTGAGCAAGCGGGGTAATATCACTAATCCGATTACTACTGAGTGATAACGATGTGAGTTCTGCGAGGTGAGCAAGCGGGGTAATATCACTAACCCGATTGCTATTGAGCCCTAACCGCGTTAGTTGTGTTAGATTGGCAAGCGGGGTAATATCACTAATTTCATTCTGTCCGCTATACTCATCTTTTCCGAGTTCTAGCTCCCTGAGTTCTGTAAGTCCTACAAGAGGACTAATATCACTGACCTGATTTCCCTCAAGATCCAACTCCCTGAGTTCTGTGAGTGATGCGAGGGGACTAATATCACTGATGTCTTCAGAATAGAGATATAAAATCCTGAGCTGAGTCGCATGTTCCAAACCGGTAAGGTCGGTTATTACTGGTAAATCAAGGTTGAGGACCTCTGATGATAATCTATACGGTCTCAATTCTTCAGACAATTCATATAATCTAGCCAATTCGCTCCTCACAGAAAACAATGTTGTAAGTTGCGTCAGT
Organism: Candidatus Poribacteria bacterium; assembly: GCA_012267415.1. Taxonomy (GTDB): domain Bacteria; phylum Poribacteria; class WGA-4E; order WGA-4E; family WGA-3G; genus MSPOR6. The sequence continues at coordinate 31,223 of JAAXGN010000051.1, read as the reverse complement.
TGTGCTTCAGGGATTTTGAGGATGTCAATACCATCAATAATATCAAGTCCCAGAGTCAGTCTTACTGCTATGGCTAAAGTCCTATCAGCGAATTCTACACGCGGTGGCGTTTCCAACAGTGTTGTCCCCTCACGAATCGAAGACCATTCATTCGGGTTAGACGGATTGTCAGAACAAAACAACTCATTGGTTTCTCTCCAACGTGCTTCATAAGTCGTCCCAGGCTCAAGGTCTGTAAAGAGCACGGTGAGATGCTCATCAAAATTTGGTCGAGGAACAAGCCATCCCTGAATTGTGTCGCATTTCAGGATCCAATCTCCTTGAGGTTCTTTGCGACGCAATTGAACTTGGTAAGCTCTCTTGTTAGGTTCGTAAATGCGGTCAATGAAACTAACTTTAAGAGAGGTGTTAGTCTCACCTGGGGTAACAACGAGTGTTTCACCCACACTAAAGAGCGTGCCCTCATCACCTGGAAGAACGTCACCCTGAGCGTAACTAACACCTTGCACACTGTATGTCAACAACATAACTGCGAAAATAGATAAGATATTATTTCTATTTGCAAATAAAACTTTCATAATAAACTCCTTTTATTGATATTGATTGCAATGTGCAATCAGTAGATATAGTGCGGGGGTTTAACGTCTCCCCGCAGGACTATTTGTGAAACGGGTCGCTATTATTTACACGCCGCGACCAGGGCGAGGTGTAAACACTTGCGTCATGATCACTTCCGTATCAACATCTTGCGCGTAGCCGTAAAATCACCTGCCTTGAGCGTATAGAAATACACGCCTGTCGCAACCCTCTCACCGCTACTATTTCTACCATCCCAATAGATAGCGCGGCTACGGTTTTGATACATCCCTGCAGCTTGATGTCCTAACTTCAGTTCCCGTACCACGACACCGCGCATATTGTAAATCGTTAGCGTAACATCCGAAGGTTTTGCCAACTGATACGGTATCCACGTTTCGGGGTTGAACGGGTTGGGGAAGTTTGCACCCAGCGCGTTCAAACCACTTGCGGTAACTCTTACTTGCACTGTGAGTGCGGGACCTGCGTAGCCTGCTATCGCATCCGCATTGACAGTAAAGGTGAGAGTACCATCTGTTGTCATGTTGCCACTGAATGAAAGTTCAATAGTAACTTTCGTGTCGCTGACACGGTCTAAATCCCAAAAACTGCTAAAAGTAACACCATCAATTCCAGATACGGTTATACCATTACTCGGGATCCAATCCACGAAAGTCCTACCGCTGAGCGTAAGGGTAACCACACTCTCATCCAACGTTGCCTCAGTTAACGGGGCAGTAGTTGATGCAGTGACTGACTCACTAACCGCACTGACAGATATTTGTGCGGTGAGGTTAGCACCATCATAATCAACGATAGCTCCCGAACTAACAGTAAAGGTGAGAGTACCATCTGTTGTCATGTTCCCACTGAATGAAAGTTCAACAGTAACTTTTGTGTCACTGACACGGTCTAAATCCCAAAAACTGCTAAAAGTAACACCATCAATTCCAGATACGGTTATACCATTACTCGGGATCCAATCCACGAAAGTCCTACCGCTGAGTGTAAGGGTAACCACACTCTCATCTAACGTTTCCTCTGTAAGTTGTGTTGCTGTGCTAACAGTTAGCGTAGGTGTGCCGCCTGTGTTTGGTTGCTGTGGTGTCTCAGGGGTCTCAGGGGTCTCAGGGGTCTCAGGGGTCTCAGGGGTCTGATCACCGGTATCTACGGGTGTATCTGTGCTATCAGAGACAGATACTTGTGCAGTGAGGGCAGAACCGTTGTAGTCTACGATGGCACCAGCTCCAACTCTAAAGGTGAGTGTGCCGTCTGCATTGAGATTACCATTGAACGCCAACTCGACTTCCAGCTCTGTATCGCTCTCACGATCAATATCGTTCATGGTAACCCCGGCAATGCCAGATAATGACACCGCATCTTCAATATATGTATCGCTATCAACAAACCGTCCTCCGGTGAGTGTGAGTGTGACGACACTGTCGTCCAGTGTTGCTTCTGTCAATGGAGATGTGGTTGTGGCAGTTATTTTTAGATTACCACTGGGAGTGGTGGGTGTACCTGTGTTTGCAGAGATCGACACTTGGGCAGTGAGTGAAGGTCCGTTGTAGCCTGCTATAGCATCCGCGCCGACGGTAAAGGTCAACGTTGCACCTGTGGTTAAGTCTCCATCAAATTCAAGTTCAAACGTGAGTTCGGTGTCGCTCTCTCTGTCAGGGTCGTGCCACGGGAATGTTACACCGGTTATGCCAGAGACCGACACCGCATCTCTAATATCAAAGACTGAACTTTCAAACTTTCGACCACTGAGTATCAGCGTAACTTCAGCCTCATCCAATGTGTCTTCTGTCAATGATGCAGGTGAAACGGTGATGGACTCCGTAACAGCCGGAACTGATAGTGTTGCGGTAAGGGTGGCACCATCATAATTGACGATAGCTCCCGAACTAATCGAAAAAGTCAACGTTCCATTTTGTGTCATATTGTCATCAAACGATAGTTCTATCTGCACCTCCGTACTACCTATGCGGTCAACATCATGAAAATTGTCGTAACTGACACCCGTTATCCCAGAGACTGAGATCTCATCATCAAGATACCAGAAATCATTTTCATACGTGCCGCCACTGAGATTTAGGGATACGATAGTACCGTGTAAAGTTTCCTCTGTAACTTGTGTTGCTGTGCTAACAGTTAGCGTCGGTGTACCGCCTGTGTTTGGTTGCTGTGGTGTCTCAGGGGTCTGATCACCGGTATCTACGGGTGTATCTGTGCTATCAGAGACAGATACTTGTGCAGTGAGAGCAGAACCGTTGTAGTCTACGATGGCACCAGCTCCAACTCTAAAGGTGAGTGTACCGTCTGCATTGAGATTACCATTGAATGCCAAGTCAACTTCCAGCTCAGTATCACTCTCACGATCAATATCGCTCATAGTAACCCCGGCAATACCAGATAATGACACCGCATCTTCAATGGATATATCGCTATCAACAAACCTACCCCCGGTGAGTGTGAGTGTGACGACACTGTCGTCCAGTGTTGCTTCTGTCAATGGAGATGTGGTTGTGGCAGTTATTTTTAGATTACCACTGGGAGTGGTAGGTGGGTTAGGCTCTGGTGTTTCAGGTTCTTCCTCGCCTTGATCACCTATCTCTTTAATTTCCCAAGAACTACCTGTCTGTTCAGCAACGATATGGTAATTCACACCGTTGATAGTCGTAGAAACACGTAACGATCCACCTACAGAGACCTGGTTTATCCACTGCAGCAAAGGTGGTAAATTTGGGATATTCCATCTCGATTTACCATCATTTTGCACAGAGAAAACCGCATCTGTATCAGGATAAGTACAACTTGCACCCGGACCGAGGATATCACCCACTTTACACACCGCAATAATTTGTTGTTGTTGTCTTTCATCAACATCGGTAACGTTGATAGTAACAGTGGTAGTATCCGTAAGGGTGCCATCGGACACAGTGAGGGTCACGGTATAGACAGTTCGGGTTTCGTAGTCAAGTGCTGCTTTGGTTCGCAGTTGTCCTGATGTGCTAACGATGCTAAATGAGGCAGCATCTGTACCACCGAGGGTATACGTAAGTGTGTCGTTGTCAGCATCTGTTGCTGATATAGGAGAACCAATATCTGTGTTAGATGGGGTATTTTCTGCTACAGAACGTGTCGTGCTGATCCCATCACTAAACACAGGTGCAGTATTGGTACCGCGGATGACAATCAACGGCAGGTTTCCAGATTTCGTAAGCATATATCCGTAGTGAGTACTCGGTGGACGAGGTAACGACCCAATATCCACGGTGACGTGCGCTGTTGTGCCAGCAGTACGGGTGCCTGTAAGTGTTTCGCTCACCAGACTCCCATGAGGAATTGTGACTGTTGTTGCACCCCCTGTGACACTTCCATTTGTTACACTAATCGGTACGACAATATTGAACAGAGCACCTGCAGGAGCTACTACCCTAAACTGTCCCAATCCTACATTCTCCAGAGTTACGATAAACGGAAGTGGATTAACTGTGTTCCCTCCCAATCGTACCGTTCTCAACGATGTAAGTCCTTCAAAGATACGAGGTAGTAAGCTACTGAGGTGATTGCCGAAAAGATTGAGTGATGTCAGGGAAGTCATCCCCGAAAAATCCCCATCTGTCAATGCTGTAATACCAGCATTCCGTAAATTGAGACTCGTGATAGCAGCCACATGTGCCTTGGTGACATCGGCGACATTACTTACGTTTGGTACCGCATCAACGATAGCATCCCGCACTTCTGAAGTACGATCAGCAAGTGGCACAAACCGATGCACGATGATCGTTTCATCGACATCGGTGATGTTAATTGTGACTGAAATACTATCTGTGCCCCCTCTGCCATCAGAAACAGAGACGGTGAACGTGTAGGAAGCCTTCGTTTCAAAGTCTAATGCTGCTCTAGTCTGCAGTTGTCCTGATGTGCTAACGATACGAAATGCTGCAGCATCCGAACCACTCAAACCAATCGGACCCCCCAGACTCCCCAGAGTATAGGTCAACGTATCGTTATCCGCATCTGTGGCAGCAATAGGCGTACCGATGTTCGTATTCGCCGCGGTGTTCTCTGCGATTATGCGGGTCGTGCTTGTGCCATCAGTGAATACAGGCGCAGTGTTCACAGGTGTTTCATCAACATCGGTTATATTGATTGTGACTGAAATACTATCTGTGCCCCCTCTGCCATCAGAAACAGAGACGGTGAACGTGTAGGAAGCCTTCGTTTCAAAGTCTAATGCTGCTTTCGTTTGGAGCTGCCCTGATGTACTAACGATACGGAATGCGGCAGCATCCGAACCACTCAAACCAACCGGACCCCCCAGACTACCCAGAGTATAAGTCAAGGTGTCGTTATCCGCATCTGTGGCAGAGATAGGCGTGCCGATGTTTGTGTTCGCCGCGGTGTTCTCTGCAATTGCGCGGGTGGTACTGGTGCCATCTGTGAATATAGGTGCAGAATTAGTACCGCTGATGACCGTGGGTGGTAAAGAATCGGATTTGACAAGTGCGTAACCGAAGTGGTTGCGGGGTAGACTCGGGAACGTTCCAATATTTACAGTGACGGGTACTGTAGTGCCAGCAGAACGTGTAACCGTGCGTGTGCTGCTCTCCACACTGCCTTGCGGTATTGTGACCGTTGTCGCACCCCCTGCAACACTTCCATTTGTTACGCTAATCGGCAGGACAATGTCAAACAGCGCACCTGCAGGTGCCACCGCTTTGAACTGACCATCAGCAACCTTTTTCAACGATACGAGAAACGGCAACGGATCAACCGCGTTTCTGTTCAATCGGATCGTTGTCAGTGATGTTAGTCCTACAAATATACCATCCGGAAGGCTGCTGAGTTGATTGTTATACAGATTAAGCGATGTCAGTGCGGTCATACCTGAGAAATCGTTTGATTGCAAGGTGGTAATCCCAGCATTTCGTAAATTGAGACTGGTGATAGCGGCAACTTGTGCTTTGGTAACATTGTCTGCATTACCTACATTTTGCACCGCTGCGACAATAGCATCGCGCACCGCTGCTGTACGGTCACTGACAGGTGTTATTGGGATTTCAACGACATTAGGAATTGTAATATCTAAGGTTAAACCTGGATGATCTTCAATTGCCTCGATCGCTGCAATAAGTCTGCGGAGTGGATCGTAATCTGAAATCGGATTGTTAGCCAGAATGAGTGTTGTCAGGGCGGTTAAACCTTCAAGGGCAGATACATTGCTTATGGAATTCTCTGAAAGACTGAGTGTTGTCAACGAAGTCAAATCTGCAAGAGCAGATATATCGCTGATGGAATTGGCAATCAGAAAGAGCGTTGTCAGCGAAGTCAAATCTTCAAGGGCGGATATATCACTAATGGAAGTGCCAGCCAGAAAGAGCGTCGTCAATGTATTTAAATCTGAAAGGACGGATATATCACTGATGGGATTACCGGATAGATTGAGGTTTGTCAGTGCGGTCAGACCCTTGAAATCACCAGTTTTCAGTGATGTGATGCCTTTAAAGGCTACGTTAAGGTTTGTAATTGCCGCGAGATGTGCTGCCGTCACATCGTCAGCACTGTTCACGCCTGGCACCGCAGCCACAATTGCATCTCGGATTTGTGGTGTGCGTTGGCTAAGTAGTGGATCAATTTCATCTACGTCTGTGACAGTGACAGTAATACTATCCGTGCCACCTTTGCCGTCTGATACTGAAACTGTGACCGAGTAGGATATCTTTGTTTCATAGTCGAGTGCTGCCTTGGTTTTGAGTTGTCCCTTAGTGCTGTCAATCTCAAACGTTGCGGCATCTGTGCCGCCCAGTGTATAGGAAAGTGTGTCGTTATCCGCGTCTGTGGCAGCAATTGCAGTGCCGATATGTTGCCCGGAAGCGGTATTTTCGGCTACTGCACGGGTGGCAGTAGTGCCATCAGTGAATATGGGTGAGGTGTTAATGGCCCTGATGACAGTCAGCGGCAAGTCGGCAGATTTTTGGAGCGTGTAACCGTCATGACTTTGAGGTAGACTCGGCAATGTCCCAATATCTATGGCGACAGCAGCCGTTGTACCTGCGTTTCGAGTCACTGTAAGAGGTTGGCTTTCCAAGCTCCCTTTGGTGATTGTGACTGTAGTTGCACCACCTATAATACTTCCATTCGTAACGCTAATCGGCAGCGCAATATCAAACGGCGCGCCTGTTGGAGCTACTGCTTTGAACTGATCTGTTCCAACCTTTTCCAATGACACGGTGAGGGGCAGAGGATCAACTGCGTTGCCTTGCAACTCAAGACGGGTCAGAGACAACAGTCCAAAAAACACTCGCGCAGGCAAATTGTTAAGACTGTTGTTAGAAATGATAAGATCTGTCAAGGATGATAAATTAGAAAATACATCCGAAGATAAACTACTTATCTGGTTGCGCCCCGTGTTTACATATACAGGTCCCCCTAATATAAGGTATGTCAGTGATGACAAATTGTCAAAGACACCAACGGGCAAACTCGTCAATTCATTATTGCCTAAAGAAAGCGTTTTCAATTTCACCAGATTGTCAAAGATGCCAGCGGGTAAGCTGGTTAAGTCGTTGTTATATAAGTTGAGTTCAGTTAACGACGACAGATCGTCGAAAACACCCGAAGGCAAACTGGTCAAATCATTGCTGCTTAGTGTGAGGTATCTCATTGAGGACAATCCTGTAAATATGTCATCGGGTAGAGAGGTTAAATTGTTACTCCCTAAGTAAAGATATAACAGAGAGGTCAGTCCATCAAAATCGCCAGATTTCAGTGCTGTAATGTTTTTACTACTTAGACTAAGAATTCTAATTGTAGCAAGGTGTGTTCCGGTTACATCGGCAGCATTATTCACGCCTGGCACCGCTGCAACGATAGCATCACGCACCTGCGGTGTACGGTCACTGACTGGAGTTACTGCACTGACATCTAATTCAGTAAACACTAAAATATTAGTATATTTGACGAGGGTGTAGCCAGAACCGCTGAATCCCGGATTTGGTAATGCTCCAATAATCACAGTGACTGCCGCCGTTGTACCTGCGGTGCGTGTCACTGTAAGGGGTTGGCTTTCCACGCTGCCAGCGGGAATTGTTACCGTTGTTTTTAAAGTCTTTATACTTCCGTTCACTACGGTGATCGGCAAGACAATGTTGAAAGGTGCACCGGTTGGGATTACTGCCTTGAATTGATCATCGCCAACTTTTTCCAGTGATACACCTATATGGAATAGTGCACCTATGTTGCCTCGTAATCCGACGAATGAAAGTGATGTAAGCCCTTCAAATATCCCATCGGGTAACGATGTGAGTCCGTTTCTTTGGAGAAAAAGTGTTTTTAATGAAGTTAGTCCATCAAATGCATCCGCTGGTAACGAACTTAACTCTCCACCCTGCAAGTCAAGAAATGTCAGTGCTGTGAGGTCGTCAAATATTTTTCCGGGGAGTGTCGTCAAATTGTTGTGTGAGAGAATCAGCCTTTGCAAGTTAGTGAGTCCATCAAATATGCCTGCAGGTAAAGTCGTTAAATTGCTGGCGTTCAACGAGAGATCAGTTAGGGCTGTGAGTCCATCAAAAATGTCTACGGGGAGTGTGCTAAAGTCATTCCCTTGAAGGTTGAGGTCTGTCAGAGCGATCAGTCCATCAAAAATGTCCTCGGGCAACGACGTAAACTTACCGAAAACGAGGTTATTAAGATCTCCCAGGTCAAGGTCTGTCAGAGCGGTCAGTCCATCAAAAATGTCCGCTGGTAATGCGGCAAATCTGTTGGTTCTTAAGGAAAGTGTTGTCAAGGAAGACAGCCCGCTAAACACATCTTCTGGAAGATGTGTCAGATCATTGTCAAATAAGTTGAGGTTTGTCAACGCGGTCAACCCATCAAAATCACCAGATTTCAGTGCGGGTATACCTTGGCTACTTAGGTCAAGTTCCGTAATTGCTGCGAGATGTGCTTCGGTCACATCGGCAGCAGACTGGACACCTGCTTCGGCAACAATCGCATCCTGTACCTGTTGTGTGCGTCCAACGGCTGGGTCAGAAACATCTGTAACATTGATAGTGACAGTAATGTTATCACCACCGCTGTTCCCATCATAGGCAGTCACAATTACTGTATAGGACGACTTCGTTTCATAATCCAAGGGTGCCCTGGTTTGCAGCTGTCCTAATGTGCTGATAATGCTGAACGATGGCGCGTCTGTCCCACTAAGGGTATAGGTGAGTGTGTGGTTATCCGCATCTGTGGCAGAAATAGCCGTACCGATGTATGTTCCAGGGACTGTGTTTTCCGCAATAGAACGTGTGGTGCTATTACCGTCACTGAACCGAGGCGGGTTGTTAGTAAGATCTATATCTATAGGATTTTGCGTCTTGAGTCTTCCAAGTAACCCATAATCTGAAATTGGATTACCAGACAGACTGAGGTTTATTAGTGACTCATCTTCAAGGACTGAGATATCACTGATGGAATTGTTTCCCAGGTTAAGGTGTAGGAGTCTGGTCAAATTTCTTAGGGGTGATATATCACTTATGTTATTGTTAGACAGATTGAGGATTATCAACGATGTTAGATTTTCAAGGGGTGATATATCACTTATGTTATTGTTAGACAAATCAAGATACCACAACTTGGTCAAATTTCTTAGGGGTGATATATCGTTTATGGAATTGTTCTGCAAAGTGAGACCTGTCAGTGATGTTAAATTTTCAAGGACGGATATATTGCTAATGGAATTGTTTTCCAGACCGAGTCCTGTCAGAGCAGTCAAACCTTCAAAATCTCCAATTTTTAGTGATGTGATACCTTTATTGACAATTTCTAAGCGAGTAATCTGGGCAAGGTGTGCTTCAGTTACACCGGCGGCATTGTTCACACCTGGCACCGCATCCACAATCGCATCCTGCACCTGTTGTGTGCGTTCACTTACCGGTGTAATATCCGCATAACTCGGGAGAAACGTTCCTAAAACTAATAATAGCGATACCAGAACGCATACAATATCTTTACGATTTCTAAGCAGCGATTTCATCAGAATCTCCTTACTACATGTCCAAACAAATAATCCTGCAGGCTGCGCACCCGTAGGGGCGGGGTTTCCCCGCCCGTCATCAACGTGCCGCCTGCATATTTTTTCACGATGCAGATGTCAAATTAACTTCAAATTCTAAACAGTAACTATAAGGCAATTGTCCGTAATTGTCAAATTTTTAACCTTAAACTATGCAAAACTGTAAAAAATGTGTAGTGTTTTTGCTATAAATTCTGAAAATTCTCAAAAAAAACTTGACTTTAAAATAGAATTTATGATAATATATATAGTAAATACTTTTGGAAATACTAAAATTGAAACATCTACATCCCATGAATACGAATGTTCTAAATCCCATGAATACGAATGTTCTACAAGATATTATTCCACGTTGCCACGATCGCCATGCGAAGGCTCTGAAGCAGAAGTTAACGCTCTCAACACCTTTGCTTTACCAAGGGTATCCTTACCACTTCATAGTCTGTTGTGCATATAAATACCGTGTGATGCTACATGACTTGGAGACGGCAGGTATATCTATTATGCCGATAGGAAAAGCTCCTGGAACCGACCATCCCCCGCGGATTTTTGCAGGAGAACGGTTCTTAAAACGCCAACAGGGGGCTGACTGGGATCCTATTCGATGGCACAAGTCGTGGGGTATCCAAGTGTATACAGGTATGCCTTCCGCACGGGATGGTGCCCCCTGGCACGACATTACCTTCAACTATGAAGCACTCTGTGCTGCACCTGATGCCATCCTCGCTTGTGTTCAAGCACTTGTTGACTCTGTTACAAACCCATTATTGACAATAACACAGTCAGGTGGCCTCCGCTTTTCTTGTAGGATACCAGGATACCTATACACGAAAACACAGCAAGAAAGGTTGTACGTGTGTAAAACAGAATCCTTAACAGCAGAAGAACTGCACCAAACTGAAGCGTATATTGAAATTCAGGGTGAGAATGGATACAATCGCTGGGATGGTCGCCATGAAATTCTACTTGGAGACATATTAGATCCACCTATCATTTCTAAAGAGGTCTTCTTTGCACCTATTGATGCACTTCGCGCTACGCTTCACCAACCTTTTTTCCAAAGTGTCCCATACAAGGAAAACATCCCAGCCGCACCATACTATCTCGAATCCGTTAAACTTGAACTCGCCAAAGAAGCATTTCTTAAACACGGTTTTTCTTATATCAAACAAGAGGATGAAATTCAGTACTGGAGCCGACGAGATCGTGGAATCGGCAACGTAGAAGTAGCACTCTGGGAGAGCGAAGATGATGTGTGGGTACGGGCTACCACGGCTGATGCCGAAATGCCTACAGAGGCAACACGCATAACAGATATTTGGAACGATACCGGCATTCTGCCACCGCTTCCCGAAACAGGACTGCCGATAGACGATAGGGTATTCGCTATTCGAGAAGGGACACTCAGTCCACTGGCACTAAGACGTCAACGTCCAGTATTACGCAAGTCAAGCCCCGACGAAAAGACACAGGAAAGACCAGAAGAAATTAGCATTCAGGTGCAACGCGCATTTGATAGGAATGTGCAAGTGCTTGGGTTTATACCCGAAACAACCTTAGGGAAAACACCTGAAGTAGCATCTCTGCTGCAGAAAGGTCAGATACTCTGTCTAAACATGACTGATGCTGAGTTCGCAGCAAAAGCTGAACAATTTCTTCAAAATCTAAATGTTGAATCGGTAGACGCTACATCTCAAACTACCAAAGCACAGATAATGGAGGATTTTCGACTGGTTTTGGACCCACAACACGCAAAAACAGTGGAACAACTTCTCAAAACACAAGATGGAACACAGTGGCTCGGCATCATCAATTTCACGAGAGAAAATCAAATGTTTCCTAGATGTGAACTGTCAAAAACCACATTGAACGAATGGGTCGTCAATTGGAATGATGAGGCTTTAGGAAACTTTGCCATAGTGCTATTAAACGCAGTAGACATCAGAAATAAAACCCATGAGTATTTCATCAGACGTATCCGTTCAGCGATACGAATGTTTGAGTGGTTGGAAGAAGAGCTCATACAACAGATGTGTCATCCACCTCCTGAAAACACGCAGACATCTTCAACAGTTTGTCAGGATCCAGATTGGACGATTTGGCATCAACTCAAACGTTTCTTTGAATATTACAAGCGGGATGCTGATGCACCGATACAGTGGGAGGACGAAGTGCTGCGATTCCGAGTGCCACCGGTACTTCATCCGAACATCAGACATCTATTGCTCGCCGCACCAGTTGTCAACGATGAACATCTAAGCCGTGCATTCCTAAATGAGAAAACCGAGATCCTTGACACACAACTGAAGACGTGGGAGCCCGGAAACCGGGTATTTCAAATTCGCACGGGGCTTTATCAACGAGAAACAATTTTAGACCTTACCAATACCTGGGATAGTCTTGGGGTATCTGAAACCGGACAGCACATGTTTTGGAGAATCCAAGCTGAAATTGAAAGAGACCCAAATATTAAACATGGGATTATAACCCATCTTTCCTCAATTGAACATCTGAAGGGTATCGCGAAAAATGAGAACGTCTGTTTCTTGACCAGTTTTGACGTGTGGGAAGGATTAGAAACCGCTTTTCAAGAGGCACAGGTCATTTGGGTAGTTGGTTTGCATGAAACAGGACCACGTTCCACTTTGAGACGCGCTCAGATCCTGTTCGGAAACGACGAAGAACCCCTCTCCTATGAAATGGAGCCTAAGTCTTACCAGTACACAGACCCACGTGTCCAGAGTGTCTATGAAAAAGAGGTATTCCGTATTTGCACAGAGATTATAGAATTGGCTCAGTTGAACCGTATAGCAAATAAGACAATTATGTTGATCACGGGTATGCGAATTCCTGAAATCACCGACAGACCTGAAACACTACTTTTTGACTGGGAAGACTTAGATATAGCCGGTGAGTTAGACAAATTACCCGAGGCAATAGCGACGCGCGAAAGCTTTGAGATAGAGCGCGACAATATGACCACTGAGACCCCGAGAAGAGAGGTAGAGAGGATATTGGGATGCTCTACAAGACAGGCGAACCGAGTGTTGCGTAGAATGAGAGGCGGAAAACGGGCACGGCCCCTTTTCCAAGATCAAATTCTTGAACTCCTCGCTGATGGCGAAATGACAACACCAGAAATCGTTGAGGCGATTGAGGGACATCCAAAAGCAATCAATTCAAAACTCACCCGCATGGTAGAAACAGGTGAAATTGTAAAAATCAAACGGGGCTTGTATACACTCCCCAAAACGTAAAAACTATGTAAGGATACGCAGCTTGCGAACATCTAATACTATGAAAACCGATAATGGCCTACAAAACTTTAGCCTACAAAACCTTATTTCACGTTGCCACGATCGACACCAGAATCCATTGAAGCAAAAGAAATCGTACTCAAAGCCTCGGTTTTACAAAGGGTATCCTAACGATTTCACAGTCCGTTGTGCGAGCAAATACCAAGTCATGTCACATGACTTGGAGACGGCAGGTATATCTTTTATGCCGATAAGACAGACTCCTAGAACCGACCATCCTCCGCGGAATTTTGCAGGAGAACGGTTCTTAAAACACCAACAAGTGGATAACTGGGATGCTATTCGATGGCACAAGTCGTACGGTATCCAAGTATATACGGGTATGCCTTCGGCGCGTGATGGTGCCCCCTGGCACGACATTACCTTTAACTATGAGGCACTCTGTGCTGCACCTGATGCCATTCTTGCTTGCATTCAAGCACTTGTCGACACTGCTGCAAACCCACTATTGACAATAACACAGTCCGGTGGCCTGCGCTTTTCTTGTAGGATACCAGAATACCTATACACGAATACGAATCAAGAACGGCTATACGTTTGTAATACAGAGTCCTTGACAGCAGAGGAGCTGCAGCAGACTGAAGCGTATATTGAAATTCAGGGTGAGAATGGATACAATTGTTGGGATGGACGCCATGAAATCCTGCTTGGCGATCTGTTAAATCCACCTATAATTGCTAAAGAGGTCTTCTTTGCACCTATTGATGCACTTCGCGCGACACTTCACCAACCTGTTTTCCAAAGTGTTCCATACAATCAGGGCATCCCAGGCGCGCCATACCATCTCGAATCCGTTCAATTTGAACTCGCCAAAGAAGCATTTCTTGAGCGCGGTTTTTCTTATGTCAGACAAGAGGATGGATTGCATTACTGGAGCCGACGAGATCATGGAATTGGCACCGTAGAAGTGGCATTATGGGAAAGCGAAGATGATGTGTGGGTACGTGCTGCCACGTCTAATACCGATCTTCCTACGGAGGCAACACGCATAACAGATGTTTGGAACGATACCGGCATTCTGCCACCGCTTCCCGAAACAGGACTGCCGATAGACGATAGGGTATTCGCTATTCGAGAAGGGACACTCAGTCCACTGGCACTAAGACGTCAACGCCCAGTATTACACAAGTCAAGCCCCGCCGAAAAAACACAGGAAACACCAGAAAAAATTAACATTCAGGTGCAACGCGCTTTTGATAGGAATGTGCGAGTGCTTGGGTTTATACCCGAAACAACCTTAGGGAAAACCCCTGAAGTAGCATCTCTGCTGCAGAAAGGTCAGATACTCTGTCTAAACATGACTGATGCTGAGTTCGCAGCAAAAGCAGAACAATTTCTTCAAAATCTAAATGTTGAATCCGTAAACGCTACATTGCAAACTAACAAAGCACAAATCCTGGAGGATTTTCGACTGCTTTTGGACCCACAATACGCAAAAACAGTGGAACAACTTCTCGAAACGCAAGATGGAACACAGTGGATTGGCATCATCAATTTCATGCGAGAAAATCAACTGTTTCCTAAATGTGAAATATCAAAAACCACATTGAACGAATGGGGCGTCAATTGGAAAGATGATGCTTTAGGAAACTTTGCCTTAACCCTACTGAATGTAGTAGAAATCAATGATAAATCGCATGCTGACTCTGTCAGACGCATCCGTTCAGCGATACGAACGTTTGAATGGTTGGAAGAAGAACTCATCCAACAGATGTGTCATCCACCTCTTGAAAACAGTCAGACGTCTCCAACAGTTTATCAGGATCCAGATTGGACGATTTGGCATCAACTCAAACGTTTCTTTTCATATTACAAAAAGGATGTTGATGCACCGATGAAGTGGGAGGACGATATACTGCGGTTCTGGGTGCCACCGGTACTTCATCCGAACATCAGACGCCTATTGATCGCCGCACCAGTTGTCAACGATGAACATCTAAGTCGTGCGTTCACGGATGAGAAAACTGAAATCCTTGACACACAACTGAAGACATGGGAGCCCGGAAACCGGGTATTTCAAATTCGCACGGGGCTTTATCAACAAGAGGCAATTTTAGACCTTAGCAATACCTGGGATAATCTCGGGATAACTGAAACGGGACAGCGCTTTTTTTGGAGAATCCAGGCTGAAATTGAAAGAGACCCAGCTATTAAACATGGGATTATAACCCATTTTTCCACAATTGAACATCTGCGGGGTATCAAGAAGAATGAGAACGTCTGTTTCTTGACAAGTTTTCAAGAGGTGGAAGGATTAGAAACTGCTTTTCAAGAGGCACAGGTCATTTGGGTAGTTGGCTTGCCTGAAATAGATCTACGTTCCACTTTGAGACGCGCTCAGATCTTGTTCGGAAACGACGAAGAACCCCTCTCTTATGAAAGAGAAGATGAGTCTTACCATTACAGGGACACACGCGTCCAGAGTGTCTATGAAAAAGAGGTATACCGTATATTCAAAGAGATTATAGACTTGGCTCAGCTGGACCGTATAGCAAACAAGACAATTATGTTGGTTACAGGTATGCGAATTCCTGAAATCACCGATAAACCAGAAACACTACTTTTTGACTGGGCAGACATAGAGGCAGCCGGCAGGTTAGACAAACTGCCCGAGGCAATAGCGACGCGTGAAGGTTTTGAGACAGAACGCGACAATATAACAACTGAGACCCTAAGAAGAGAGGTAGAGAGGATATTAGGATGCTCTACAAGGCAAGCGAACCGAGTGTTGCGGAGAATGAGAGGCGGAAAACGGGCACGGCCCCTTTTCCACGTTCAGATTCTTGAACTTCTCGCGGATGGGGAAATGACAACACCGGATATTGTTGAGGCAATTGACGGACATCCAAAAGCAATCAATTCAAAACTCACCCGCATGGTAGAAACAGGTGAAATTGTAAAGGTCAAACGAGGCGTGTATAAACTGCCGGAAACGTAAATGCTGTTTTCTGTTTCAACTTTACCAAATACTCGCTACCTGCTATAGCCACGGTGTCCGATCTATCTCACTGCTCATACATAACGTCAGCAAAAATGTCTTCTAAGGAATGTTCTACTTCAACCAATTGCCGTAGTTGGACACCCGTTTCATGAGCAACCTTAAAAAACAGTCCACCATCTGAATTGTTCTGTGTTTCTGTGGTTACATATACATGTCCATCGGGTCGTAATTCTGTCTGATACTGATACCGCCGCAAGGCCGCTACATAGTCATCACGGTCTCCTATTATTTTCAGGTTGAATGCTCTCACATCTTTCTTTCTAAGTTCATCAATCTTACCGTGTACAGCAAGACTCCCGTTTGAGAGACCTAATACCGTCTGACATGTAGACTCAACATCCGGCAAAAGATGTGAAGACAATAAGACATCTATGCCTTTGTCTTCTGAAATATCTTTTACGAGCAGCAGCATCTCCTCTCTACCGCTCGTATCCATACCATTCGTTGGTTCGTCAAGTAGCAATAATTTAGGATCGTGCACCAATGCCTGTGCAAGTTTTATCCGTTGACGCATCCCGGCAGAATACCCGCTTATAGGACGGTAACGTTCTTCATCTACACCAACGTAATACAAGACTTCGTGTGCGCGTTGCATGGCATCCCGAAATGGCATCCCGCAGAGTTGTCCAGCATAAGCAACCAATTGAACAGCATTCATTTGTGGGATTAAACAATCATCTTCAGGCATATATCCAACACGTTCCCGAATATTGACCTGTTCAGTTTCCACCGCCATATCGAAAACCTTTGCTGATCCACGCGTTGGTTTTACAAATCCAAGTAGCATCTTAATCAGAGTGCTTTTTCCTGCACCGTTAGGACCCAACAAACCAATTGCCCCACCAGATGACATTTCTATTGACAGATCATCAAGTGCAATGGTTGTGCCGAAAGTTACTGATACGTTGTTAAGTTCAAAAAGCATAGTAAAATGATGGATATATTATATTTATAATTTCACATTACGGTTTATAAATACGCTGGACGCGTTTACCAATTCGTGTTAGAATTTCATAAGGAATAGTATTGGCTTTTTCTGCTAACGCCTCAATACTTATCTCTTCTTCACCCTGTTTTCCTAAGAGTACAACTTCACTTCCAATCCTTACATAATCAGATTCCTCTAACTTAACAACCATACTATCCATACAGATACGTCCAAGAATTGAACGGCGTTTTCCATCTATCAAAACTTCACCAATTCCCGACAATGCACGCGGATACCCATCCCCGAACCCGACACGCAATCCCGCGATACGGATTCGATGCGGTGCCTTATATTCTAATCCATAACTTACGCCTTCACCCGCTTCAATCTCATCAATCCAATGAACATGTGTCTTCCAAGTAAGGGCAGGATGCAAGGGTAATGCTCTTTTTTGACCGGGATAGATACCATACAGACTCAATCCTGGACGCAAAGCGTTAAAACGAGATTCTGGAATTTCAAGTGTAGCAGCACTGTTCGCTGTATGAACAATAGGAATACGTGGCTTAACCGTTAACAGGGGGTGAAACCTATTGAGTTGGACGTGTGCGAAACTTTTATCTTCTTCGTGCGCAGTTGCAAAGTGAGTGAAAATCCCTTCTACTTCAATATTCGGTAATGTCCTGAGTCGTTCAATCAATTCACCTGCCTTTGTGTAACAGACCCCGCTACGATTCATCCCCGTATTGACATCAACATGGACTCTGATTTTACCATCTTGTGTGGTTATTATGTCACCCTTTTCTGACAAATCATTCAGACGAATAGCCAAATCCCAATTATCAATAGCAGGAGTCAAGTCGTGGAGCAGAATATCCTCAGCATATTCTGGCATTGGCGTGTAAAGAATTAGGATAGGTTTACTGATGTCTGCTTGACGGAGTTCAATAGCCTCTTCCACAGTTGCAACTGCAAACATATCAACAACTGACGTTAATGTATTGGCAACAGGAATAACACCGTGTCCATAAGCATCCGCTTTCACGACTGCAATTAATTTACCACTTGTATATACTTTTAATGATTCAGCGTTTTCTTTAATATCCAATAGATCAACTATCAGATGTGTTTGATTTAATGTCATACACAAGCGGTCTCCACAATCTTACCGTATCTCAGTCAATGTCCCTTCAACACCAATTATCGTTAGTTTTCGTAACAACCATGCATCTTCCATAACATTCACGATTTCCAACGTCAGTGATAACTCATAATTACCGGGTGCAGTGATAACTGAGGAGACATCAATTTCATCTCCAATCATCTGGGGTTCATTAGGTTGGACTGCACCTATTGTTCTGTCTTGAACAACTGATATACTGTTGATAGTAATACTCAAGAATGCACCCGCGCGAGCAGTATCCTGTAATATTTCATACCGAAGTTTTATATTCTCTCGAAAAATCTCATCTACCTTCAAACTAAATGATAAAGTCTGCGTGAAGGTATTTCCTTGCCAATAACGATTCGGTGTAGCAATAATAGCGTGTCCAATACCAACTTCAATTCGTATGTCTTGTCTATCTGAGACATTTCCATCCGTAACTTCAAGTGTAATAGTGTTAGTTCCAGCAGACTCAGGTGCAACATAAACAACGCTGTTTCCGTCACCTACTATTCTACCATTGCTGACTTTCCAAATGAAATCTAACGCCGATGCATCACCAGAATAAACTGTTGCTATGATAGTCGTGGTGTCCCCGATATTGAGCATTTGCGTATCAGCTTTTAGTGCAATCTCAAGTGTTTCTGCATCAATGTTCAGCAAGTTATCAGTTTCACATGCTGATATTAGGCACATTACACTCAACAGAAAGAAAATTTGGATATAAAATTGGAATTGCTGCTGCATCGTAGTCATCAATCAGTTATCCTATATTTGGGTTTTCTCCACTGCAATCATGAATGAAGATTAAATAAATAATCAGGTAATTCTACTGATAAGACTCATCGTAGGAGTAAGGCTTCGTAGGGGCGGGGTTTCCCCGCCCGCGTATTACCCAATTAATAACTTAATCTTCATAAATGATTATAGCATAATTCCCGCACCTTGTCAATCGTTTATTCCCTGTATAGTCTTCCCGCGAAACCCTACAAAGAGTAACACGAACACAATAGAATTTACCAACAACACTGACGAAATTGCATTGAGTTCAGGTGTGAGTCCAAACTTAATGCTTGAATAGATATATACAGATAACGTTGTTTTCCCGACACCCGTAGTGAAGAAAGTGATTACAAAGTCGTCTATTGACAACGTAAATGCCAGCAGTGCCCCACCAACAATACCGGGCGCGATGAGCGGAAACGTAATACGCCAGAACGTCTGCCATTCGTTTGCACCAAGATCAAGCGCAGCTTCCTCTACCGTATAATCATACCCCTGCAAACGCGCACGCACCACTATCGTAACATAAGCAACATTGAACACGACATGTGCTAATATAACCGAGGTTAATCCAAGAGGGATATTTACACTATTGTAAAACATCAGCAGCGCAATCGCTAACACAATATCTGGAATAATGAGCGGAAGATACAGTAAACGGATAACTGCTGAACGCAGCAAGAATCTATGTTTTTCGAGAGCCAATGCTGCTGCAGTGCCAATTATCGTTGAGATAAACGTTGCTAACCCCGCAATGATAAGACTGTATTGACAGGCACGTAATACGTCACGGTTCTTGAACATCTTCCCATACCATTCAAGTGAGAAACCTTCCCAAACCGCAATCTGATTTCCACTATTGAACGAAAAGACGACAACAACCAATATCGGAATATAGAGAAAAAGGAACACGATGACGATGTTGAACTGCAAAAATCGTTTCATTAGAAATATCTACTCCTCTTAGTGTTCCATTATAACCTAAGTTGCCACTATATAGCACAATCTGTATGAAGATTAATTTTTTAATTCGGTAATGTTGGAACGTGCGATGAATCGCACTACTACGAACCTGATCGTTTGTAGTAGGGCAATTTATTGCCCGTTTATTACCGAAATATTTCATTAAACTTCATTTAGATTGTGCATATTAGTCCGCAAACTAACAGTTTGCGCTACAAGTATTGCTAAAAAGATAGTGTTTCCATGTCTAAGACTCTTAGGTAGTAACTTGAGTTATTATATATACTACCCTTATTGATTCTCTGTAGGATCACTATCCCGTAATGCTCGAAAGTAGAGAACTGTGCCTGCAGTGACTATAACCATCAACATAAAAGAGAGCGCAGAACCGAATGGATAATCACGTGAAGATTTGAACTGTCCCTCAATCACATTCCCTATGTAATTCACCTTTCCGCCACCAAGTAAGTCAGGTGTTAGGAATGCTCCGACCGTCGGAATAAACACCAACATTGAACCCGCAAGGATACCGGGGAGACTGAGAGGTAACGTGATATGCCAGAAAGCATGACGGGGTGATGCTCCTAAATCTTTCGCTGCATCTATTAAAGACATATCCAACTGTTCCAATGCTGCATACAGTGGAAGAATCATAAACGGCAGATAACCGTAAATCAAGCCAATCTGAACCGCTACGGGTGTATTGAGAAGTTCTAAAGGTTGAATACCGGGTATGAGAAATGTGAGAAAACTATTTAGCAGGCCTTCTGTCCGTAAGATCAAAATCCAAGCATAGGTACGTATAAGGAAGTTCGTAAGAAAAGGAACTACGACAAGGATTAACAACACATTCCGCCATTTCGGTCGGTAGCATGCCAGATAATACGCGAATGGGTAACCGACAAGCAGACATATTGCTGTACACACGAATGCGGTTGACACTGAACGCCAGAACGTTTTAAGATAGACTCCATCAAAAAACCGTAGATAGTTTTCAAAGGTGAAGATCCATCTTATCCCACCATAAGTATCCCGCTCCAGAAAACTAAAAATGAATATAGAGATAAGCGGAAGAATAAAGAAGATGATTAACCAGATTAGAACGGGAGAGAGTAGGATTAATAGGCGGTGATTACTACGCATTTTCCTTGTCGATAACTGGATTTTCTATCGTAAATCTCATTATTTTTGCTCTGATTCATCCTCAAGCTTCATCATTTTTTGCATGTTTTTGATCGCTTTGTAGATGAGTCTCTTGTCCTGATCAAGTTCGTTTGCGATGTTATGGAACACAGTTGCTGTGTCGGTGTTACCGTCGAATCCATGCATTACAATGAGCTCCCAGATTTTCTGTCGAGTTTCCGCAGCATTCTTAGCAGTTTTAAGTATCTGTTTGATCTGTCCCATTGAGATCGTGATTTGGTGGATCGGATAATCTTCATTTAAGATCGCAATAATCTCATCAAGATCGGGATCCTCCCAGTTTTCAAAGGCTTTCAGAATTGTCGACCAAATAACAGCAGAGCTTAATTCTGTCTGTGATTGTGTCCAATGCACTTGCTCAATTTGGTGAGGTTTGCACTTATACAGACGGATTTCGGAAGTATCTCTTACTTTTACAAACCAAATGTTGCCTTCCTCGCCTCTAAACATGGGCATTTGATACGCATTCAGACCGATGAATTCCAATTGTTTGTCGAGTGCTTCCTGTTCTTGTTCATAGTGCCATACATGGTCTTTTTCAACTGTACCAAGCAGTTCTGCTTTCGGTATATCACCCGTCTCAGGTTCGGTATTTAGCACGATCTGACCTTGCATGCCGCGCAGCGCGAACAACAACACGATATCCAACTTGGCATCCTCGTATTGGATCATGTGCGGATTGTCCGACCCATAGAGCTCAAAACTGAAACCTGTGATATTAGGATTCATTTTGAATAATTCGGTGATCTGTGGATATTTTCGGAGAATGTACTTCCACATAGTGATGTAACGTCCCCTCAAAAACGGGAACAACCGCACTTTAAATGTGGTGTATACCATACCCTTGTTTTTGTAACGGTACATAAAAATGTTGGTACCGTCGTATTTACGGAAACGGTAAATCTGTTCCGCGCTCGGAAACCGATAATTATGTCCCAATCCAAAAGGGTAAGTAATTTTCGGCGTGCCAAAGATTAGCGGTTGCTTAGCAGATTCATCGTTGATCTTATTGATCTTCACCGAACCGTAGAACTTATCCCTACGGAAACTGATCTGCCCCTCAATGTGGTTTTTGGGTTAAACGGGTCTGTCGCGCTAAATTCAGAGTAGTCTGAATCAAAAACGTGATGATCCCTATTCGTGCTTTGCTGATTCATCTTTGGTATAATATTCTAAAATTGGTCTTCAATCCATTCATCATTGTATACAGATTTTATTCATCAAAATCATCAATTGTATCAATAGTTGCCGCTTTCTCAAAGAGCGAATTCAGACGTGAAAGGCTACGTATTCTTTTTACTTTTTGGGTAACAACTTCAGGCACATCATCAAACCGGATGTGCAGTAATTTGATGATGTTTTCGCGTGTTGTGCGTGTTTCACCTTCTTCTCTACCTTCTTCTCTACCTTCTTCTCTGAGAACATCTGCCATTGACTTTGCCATTTTTTCTACCTCAAAGAGTATGTTGCTAACATCATCCCATTCTTCATCCATTCTTTGATAGTCTGTGCCTTCTATGAAGTAACCCTAATATGTGCAAGAGCACTTTCCGCGTCTTCCGTGTTCTCCGTGTAATCCGCGATTCTGACAAAAATATGCCAATAACTTTACACACCCACGAATCCATGCATCGCCATGAGCTCCCAGATTTTCTTTCGAGTGTCCGCAGCATTTTTAGCTGCATTAAGCATCTGTTTGATCTGGCCCATTGAGATCGTGATTTGGTAGATCGGATAACCAAATTAATCGGCAGCAGGTGCGAAAATCTCAGGATTCTCCGCTGCCGCATCGTAATCGTCAATCAATTTTGTTATACTCGGATTCTCTCCACACAACGGACAGTTCTTATCACGAGACACTTTCATTTCACGATAGGTCATGCTGAGTGCATCATAAAGGATAAGTCTGCCAATAAGCGGTTCACCTAAATTAAGGATATACTTTATTGCTTCAGTCGCCATCATCACACCGATTACGCCTGGGAGCACGCCCAGGACACCAGCCTCGCTTCAGCTCGGTACCATGCCGGGTGGTGGCGGTGTGGGATACATGCATCGGTAGCACGGTCCGTTATTCGGTTCAAAAACCGTTACCTGTCCTTCAAACTGGAAGATACTGCCGTGCACAACCGGTTTGTTCATTAAAACTGCTGCATCGTTCACAAGGTATCGAGTAGCAAAGTTATCACAACCATCAACTATCAGGTCATATTCCGAGAATATCTCCTCAACATTGTCGGCTGTCAACCTTAGATTGTAAGGTGTAATCTCAACATCTGGATTTAGAGACTTAATCGTAGTCGTTGCCGACTGAACTTTCGGTGTGCCGACTGCTTCTGTGCGATGTAGTATCTGACGTTGAAGGTTGCTTAATTCCACGACATCTGAGTCAATCATGCCAAGATGTCCGATGCCTGCAGCACCAAGATACACACCCGCAGGTGACCCCAATCCACCGGCACCGACGAGTAAGACCTTTGCATCAAGTAGTTTTGCTTGTCCGCGTTCACCGACTTCTGTCAGCATAAAATGTCGGCTATATCTGTCCAGTTGCTCGTGCGACATCTCTTTATCTTGAGTCGTAGGGAATCCGGCTGCACTCCAATCTCTGTAGCCACCAGCCATTGAAACTGTATCCGTATATCCCATTTCTTGTAGCGATTTTGCGGCGAGGAGTGAACGCAGTCCTGCAGCACAATAAACGACAATTTTTTGGTCGCGATCAGGGATATAATCCTCAACAGAAAACTCCAGCATACCGCGTGTTACATGCACAGCATCAGGGATATATCCCGCGCGATATTCATCTTCATCGCGCACATCAAGAAGTACAAACTCCTTCCCATCATCCTGTTCTGTTTTCACATCGGCAACAAATACTTCTGGGATTTCCGTTTTCGCCTCCTCTACTATTTGTCTGTATGATTTCATGTTTTATTCTCCGTGAGATTCTTAATCTCTTTGTTGTTATGTTCTGATAAGACTGTTCAACTGGCAATCAACCGAAATTCTTAACCTGCAAAGACACTTTCCGATGATTGTCCCATTATAGTAAAGTTAATAATTGATGAGACATTTCACCCCACACAACGATGACGAAGACCATCCAGCGTAGGGGCGAGGTCTCCTCGCCCGTTAGTGAAATGAAAACGTTAAAATAATTATAGCATGTTACTTAGCAGTTGTCAATATTGGTAAATTTGGAAGAGGTATGTAAAGTTTTTGCCACTACAGTATTATGTGTCTATTGTTTCTGTAGGGTAATATGCTTAGAATATGATTTTATCAGGCTGTAGCACATTCATCCTTGATTGTGCTTCTTACTACAATCACAGACATCAAAATAACCAAAGCATTTTCTGTGTCTTCCGTGTTCTCCGCGTAATCCGCGATTCAGACAAAAACGGTGCCAATTACCTTACACACCCAATTTGTAATAAGAGTTGACATTTGCAGATGCATTTGATAAAATTCCCATAAGATAGAGGGACTCAAACTGCGGAAGACGAATTCTGGATAGAAAATTGGATTCAAAAAAAGACCAAAATAACATAGACAAAAGTGCTCTCCAAGATCTCCCCTCAATTGAGAAGTTACAGTCTTTACCTGAGATGCAGGAACTGCAGGCATCGTATTCAAGAAATCTACTGACTGATGCATTACGGTCAGTAGTCTCTGAACTTAGAGACACAATACTACAGGGTGCGGACGATTTTGTGTTTCCTACTGCATCTGAATATGTAACTTTAGCGCGTAAACAGATTGAGGAACGGACACGACCGATTCTACGTAATGTTATAAACGCGACAGGGACTGTTACACATACGAATCTCGGAAGATCATTACTCACGGAGACAGCAATTCAAAGTCTTCAAAGTGCTGCGCAGAATTATGTTAATTTAGAGTATGACATAGAAACTGGGAAACGTGGACACAGAGACCGAATTACGGAACCTTTACTAAAAGAACTGACTGGTTGTGAGGCATCTACAGTTGTCAATAATAATGCAGCAGCAGTCTTAATTGCATTGCAAACGGTAGCAGAAGGAAAAGAGGTAATCGTATCTCGTGGAGAACTGATAGAAATTGGGGGTGCTTTCCGCATTCCTGATGTGATGACTGCCAGCGGTGCAATTCTCAGAGAAGTCGGCACAACAAATCGTACGCATCTTCGTGACTATGCAGATGCGATAAACGAAAATACCGCGCTGATACTGAAGGTACATCCAAGCAACTATAAAATCGTAGGTTTTACTTCTACACCAGAGATGGATGAATTGACACAACTCGGTAAAGAACGTGGTATTACGACAATGGAAGATTTAGGAAGTGGTGCATTGATTGATCTATCCCAATATAAACTCCCTTATGAACCTGTGGTTGCAGATAGGGTTTCATGTGGGGTTGATATTGTAACATTTAGTGGAGATAAACTCTTAGGGGGACCCCAAGCAGGTATCATTGTTGGTAAGGAAGAATGGATCCAGAAGATACGCAAAAATCCCCTAATGCGCGCATTACGCGTTGATAAACTCACGATTGCAGCTCTCTCCACAACTTTACAAGATTATCTGTATGTAGACGCAATTCCTGATAAGTTCCCTATGGTTAATCGGTACACACGATCTATGGATGAATTGCTTACGATTGCGGTACACATCGCGGACAGGCTTAAAGTTATTTTTGAAAAGTCAATTTCAGTTCAGGTGTCAGAAACCCAAGCTGAAATAGGAAGTGGTTCACTTCCAGTCGAAACATTACCGAGTATTGCTGTAATGTTAACACCTCAAACAGTAAGCGTAGATAAACTTGCTAAGTATTTTAGACTCGGTAGCACGCCAGTCATTGGACGGATTGAAACAGATCAGCTTTGGTTCGATGTCCGCACATTGTATGGGATGGAACAGGAGTTGTTAATAGAAACCGCATCTGGGGTGGCAAAAAAACTTTAAAAACACAAGCATGTAATAAGGTAAGGGTGTGTAAAGTTTTTGTCACTGGATGCTCTCTGGCACGTAAAGATTATGTAACCTTATGTGTCAATTTATAGGGATTAATTTGTTATGAGTATGTCTTTAGTCCCGTAGGGACGATATGTTTATAGAAAAAGAGTTATTAAATTCCCCTCTTTAGTCCCGTAGGGACGATATGTTTATGTTATTGCCTTATTTTGCACATATCGTCCCTACGGGACTAAAGAACGGGTGTTCAAACATGATCTATAAACATAGCGTCCCTACGGGACTGATGACACTAATAGATTGGATTTATCTTTTTAAATTGACAATTATGGTGACAAAATATTTACACCCCCTAAGGCTATGGTATCTGCTATATGTCCATAAGTGTAGAATTAAATCGTATTACGAAAGCTTTTGACACGACTATCGCTGTGAATGATGTGTCCTTGACAATCTCCCCCGGAGAACTGTTCTTCTTATTAGGACCTTCAGGTTGTGGTAAATCAACACTGCTACGAGTGATAGCAGGATTCTATCGTCCAGATGCAGGTGTGCTAAAGTTTGACGGTATGGAAATGAACAATGTCCCACCACATCAACGAAATACAGGTATGGTTTTCCAGAACTATGCATTGTGGCCTCACATGACAGTCGCTGAAAACGTGGCTTATGGTTTGGTATTACGTAAACTGGATAAATCCGAACGAGAAGAAAAAATCCAATCTGTACTTGAGATGGTCCAGATGGTTGAATACCATGATAGACCTATCAACACACTCTCTGGCGGACAGCAGCAACGGATCGCACTGGCACGTGCATTAGTGATTGAACCGAGTGTCTTGTTGCTTGATGAACCGTTGAGTAATTTGGATGCTGCGTTACGACAGAACCTACGGAATGAAATAAGAGAGATACACAAAAGAACACAAATCACAACAATTTATGTCACCCATGACCAGATTGAGGCTATTTCTATGGCTGACAGAATGGCTATTATGAAAGATGGTGTTTTTGTTCAAGTGGGAAGTCCAAGGGAGATCTATCAATATCCATCAGATGCATTCGTCGCAAGCTTTGTCGGCGAAACAAACTTTATTACTGGCAATATACAGAACGTCTCTGATGGCAACGCGACTATTGAAACACCTATTGGAATGCTCTATTCGGAACGTATATACCACGACTTCAAACCCGGACAAGAGGTGAGTTGTTCTATACGACCAGAGACGATTTTACTAAACGGTAAAACTGGAAAAAATACATTCTCAGCTGAAATTGGAACAGTGACCTATCTCGGTAGAGTTGAAGAGTATGAATTGATCTTATCAGATTCTTTGAAATTAAAAGCTATTATACATGATCCCAGTTCTAAAACGAGAGCACCTCATGATACCATCAATATCTCACTCTCACCCGAGGCAGTGATTCCATTACCTAGAAACGACTAACCTTCACTATTTGCATCATGAACCTAACACCAAATCAAACAGAAGCATTAGACATCAATAATCACATCTGTGTAACAGCAGGTGCGGGATCTGGAAAGACTACCGTATTAGTTGATCGCTATCTCACTATTTTAAAGTTGAGAGAGGATGTCAATCCAGATCAGATTGCCGCTATCACCTTTACTGAAAAAGCTGCAGCTGAAATGAAGGGACGTATCATTAAGGAATTGCGTAAACCTGAATATGCAAGTATTCGGGATAGACACCTTGAGAAGATGCATTCTGCACCCATCTCCACCTTCCATGCCTTCTGTTCCCGTATATTGAGAGAAAACCCGTTCCAAGCGGGTGTCCCAGCAAACTTCGGGGTTTTGGAAACTATTGAAAAGAAACTACTCCTAAAACAGACCATCAAGGATTCCCTACAGGAAATTGCAACAGATACTGAGGATAGACATCGCGAAGAGCTTGAACGTTGTCTACAGAGTTTTACGGATAGTGCAACACTCGTTGAAATGCTAATCTCGCTGGTGGATAAACGCGATGTGATGAAACATCTGTTAGATACTGTCTATTCAGATTCATCTATAGAAAGACTTCCTACTGAATGGGAAGAAGCATATCAAAGTATCTTGCCATCATCTGCTGAGATCGCGGAATTCATTGACTGCTTACAACGTATTCAAAAAATTGCAAGAGGCAAAAATGTTGATAGAGTTGAATTTCTGACATCAGATTTGGCATCCCTACCAGAACTCAATGCAAGTTCTACTGAAGTACTTAGTTATCTCAGAGAAATTGCAAGATTGATTACAACTACAGGAAATGAAATCGCAAAAAGAGATTTTATCGGACTTAGAAATGACACAACCGATTTTGAATATGAAATAGTGTTTCTGGTTTCAGTTGCAAGGAGAATCAAAGAAGCACCTACGGTTGATTGTAATGATGTTGATTCAGATGATTTTTTGCTCTTAAGTGTCACCCGCGACATGCTTATGCTGTATCAGAGAGTATTACAAGATTACCAAATAGCAAAACTCTCTCAAAGCAAACTTGACTTTGCTGACTTACAGATTTATACACGAGACTTGCTCAAAAACAACGATAGAATAAGAAAGAAACTATTAAATCAGTATAAATTCTATATGGTAGACGAATTTCAGGATACCAACGAGCTACAGTATGAACTAGTGATGTTACTGACAGATGAATTAAAACAAGGGAATCTGTTTATCGTTGGCGATCCTAAACAGAGCATTTACGGATTTAGAGATGCTGATGTTCGAGTATTTGAAAAAACACAAGAAAAAATAGTAAGCATGGGGGGAAAAGATATACACCTGAAAGAGAATTTCCGTTCATTACAAAATAGTGTAGGATTTGCCAACTACCTTTTCGCACGACTGATGGGAGATGAAAAGGAAAATGACTTTGAAGTAATCTATGAACCCTTAAACGTTGGAAAAACTGACAACGAGGAGGGTGTCGTTGAATTCATACTTGGCCAGAAGGATAGTGACACTGCGAATGCCCTTAATATTGAATCCACACTCTTGGCACAACATATTAAGAATATTGTAAGTAATGAACAACACAATAGAGATAATGGCAAACCAGTTAAATACGGTGACATCGCTATCCTGATACGAGCACGAAGACATTTACCGGATATTGAGAATGCACTTCACCTGGCGGGGATTCCTTACCTAACGTCGGGCGGTATCGGTTTCTATCAACGCCAGGAAATCTATGATATATGGAATTACCTAAACTTCCTGAATGCACCAGAGGGTAATAGTTTGTCTCTCATAGGAATTTTACGAGGTCCAGCCTTCGGTATTTCTGATAACGAACTGTTTGAAATATCACTACAAAATGGAGAAGGTTTTTGGCTTAAGACACAGAACTATAATAAAAAAACAGATAGACTCAAAACAGCAGTCACTATTCTCAAAGAACACCATCAGGTTGCTCATCGTTTACCAGTAAATCAACTCATCCTAACTATTGTTAATGAAACTGGATTGATTGGAACTCTTAAGACCGGTAGCAAAGGAGAACAGAGATGGGCAAACTACCAGAAATTGTTGGACATAGCGCGGAACTTTGAGGCACAGGAAAACAGACCAACCCTAACAGATTTCATCGAATACTTAGACATACTTATTACCGACGAACCCCGTGAAGGAGATGCGCCAATTGAAGAGGACAGCGACTCAGTCAAAATCATGACTATTCATGCAGCTAAAGGAAAAGAATATCCTGTAGTCATACTCCCATGTCTAAACCGACAAGGACAAGGTTCAAGAGAACCATTCATTGATGAGAAACTCGGAATCGGGTTCAAACTACTTATCCCGAGTCAAAACTATGACCAAAGTTCACCAGAGATTGTTCTCCTGATGAAGAATATTGCTTCCGCTAAAGATGAAGCTGAAAAGAAACGGCTACTTTATGTTGCCACAACCCGGGCAAAAAATCGTCTAATTCTATCAGGAACACTAAAGGAGAACGGCGAAGCTGAAAATACTTTGAAGATGTTGTTCCAACTTCTTGAAATCAATAAAGAGGACGAATTCAAAGAAATATCTGATACATTAGTTTTTTACCGTAATGGAAAAAATACCCGTGGCGATTTTCATCTCAAGATACCCATAATCAGACAACTTGAGGTTACCGCTGATGATGTGAGTGTTGATGGAAAATCAGTTGTTAGTTTTCCTGAACAACCTATTGAGATATTGAAACCATCAGAATTCAATTCGTCATTTACTGTTGAGGAACTCGCGAACTTTGCGCGGTGTCAACTCAGATATCAATTATTCAATGTTCTCCGAGTGCCACCATTAGAGGAAGGTATATTTGCCGAGGATAGTTCCGATTTAGACAACGCGATTCAACGGGCGTTATCTCATATTGAACGAAAGTTGGATTCAGCAGAAATTGATAGGCGAATTAACAGGGTTTTGGAGAAAAATCCTGATATAATGAATAATATGACAGAGGCGGCTGCAAGAATTACCCTGCAACGTCATATTGAAAACTATCTGAATTCTGATATCGCTGCCACGATGCTATCTGCCGAAAACTTAAGTTTCAATCAACAGATTCATGCCAGGACCAATGGACATATCATCTCAGGTAGAATAGACAGAATATTTCAAGATCATTCTGGAAATTGGCACATAGCAAATTTCAAGACAGATGGTTTACATGATACTGCAAGTTGCACACCAGAAATGCAACTATTGGCATTTCTTTTTTTCAGTAGTAATCCGAGTGAAAACAGAATAACCATTACTTTTTACTTTACAGAAAATAACGGTTATGAACAGAAACACTTCAACAGAACAGAATTAGATGATATTATGGACTTCTGGCATAAACAGATAAGATTACTACAAAAGGGAGAAAACAGAAAGAACCTTGAACACTGTTATATCTGTCCCTATGCTGATTCCCAAAATCAGTGTATTGTAACGTCAGTTTGATAAATCATTTCGGATGCGTTTACTCACGCCATTTTCGTATCCGTGAGACGTGAATTGTAGCACAAACTTTTAGTTTGTGGCACATCTTCGCAAACTGGAAAGTTTGCGCTACATTTATCAAACTCACGTTAATAAGCATCTTTCGTAAATACTGATGGCTCAACATACAGTGTTTTTTCGTGTGTGTAATGCACATAACCTGCCGCGTTACCTTTGCGTTTTACGACATAACGCACCCACGTATAATCTACTGGTACAAGACTAGAATGATGTGCTTTGCTGTAGTATGCGGCAAGTTGTGCAGCTTGTAATAG
>JAAXGN010000133.1:275-1027 GCA_012267415.1 Candidatus Poribacteria bacterium | reverse complement strand
CTACAAGTCTACAGTCACCAATAATAAGTAGCACAGGTGGTCAGCGCAAAAGCCTTTCTCATCAGACTCTTGTTCTAGGTTGCTACTGCTAGCCTTCGCACAAGCGTTCGTTCTCTGAGATCGTGCTGTATACGCTAAATTGGATTGGGAATTCCCCAAAGTCACGTGTTGTGGGTAATTCAATTTCTCCAGCTGCAGCTGTACAAACCATGAGCAGGAAAAGAAAACCATCTGATACTCGCTCTATCACAACATACTTTGCTAAGAGGAGCACTCTAGGTATGGGTATTTTTAGTACTGATGCATGTTGAGATTAGCTGACAAAAAATTCTTCATATTGACAGATCAATCCATTTTGGACCATAGCCATGCCAATGATGTTCCTTTAGATACATGTACTGAGACCCAGAGTGCTCCACATGATGAAAGTAAGCATGAATACAATATGCGTAATGGGTTACGGTACATGTACATAATTATGTTGTCACTACAAAAATTTAAAATATCATAGGTTCTGTTATTGCGAGTACCTCACGTGAGAGACAGCCAAGTGTCTCTTCCAGTACTGAGTGTGATATTGGTAAGCTCATGGAATCACATGTTGATTTAAGCCAACTTTCACGGGAACACAAGTACCGTGTGCTGAAAACCAATCCAGACAGTGATGCATCGTCTTATCCACGTACACGCCCGTGTGAGTCTAGTTCTTACCGTCAGTTTCAACCTTCGTGGTTGAAGCAACACTCCTGGCT
>JAAXGN010000133.1:0-217 GCA_012267415.1 Candidatus Poribacteria bacterium | reverse complement strand
GAAGAAGTCAGAAAGGGCATCAGCACATGCAAGGAAGGATTACCACCTCACAGCAATGACCAAAATGGATGAGTTCTTGGCACGATACGAAAACCCCTCTCATGCAGTCCACACTGTTCTAGACAGTGAAGCGAAACGGGTGATGGAAAGCAACAAGAAGGTCATCGAGTCATTGCTGAAGATTGTCATGCTGTGCGGTATGCAAGGTCTTGCTCTC
>JAAXGN010000042.1 GCA_012267415.1 Candidatus Poribacteria bacterium | reverse complement strand
TGAACCCCTCAGAAGCAGAGTGGGCTAACCCACGGTTATTTGAAATTGAGTTATGGGTGATAATGGCCGTAGCACTATAATAAAATCATACTACTCGCTATAATTTTTCTTGCATTTTATTTGTGTTGTTTAATCTCCAATATGATAAAGAAAGGTGCTATCCCATTAATTCTTAGGCTCTTTTTTTTAAAAAATATTTTCAACTTAAAAGTGGGCTAACATTTACAAGTTCAGAATGATTTTCACTTGAACGACCCTTTTGTTCCCCTACAGGTGTCCAGCTGTTGATTGCTGTTGAAGGCTATAAAAACTATTATCATTATCTTGTCCCTTTTCCTTGTTCCATCTCTCAATGTTGGCTTAATGCAAACTGAAGTATTATTCTTTGGAGAATAATGTCATCATAATGTGAACACAATCATGGGTAGATGGATAGATAGAGAGACAGATAGGTAAATAGATACATAAATAGATAAAGAAACAGATACATAAATAGATAGTTACTAGTCCTCTTGCTCATCAGTTTCTGACATGTATTTGCTCAAAGACTCGTCACCAACACTATGCAAACTCAAGTATTATTCCTTGGATAATAATGTAATCATAATGTGAACTCAATCAGAGGTAGACAGATAGATAGAGAGAGACGGAGATAGAGAGAGAGAGACAGATAGAGAGATAGATAGGTAAATACATAGATAAATAGGTACAGAAATAGATAGTTAGTCCTCTTGCTCATCAGTTTCTGATTCAGACTCCTCTTCGCTCGAACACTCGTCACCAACACTTGAAAAAGACAGCTGTGTGTAGTAATCATGGTACACTGGTGGGACGTAGTCGAGGAGGCTCAGGATGTCTGTGAGTTTATTCTTTTTAAGTCCCGGTGGATTTTCTCGAAGAAGGGGCAGGGTGATCTGTCCAACGTTTCGAGGTCTACCCTTCTGCCTTTTCTTCAGATTAAGGATCTTCCATGGTTCCAAATCATTGTGCGAGAAGCGATATTTCATTTGGAAAGGCTCTGACTTCTCAAACCTCGCCCATCGGATCTTCAGCCATTGGACTTTGCTTTTGTTCGTGTTCACCTTCCTGTTTGTGATACACAATCGCACTGGGTTGATGGATCTGAAGTCCTCTGCTTTCATTCGCACCACCTCAAAGGGGTTCTGTCGTCTACAATCTCGGACTAGCTCATACCATTGGGAGGGAACATAAATGTGTTGGGTCTTCCGCTTCATGTTCTCAATGCTGGCGAAATCGCGATCATTCGGAAGATAGGAGTGGCCACTCACCATGAATTTATGATCCACCGTGGTGTAGGAGTAGTCATCACTGGCTACTACGTGTAGCCACATGCAAGCCAGATTGATGTTCCTGTTTTGGCCCCCACAAGAATCTGAGTAAAGGACAAGATGTGTGGCTGATGAGGCTCTGTGCTGGAAGCACTTAAGGAGGCAAGAACCGATTTCTTGTGACCCCCTTGAAGCCACCGACTCCTCCCACATGCACATGAAGCCTTTGCTTGACTTGCAGTCATGAACGCCCAGATTGTATACCCACATCTGTCGTTTATAGAAAACGACACTGGTTTTCAACATTGGAGTGGGTAAAGCCTGCTGCAAGTCGAACGTTAGAACATCAAGCATTACACTCATCTTTGCTCGGGCAGTGTCTTCCTTTAACTCCTGATACGCTCTTTCTGCCTTCCTCTTGTGAAGCTCCCACTGAGCCATGAGTTGACTTTTGGCCGATGGATCAGATGCCGCATCCGTCTTCACTTTCATCGAGTCACAGGTCTTGCAAGTATCTGACCTAGGTCTACTAGTGGGTGTGGTGAGAGAAAGGACAAAAGCACTCTTTAACGTGAGTGTAAAAATTGTTTACAATGCATACTCACCTGCCAAAGGATAGACTATGGTGTTCATTGAAGTGCTTCCTATACACCCACATTGAAGCAGGTGTGTAGCCGTTTTCGCTGCAATAAGTGGCATAAAGTTCATGCATCTTGGCTACACTAAGGTCTGGTGAAAGGTAGTGGCGGTTTGGTTTGCTATTTCGGCAGTAATGGCTCGTGTATCGTGGGAACGACCTGATGTGCTCATCAATCTGTGACGTTACATCACCACTGGTCTTGTTCCTGGGTTCATGGCGTCCGCGCTGGTCTTGATGAGGGGATCCATCATTGTCTTGTGCGGCCTTGATGGCTCGGCTGAGTCGCCCATTCGAAATAGCGTGAATACGCAGGAACGCAGTTTTGCAGACCCTTGTGGATACCTCGCCATTGCAGACATAGTAAACTCTGCTGAACTGTCTTCGTGATTGAGCCGGCACGGTGTATCTCCTCTTGACATTAATGACCTTGACACAACCAGTGAGGTACGCGTTCTGGACGTCAAAGATCCCAAGCTTCCAGAACCCATCAAACAACTTTTCCCGTTGGTTCAGCGGTACCTTATCATAGCACTTTAAGGAACACCCACATGGCCGAGAATCAAGTTCTTTTGCTTTCACCTGTGAAAGGAAACACAAACAGTAAAAAGACAGACAGAGAGAAAGACAGACAGAGACAGAACTTACGGTTTTTCCAGACGAGGAAGTGTACTCCTTTCCGCTGTTTCGAAGCCGCTGACTTTTGTTATGCTTCCAGGTGATTGGGGTTCGTACTCTTTTTCGCGGACGACGAGTGATGCTTTGCGAAGCTGCTTCCGGTGAAAGCGCCACGGTGGACGAACAAGAAGGGGAGCTAAGCATGCCTAGTCTCACAAGCCACACCCAAGAAATCATCCCGTTGGCCCACTCTGGCTCACAATTTTTCGTGAAAATTTCGTAAGTGTGAAAATGCGGTTACCGTTTCGTTACCATAGAAGTTGTTGCGGTTGACCGCAATGTACATTCAGACAGAACTGTTAACGAATAGCATTATAAACGACTAAAACCAATTTTTTTAGAAAGGTGGGTTAGCCCACTCTGCTTCTG
>JAAXGN010000045.1 GCA_012267415.1 Candidatus Poribacteria bacterium | reverse complement strand
TTTTTCTTCAAGAGTATATTGGTCTTATTAGACTCCAACAATTCTGATTGAAGAGACTCCGCTTTGGAGGTCACTTCCTCTAATTGTTGTTTTACTTCTTTATTCTCTTCGAATAAATCTGAAGTAACTCTTTCGGAAATTTCCAACTTGGATTCTGCGCGATCCGCGTTAATTTTCGCATTAGCTCGCGATCTGTTAGCGCAGTTGAGAGAAACTTTCAAGTTATTTAATTCCATCAAAAGGTTTTTATTCTGCTGCTCGAATTCAGCAATTGCAAATTCGGTTTCCCAAAGTGATGCAGTTAATTGGGTATCCGATTGATGGTTGGGAGGCTCTGGGTCAGTTTGTATTGCAATGGAGGCAGTTTTGATAGCGTTAGATTTTATTTGAGCTTCAGAGCATGAAGAAGTCAGTGATTCCTGGGAATTGCTGTAAGATGAGAATAAGGGATTTGGATCGTTAGGGAATGCTGTTACGACTCCAAATGGGGCTTTTATTAGGGCATTCAAATTATGGTTATAAATCACATACTTCCTTTCCTCGGGAAGTCGGTCTTTTAACCGCCATTGGTTCAGATCTTTTGGAAGGTTGACAACGAGATTTGAGCTGAGGTTTGCAGGGATCCTGAGAGAGCAGTTCAGGTTTTTATTAAAAATCTTGATGTCTCCAATGTTTCTAGAAAGAGACCATTCATTCTGATCCTTGCGGATACCATATTTCAGAAACGTTATATATTGGGGGTCATCTGTGTCAACGTTTAGTTCCCGATTTCTTTGGATTTCCAATCTCTCTTTGAGACTGGGGAAAGATCCTTTATCTTTTGGGAGACCATCATCTAAACGTGATAAAACGCGTGAAGGTCCTTGTCCATCATCGAGTCTCATTGACAAACGATGAGAGGGATTAAAATCATTGCCAAGTCTCTTTGACTTTTTGGCATTTATGTGTTCTACTGATTCAGTAGCAACACGTTTGTTAGAATGTTGATAAGCGGGGACTGCCTTTTTATTAATGCGTCTCGTCTTTCTGGGTTTGAAAGTAATGTGAG
>JAAXGN010000120.1 GCA_012267415.1 Candidatus Poribacteria bacterium | reverse complement strand
TATCAGATTCTACACCAGAGAAAGTTGAAAAGTTATCCCAAGCGTTAACCCCTCTGGCTACAGACAATAATGCAGTCGTAGATATACACACTTTGCCTTTTGTCTCGCCCGTTGACGGGTGCAGACTATCAGCAAAAGTTAGTGATGAAGATATTTGTGCCATTCTGATAGAAAATACAAAAAATCATTTGACGTGGGAGTTGACCCATCAAGGTTGGGAATTGGTATTAGCCTTATTAGGTCCTTTCATCGAACCAGATTGTAGGAGCGGTTATCAATACCTCGGTCCTTATGATGAAACAGGTGATAAATTCGTTATACTTTCATGTTTATATAGGGACTATTGATGCTACATTTGAATTAGTTTCAGCAGTCTGCCCGCTCTTATATTTTAGGGTATCAACTAAATAATGATGCTTGGACTATAATTTCAATTGCATTTCTATCTGAATTATAGCACATCTCCTACCTATTTTACAAAGTAAAGAAAGTTGTGTAACTCATGATTGTGTAGTAAAATATCAAGTAGTTATGCAACACGTCAAAATCAATTCAGATAAGACTCTCAAAATTCGACCATTCTCTATCCTCCTAATTTGTATACTTGTCCCCTTAAACTGTTGGTGGGTTGCTGCATCAATTCTACGAGGTGGTGGCAGTCCAACACAGGTATCCCTCTTTTACAACGCGGTTGTTACAATTTTAGTATTATTGGGAATTGGCTTACTATTACGACGTTTTAGTCGTATTCTCGAATTAAACCGCGCAGAATTACTTGTAATCTACACCTGTATCTCAATCGGTGCTGGACTTGCAGGCGTTGATAGGTTTCTCGTTCTGATGCCACTGATTGGGCATGCGCACTGGTTTGCGACACCAGAAAACGACTGGATAAACCTGTTTCATCTACACATTCCCTCATGGTTAGTTGTCAGTCAGAAACGTGCACTTGAAGGATACTTCTACGGATTCTCAAGTATCTACGAATCACATAATCTTCTTGTATGGATACCAAGAATTATCTGGTGGACACTTTTTATCGTTGCAGTTCACCTTGTCATGTTGTGCTTGAGTCTAATTTTCCGTAAGCAGTGGGTTGAATCAGAACGACTGAGTTACCCCATAATTCAACTCCCGTATGAAATGACTGCACCGAAAGGCAAATTCTTTAAATCACCTTGGCTGTGGTTAGGATTAGCAATTGGTATGTCGATTGACATAATTAATGGGTTGAATTTCCTGTTTCCTGCCGTTCCAAGTTTAGGTGGGAAATTATATGACCTACGCAGAATATTCACAGAACGGCCTTGGAGTGGTATAGGATGGAGTCCAATTGGTGTTTTCCCATTTGGGGTAGGCCTCTCGTTCTTCATACCACTTGATCTGTCATTCTCATGTTGGGCGTTTTGGCTAATATGGCGAGCAGAAAGATTATTGGGTACAATGGCAGGTTGGCGCGGATTACCACGTTTCCCTTATGAAGCAGAACAGTCACATGGTGCATATCTTGGATTATGTGTCCTCGCAATCTGGATGAGCAGACGCTACCTAAAACAGATTGCTGTAAACTTGTTTCATTCTGATAGAAACAAAGACGACCCCATTTCATATCGACTTATTATGCTTTCACTGCTTTGTGGTATCGGCTTTATTGTAGGTTTCTGTCTAAAAATGGGGATGAGTCTGTGGATAATCATACTATATTTCGCAATCTGGTTTGCAATAGCAATCGCAATTACACGGTTGCGGGCAGAACTCGGTTCACCTGTACATGATCTTCACTTCATCGGTCCAGATGAAATGTTACCCAGATTAATGGGGATTCGACGCATTGGTGCTGTGAACCTAACAGGTTTCTCTTATCTCTACTTTCTTAATCGGGCACATCGTTCACACGCTATGCCGCATCAACTTGAGGGTTTCAAGCTGGCAGAAGGAGCAAACATACCCATTCCAAGATTTGCAATCCTCATGATGTTAGCATCTTTATTGGGGGCACTCGGATCATTCTGGGTATTTCTTTCTATGTATTACGCAGAGGGCGGAGGTCCAGGTTTTGGAAGGGAATCCTTTGGAAGATTAGAATCATGGCTTACTTATGCTGCACCCCCTGATGTGCCTGCCATAAGTTTTGCATCATTCGGTTTTGTCATCACCCTCATTTTGGCAGCGATGCGGATGCGGTTTATATGGTGGAATCTACATCCCGTAGGATATGCAATTTCAGGAAGTTGGGCAATTAACCCAATGATCGGTTCTATTTTTGTGGGATGGTTACTCAAATGGCTTGTGCTGAAATACGGAGGAATTCGACTGCATAGAAAAGCAATACCCTTTTTTCTCGGACTCGTATTAGGTGAATTTGTCATAGGTGCTTTCTGGAGCCTATTAGCCGTCACACTTGATCAACCGATGTATCGCTTCCTGTTTTAATTATAGTGAACATTAAAAATAATAATACAAAGACCTTGTAGGAGGGAACTCCGATTCCCGACTGAACGCTTTGGTAGTCGGGAATCGGAGTTCCCTCCTACAAGTCAAAATGTATCATTAAATCAATAGTTGACTGTAATAGCACAATTGAATTGCTATTTTCTGCCAATCTGATATATAATATTCAAAAAAAATGGTATAAGATACATGGATATTCAACAGAAAACTGAGTTTATATCAGACACACTTGAGAATATGTTCGGCACACCAAAATGGGATCGTGCAGAAGATGTCTTGGCGTGTCTCATAAATACGATTCTATCTCAGAATACGACTGATGTAAGTCGTGATAAAGGTTATGCACGGCTAATAGAAAAATTCCCAACATGGGAAGATGTCATTCAGGCAGATGTGAAAGCAGTAGAAGCATCAATCAAGATAGTCGGTTTAGGTAATCAGAAAGCGACAACAATCAAGAACTTCCTCTCTTGGCTCAAAGCAGAATACGGTGAATTGTCATTAGAATTCATTCACGACATGAAAACTGAAGACGCATTGGAATTACTCTGCCAGCACAAAGGAATCGGTATTAAGACAGCTTCAGTTACACTCGCCTTTGCTTGTGGTAGAGAAGTCTTTCCAGTTGATACGCACATCCATCGGATTTCAAAACGACTGGCGTTAATCCCACAGAACTGCAGTGCTGACAAAGCCCATGTTGAACTACCAAAGATTGTCCCCAAAGGAAAATCCTATCCATTCCACATGAACCTAATCTATTTTGGCAGAAGAATATGTAATGCAAGAAAACCCTTGTGTGAACAGTGTCCATTCACACAACACTGCCTCTATTACGAAGAGAACATACAACCATAGACGACACATTTCGGTGATATACGATGTTTGATTGGAGAAAGTTAAATTGGAAGCACTTGTTCGCTGTGTTGTTGATATTGCATCTCCTACCAATCTGGATATTCGGTTACTTTCCATCTCAAGACGGGGCAAGTCATGTCTATAACGCATTGGTGCTTAAGGAATACAATCAACATGAAAACTTCAAGATGCGTGATGCGTGGAAACTGAATATAACCATCTTCCCCAATTGGTTGTCCCACATCTCCTTGGCAGCACTGCTTTACATATTTCCTCCTGTGATAGCAGAGAAGGTATTTTTGACGTTTGCAATTGGGATGATCCCCGTCTCCTTCTTCTACTTCCTAAATGCTGTACACAGAGGTAAACAAGGAAGGTATTTATTTGCATGGCTCGGATTCCCTTTTGCATACAACTATCTACTTTACATGGGGTTCTATAATTTCACGCTCAGCATAGCATTCTTCTTTTTCAGTTTCGGTTTCTGGTGGAAACACAAAGATTACATGGAGATAAAACATCTGTGCATACTTTATGTGCTGTTATTGCTCACCTATCTGTCCCATATCGTGTCCTACGGTTTAGTCGTATTAGCGATGTCAATCGCAGCAGCATGTATATGGGGATCTGAAACGCTTGTTGAAACGTGGCGCATTCGCAACAGACATATCTCCGATGTATTTAACCAATTCAAACTCACGATCAAACCGTTCTTCTACTTCCTACTCTATATGATACCGATCTATTTCGTGCTGATGGAATATTACCTACAGAGCATAAAACGGCATCAGGAAGGGAGTCATAGAGGGGTGGAATGGATAAGTGATTACTTCTGGGGAGTGAAGTCAATCGTTTATTTCTCCGATTGGAATATTCCGCTCAATCATTTCTTACTTGTCATTTTAGGCATTGCAATACTTATTTCAATAGGTTACCGCATTTACCGAAAACAGAAGATAGAAAAGACGGATGCATTCTTAGCAATAGCGATTGTCTTTACCTATATGTTTATCAAAGCACCATGGGGATACGGTCCTGGTGGATGGATAAATGACCGAATCCATATCTATATTCTGCTGATGTTGGCACCGTGGTTGATTATTGATATGCACAAGTATCTACGTCATACAATTACAACGCTACTTGTTATATTCACATTAGCACACTGCGCTGAAACAACGTTTCATCATGGACGCATATCAGGTGAGATTGCCGAACTTGTGTCAGGTGCGAAGATGATTAAACCGCATTCAACATTCACACATCGTTCAGCGGGATGGCATAAATCTGAACACTTGTACGGTCATTATGATAAAAATCAGAAAAAAATGGTAATGAGAAATGAGATAAATGACGTCACACCATTTGTGCATTCTACAGCGTTCTATGGTGTTTACGCTGATGACGTAGTACACATGGCAAACTATGAAGCCAATTATTACTATTTTCCAGTTAACCGAAACAATCAGGACAGTGTCGCCTTAGATTATATTCGCGCCGATTATGTTATCGCTTGGTTCTATCCTGAAACTGAACCCTTTGCTGACCTTACACCCAATTACGACATCATCCATGAAACGAAAAATCTGAAACTATTTCAAAGAAAAACTACTAAAGAACCGATATCCAGTATCTGGGATCAAACTGAGGAGGGGCATCCAATAATCCGATTTGACATGCAGGCTGATGCTCATGAAGTAGAGGACAACTTCCATATCGTTGCACCAAAAACAATGTATATTGATGGCAAATACGGATGGGATACTGAATGGAATCCGAGGGATCCGTTGAATACGAGGAATTGGAGAATCGCACCAAGACAAACGTTTCTGGGGCATGAAAGCCAACCACCACTTGTAAGAGATGGGGTCTTTGGCACAGAGGATGCAGCATTTAGACTGGATTTACCCAATGGCACATATCGCATAACAAACATATTTCAGACTCCCGAAGGTGCAACACACGAAGTCAATATGTTAGCGAACGGTAAGCACATTATTAAAAAACTAATTGTACCAATGCACGACGAAAGAGTTGAAGAAGTTGATACTGTGGATGTAGATAATGGATATCTCATCTTAGTAATCTATACATCAAAGAAACGGATAAAAACTGGCACCAAACATTCACACTGGGTATGGAATGGATGTATTGTTGAACAGATCGCTACAGATGAAGATTAAATAAATATTTAGGTAATCCAATGCATCAGAACCATCGTAGGGGCTGGGTTTCCCAGACCGCATGTTACCGTCAATTTGTTAAAAGTCCCGCTCTCATATTACCCAATTAATAACTTAATCTTCATTAGGGACGATGTGTTTATAATTCAGACCAATAACTGTGAAAATAACAAAAACAAAATGTTTACTAACACAAGTCGTAAATATTGGACTTTAAGGAGAATTAAATGATTAAACCACATGGAGCCGAAACTTTAACACCGCTTTATGTAGCGGATGATGCACAACGCGCTGAATTGCGTAAGGAAGCGGAACAACTGCCATCCGTTTTACTCACTTCAGGTGCGGCTGCATCAGCCGTTATGCTCGCAGCAGGATACTTTACACCACTTACAGGTTATATGAATGTCGCAGAAGCAGTAAGTGTTGCCTCTGATATGAAACTACCCGACAGACTTTTTTGGCCTGTCCCTATACTTAACATGGTTCACTCGGAGCAGATAACAGACGCTGTGAAAAACGCAGATAAAATCGCGCTACGTGATCCGAATGTTGATGGTAATCCGCCGCTTGCAGTGATGAAGGTTTCGGCAATTGAGACACTTACTTCAGAGCAGAAACACCATATCATAAAAAAAACCTTTGGCACAACTGACCCGGAACACCCTGGCGTTCCCGCTTATGCAGATGCCGGCGACAATATCATCTCTGGACAGATACAGGTCTTAAACTACTCATACTTTCCAGAGGATTTCCCTGACACCTTCAGAACAGCTGTAGAGATACGTGAAGATATTGCGTCGCGTGGTTGGAAAAATGTTGTCGCATTTCAGACGCGAAACCCAATGCATCGGGCGCATGAAGCACTCTGCAAGATAGCACAGGAACAGGTCAACGCAGACGGCATCCTTATTCACATGCTCCTTGGCAAACTGAAACCGGGTGATATCCCCGCCGCAGTCCGTGATGCATCTATACGTGCAATGGTTAAACACTACTTCCCGA
Source organism: Candidatus Poribacteria bacterium (assembly GCA_012267415.1). Lineage (GTDB taxonomy): Bacteria > Poribacteria > WGA-4E > WGA-4E > WGA-3G > MSPOR6. The sequence continues at coordinate 13,504 of JAAXGN010000120.1, read as the reverse complement.
AAAACAGTGTATCCATAACGGGTTACGGGTTTGATATGCTGTATGCCGGACCGCGTGAAGCACTCTTACATGCAGTTTTCAGACAGAATTGCGGCGCATCACATTTCATTGTCGGACGAGACCACGCCGGTGCAGGAAAATATTACGGTGACTTGGATGCACAAGAAATATTTGACACCATTCCTGATGATGCTCTGGAAATCGGTATTTTTCGCGGCGATTTCACCACGTGGTGCAAAAAGTGCAATGAGATCGTGATGATGAAGGATTGTCCACACGAAGAGGACGACTATTTCGCTATTTCTGGAACAAAACTCCGTGAAATACTTGCTGCAGGTGAAAACCCACCACCCGAAATCTCAAGACCCGAAGTCGCTGAGATTCTGATGGAATACTATCAAGCTGAAAATACTTAGTTCTTTTTTAGTTTCTAACGAGTTGTGCAAATTAACTGAACGCAATTATATTTCATACAAGCAGGATGTACTAACGTCGTTTCACTTATGTTCACACCGATTTAGTCCCGTAGGGACGACATGTTTATAGAAAGCGTCTTTAACACCCTCTTCAGTCCCGTAGGGACGATATGTTTATAGAACAAGATTGACCAACACTTCTTTAGTCCCGTAGGGACGATATGTTTATCTTGTGTGTCTAATATATATGTGTCTAATATAAACATATCGTCCCTACGGGACTGAAGAGAGTTAGAATAACGTTTTTCTATACACATATCGTCCCTACGGGACTAAAGAAACACTAATAACAGATTAATTTCCTTAAGTTGACGTTTATTGTACTACAACACACAGACAATTTAACAGAAAATCTATTTTTGGCGAAGGTATTGTCCAATTTTATACCATTTCTAATAAATTTTTTATCATTACCGACTTTCGGGAACTGAAACGGAGAACGACACAATCTGACAGATTGTGCTAGAATAAAGAAGTATTATCAATTAGAAATGGTATTATTTTGTAGGTCGGTTAGAGCGAAGGGAACCCCCATGGATTTCAACTTAAGGAAGTTTCAAAGATGGGAACTCTTTTCATTATCGTCCCTACAGGACTGGAGAGGCTTTCTGCATGGAAAAATCCTTAACTTTACACCTATGGGTTTCGCTACGTTCTACCCGCCCTTTAAATAAGACTTGATAAAGCACTAATGGAGAAACGTTTTGAAAGTCATCCTATACACCAAAAGCATCCCACGTTATCTCATAATGCGTTACCTTGGAAAAAAGTGGAGAAGTCTCTATACATCCCCGCTTTCAAGTGTGCGTCTCGTTGAGATGAAAGCCCCACAACTCCCCACACAGCAATGGGTAAAAATAAAGACACGTCTCAGCGGAATCTGTGGGTCTGACCTGTCAACAATCACAGCGAAGGGAAGTCCGTATTTCTCACCTTTCACATCTACACCTTTTGTCCTCGGACACGAAATCGTAGGCGATATTGTTGAGATGGGAGATGAGGTGGAAGGAATGTCAATAGGGGATCGGGTGGTGGTTGAACCCGCACTTTCATGTAGGGTGCGCGAGATAGACCCTCCCTGCAATCAGTGTCAGAATAACCGCTTCTCAAATTGTGAGAATATCACAAGCGGCAGCATCTCTGCAGGTGTTCAAACTGGGTATTGCCGTGATACAGGAGGCGGGTGGAGTCAATATGTCGTTGCACATCAAACGCAAATCCATCACGTCCCAGATGAAATCTCCGATGAATTAGCAGTCCTACTTGAACCCTTTGCATGTTCATTACACGGCGTCCTACAAGCAGAAGTTAACGGTAAAAAGGATATCTGCGTGATTGGTGGTGGAACAATCGGATTACTCACCATTGCAGCACTTAGAATGATTGGATATCAAAACAGAATTATAGTCATCGCAAAACATCCACATCAGCAAAAACTATCAGAAAACTTAGGTGCTGATGTCGTAATCTCAGCAGGTAGAGGACGATATAATGCGTTCTGTGAATTAACAGATGCAGAACCTTTTCAACCAGAACTGGGGCAGCAAGTGTTATTAGGGGGCGTAGATGTTACGTTTGATTGCGTAGGTTCCAGCACATCAATTGACGATGCCTTACGTTTTACACAAGCGGGAGGAGAGGTAATCCTTCTGGGGATGCCGGGAATACCGAAGCACATAGACTGGACATCTATTTGGTATAAGCAGTTGCATGTAAAGGGAGCATATACTTACGGGTTAGAATCATACCAAAATGAGATGATACATACATTTCAGCTCGGTCTTCGTTTCTTACAAGAGCATGGAGAGAGTCTGCTCCCTTTGATCGGTGAACCCTTTACACTTCAGGACTATAGACGTGCAATACAGACCGCGCTAAACACTGGATTAACTGCATCCGTCAAAACCGTTTTTGATTTACGCGAAGAAAAGTAGCAGGCACACTCATAATGATTGAATTAATAATCAGATAATTTTGATTTCACCAGGCCGGTAGGTGCGATATCCTTATCGCACCGGGACCTACGAGGAGACCTTGGACGAAACTAGTTAGGGTAAATTCGGTGCGATAAGGATATCGCACCTACCGGCCTGGGGTAAATCACTTTGCCGATTTTATTATTAAACTTCATATACAAGTCTGAAAAAAATGAGCGATGTCCCAAAATCACATCCACGTTATCTTTCGCTGACATTAAGAGACAGAATTGTCAGCGGTGTAGAACAAGGCATTACATCTATCCACGGACTGATAGCACATGGACGTGGTGAGGCTTACGATTATCTTATAAATGAAGCCACGCAACCGTTCGCACATAAAGCGATACGTGCTGCTGCAGCCATGCTCTATTTAGCACAACATCCCGTTATCTCTGTCAACGGAAACGTAGCAGCGTTAGTCCCTAAAGAGATCATTGAACTTGGACAGATATTGAAGGCTCCTTTGGAGGTAAACATATTTCACACAGAAACCGGACGCGAACAGAAAATAAAAGAACATCTGCAAAAACATGACGCAACAAAAGTACTAATGCCTTCCAAAGATACGCAGCTCAACTTCATAGACTCCAATCGCAAGTATGTAAACCCAGAAGGTATCTTCAAAGCAGATGTTGTGTTCGTACCTCTTGAAGATGGTGATCGGTGTGAAGCACTACGGAAGATGGGTAAAGATGTCGTAACGATAGACTTAAATCCGATGTCAAGAACCGCGAAACAAGCGAGTATTACTATCGTAGATAACGTCGTCCGCGCCTTACCGTTATTATCACAAGCCATTCAAACTTTACCTAAAGATACTGACTCTCAAGAAACAGTCCAGCAATATAACAACGAAAAGATACTAAAGGAGGCAGTGCAATACATTCGCAGGAGTCCAAATGTCTAATGGCAGACGACAAAGTGTAAAACCACATATACTTCTCATCGGATTGATACTTGTAGCATTTAATAGTTATTGGTGTCTCATGGGGACAGAGGTATGGCATTCTACTCAATTGACAATTGCTTCGCTCTTCTTCAACGCAGTTTTTACACTTCTTGTATTTGTCCTGCTAAATCTGCTATTTCAACGTTTTATCCCTAAACTTGCTATGTCCCAAGCGGATTTACAGACCATCTATGTGATGGTCGTAATGGTAACAACTATCAGTGGCCATACAATGATGGGATATCTTATCCCTGTCCTGGCACACACCTTCCACTTTGCTACACCAGAAAACGAATGGATTTCTCTCTTCGGGAGCAACATCCCCAATTGGATTGCTGTCAAAAGTCCACGTATATTAGAAGGTTTTTACAACGGGGATTCTACACTCTACAGTTCATCTACATTAAACGCATGGATACAACCGGTACTTGCTTGGTCAAGTTTCGTCATCGCCTTATGGTTATCGTTGCTGGCAGTAACAGTGTTTCTCCGTAAGCAGTGGACAGAAAACGAACGTTTAAACTATCCGATCGTTCAACTTCCATTAGCACTGACAAACAATCCGAAACGTTTCTTTAGTTCACCTTGGATGTGGATTGGGTTTGCTATAGCAGGAAGTGTTGAATTACTCAACGGTCTGAGTTTTCTGTTTCCTGAAATTCCCTCACTGCCAATTAGAAACAAAAGGCTTGGACAATTTGCCTCTAAACCGTGGAGTGCAATGGGACCGATAAACATCTCTTTCTATCCTTTTAGTATCGGTTTGATGTTTTTCACGCCATTAGATCTCTCGTTTTCTTGCTGGTTCTTCTGGATACTTACCCGTGTTCAGTTAGTCGTAACAGATATGTTTGGTGCGCGAAATATCTATAACCTTGAACAGCAAACAGGTGCTTGGTTAGCGTTTGGGTGTATACCACTGTGGATGGGAAGACGGTACTATGGACGCATCATAAGAAAGGTACTCGGTATATCCCAAAGAAAGGGTGTGTCACCACCAGATGATTCAGGGGAACCGATGCGTTACCGAACAGCAGCTGGACTATTCTCCGCGGGTATGGTATTCCTATTTATCTTCTGTTTTCAGATGGGGATGACATTTTGGGCAATTGGGCTTTTCTTTTTACTCTACTTTCCCATGATACTCGGTATCACACGCATACGAGCAGAGATAGGTCCCCCATTACATCAGCTTATTCTTGTCGATCCGGGTAGGACTATGGTGTTAGGATTAGGTACGCGTCGGTTAGGTTTAGGTAATCTAACAGGTCTCACGTTTTTGTATCCATTCGTCCGTTGCTTCCGCGCACATCCTACCCCAAGCGAATTAGAAGCGTTTCGTTTAGCAGAACGCAGCCGAATCGGATATCATCAACTGCTCATCGGTATGATATTAGCCATTGTATTTGGAATTCTGATAACTTTCTGGGCATATCTGCATGTATTATACGATATGGGAGCTGGCAGCAAAGCACGGGGATGGATCGTGTATATGGGATGGGAAACTTTCAACCGATTAAATACATGGTTAGTCAGTCCACGGGAGGCAGGTGTCCCAGAGATGTCTGTTATCGGCAGCAGTTTTATGTTCACGATTTTCCTGATGATAATGAAGATCCGGTTCTTGTGGTGGCCCCTACATCCTGGCGGATATGTATTAGTCAGTGGAACAGGAATGGGAAGACTATGGTTTCCAATCTTCCTTAGCTGGTTAGCAAAAGCCACTGTGCTAAAAATTGGAGGCGTTAAGTTGTATAGACAAGCAGTTCCATTCTTCTTGGGATTAATCTTAGGTGATTATACACTTGGTTGTGTCTGGAGTCTTATCGGTTTAGTGCTAAAAATGCCAACCTATATTGTTTGGCATTAACGCTTATGGTACAATAAGGAAACCGCCCATAAGCGTCATTTTAAGGAAAATACGAAACCAATAATACCCCCAGGCCGGTAGGTGCGATATCCTTATCGCACTGGATCCTACGCGAAAACCTTATATGGAACTGGTTGGGACAAATCCGGTGCGATAAGGATATCGCACCTACCGGGGGATGAAGTGTATTTATTTTCAAAATTTGTTATCGTTAGCTCCACCCTTGCCTAAATCCATTAAGATTGAACGCACCGTAACATCCCTTAGTCTATCAGTTTCGGCTTCCTGAAGTTCTTGATACACCTTACTCAACTCAGACGAACCTGCCACTGCAACCGAAAGGTGATTCTCTAAATCCCAATCGACAGCCGCAACCAACGTATCAAGAGCAATCGTGTCTAACGGTTGAGCAGGAATATAACCCTTCGTCTCATCTTCTACTTCATAGATAAGTTTCGCAATCTTGAATCGTTCAAACACATCCTGCACCAAAGATTCAGATACTTTAGCAGTTACAGCGACATCAGCAATGGAACATGCACCCTTTCCTTCATTGAAATGCCTTGCTAAGATTAGATATAGGGTAATAACTCCTGTTGCATTGATATAATTCTGACTCTCATTGATCTGCGTTCCAAGCGGATGACCGGGATCAACGTATCTCTGAATAGCGTTTGTAATCTCAACACCGAATAGAACAACTAACCAAGTAGCGTAAATCCATATCGCCAAAATAATTATCATTGCCAAAGTACCATAAATTGCGGTATAGTTTTGCCAGACCAATTCAAAGTAATTTGCAAATACGATACGAGCTATCTGAAACAGCGAGCCAGCCAAAAATGCCGCAGAGAGTGCAGCTTTCCAGTTCACTGTCGTGTTCGGCAATGCAATATACATAAGAAAAAATAGACAGAATACGGAAACCCACGGGAAAAGCTGCGCAATTAAACCACTTGCTACGGTAGAGAACACAAACCAAATTATAAGGGGTCCAATCAACAACAGCATACAAAAAACCAGATACTTCTGAAACGCCTGTACCAGAGGTAATCTTCTACGACTACCCCAGATATGATTGAAATGTGTCTCAATGGACATAAACAGAATAATTGAGATAAACAGGAACAACAAAAAACCACCAATACCGAGTCCAGCAAGGTTTCTATTTGTAAATTCAGTGATACCCGTTACAATCTCGTCCGCCCTATATTGTGGAAGGAAATTGTTGAGATTAGCGATCAGCGGAGACTTCTCGTTTTCAACGACACCAAAAGTCTTTAGCAGGAAGAGCGCAACAGCTGACAGCGGCACCAGACTCAGCACAGTAGTAAACGCAAGTGAAGCAGCTTGATGTGCACATTTGTGCATCCTGAACTGATGAAACACGTTCCTACCAATACCTAAAACATCGGTCTGAAGTGAACGAAGTAAGTGTAACACTGGACATCCTCAATTAAATCATCAACAATATATACCCGTTTGTAGTAGGGCAATTCATTGCCCGTCTTCTCGAGAAGTCTCATTATATTTTAGGCTTCACTCTATATCATGACAGTGATGTTATTTGATGTCAACTTTTTTGCGTTCCAGTAAATCCTAATAACTTGATTATTTTACAACATTAGTGTATCCTTACAGAAAACACAAAAAAGACAATACCTATAAAGATATTGATAGAGTTTCTATAACTTAAGATTTATAATGTTTATTATTGACGAAGGTATTAGGGCATGAGAAAGCATTTTTTTAGGATAATGTATTGGACAGTGTTTATGTATGCCATCTTGAGTGTATACAGTTATGCTGGAACGTGGAGAGATCAGTTTGATGACATTAACCTTAATGGTTGGGAACGTATTGTTGAGGAAGACCCTTGGTTTGCATCATGGGAAATTGATCCATGGAACATCGGATACCTCTACACAGTAATAGAGAAACCGAAACAGGAGCAGGTAACAGCTGCGGATTTCCTACACTGGAATGCTCATCAATTTCAACTTGATAAAGTAACAGTGGTAGGTGAGAAAATACGTTACCCACAAGATGCACGATTTATTTCTGGTGAACTTTGCTTATTCCTTGGCAAGCGTCAACCTTCCCCTGACTTTGCAGAAGGTTATATTTTCAGTCCTGAAAAGACAACAAAAATACAGTTTACCGAAAACGGTGTTTACAAGAAAGGTGAAGTAAAAGCAGATTATGGACTTATGTTCCGATTGACTTCAGGTGATATAAGGGTCGTGTTTGATACTGGAAAGTTTCAACTCTTTACACAAGACCTTCCAATTACAGAATTTGTTGACGATGAGATTCCCATGATTGATGTCGTTGGTTTGATGAGCGTGTTTGAATTCCCAGGAGATTATTTTAATGGAACTATCTCGACTTTTTCTATTTCAGGCAGCAGTATCCCTCGGTCCAATGTTCTTGATGTGCGGTTACGAGAAGAACAACTAACCACAATTTGGGGCAAGTTGAAACGATTCTAATCAAAATCAAAACGTATCGTTAAAAATAGGAGTTTTAACATGAAGCATAGCATACTTACCTTAATAGGAATTACGTCATTCTTTGTGTCCAGCATTTTTTGCCTATCCACTTTTTCACAAGGTTATCAAGATGGTTTTGATGTATTGAAAGAAGAAAACTGGGAACACTGGGGTAAATATGCTATATGGAGAGTTGAAGATGGATTCTTAAAGGTATGGATAGACTCACCATCCCCTGATGGAGACACATGGCCTACGATAGAACTGCTTCAATTCAAAGAGCCCAGTGGATCTTATGAAGACTTTGAATTCAAAAGTCGAAAACCGATTCAGGTACAAGCAAAAAATCCAGGATACGAAACATTCACCATTACAGTAAAAAATATAAGTGGAAAGAAGGCGAGTTTTGGGATCGCACTCGGAAGGCGGCGTTCTGAGTCACCCGGAGCCTGGCCATTTTTCTATCTGTTTTTAACAGATAATATTTACGGGGGTAGTTTCAATCCGTGGAGTAGTAGTGTAGTGTTTGCACCTGTACCTTTACAGTTGCATAATCCGCATAATTTTGACAAGTTAGGGGGTGTAATCATCTGGAAAAAAACAGATTTAGCATCTATGGAAATTCGTTTTAATCGTGGGAGTTTTCAATGGTTCGCTGATGGAGAAAAACGCGCGGATGTTGAAGACCCCGAATTTACTACGACTGAAATCCTTGGGTTTGTCATTATAGGGAATGGACTTCATGTTGGGCATGGATGGGTGGATTCATTTAAGATTACTGGTCCAGGGTTACCTGTTTCACGACAAACAAAGTTAGCAACAATATGGGGACAATTCAAGCAGCTGAGGTAGTATCATGTCAAAACACTCCATTATCACAACAATCATTAATCCGTTCCTATTGATTTCTGTCCCATTATGTGTTATTTTTAGTTGGCACTGTTATGCTAAAGTATGGAAAGATTCGTTTGATGAGGATCTCACAGGATGGGAACGAATTGGGCGGGGGTCCAGATGGGAAGCTGTCGCAGGAATCCTCTTTGCCAATATTCAGTGTGTTGAACAACCATTTTGTGATGAGGAGTACATAGCGGGTTTTCTGCACTGGAAAATCGTCGAATTTGACTTTGAACAGTTAACAATGATAGGTGAAGAGATAACGTATCCACAGGAAGGAGAAGATGGTATGGGGGAACTCTGCTTGTTTCTTGGGAAACGTCAAGATGAACCTGAATTAGCCGTAGAAGGTTATATTGTTAGTCCTGAAGAAATAAGCAAAGTCACCTTTTCGGAGAAGAAGGATGGATATAGTAGAGGAAAGACGAAAGCGTGGTACGGGAACATATTCAAAGACACAACACGCAATCTAAGAGTTGTTTTTGATTCTGGAACTTTTCAAGTATGGACAAACCTGCATCTGATAACTGAATTCCTTGATGATAACTTTAAAACTATTGACATTGTGGGATTGCTCATTACGCGTCACTTTGGAGCACACTGGTTTGGTAGTAGGATCTCAAGTATCTCAATTACGGATAAAGTTGACCATAGTCTTGCTGTTCAATTACAAGGCTCACAACTCACGACAACCTGGGGACTGTTGAAACAGTTCGAGTAATACCATTTTTAGTTTTTTTAATGCAGCAAATTATCAAAGAATCGCTAACTGTCTGTATCTGGATCGGTTTTTTGGAACAGAATGAAAATTCCATTAATATTGGTAACACTTCTAAGAGTAGTCCTGGGTGCCATCCTGCTTTTTGCTGGAATTACTAAACTCATGGGTTTCAGCATTTTTATTACAAATGTAGATAGTTATCAGATGTTACCTATAGGGTTAGTAAAACCGATAAGTTATCTCATAGTTTCTGCAGAAATTACATTAGGCATAGTTCTGATCATTGGATACTTTTCAAGAGGCGCGGGTATATTGTCAATGTTACTTTTTCTGATATTTGCCGTTGCATTAACAAATGCATTGTGGCGAGAACTTACTATAGCAGATTGTGGGTGTGGTAATTTCCTTTTCAGTCTATTAGACCTTATGGGACTTACAATTTCGAATGAACCGAATTGGAAAATAGTATTTGTAGATATCGTATTAGCGGCATCCTGTTTAGGTGTCGTATCTTCAACCCAGCAAGGGTATGGGTTGGATTCGTTAATCCAGAAGGAACAACTTAATTAGACTTGACTATACATCTAAATTGTATTATGATTATTATATTATAGAGATACACATAGCATCCACCATCAGTGTCAGTACATAGGAGAACAAATGGCAACAGAACTACCGCAGTTATTAGACAGTCTCAATTCTGTTACTGCAATTCCAATAATACCCTTTGACGGCGACAGAATTGATTTTGCTGGACATGCAAAAAACATAGACTATTTGATGAACAACAACTACCTTGATAATGGTAGGAAACGTGTCATCGCCATAGCAGGAACAAGTCTAATTCACCACATTGCAGAAATAGAACAGTTAAACCTTCTTGACAGAACAGGACAACAGATAGGAAACGATGGTATCCTAATATCTGGCATTGTTCCGAACCCAATAAAACAAGCAGGACAACTAATTGAAGCACAATCTGAACTCAGCAGACCACCAGATGCATATCTGCTCATGCCACTAACAGGTATATCTAATCCTGAAGGTATCTATGAATACTATATGAAATTTGCAGAACGCTACGGCAGCAACTGCAATGCTCGATTCATTTACTATTTCAGACAAAAACGAGACTTAAAGGCGGTAATACGGTTATTAAATGATTCACAACATATTATCGGTGTGAAGATCGGTACTGATACAGATGATGTCGTTCCCCTGATTGATGGTATCGGTGAGCACGGTATTGTGATGTGGGGTATAGGAGATAGAAGCACACAACCCGCGCGACTCGGAACAAAAGGACATACCTCTGGTATCGCTGTTGCTTATGCCCGTGCCTCAGACGAGATAAATAATGCACAACGTCGTGGAGATTACGAGACTTCCGATAGCATTGAAGCAAAAATCGAAGCACTGGAAGAGATACGTTTTAGAAATGAAAGAGTATACAACTATTCTGCCGTTGTTGAAGCAATGATACAGAGCGGTTTTGAGGATATTGAAGCAGGTACTGGTGGTCCATTCAATCCCCGTGTACCCTCTGAAATAAAAAATCAGGTTATTGATGCAATCAAGCATCTAAAGCCTTATCATTGATTGGGTCTATCATGTCGGATTTTGTTCCTCTATCCAATATGTATCAACTTAAGGAAATGTGAAACCAATAATACGCCCCCAGGCCGGTAGGTGCGATATCCTTATCGCACCGCAACAGCAAACGCATTACATACCAAAAAACCATGTCTTTTGATAGCCTAACCCTCCGCATTGTTGTGCATGAAATGTCTGAATCGTTAATCGGTGGAACTATTCGCCATATTGAACAGACCAATCCCACAACCTTTTCCATCAAAATTAGTCAGAAAGCGAAAACACATTGGATGACTATTTCCGCGCATTCAGTACATGCACGTGCGCATCTAATCCAGAAACCACCCCCCGGACAGAAACAATCCTATTTCGCAGATTTCCTCTCCACACACCTCAAACAAGGTGTCATCACGGAGATTTCTCAACTCGGATGGGATCGTATCTTAAAAATATCTGTCCAACCAAAGTCAGACGATCATCTACAAACCAACAAAAAATCAATTATCGCAGAGATGATGGGTAAACACAGCAACATCATTCTGATGGATGATACTGACGACAGAATACTGGAATGTCTCAAGCATATAGATGAGACTAAAAGTCGATATAGAGAGGTATTACCCGGTGAAACTTACACTTTACCGCCTCAACAAGAAAAGTTAGATCCTCTGGAAATCAATGAGTCTTTATTTTCTGATCTATTTCATTCAACAGACATAACTTGGAAATCACTGTTTAGCAAAATCGATGGACTCAGTCCTACATTGGCAAAAGAGATAATTGCACGTAGTGAAAAAACAGGTTTATATGACGCTTATCAACAGGTCATTAGATACTTTAACCCAGAGCATGTTTCACCGCAACTGATCATAGACGGAGATGAAACGATTGCCGCATCACCGATGCCACTTCAACAGTATCCCGAAACAACCATAGAAACATTTTCAACAATGAGTGAAACGTTATCAGCATATTACGAAGGAATTACAGTAAAAGAGAAAAAGGACTCTGAACTACGTTCGCTTAAGCAGGTGCTGCAAACACAGAAGAATCAGTTGAAACGAAAGACAGCAGCACTTCAGAAAGATTTAGCAAACGCTGAGAAATCTGATGATTACCGGATACAGGGTGAACTCATTCTGGCGAATTTGCACAACATCAAACGTGGACAGAAGGAAGTTAAACTGCAAAACTACTATAGTGAAGAACTTGAAACATTGACGATTGCACTGAACCCCGAACTCAATCCATCAGATAATGCACAGACTTTTTTCAAGAAATATACAAAAGCAAAACGGGGATATTCTCAAATTCAACAACGACTCGCTGAACTTGAAGCGGAGAAAGAAATCCTCAATACATATCAAAACAGGATAGAAACCGCAGCAACACTTAAAGAACTTCAACATATTCGTAAGGATTTCATAGAGAACGGTTTGATCAAAACCCAGCAGAAGCGTAAGTCGCAACAGCAGATAAGTGAAGGACCCTACCGAAAGTACACCTCTACCAACGGTTTTCAGATATATGTCGGACGCAATAGTCAAGCAAATGACCTCCTATTGAGACAGATTGCCAAACCCCGCGATATGTGGTTGCATGCCAAGCAGATTCACGGTTCACATGTCATCATCCGTAATCCAGAAAACCGTCAGGACATACCAATGCCTACCCTATTACAAGCTGCACAACTTGCCGCATACTACAGCAAAGCACATCATTCTAGTCTTGTACCAGTAGATTATACGTGGGTGCGTTATGTCGTAAAACGCAAAGGTAACGCGGCAGGTTATGTGCATTACACACACGAAAAAACACTGTATGTTGAGCCATCAGTATTTACGAAAGATGCTTATTAACGTGAGTTTGATAAATGTAGCGCAAACTTCCCAGTTTGCGAAGATGTGCCACAAACTGCCATTATAATAAAATTGGTTGTGCTACAATTCACGCCTCCCAGATATGCAAATGGCGTGAGTGAACGCATCCGAAATGATTAATCATACTGACGTTAATTAATCATTTAATGCAATTTGACGATTAAACAGACAAGCCCAAGTCTTTAGACTTGGGTCCAACACTGTTTAGGCAATAAAAAACGTTTGCATTTTTTGTGCAAAAGATAGTACAATAATAAGACTGATTCAGGGTGGGTACTGTTACACCTACCACACCATAACAGTGGGGATCAGGTTCTTTTCAAGGAATCAGTATTATGCCAAAGAAAACCCATAAGATCGCATTAGATCCTAATAACAAGCAACGTAAATGGTTTGCCCAACAGTGTGGCTACGCCAGATGGTCATACAACCAAGCATTAGCAGATTTTAAGAAACACTATGATGCAACAGGTGAATATCTATCTGTTGGCAAGTTAGATAAAAGGTTTAACGTCTACAAGAAAGAACATGCTTGGACTGCTGATATGGATCAAGTTGTTTGCTCACAAAGTATCTATAAGCATTTAGGTGCAGCGATAACGAACTGGATAAAGAAGCGTGCAAGATTTCCGGTCTTTAAAAAGAAA
>JAAXGN010000037.1 GCA_012267415.1 Candidatus Poribacteria bacterium | reverse complement strand
GAAACAATAGGGCGAATAGGAGTGCCATTTTTGTGAGTCTCCTATTCGCCCTATTGTTTCATGCATTGGGACCTACACTTATAATTTAGCGAAGTTCTTGGTGGAAATACTGAAACCTCTTTGTGATTCAACCTACACTGTGCAGGACTCCTTTACTTTTGCCAAGGAAATACAGTCAACTAGTGCACCTTTTATGGTTTCTTTTGATGTGTCTAATCTGTTCACTAATGTGCCACTCCAGGAAACTATAGAGATCTGCCTTGACAAGCTTTTCCATGATACTGACACTGTGCGTAACCTGACCAGGGACCAGCTGAAGAGGCTGTTGACAGTTGCCAGTAAAGAAAATCACTTCTTATTTAATGGCATGATCTATGATCAGATAGATGGTGTTGCGATGGGTTCTCCACTTGGGCCTGTCCTAGCGAACATCTTTATGTCTCACCTGGAAAAACATGCTTTGGACACTTACCAAGGTCAGAAACCCCTCTTTTATAAACGGTACGTGGACGATATTTTTCTAGTGTTTTCATCTAGTGCTGACGTCTCCCAGTTTTTCCAGTGGATGAATGCACAGCATCCGCAGATTCGATTCACCTTAGAGGAAGAGCAGGATGACAAAATTTCATTCTTGGATGTACTTGTGTCTCGACAGACTGATGGTAAGCTGTTGACTTCAGTCTTCCGGAAGCCGACTTTCTCTGGCCTTTACCTCAGATGGGACAGTTTTGTGCCCAAGATGTTTAAACGTGGATTAGTATACTGTTTGGTAAGCCGTGCCTGGAGGCTTTGCTCAAACTATCATCTTTTTCATGAGGAACTGCTATTTATTAAAAATGTGTTGCTCTCAAATGGTTACCCCGGTAATTTTGTGGACAGTTGTGTGCAAAGATTTCTTAATCGTGCAATGGGTACCAACACTACTTCTACCATATTTGGCCCAGAAAGAATGAAGATATACCTGTCCTTACCATATGCCGGACTTTCCAGTATGAAACTGTGTAGACAACTCAAAAGGATCTATAAAGCTGTTTTACCATGTGTGGAACTGCTAGTTATTTTTAAACCATCATGTAAACTCAACAGGTTGTGTAAGTTGAAGTCATCTTATCCTCGTTTAACATGCAGCAATGTGATCTATAAGGTGAACTGTAAAGACTGCAGTGATTTTTATGTTGGACTTACTACACGTAGGTTAGATCAGCGCATGAAAGAACATGCTTCCAGTGACTCTAGTGCTTTGTTTAAGCACCAGCTTGAGACTGGTCATAGTATTGGTTTTGATTTGCCTGATGTTTTAGCTTCAGATGTGTGTAAAACTAGGCTTTTTATTAAGGAGTCACTTAAGATACTCGAACTCAAAGCTTTTAAGTCTTTAAATGGAAACCAAGGTTCATTTGAACTTAAACTGTGGTAATTATTGTATATTTCATTATTCTGTTTTTGTGTACCGGTCCCTTTACCTGTTTCATATGTATCATATCATATTCAATTGCATGGTTTAATTGTGTATGGTCCCCTAACTCCACTTTCTGTTCACTCAAGTATATCATAACATGGTCATTATGTGCCTTTGTTTTAGGTTTCCTTGCATATATACTGTACATTCAATGTACTAGCATTTTAGTGTTGTCAGTTGATAATGTAGAGAGTATCTACGAAACGTCCTGAGATTTTTATTAAATATGGCTTTTATGATAAGCATTGCGTTGGTCTTCAATTTCTTAAAGTCAACCTATGGTCAAGGTCCAGTAAAAACAAAAGTCTGTTGAGTTTGAGGTCATTTGGTGCAATTTT
>JAAXGN010000006.1:3570-9602 GCA_012267415.1 Candidatus Poribacteria bacterium | reverse complement strand
CGGAACATAAACTGCTGAGAATGACGGGGCAACTTCTTTACAAGCCCCTGACTTTAGTCAGCGGGTACTTGGCATTATTATATTAACACAACCTAACAAATTAAATCAAGATTCATTATCACTGTACGGGAATGTTTATTTTGATGGAAGAACACAATCTTTCATTAAGATTGACACATATTGTATATCCCTTCTGATGTTCCTAATCTTCATATTCAGATCTATTTGGGTTCAGATGTTACTCTGTATTTTGACTTGAATATACGCTTCTATGTTGATAAAATACTATAGGGTTTTTCAAAATACAAACTTACGAATTAATTACACCTAAAGATTCGCAATAGATAGGGTAGAGAATCTACAATTTATGAAGAAAAACGTCTGTAAAAACACAAAAAAAGGTAGTCCAAACAAGTTAAAGTTGAACGTAATTTTGAGAAGGTGGATTCAAATTGAAACTGAGAATATCAACCTCGTTATTGTTTTTTTTCCTATCATTTAACATTTGTGTATTCTGTTTTCCAACATTTATATTGGCAGAAGATCCAATTGATGAGAATATTGTAACAGAAACACCACAATATCCAGAGACATCAACATACAAATTGCAGGTAGGTGATAGTATTGTTGTAACTGTTGAAGGTTATCCAGAATACTCGAAAGACCGCGTACCTGTGCCAGTACAGCCAGATGGTTTTATCTCTTATCCTCTGATTGGACTCGTTAAAGCAACAGAATTAACGGTAGCTGAACTTGAAGCACAAATGCAAAAGACATTTACTAATAAGTTACCTAGTGCGAGAGTATTCGTTACGTTGATGCAACCGAAAAGGAATATCCTTGTCTATGGTGCTGTTGAACAAAGACCCAGAGGAAATCTACATGTATTTGAGACAGGACAAGTTTATTTGTTACATGCTTTAGCTGCCGCTGGGGTTAACAATGAAATAGCTGATTTGACAAAAATCACAATATGGCGGGATGGTAAGGTCTTTCGCACAGTTAATTTTGAAGAACAATTAAATGAAGAATACGATGACATTCCATTACAGGATTATGATATTGTAATCATTCCATCAATATATGCCGTAAGACAGATACGCGTCATCGGTGCAGTAGCATCTCCAGGACTATACCCTATAAGGAATGAACAAGTAACTGCGGATCAAGCATTAAAATTTGCTGGTGGTTCAAAGACAGACTTTGCCGATTTGAAAAAGGCAGAAATCATCACTGATGAAGGTAATACCCCAGTTGATCTAACAGCCGAAAATGTTAGTGCAATGTTATTCCCAGGTGACATATTATATGTACCAATCGCTGAGGCAAAAATAAGTGTTGTAGGTGCAGTATATAAACCTGGTCAATACACCATCACAGAACCGATACTCTTACGAGATGCTGTCGCTATGGCAGGCGGGTTGAACGAAGAAAAGGCAAATTTTAAAAAATGTCTAATAAACCGAGCAGATGGCACACAAGAAGAACTTAACTTTAATCTCAGACAATCTGAAGTGTATCTTAATCCAAATGACCAACTCCGTATCATGGAAAGAATACGCATTGATTGGAGAGTTTTGAGTTTCGCTGCTTCATTGACAAACCTAGTCGTTAGTGTTTGGCTGAGGTATAGATAAATGAATGAACAGACAGATACAAAACTTGAGCAAATAACAGAAATTCGTATATTAGACTATTTTTGGATTCTTTATCGAAACAAATGGAGTGTAATTGCAATATTTTTGATCTGTATTATAGGTGCATTCGTTGTAACTGATCTCACCCAACCAGTTTATCAATCTGAAACGACTCTGCGGATTCTTGATGGACAGGGGCCATCATCCATACTATCAGGTTTACCAATCCCTGGTATACTCCGTGGACCTTCCTCAGGTACTTATGCTACACTAATTCAATCCCGTGATTTAGTAATTGCCCCCGCTGTACGGGAACTTCGTTCCCAGGGATTATTGGAACCGTTACCCATTTACCGTGGAAAACTTGTGAGATGGTTTGCTAATCTCTTTAATGTTGATTTAGATCCTACATTAACTGAACAAGGTGATTTAACAATTACTGAATGGGAAGATGCTTATATTAAAACGCTTATTGATGAAAAAATAAGGGTTGAAGAGAATCAAGACGCAGATGTACTTACATTATCAGTGAAACAACGAAAATCCGAACATGCACAATTACTGTGTGATAAGATCGCCGAGATACTCATCAGGACAATTGACGCTGAAACAGATGAGAAGGCACGATGGTGGGAAAAGCCATCTCCAATAGCCATATTGGATGACGTTACCGAGAAGAGAAAAGAAGCGGAAAACGCGCTTTTTGAATTCCAAGAAAAGAATCCTGAACTTACACTAAATACTGAAGGGGGAACACAGGTACAACTGATTTTGGCATTACGGTTAAGTGAAAATGAACTTGTAAGTCAATTGATCGGTGCTGAATTGAGGCTTGCCGCATTCGAAGATGAGTTAGAGAAGGTGGATGAAGAGATTATTTCTGAAACTATATCAAGAAACCCATCCTATGTAAAACTTCAGGATGAATTAAATAAGTATGAAATTGAACGAAAAGCACTCATTGGAAAATACGGGAATGTGAAGCACCCTGAGATTTCTTCATTGGATGAGAAGATAAGTGAAACAAAGAAACTCCTTGAAGGTGAGGATAAGGAGATAAAGAGTACCACTTCTTCATATAATCCTCTTCACCAAATCATTGCTCAAAACATAAATGAAACCCAAGCAACCATAAACGGACTAAAAGAACAGAAGCAGATTGTTTCCTCACAGATAGATGAACATATCAACGAACTGAGTGGCTGGTCAGATAATCAACTTGAACTCTATAGACTTAAACGTGATGCAGAGATTTATAACACACAAGTCGGTGCATTAGAAGCGAGAATCCGTGAATCTCAGATCCTTGACGAAGCACGCACGGAGAACCTTAAGGTATTAGACCAAGCACGTCTGTCCCAGGAACCTATAAAACCGCGGATGAAAATCAACCTTGTATTGGGAACAATGCTCGGAGGATTACTCGGTTTTACCTTTGCTGTTGTGAAGAATTACTTTAAAGACACCTATCTAAGATTAGAAGACTCGGTACGACAACTGGATTCTCTACCAGAACCACCAAGTTTTATTGGTGTTATTCCATCCATTAAGAAACGAAGTACGTACAGGATTCCACTTGTTGTTCATGATTCACCAAACTCAAAATATGCTGAATCATTCAGAGCAATAGGTGCCAAGCTTCCCTTCCTCAATCCTGGTGGAAAGATGGAGACAGTACTCGTGACGAGTTCAACACGGGGAGAAGGAAAAAGTTGTATTTCGTCAAATCTATCAGCCACTTATGCACAAGCAGGTAAAAAGGTATTACTCATAGATGCTGACATGCGGAGACCTTCTCAACACACACATTTTCCTTCGGAACAGCTCATGAGAATCTTAGATGAAGATGTAGTCCATTCAGAATCTGAAGATATCCATGAAACACCAGAGATAACGCATAGTGATCCGCGTAAACCGGGTCTAAGCGAAATGCTGATTACCATGAATAACGAGAATAACTACGAAGTATTCAGATCCACTGTGAGAGAAACTGGTATTCCAAATTTGCATCTTATACCAGGTGGGACAGTTCCACCAAATCCAATTGAGTTGTTGAATTCTGATATGATGACACAGTTATTAGAAATCGCAAAGTCTGAATACGATATCGTCATCATTGACAGTCCGCCTGTCCGAGCAGTTGCAGACCCTGTTATATTAGCTATGGCTGTGGATGCTGTCGTTTATGTGTTTGATATAACGAAAACGAAACGTATTGATGTATTAACAGGATTGAAACATCTCAAGGATGTCTTGCCAGAAAAAGGACTTGGCGTGGTGTGTAATATGATTAATCCGAAACACGCCAGATCGTATGGATACTACGATAGACATTCAGTCTATTATGAGTTGACAGATCAAGGAGGTTAGTTTGTGATTTTAGTTCTCTGACGTTCCAAGTGCTGCCGGGGGACGCGTTTTTCCTACAAGTCCCGCAAGAACAATCATCGTCAGTATGTATGGAAAACTCTGAATCAGTTGATCAGGAATGTTCCATTGTTGAATGAGATCTAATGAATCAGCAAATCCGAACAAAAGACAGGCAAGTACACAATTAATGGGTCGCCAGTTTCCAAATATCACTGCCGCTAAAGCGACATATCCTCTGCCGGCGATTATTCCTTTCGTAAATAAATTGACATCAGATACAAGAAAACAACCACCCATACCTGCAAAAATACCGCTCAAACCGACACCGAAATACTGCCACCTATTTCTGCTTAGGCTTAGGGTTTTGAGTGCTTCTGTAGAGTTTCCTGCTGCTCGCAAACGCAAACCCCAAGCAGTTTTATATAGCATTATATGACACATTAACATCAGCAATGGCATCACATAAGTAAGAATGCTATAGTGACCTATGAATGGTAGTTTCAGTTCTGGTAGACCGACAACCCTTTCAGATGTTGGCATTAGATACTCAATACTACCTAATGCAAGTATGTTAATAGCAACCCCTGTCACAATCTGTTCTGACTGGAAAGTTATCGTTGCTACTGACAGTAACATTGCTAAACCGAACCCACATGCGATACCGACACATAAACCTATCCAAGCAGATTCAGTTGCCTGTGCGCTTACAGTGTAACCGAAGGCACCCATGAGCATCATACCTTCAAGTGCGATATTTGCAACACCTGCGCGTTCCGAGCAGGTTCCACCCAAGGCAGCATAACCTAAGGGAGTCGCTTTTCTTAGAGTACTTGGGATCAGACTTAGAATCATTTTCTTCTCTTAATGACAAAACCTTCCATACACACCATTGTAATTATGAGTAATCCCTGACCAACAAGAAACAGACCGCGTGGAATTCCCAACAGTAATTCAATGTCTAATGCGACCTTGTTAAGCAAACCAAACAGAAGTGATGCAGCAAAGACTCCAAATGGATGATTTCTACCTAAAAGTGCAACTACTATTCCGGTGAATCCCCATCCAGATGAAAAACTATCCAGGAACCTGTGACGATACCCCATCACATCAGAAACACCTGCTAATCCAGCTATAGCACCGCTGAGTGCCATTGTCCAGACGATGACCCTACCTGGATTAATCCCACCATAGGCTGCGACATCTGAAGCGTTTCCAACCAAACGAAGTTCATACCCCCACCGACTGTATTTTAAGAAAACATAAGTTATGATGACACATAGAATAGCAAATAAAAAACTTGAATCCAGCAGGTTGCTTTCATTTATGAAAGGTATGACTTCACCCAACCGTTGGAATCGGGCAGTTTTATTGATTGCAGCTGTCTGTGGAGTCATCTGTCCCGGTTCACGAAACACAGAAACTACCAAGTAGTTTGTCAGTGCTAACGCGATAAAGTTCAACATAATTGTGTTGATTACTTCGTGTGCTCCAAACTTCACTTTCAGTAACCCTGGTATCGCCCCCCAAATAGCACCAGACAGCATAGCAGCTGCAATACATAAAGGAATAAGGACAATAGATGGTAGATTTATATGAATACCAAACCAAGCAGCAGTAAAAGCCGCTACATAAAGTTGTCCTTCACAACCGATGTTAAAAAGACCTGCCTTAAAAGCTAAAGCAACTGCGAGTCCTGTAAAAATTAGGGGTGTTGCACTGAACAATACACCAGCAAATTCATCAAAACTGGAAAACCCACTATTGAGTATAGTCAAATAAAACGCAATTGGACTTTGTCCTCTTAGTAACAAGACTATCCCACAAAACAGAAAAAATCCTAAGACTGCTGTGAGTGGGAAGACAACATTAAGAAACTGTTGAATAGTATGAAACTGATTTCTGGTGTGAACAGAAGATACTGGTTGGTTATTCAAAAGATACTCAGATGTGAGGAAAGGTAAGGGTGTGTAAAGTTATTGGCATTAACCGACATATTCATTGTAGGCGGTGAATGCCTTTGGGCGA
>JAAXGN010000006.1:0-3508 GCA_012267415.1 Candidatus Poribacteria bacterium | reverse complement strand
CCTACAGGTTTTCTGTGCATATTTCGCCAAATACTTTACACACCCAAAGGTAAAAAACGTATATTGACAAATTCATCTATGCGTGATAGTATAAATATTAGTAATTTAAAACAGAAACGATACGGTATAAATTAATCAAGCAATTAGATGCTGTTAATATAACATAAGGCATATATTAAAGCAATCTCTTTACGATTCTGTCAGTCAAATTGATGCACCTGTTTTAATCGTTTACATCTATCTCATTATACGTTAATTGTAGGAATAGTGAATCGTCAAAATGAAGAATCCAAACAATAGTAGAAACAATATAGACCTTCCTGTTGTCTTAGGTGGAACGCCTGTTTTCGATATATCTGAAGAGCAACCGTTTCCGAAACTGGATCAGTGGAAACAGATCACAGAAGTTGAAGCACAGATTACATATCAGATGACATTAAGGAATGAGCTTTCTGGTAGGTCATCCACAGTTAAAGAATTTGAACGGACTTGGCGCGAGCGACATAAGACGCAATTCGCGGTAAGTCTCAGCAACGGAACTGCTGCTTTACATAGTGCAATGTTCGGACTCGGTGTTGGTCCAGGTGATGAAGTAATATGTCCTACATATACTTGGATGGCTTCAATCACACCAGCACTGATGTTAAATGCAAGACCCGTATTCTGTGAAGTTGATCCGAAGACGTTGTGCATAGATGTGGACGATGTAAGAAAACGTATCACACCCAAAACTAAGGCAATTGTAGCAGTGCATTTGTGGGGGAATGTGTGTGATATGGATACGTTGATGACTCTCAGCAAAGAAACGGGTGTTCCTGTAATAGAGGACTGTTCCCATGCACATGGTGCTACTTACAAAGGTAAACCTTGTGGGAGTATCGCTCAAGTTGGCGCATGGAGTTTGCAGGGTAGTAAAGCTGTGAGTGCTGGTGAAGGGGGTATGCTGGCAACAGATGATATCTCTATCTTTGAACGAGTGTGCCTGTTAGGACAGGTAAATCGTTCAATTGATAGTATCGGTGATCCTGATTTAGATCCTAATACGCTCAAATACGCACACCTGCCACCTATGGGATTGGGTGTAAAATACCGTGCACATCCGTTGGCTATCGGTATAGCGACTGTTCAACTCAATAAACTGGACACACTTAATAAGAACCGACGTTCATATCTTGACGAAATCAGAGATGGATTACAAGATATTCCCGGAATAAGTGCTGTTGATAGATACGAAGGTGCTGAACCTGCAGCATTTTTTGGTTTTCCAGTCCATTACAGAATGGACGAGATGCATGGGTTACCAGCACCAGCATTTGCCGAAGTGTTACGAAGGGAAGGTGTATTAGCAAATAACAATCCTTATCCCCTACTTGTCGGTGATGGTGTGCCGGTTTTTTCAAGTAGAAGTATGCCAACAAACAGTAATCCTTATCCACTTTTACATACGCTCCCGCTCTTTTCTCAAGGCATAGACATCTTTACGAATGGAAGGGGAGTTCTCTGTAATTCAGATATAGGGGGAGACTATAAAGGGTACTCCGAAGGAGATTTTCCAGTCACTGAAAAGATCTGTTCACAGTTGA
This sequence comes from Candidatus Poribacteria bacterium, assembly GCA_012267415.1. GTDB lineage: Bacteria > Poribacteria > WGA-4E > WGA-4E > WGA-3G > MSPOR6. The sequence goes on along the minus strand of JAAXGN010000006.1, from coordinate 1,925 downwards.
TTTTCCTGCCATTGTTAACCGAACCCGTCCCTGGTGCTGCTGAACGAATCCTTAAGGCAATTCAGAAAATATCAAAGCACTCGAATACAATCGCCAAGTCATTAAAAGATATCATAAAATAGCAACTCCTACCGTAGCACATTCATCTTGATTGTGCTACTAAACCCATCACCTTACGCGAAAAAGTCATAACTATAGAAGATTTCTCACACATGCTTCATAGCAGACCGTTTTCCTGTCATCAATTTTTCAAGCATGGCGTGGAAGAGTTCGTCTATCAGTTCAACTTCTCGTTCAAGGGCTGCTGTTTTTTCGTCTATTGATCGGAAAATGTTGGCAATTGCGCGTTGTTCAGAAAGTGAGGGTAGCGGAATTTCTAAGTTTACAAGCGAATCTTTGTTTAAGCGTTGCCGACCAGTTGTCCCTTGCATTTTACCTGCAAGCGATATACGGACATTAGGTAATAATAGATAATAGAAAAGGAAGAATTTGTCACTAATACTTGCAACTTCACGAATTGGAATTACCTCAGTTGTTGCAATGCCAAATGGAGTCGGCAACTCTTGAATGATGCACTGTTTCCCATTCTCAAAGGACGGTGTGATTTTAGGTAAAAGAATGTCCCCAGGTTCAAAATAGGTGCCGCTCTTTAGTTCGTTATTCGTCTTTAGCAGGAATTCTTCTGAAGATAGTTTTGCAATTGGCATCAATTCCATTGACACAAACGGAATTTCATTATATTCTGAATATCGTAAGTCTCTCGGTTTCTTTGTAAATGTAGCGGTTTCTTCCAAACGCACAACGTCCCAACTCTCAGGAATCTCGCCAACCTCTGTCTGCTTGCGGGGTTCATCCTTCGTGCCGTGAGAAAAGAGATAATCCATCAACGCTGCTTTGTGTTCGCGTTCTAATGCGATTTCGCGTTGTCGAGTGAACTTTGCTTCTTGGATTTTTTGTAGGATGTTGGCGATGGCGCGTTGTTCGGAGAGTGGAGGACATACCACTGAAAACTCTCGTAAATAGCGATAGTGTCGGTTATACCCTTTATTTGGGACATTCAGATTCGAGAGAGCGTAATAGAAAAAATGGGCATCAAGGACTTCATCGTTTGGGTAAAAAAGTTGTGTTCCATCAGCCCCAAGCACAAATGGGAAATCAACATATTTGAAAATGCGGGTATGATCCCCAAAAATCACCACAGGCAAATTATCAGAGATCACAGACTCAACTGAGTCTGTCCAACCTGCAATAAATGATGCCCCTTGGTCAATTACTGGAAATTTGCCTGATTCTTGGTAGTCCGTTTTAGGAATTGATGGTTTCTTCTTAGATTTTACTTTTTTTAAACATTCCATGAAAGATAGGACGTCCCAATGTTCTGGTAAATTCATTTCATACATTATTGTGCCAAAATCTTTTTTAAATGGTGTTCTCCTTTATTGTGCGTTCTTGACCTTTGTGAACGGCACACGGCGCGTGCCTACTACTCTTTAGTGCATCCTGATATACTCTCCGCCTTGTTAGCAATACCTTCGCCAAAAATAGATTTTCTGTTAAATTGTCTGTGTGTTGTAATACAATAAACGTCAACTTAAGGAAATTAATCTGTTATTGGTGTGTCTTTAGTCCCGTAGGGACGATATATTTATCTTGTGTGTCTAATATACACATATCGTCCCTACGGGACTGAAGAGTGGACACTCCCAATCACAATGGATATTAATGATAATTAAAAACACTTCAGCAAAAACTTTACCCCTTTTTGACAGATAAATATTGATTAAGAACTGCAAAAATGCTATAATTTTCAACATGGGAAAGGTAAAATCTTTGAAAAATTGGAGTATAGTTAGTCAAGTACCCTCTGACTAAAGTTAGGGGCTTGTAAAGAAGTTGCCCCATCATTCTCAGCAGTTTATGTTCCG
>JAAXGN010000126.1 GCA_012267415.1 Candidatus Poribacteria bacterium | reverse complement strand
CCAGGGGCGTCTACATTGGTCCTTTGAACCGGATATAGACCCCTTCGCGATAAGTGGTTGCCGTAAATCCCAACAGGGAAAAAAATTTCGGAAAATTTTTCGGCCGCCATTTTGGAGGCCTACTTTCTTCAGCATGCCATGGTATTGTTGTGCAGTTGGCTGCAAAAATAGGCAAGGAAAGTCAGCAGAGCGATTTTATCGCTTTCCTACCGAAGTACAGAAAAGAGAGGCATGGATAGCGGCCATCAAGCGCAAAAATTGGGTTCCTACCGAGTATTCCCGAGTATGCAGTGCGCACTTTGTTAGTGGTAAGTCTCATTCACTTGTATTACTAACGCGTACCTATGAGCTTTGTAGGGTATACATGTACGTATTAACGTTTACGTTGATGTTGTCATTCTGTGTTGAATGGCTTTCCTTGGCCTTTAACAGGTAGTCACAGCAAAGATCCTAGAAATATCGATTATGCTCCCTCTTTGTTTGCATTCGCGAAGCCGTCAGCTAAAACGCTAGAAGACCAACACAAGCGATATACGAGAGCAGTGCAGCGTTCTAAACGGAAGCTACCCGACCCTTCTATTACTATTTGTAAAAAATCAAAACGTCAAGCGCATAACGGGAATGAAGACAGTGTAGAAATTGGAGATGAGGAAGAAGCTGATGACAGCACAAATGAAAACTTGACACGTGCTGAAGAAGTTGAAGAAAAAGAAGATACAACGGTTGGTGTGGAGAAAATTGTGGCCGATGATGATGTTGATGTTGGCGATGACTACAGCCCTTGGAGTCATGTGAGTGACATTGATTTTGGGTCCATGGATAGTGAAAATGGAAGCATAGACCATGATAATGAAGAAATGGAAAAATTCTTAGAGGAAACATATGATGAAGTAGAGCATGATAATGTTGGAAGTGAAGAAGAGCAGATGGAGAGTACAAATAGTGAAGATGAGATTGTGGAAAATGGCAGAGAGATGAGTCATTTACAAAAGGAGTTGGAAGAGTCAGAATATGAAGTGGCTAAACTGCAGCTTGATAACGATTTGCTTCTACATGACAAATCTGACTTAAGAAAGGAGGTTGCCAGCTTGCGGGTTCAATTGGAGCGATTGCACCATCATTCACTCAAGCTGATGCAATGTAATGCACAATTACTAACTATGACATTTCAAGCAAGCTGTCTTGAAAATGATGATTCGCGAACGACATTTTACACCGGTTTGCCATCATTTGAAGTTTTCAGAATGTTGTGTGCTATGCTTGAGCCTCTTAGCAAGAGATCGTTTGTTTCAAAATGTCCTCCTGAAAACCAACTACTTCTGGTTTTGTCCAAGTTACGCTTAGGGCTTTCCAACAGAGATCTGTCGTATAGAATGCATTTAAGTGAGGCTGCTGTTTCAACAATCTTCCATAACTGGATAGACCTCATGTATTGTGAGATGAAGCAGCTAATTACCTGGCCAGATCATGAAACTTTACGAAAAAATTTACCCAAAATCTTCCAAGGACGGTTTTCAAGGACAATCTGCATAATTGATTGCTTTGAAGTTTTCATCGAGAGGCCATGTGGATTTCATGCGAGAGCTGCAACATATAGCAATTATAAGAAGCACAATACGATTAAAGTTTTGATTGCCATAGCCCCGACTGGATGTGTGTCTTTCATTTCTAAGGCATGGGGTGGTAGAGCGTCTGACAGGCACATCACTCAACATTCTGGATTCCTTGATAACCTGATGCATGGAGATCTTGTTCTAGCAGATCGAGGATTTAACATACACGATGAACTAGCTGTGCATGGTGCAAGACTAGAAGTGCCAGCATATACCAAGGGAAAGAAGCAATTGTCGAGGGAAGATGTCGAA
>JAAXGN010000160.1 GCA_012267415.1 Candidatus Poribacteria bacterium | reverse complement strand
ACCGAGTTATACTGTCTCTGTCTCTCTACCGAGTAGTACCGAGACGACAACGTCCACAACGCCCTCTACACCCACAACGCCCTCTACACCGTCTCCCCCCTCAGAACCGGTGTCAGCACCTGTATGGAGTGATATTGGTCCTTATAATCTGAGAGTCGGTGATAGTTTTTATTTAGACCTAAATAGTTATGTCACAGGCAACCCCACTTTCTCGCGCGATGGTAGCACGGATGGTGGATACCCATCTGGAACTTCCGTTAGCAATGGTGTTATCAGTGGCAGGGTGACAAGAGCCCAGACCCGAAGCTTCAGATTTAAGGCGACAAACTCAGCAGGGTCGGCATATAGTGGATGGATAACAGTCGTTGTTTTGCCAAACTACTAACTATCGTTAGGCACAAAACTTTTCGCACAAACGCACAGGCAGGTATCCTTTATTGGGTATCTGCCTTTTGCTTTATACCCACTCTACGCCTCTAACAAAAAGACAGACCTTTCCCTACGCAATGCCATCGGTTGACACACCTATAAACAGTCAACGGACACCAATAAGTCTATTGATGTCCGTTGAAAAACAGGTAGAAGCCAAATAAATTTGACTTTCGCGCATAAACGCAGTATAATCTCTAATAAAATACTATTATGTTTAATGTTGCAATTGACTGATGTTAACGCTTAAATTGTTTATTCATCATCATTCTGTCCATACCTAAGAGGGCGGATTAGAATGATGAGGTGATAATTCCATACATCACAATGGACATCAAGCAAGACTTGCTACAAACTTGGCTTGCTACCATCCTGGTAAACTAACCGCTCACTTTCGTGCTGGGAATTCGGCACGATGGGTTTAAGGGCAACGTGTTTGCTGGGTTTTTTGTTTAATATAGTGAAACCAAGAAATAATAGGGCACTTCTCAACACAACGGGCAATGAATTGCCCTACTACGAACGGGTGTTTGATGATGGAAAAGTGTATCTTTAATTCTAACTTTTACTATATATACATTTGTTAACGGGTGAACTACCGTTAGAACTTAACTGATAGGAGAAGGATTATGGAGATGTTTACGAAACCTACAGGCACAGACGATTTTCTACCTGAACAGATGGTGCTGAGGAATCATGTTGAAAGAACTGTTCGCGAGACTTTTGAAAGCTTCGGTTATACACAGATTCAGACTCCTCTGTTTGAGTCATTTGCACTGCTATCCGCACAAGCGGGTGAAGAGATACGGCATAAGATGTTCACGTTTGTAGGTCCTGATAGGGTAGATTATGCACTTAGACCTGAACTCACTGCACCTGTCTGTAGAATTATTGCTAATGGTGACTTAGGACATTTACCTTTTCCCTATAAACTCTATTACATCGGACAGTGTGTACGAAAGGAACCCAGAGCAGATCATGTAGATGCAAAATATGAATTCCGACAAGCTGGCATTGAGCTTATCGGACCGACTTCGGTATATGCAGACGCGGAGATTATTACCCTACCCGTAAGGGTTCTTGAGAAATTGAACATATCCAATACCAAGTTGAAAATCGGTAATACAGGTGTTTTTCGTGAGATATTCAAACAACTCCCACTTGACGCAAAAGACCAAAGTGAAGTGATTTTTGACATCGACTATCTTTCTCGGTTGAGAGTAGATGCCGAGAATCTCAATGTAGAAAGACTTCGCGATGAACTCAATATGTTACGACGCACGCAAGGTGTTGATTATCACGGTGAACATAAGATTGACGCAGAAGATATTCAAGCATTGACAGAAAATAACAGATCTGAATGGATAGAAAAACTACCAATGGCCGCTGAGGAAACCTATATGTCAAGTTGGGAGAGAAACCTCAATGTTTCTGAAGAGATCGCAAAACGTTGTATTGACATATCAAAAATCAGCGGCGGTAAGGATACTGTTATAACTGCTTGGGATACACACCTTGGAGAAACCGGACAACATCTTCGTCAAGAACTTATAGATCTCTGTGATTGTCTGGAAAATAGCCAGATAACAAACTATGAACTAAATCTTGGTATTACGCGTGGATTTGATTTCTATACCGGTACTGTCTTTCAGATTGAATATCAGGCAAAGAATTTGACAATCTGTGGTGGTGGAAGGTATGACCACCTCATAGAGAGTTTCGGTGGACCATCCCTTCCAGGTGCAGGGTTTGCTTTCCAATTTGACTCGCTCATGCAAGCCTTTAGCGATACACAGGAAGATGTGATGCAGGTTGATAAGGATTACTTTATCGCGACAGATTCCTCTGATCTTCACACCGAAGCACAAAAACTCGCTGACACGTTAAGGTGGTCTGGAAAAACAGCAGAGGTGGATCTGATGAATCGCGGCATGCAGGGACAATATGAATACGCAGTTAATAGGAACTACACATATCTACTCCGTTTAACTACAAATAAACCGATGTGTAGAATTGACTTGAAAACTGATAAGATAGAAGAAGTTACCGTAGACGATCTTTAATATAGTCATATCGTCCCTACGGGACTAAAGAACGGGTGTATATGACCTTTTTCTATAAACATATCGTCCCTATGGGACTGAAGAACTTGTAGATACATGGTAATGACTTGCATAACATCTTCTATTGTGAAATCAAGTTATGCTTTTGGTTATTTAGCACAACTCGTTACTTTACTACTCTTATACAAGAGGAAGGACTGATGCAAACAGAAAAAATGTTAAATTTACTCCTGCCAAAAGGCACGATACAATCTGAAACGCTTGAAACGTTCCAGCGCGCAGGTTATGATATAGATGGATATAAATCCACTGACAGGTCATACCGGGCAAACTTTACAAATGAAGACGCTTTTCAGATTAAGATTTCAAGACCACAAGAGATTCCTGTCTATGTTGGAAAAGATGATTTTTATGATTTGGGAATTACGGGTCAAGATTGGGTTGAGGAAACCGATGCTGATGTTGAGGAGATTTTACCGCTGGATTACGGATTCGTCAGCATTGTTCTCGCTGTGAGAGAAGAACGGGAGGATATTAACTCCTTTATGGATTTGGTAAATCTTGCTGATAGGAACATACGTATATCAACAGAATATCTGAACATTGCTGAGAAGTATATTCTTGAGAAAACCCAAAACCGCATTGCTCCTGCAATTTTAACACCCTGGAAACGTCTAAACACACTCGGGTCATACCAGTCACCGATTACGTTGATGTTGTCATTTGGTGCGACAGAAGGGAAACCCCCTGAGGAAGCAGACGCAATCATAGACAATTGCAGTTCCGCGCGAACACTTAAGGCTAACCACCTTAAGATTATTGAGGTCCTAAGGGAGTCAGAATCTACTTTGATTGCCAATCCAAAGTCCTTAAAGGAACCTTGGAAACGAGAGAAGATTGAAGAACTGAAACAGACCTTAGAGAAAGGTTTACGTAGAAGGAGAAGTCAAGCACTTCCCGGACACATTTAAGGAGCAGAACTATGGCACAGTATATTAAACCACGCGTCCCTCGTGGCATGCGTGATATTCTACCTGAACAGATGATACGTAGACAGTATGTGATTGAGGTTATCCGTAATGTCTTTGAAGAATTTGGATTTGAACCGTTGCAAACCCCTGCTATGGAGTTGTCAGAAGTCCTTACGGGTAAATACGGACCAGATGCAGAAAAAATGATATATCAAGCCGGACATACAGGTGGTAAAGAGGACATATCACTGCGATACGACCTATCCGTTCCGCTCTGTCGTGTGGTAGCAATGTATCCTCAACTGCCGAAACCTTTTAAGCGTTACCAGATAGATCCCGTATGGCGAGCAGAACGTCCACAGAAAGGTCGCTACCGTCAATTCTTTCAGTGCGATGCGGATACTGTCGGAAGTGAGAGTATGTTAGCGGATGCAGAAAATGTTAGCCTTATTTATCAAGTCTTATCTCGCTTAGGTTTCAAAGGTTTTCAGATTCACCTGAACGATAGGAAAGTTATTACGGGTATAGGACTATTCTCTGGTGTGCCATCAGAACAATTAGGGGGTTTGTATCGTTCCATAGACAAATTGGATAAAATCGGTCTTGATGGTGTTACTACGGAACTGCGAGAGAATGAGATTCCTGAAGATGTCATAACCAAGTTATTGACACTGTTGCAGATTAAAGGGGATTCTGGGTCAGTTCTAAGCGATTTGGAGGATCAACTTGGTGAATATGAGATTGCACGTGAAGGTATCTCAGAATTAAAGGAACTAATCAGTTTTATGGATACACTCGGTGTTCCGATGACATCCTATCAGATTAATGTTTCGATGGTGCGTGGCTTGGAATATTATACAGGTCCGATCTATGAAACAGTGCAAGATGCGAGTATCGGTAGCATTACGGGTGGCGGTAGGTATGATGAACTCATCGGGAGTTTTAGTAAACAGGGATTCCCAGCCACAGGTACAAGTTTCGGTATTGAAAGGATTATTGATCTGATGAACGAGGGTGATATGTATCCATCCACCGTGGGTAAGACGGTGACTCAGGTGTTGATGACCGTGTTTGATGATGCGTTAATGTCTGAATCGCTAAAATTAGCGACGCGTTTACGTCAAGGTGGTATCCGCACTGAAGTTTATCATCGCCCCGGAAAACTCGGCACGCAGATGAAATATGCTGATACAAAAGGTATTCCTTATGCTGTCATTCTCGGCTCAGATGAATTGGAATCTGGTAATGCTGCTATTCGCGACCTGTCAAGTAGAGAGCAGCAAGATGTTCCCTTGGATAGAATAGTTGAAAAGATTCAGCGGTTAATCGCGGGATAAAAGGTCTTTATTGTTCACGTTTCATCTCAATCAGGTTTGCACCTTCTAAACCCTTACGGACATCTTCATCATAACTGGTCATAATAACCTGATGTTCTTCTGATAGTTGACGAATGAAATCTACCATCAATGTTTTACGTTCACCATCCAGATGAAGTGTCGGATCATCTAACACAAAGAAACCAGTGTTACCTAAGACCTTTGACAGAGCAACCTTGAAACAGAGATATAGGAACATCTTTTCACTGCCGCTTAGTAGCATCAAACTTCTGTCTTCACCGTCTATCTGAATTGAAGGAAGAAGGTGTTGACGTTGTAAATCTATACGTCCTTTCTGAAAAAGTTTCATTTCTTCAAGCCAGTGATGGAGTTCTTTTTCAGCAGGTTTGAGTATCTGTCGTTGTAGTGTATCTATAGTCTTCTCCACACCAGCACATGCAAGTTCTAAACTCAGTGTTGTGCTTTCAACCTGTTCTGCCTCAAGATTTACCTTTTGTAGTCGTTTAAGTCTATCCAATTGAACCGCTTCATCCTGTCTTAGTTTTTGAAGTTTCTTTCTATCTGAGTCTATTTGTTTCTTCAATTGACCTTTATCTAATTGCGCGAATGATTCGTCTGAATCCGTCTCTGTAGTGCTTTCTGACATACCTTTATTGTTTAACTGTGTTGTTAGTTTTGTTATTTCAGTTTTATACTTGTCGATTTCATGTGCGATCTGTTCTAACCGGGTCGCACATGTTTTTAATATCTGAAGCCGTTGTTCAAGTTCTTTACGACTCTGTAAATCGTCTGTTTGCTCAGATAACGTTTTCTCAAACGTTTCCAATTCTTTGGTGAGATGTATTTTATCCGTATCCTTTTCCTGTATTATCTTTTCTACAACTTCGCGTTCAATTTTCTGTTGACATGTTGGACAGTGTCCATCACCATTTTCAAGCAATGTTTTAAGTGTGTTGCAAACATTCGTAATCGCTGTAACCTGTGAATTATGGCTTCCGATTTTCTGTATGAGTATTTCGCGTTCTTTTTCAATCCCTCTTGCTTTTTCAACTGCCTCTTCAATCGTCTTAATCATTTCTTGTAGCTGGTTAAGGTCTTTGAATCCACTTAATGTTTCCGACGATTCTTTGGTAAGTTTGTCAACCTGTTTCTGTATCTGTTCTCTGTTCTTTTTCCATTCAGCGATTAATTCGGCATCTCCTGTTTCCATACTGTATAACGTTTCAAGTTTTTTCAATCTGGTTTCTATATTCTCAATTTCAGACTTGTTCGGATTCGGAGCGTTATATCGCATACTGTTTTGGTGTGATTGTATTCTACCCCGTTCGCGCTTTGCAAGACGTCGTGCATCAATAAATCTCTCCCTTACCTCGATGAGTTTATCAATGCCGAGGAGGGCATATAGTATATCACGTCGGGTAGAAGGTTGACGTGCAAGGAATTCAAAAATTTCTCCTTCACGTAGAAACGCTGTCAAAGCGAGTCTGTCGTGCATGATACCAAATTTCTCCTTCAACATATCCTCAACAACTTTCACACGTTTATCATCAAAGACTATGTGCCACGCCTCATCCTGTTTCTGTCTGAGTTGGAAACGTCTGCGTGTTCCACGGAAAAGCAGGTATGTTTCGTCATTGACAACGAATTGTAGTCCAGCAGTACCACTGAACGCCTTAGCACTTTTAATTGCAGCAGCATCCACCCGAGGTACTATCGGCTTACCTGTTAAGGTGAAAAAGATTGCATTGACGAGGGTGCTCTTACCACTGAAATTGGGTCCAAAAATTAGATTGATACCTTTAGACAGCTCAAAATCTCTCTGTTGGAAGCACCCGAATGTCTTGAGTCTCACACGTTCCAAAAGCACTATCAGTTCCCTCTTTTTTCTTGGACGAGATCATACAACATTTGCGCTCTAACTTTTTCTCGTCCATTTTTTAACGTAAAGTCAAAAGCCTTGACAATGGCATCAAGTTGATCGGGACTAATGGAAATATACTTAGAATCTTGCTGAATTAGTGCTACTATCTCTGCTTTGAATATCTCAAGCGTTTCATTTTCAAGAACTGTATCCATTGTGTTATTCCTACAATATCTGTCTCAAGAATACGCGGGCTGGTAATTGTATAATTGGCCAGCCCTACGTTTGTTATTTGCTTTTCAAATTTTGGTTCTGATTTTCATCAATCTTTCACCCGCTTCAGTAAGAACCTGATCTGCTATACTGAACATAAACCTAAACTTAGTTTTACCAAGATTGGGACGACTGTAGAAACTGGAACCAGGTACCCCACCGACACCTATCTCCTTTACCAACCACTCAGCAAAAGTCGTGTCATCTGGAAAACCGAAATCGGTTATATCCGTCATGATATAATATGCACCTTCTGGTGGATGGCAATGAAAGCCAGCTTCCTTTAGTATATTAACGAGTCGCATGCGATTTTTGTCATATTTTTCTATCAATTCTTGATAATAACTTTCTGGTAGGTTTAAGGCAGCAACACCTGCGCGTTGTAGCGGATGTGGTGCACCGACTGTGATAAAATCATGCATCTTCCGTATTGCATTTGTCAGTGTCTCTGGTGCAACCACATAACCTAATCGCCATCCTGTCATAGAATAGGTCTTACTCAAACCTGACACGGTAATAGTTCGATCCTGCATCTCAGGTAGAGACCCGATGCTGATATGCTGTTTTTCGTCATAGATCATGTGTTCATATATTTCATCCGTTACCGCGATACAATCATATTCACAAATTATGTTAGCGATCTGTTTCAGTTCATCCAAAGTGAAGACCTTACCCAGAGGATTATTCGGTGTATTTATGATAATTGCTTTTGTGTTGGTAGTAAATGCCTTTTGTAGTTCAGAAGCATCATAGGTAAAAGACAATTTACCATCTTCTGTGTATGTTTCCCGAAGTGCTACGTAGACAGGTTTTGCACCTGAAATTATGGTATCTGGACCGTAGTTTTCATAGTAAGGTTCAAAGATGATGACTTCGTCCCCTGGGTTGATAATTGCAAGCAGTGTTGAGAGCATGCCTTCAGTAGACCCACAGGTAACGGTAACATTCTTGTCAGCATCCGTTGGGATATTGTTGAAAGTCGTCATCTTCTGGGCGATTGCTTCGCGAAACGTCGGTGCCCCCCAAGTGATGCTATATTGATTGTAGCCATCCTGAATAGCTTGAATCGCAGCATGTTTCACTTCATCAGGTGGTTGATATGCGGGGGTTCCCTGTGAAAGATTGATCGCATTATGTTTTAGGCATAGCTGCGTCATCCCACGAATAACAGATTCAGTGAAACGTCTGGATTTATCTGAGAGTTTTGTTTGAGGTGAAATTGTGTATAACCTTTATATTTTGAAATTGGTAAGTCTACGTTTTTCAAAGAGTGTTAGTTGTTGACTACCTTCTTCACGATGATTAGAACTAATGCTATCCTCTGTCTTATCATCAGTTGATGGTTGAAAATTAGTAACAAGTGCTTCTAACATAGGTTTTCTATTTTCTTCATTTGCACCGACATGATAGAAATGTTCCCTTGTAAGGACATTAAAATCTGACCATAGTGTTTGAATGGTATGATTCTCTCTATGTTGATTGCTATGCCACGTTGAGAGAATAAAACCTGCTTTGGTTGTTCTCAGGTTTTCATATAGAACTTCTTCATGTTTACCATTCCAACTGTTATAGTAATCGGTATGTCGACCAGCATAGGGAGGATCACAGTAAATGAAATCCGTTTCGTTGGCACCAGATAAGGTTTCACGAAAATCTTGATGTAAAAATGTCCAATCATTCATTCTGGCAAGCTTAGAAACCCAATCAACTTGATTGACAATTTTTGTGATATACGATTTAGAGAAACGTTTCGGTTTGTGTCCGAATGGAACGTTAAACTCTCCTTTTCTATTGAAACGTATAAGTCCATTAAAACAAGCTCGGTTTAAAAACAGAAAATCAAGCGGTGCTTTTTCTTCATTAAACCTCTGCCTGACTTCATAATAGTATTCCTGACCATGTTTCTCCAACTTCTTTCCTTCTGATACAAGGAATTCGCGCGTGATATTCGGATTTATTGACCCATCATTAATCTTCTGATAAAAACTAATGAGATGTGGATTTGTATCCCCAAAAATAGCTCTGTTTGGTTTCAGGTTAAACCCTACTACTCCTGATCCCATAAATGGCTCAATCCAAATACCTTTACCTTCCCACTGTACAGTCTCTGCAATCCATTTGACTAACTTGCTCTTGATACCTTGACATTTCAATGGTGGAATGAGAACTTTCATTTTTCGCTTATTTTCCTGCGAGTTGATCTTGGGACAATTAATCATAACATGCCCCTTATCACCTGTCAAGACGTATTATCTTTGAAACAACTGCCAACTTCTACCGGGACGGTCAGCGCGGAACACTTCAACATTACCGCGGTCTGCCAACGTCACATAACAGGTACGTCCATCATCTCCTCCGAATGCGATGTTTGTGCAATGTTTCCCTGCCAATTCCACCTCTAATAGTACTTCACCGTCCGGTGAAAGTTTGGCGACGGTACCTTTCCCGTGTCGCGTTACATATAGATTACCATCAATATCACACCGCATCCCATCCATACCGAAATCTGGAAACTGGATTAGCAATCGTTTGTTACTGATGTTCCCTTCGGGAGACAAGTCGTAGGTCCAGACGTTGCGTTGTGCGGATTCGTTGACATAGAGTACTTTTTCATCAGGACTCACTTCAATACCGTTAGTCGTTCCCATGTCAGATTCTAAGAGCGTTACTTTACCCTCCGTATCCACACGCCAGAGTTGTCCAGTTGACTCACCCCAATTCGGATCACTTGCGTATAAAATGTCATTCGCACCGATTGCAAGGTCATTCGGTTGATTCATTTTTGGTTCGTGTGCATGCACGCTAATTTCTCGCGTTTTCATGTCTACCTTGAGAACATTGTGATTTGTGTAATCTGCGATATACATGAAACCGTGACTATCGAAACGGATTCCATTTCCGATACTACCTTCGGGAAGTTCAACAAAGACGGTTGCTTGACCATCTGGTGTGACCTTGCCGATGGTACCTTGTCTTTCAAAGTTAACAGCATATAGATTACCATCAGCATCGCAAGCAGGACCTTCTATTCCTGATGTGAAACCGTTGACAGGCGTGAATTCTTGACTTTTAAAAAGTTGTTCGTTCATGTTTATGTTTCTCCTATACCTTTTCTGTTGTCTTGAATTGTTCATACTGATATTTTAGCATAAATGCTGTAAGAAAAAGAAGCACAATCTAACAGAATGTGCTACAAAGAGGCACAATACAACAGTATGTCTATTATAGAGGAAAGTAGGGATTGATGAGATATTGCAGAAAAGTAAATTATGCTAATATCAAATAGATAAATGGTTAAATATATGGTATAATCATAAGAACAGGATAGCGATAAAATCTTCGTTACCCTACCCTGATTGACACTTCCATGTTTGTCCAAATCACACAACAAAAACAGCATAGTTAGGAGAGAGAAATTGATAGGTGCAATAATAGGTGATATTGTTGGTTCAATCTATGAATGGGATCGGATCAAAACAAGGGAATTTCCATTCTTGGTATCCAAATGTTTTTTTACAGACGATTCTGTATGTACTGTTGCTGTTGCGGATACTCTGTTGCATGACTTACCACCCGCAGAAACAATGCAGAAATGGTGTCAACGCTATCCGCATAAAAGCTACGGTGGGATGTTTGCAGGTTGGATTTATCCTGATCCACCTGAACCGTATAATAGTTACGGAAACGGGGCAGCGATGCGTGTTTCACCTGCAGCATTCTTGAATCGTGAAAATCTGGAGGATGCTTTAGCTGCATCAGATAAAGTAACAGAAATTACACATAATCATCCTGAAGGGATGAAAGGGCGCGCGCAACGACACATGCAATTTGGCTTGCATTTCAAAATGAAAAACCTGATGCGATCCGAGATATCATCGCTACTGAATACGGATATGACCTAACACAGACAGTTGACGATATTCGTCCAGACTACTGTTTTAATGAGACCTGCCAAAAAACAGTTCCCCAAGCGATAACGTGTGCATTAGAATCTGTGAACTACGAAGATGCCATTCGGAATGCGATCTCTTTAGGTGGTGATTCAGATACACTTGCTGCAATTGCTGGTCCTATAGCAGAAGTCATGCACGGGATTCCGGATGCGTTTGTAGAACGTCTAAAAAAAGACTATCTTGCTGACGCATCTGATATTCGTGAGATTGTAGATGAGATGTATACGAAATAGAAACTATCCTTAAAATCGTAGAGATTATTTTAGCACTTCCATCCATACACCCGGCACAAAACCTGGATACTTCCCTTCACTAAATGCTGGATAATACTCATTCTCACCATTGAAATCGTGGACTGTTTCTCCTCCATCGGAATTTGGAATATGTATGCGACATGTATACTCACTCTCACGAAATAGTTGTGCTGGGGGCGGTGTATCCTTCTCAACGCGATATGTCCTTAATGCTTCTTCATCAATGATTACGCCAAGTCCGGGTGATTCTGGCACTTGAATCATTCCATTTTCTACATCAAGTCGTGTCTCAAGAAGATCGGATTCCCACAACTCATGGCATGTTATCGCGGGTAATTCCGCTTGAGATAACACTGAACCCAGATGCATACAGTATGCAGTTGTAATCCCTGTGCCAACCATCTGAAGCCAGTAGGGTTGTTCGAATGATGAACAGAGTGCGTTCGTCCGTAGCAGAGACTTCACACCTCCCCCTACGACAAAACCGCCGCAACAGCGTGCATGTAAACATGCTTCATTATAATGCTCAACAATTCGTTTCTCAACTGCCTGTTGTAATCTACCTGCCCCTTCAATGTCTGTTCCAAGGTAAAACGGACTTTCGTAAATCGCAACATTTGGGTGCTTATCTAATCTCTGCAATACTGGAATAGCATTATCAGCAGTTCTTAGGAAACCATTGAAGTCAATGTCAAGTTTGTAATCTGATGGCACTGCATCGCCGACTGCTTCTACCTGTGCGAAGATGTCGCGCCACGGTCTTGCTTTGAGCTTAGCAGAAGTGTAACCTCTTTTGATGGATTCCTGCACCTCTGCAACCCAATCTTCTGGTGGCATGTCAATATCCCACCATGAGATTGGACACTTTTCGCGAACTCTTGGTCCAATCAGTTGCGACACAGACACCCCAACGGTTTTACCAACCGCATCATATAATGACATCTGGATTCCAAACCCAACACCGTCATCGTTCATACAAGCAAAAGGATTCTGTCCGATGAGTCGCGCAACATTACCCGATTCATCATATAAGTTCTCACCATAACCGATAACACCGTTGCTGAGTTCAGTCCGGTATACATAAACTCTTTCACCGTGTGTTGCTGCTCTGTGCATGTGTTGACTGACCCGTTCACAATAGAATGGAATATTTAAGGAGATCGTCTCAATATGTTTAATGCTTAGCATGTGCTGCCTCCCATTTAGCTTTGACTGGAATTGTAGCACAAATTCAGAAAAGTATTCACTAAAAGATAATGCGATTTATCCCAGTTTTTCAGCGTTAAAGTCTGTATAACTTACTATAACGTGAGTTTGATAAATGTAGCGCAATCAAGGTGTTAGCCGTCTACATCTCTCACCTAAAGTCAGGGATTTTGATGCGGTTTAGATAAGGTTTTCCATCAGTATCCGTAACCCGCAGGTAGAATCCCCATGACATTTCTTCATTACAGACCTTGACGAGGATGGTATTTTCACCTGCCTTGAGCGTTACGGGAATGGTATTTTTGTCAAGTATTGCTGTTTGAGCATTAGGATCAGCAAATACTTCTGTGCCGTTTAGCCATATTTTTGATTGGTCATCACTGCAAAACAGGAAAAATACTTCCCGTTCATCAGGAGAGGTTATGGTTGTCCAGGCATAGGCGACACGCCAGTCGATATCCTCTCCGAAATCTATGAACCCGTCAAAAGCATCGTCCGTAAACTTTTGCCAACTTATCTGTTCGTCTACACCATGATATTTTGCTGTTAGGTCAATCTGCGTTATGTCTTCGGGGATGTATTTCGTATTGTATCCGATTCCCACCGTGTTATCAAATGGACCTAAGACCAGCCATGCATTCTCATGAATCATTCCTGTTTGCTGCATTTGTTCCATTGCCTTATCGGGCATGTTGTTTTTACTATAGTATTCAGCCAAACCGAGGTTAACATTTACGTTGAAGATCGGTTCGGGAGGCGGTGCATTCAGCAATGCATCAGCAGATTTGAATTCCAAATCCTCAAACGCATTGTCGTCAGCGTCAGTAAACCGCATATACATATCCCAAGTTTGCGTTGAATTGCAGATTTTGATAAGGATGGTGTTCTCTCCCTGTTTCAATGTAACTGGAATGGTATGGCGATCAATTTGTACAGCACCACCCCCAACACTTGCTCTGGAATGTTCAAAGACCTTCATCCCGTTTAACCAGATAATCCCTTGGTCATCGCTGTCAAATCGGAATGTAATGTTACGTTCATCTGGCGAAATAACAACCGTCCATAGATAAGCTACGCTCCAATCTTTGATACCGTCGTCGTTACCGAAATCATAACGTCCATCAAGTTTATTATCAATCGACTTTTCCCAACTTATGAGCTTATCCTTATCTTTCCCGAAGTATTTTGCGGTTGTGTCAATTTGTGTGGTTTCCTCTGGGATGTAAGCCGTATAGTAACCGACACTATCCTTATTGTCAAACAGGCCTAAGATTATCCAAGCAGTATCTGGAACAAAACCGGTTTTTAATAGGTATTTTTCTGCATTTTCAGGTGTATCATTTTCTGCATAATATTCAGCATAAATAGAGTAGATCTTAGGACGAGCATTTGAACTTACCGCTGGCATAGAATCTATCAATGAATCCAGCATCTGTATGTAACGTTCCTTATCATTAGCAATATTGATAGCTTCAGCGATATCCTCCCAAAACATATCCATATAATGCTCGTTGGAAATGAGACTTGCCGCATGTTTGAAATGTCTAAATGCTTCATCATAGAGTCCATTGGCAACACATGCACGTCCAAGTGTTAAGAAATAATCATCCGCTGAGTAGGTGCTTTTATGGAGTGCGCGTTTCGCGTAAAATAGTGCTGTTTCTGGGTATAGTGCTTTATCAAGTAGTTTCTCTACAAAATTGCGATAATAGGATGCGCTTTGTGTACTATTGAGTTCTTTCTGTCGAATTTGCAGCCAGGTGTCGTAGGTGAGTTCCGCTTTTTCGGTATTGCCTATTCTTTTGTAGAGATCCCCTAACAGTTCGTGCAAGACAGCACTTTTCTCCATTCTTGGTCTGAGCTCTTCAAGGATAGCAATCTGCTTGCTTTCTTGTCCTTCATCAGCATAAAACTCGATAATTGCGCGTGCTGCTGACTCGTGGTTACCTATTGAGAGTGGTGCATCCAATGCGCGACGATACACCTTTTCTGCGTCTGGTTTTCTGTCAGAATTGATATAGATTTTCGCCAATAGGTCGTAGAGTTGGTATGAAGTCGGTTCAAGTTCTATTGCTTTTTCATAAGCATCTATTGATTGTGCCGAATGTTCTGTGTTTGATTCTTCAGTACCAGTGCCTGTTTCACGGTTCTCTTGCGATAGATTCTGATAGAGGGTTCCAAGTTTTGTGTACCATTGTGGGTTTTCGGGTTCAAGTTCAGCGAGTCTCTCATATTGTGCAACTGCTTCTTTGGTTTTATCAGTTGCTTCGTAACTTTGTGCCAGCTTCAAGATGTGTTCAGAATCGTCGGGATTTTCTTTAATTTGTTTCAGTTGTTCCGGTATCCATTTTTCATAGAGTTTTCCGGCTTTCGCCGCTGCGTTCATTCCACTTTCTGCTCTGTGTCGACTGCTGCTGTTAACATTCGCTATCTTTTGATATGCCTTAAAAGCGTCTTCATAGCGTTTTGTGCCGAGGTAACTCTTCGCCAGAATCTCGTACAAATACCCCAGTCCCCAATCGTCTCCTGAGGTCTCTGCTGTCGAAACAGCCTTTTCAGCGAGTTTAATAGCTGGATCGAACATTTCATTCTTAAGACAGATAGTTGCAAATGCTCCCGGGAATGACATGCCATCATGTCTATCGTTGATAGATGCCAGGGCATTTTCGGCTTGGTTTAATACCGCATTGACCATATCAGGTTGGTTACTTTTATGGAATGCAGCCGCTGCGAGATAGAAACTGCGAATATTCCTTCGTCTTAACGGATCAAGTTTGCCAAGGATATGATATGTTTCGGCAGCATTCTGATAATCACTGGTCTCCCAATAGATATCAGCAAGGATCTCAAGGACAGCAGTGTTGGTAGCATCCTGTTCAAGTTTTCGTTCGAAAAGGGTTCTCAATTCCTCAAGTTTACCGCGTTCTTTATAGGCATCTATCAAGAATCTACGCGTGTTATCACCTCTGAATCGAACAGTAATACCTGATGTGCTGAATGTCGTTGAGGTGAGATCTGATTGGTTCTGTTCTGATGCCTCATTCTCGTAGAATGCTAACACCAAGTCTTCTCTATCCTGTTTTAGGTATACATTGAGCAGTACATTAGAGATTTCATCTCGGTCAAAAGAACTATCTGCCATATCTATGGCTTTTTTTAGATGCGTAACGGCTTTTTCCAAATCACCAGTATTGTGAATGTGTTGTGCAAGTTGTTTTTGCATTTCGAATGTGAGTGTGCCTTCTGCTTCAGCCTTCTGTAGCATCTCTTGAAAATTTCCTTGATACCGATAGAGGTTGAGCAGTTGGCGTTCAATCGGTGGTTTATCCCATTCTGATTTGGATGATAGAATGGCGTTCTTCAATGCTGCTTCAGCAGCTGTTAAGTCTTCGTTGAGAAAAAAGTGTTCTGCGAGTCTGAGATAGACTTTCTTGTTGCCGTGTTCGTATACAGATGCTTTTTTATAATTCTCAATCGCCGCATCTTCATTACCTTCTGTCTCATAAAGTGTTGCGAGTTTTATGTAAGATTCAAAGTCATCGGGTGCTGCTTTCACAATTCTTTCGTAGAGTTCTATTGCTTCCTCTGTTTTGTCCTGTTCTACCAACTCCTCTGCCCTTTTGACGAATTCTTGTATTATTTCGCGATTAGTTTCGGTGTCTTGTGCATGGAGTTCTGCTATGAAAGCACCTAATGTGATTAATATGAGAACGACTAAGAAAAAAGATAATTTCGGACATGTCATTGAAAGATACCTCCCATTGGTGTTAATGAATTACGTTCCGCATACCTTCCCATTCTTGAACATCGTTTATTTTCAAATCTTGATAAGGTTTCCCATCAATATCGGTAATTCGCAGATAGAAACCCCATCGTTTTTCTTCATTACAAACCTTGACGAGGATGGTATTTTTGCCAGTTTTGAGCGTCACTGGTATAGTGTTGTAGTCAAGTAATGCCCACTGTCCAGTAGGGTTAGCGAATACCTCTTCACCGTTTAACCACATTTTTGCTTGGTCGTCGTTACCAATTCGGAGTAGCACTTCCCTTTCGTCAGGAGAGGTTACAGTTGCCCAGGCATAAGAAACACACCAATTGACATCCTGTCCAAAATCAATAAACCCATCAAATGCATCATCTGCGAATTTTTTCCAACCTATCTGCTTTCTTATACCTTCATACTTTGTAGTTAGGTCAATCTGTGTCATGTCTTCGGAAATGTATTCAGTGTTATATCCGATTCCTGCATTGTTGCTAAATGGACCGAGAACTAACCACGCATTCTCATGAATGATTCCAGTTTGTTGCATCTGTTCCATTGCTTTATCGTGCATGTTGTTTTTGCTGTAGTATTCAGCCATACCCAGATGTACATTTACGTGGGATATTGGATTGATAGGAGGAGGTGCGTTCAACATCGCTTCGGCAGTCTTAAATTTCAGATCTGTAAAAGGATTCCTATTATTGTCAGTAATGCGGAAATAGAAGTTCCAAGTTTGCGATGTGTTGCAAACTTTGACCATGATTGTATTCTCTCCTGGCTTCAATGTGCCAGGGATGGTATAACGGTCGATTCTTGCCCTACTGTTTCTATCGTGGGTAAACATAAATTTCCCATTTAACCAGACAGTTCCCTCGTCATCACTATCAAACCGCATGACAATATTGCGAATATCTGGTGAAGTAACGATTGTCCATGCATAAGCAGCACTGTCATTATTGATGCCGTCATTGTTGCCAAAATCGAAGAGTCCATCTAATTTATTATCGTTCGATTTTTTCCAACTGATGAGTTTATCCCTTCCATAATACTGTGCAGTTGTGTCAATTTGGGTGGTTTCCTCATGAATGTATACTTTTTTATAACCAATTGAGTTAATGCTTTTAAATGGACCAAGCGTCATCCAACGAGTTTCAGGAATAAAACCGCTTTTCATAAGATACTTTTCAGCATTTTCAGTCATATCATTTCCATCATAGAATTCAGCGATAAGACGATAGATTTTTAGGTGATCATTTGAAAAAGTCTGTGGAATAGAATCTATCAATACCTCCAACATCTGAATATAACGTTCTTTGTCGTTAACTTCTTTGCTTATTTCCGTAATTAATTCCCAAAACATATCCGAATAATACGTGCTGGATATGAGACTTAAAGCGTGTTTGAAGTGTATTAATGCCTCATCATAAAGACCATTGGTAACACATGTCCATCCAAGTATAGCGGGATATGTATAAGATGAATCTGTGCTATTTAAATGTGCACGTTTCGCGAAACTTAGTGCTGTTTTTGGGTAAAGTCCTTTATTAAGAAGTTTTTCGGCAAACACGCGATGACTGTATGCGCTCTGTACACTATTGAATTCCTTCTGTCGAATTTGCAGCCACTTATCGTAAGAGAGTTCGGCTTTTTCGGAATCACCTATTTTTTTGTAGAGGTCCCCTAAAAGTTCGTGCAGGACAGCACTTCGTTCCATTTTCGTCATTTCTTGACGTATATCTTCAAGGATAGCAATTTGTTTGTTTTCTTGTCCGGTGTCAGCGTAAAGATCAATAATAGCGAGAACTGCAGCATCATGTTCACTTTGTGTGAGAGGTGCGTCTAATGCGCGACGATAGGTCTCTTCGGCTTGTGAAGTCTGCGCGACTTTTATATAGGTTTGTGCCAATAGATCGTAGAGTTGGTACGAAGAGGGTTTAAGTTCAACCGCTTTTTGATATGCGGATATGGACTTCACCAATTGTTCCAGTCCCAAGCTTTCATAAATAGGACGTGTGTAGGGGTCAAGTCTTGCACTTCTGATGAGTTTTCCATCATTTTTGTTAGGGGAAGTATCGAAAATATTGCCGTCCGTTTCTTCATCAAATTTCCAGTATGCGACTAAACCGGGTTCATCCCCGTTTAACTTCCTGTTCATATCAGAAGAAATATCAATGGCAGTGCGTGCGATATTCCAGATTCTCACCTCATCAATTTGTCCAACAAAAGAGGATTGTGTTGGTCTTTCTTCCTCATGTGTCCATCCGATGCGAAGGGGGAGACGACTTTCATATAACTTTTTTTCTCCCCTAAAGCCTATATTCCCAACTTCAATACCATCTATGAATAGTTTCATGGAATCATTCTTTGGATCAATAACACAAGCGATGTGATACCATGTGTTGAGTCTGATGGTTCCAGGTTCGGAATAGAAAGATACCTCATGCCTGCCATTCGGAGAAGCCGCCATTTGAATTGAACCGTCATCCTTAAGATATAGGACATAACTGCGATTTTTGACAATTCTAAAATCGGGACCCCGCTCATCACTCCTGCAAAGAATAGCCTCGTAGCTGTTTGGAAAATCGGTCGCTTTTATCCACGCTGACACCGTCACCTGTTCTGTAATGTCATTTAGGGTTTCGCTATCGTTGATTTCAACAAAACTCCTATTTCCGTCGAGGGTAAGTGCAGTGTCTTCAATAACTTCACCTGTCTCACGTTTCTCTGATGTTAGATTTTCTTGATAGAGGTAGCCAAGTTTCTGGTACCACTGTGAGTTTTCTGGCTCAAGTCTGGAGAGTTTTTCATATTGATCAATTGCGTCTTTTGTTTTGTTGCGTTTTTCGTAGTTTTGAGCAGCATTCCAGATTTGCATGGTCTCGTTTAGATTCTCTTCAACCTTAAGTTTTCCTGCTTTAGCAGTCTCGTTCATTCCTGTTTCAGCTCTTTTTCGATTTCTGTCTTCGTCAGCGACATTTGCCATCTGTTGATATGCCTCATAAGCCTCTTGATACCGTTTTGCACCGAGGTAACTTTTCGCAAGAATTTCGTATAGATACGTCTTATAAAATGCAAAACGACTCTGTTGGATAGCGTTTTCAGCGAGTCTAATAGCAGTGGCGTAAATTTCACCATTAAGACAGATAGAGGCAAGTGCACCAAGGTATTTGTCGTGCTTTTTATAATTACTGGATAAAAGCGCGGCTTCAGCCTGTTTCAATAACTCTTCTACCATATCTGGTTGGTTGCTTTTTTGGTACGCGGCAGATGCGTGATAAATACAGTGGACATTATTCGGTTCTACTTTGGTAATCCTATGGTACATTTCAGCGGATTTCTGATAATCATTGGCATCCAAATAAATTTCAGCGAGTAATTCAAGGAAATCAGGGTTGTCACCCTCTTTCTCAAGTTTACTTTCAAAATAGGTTCTCAATTCCTCAAGTTTTCCTTCATCTTTATAGGTATTGAACAAGATTTTGCGTGTGACATCGCTACCGAATATGACAGTAATACCGGATGTTGGACTGAGAGTCGTTGTTGAACCGAGTTTTGATCTGGATTGCTTTGATGCTTCAGTTTCGTAGAATTCCAGTGCAAGGTCTGATCTTTGATGTTTTAAGCATGCCTTGATTAATTCCTTAGTAATATCCCTACGATCAAAGTAAGCATGAATGGCTTTTTCGTGTGCTTTCTTAAATGCGTCAACGGATTTTTCTAATTCACCAGCATTCAGAAGAAGTCGGGCAAGTTCTTTTTGCATCTCGAATGAGATGATACCTTCCGCTTCTGCTTTCTGTAACATCTCTTT
The DNA here is from genome assembly GCA_012267415.1 of Candidatus Poribacteria bacterium. Classification (GTDB taxonomy): domain Bacteria; phylum Poribacteria; class WGA-4E; order WGA-4E; family WGA-3G; genus MSPOR6. The sequence goes on along the minus strand of JAAXGN010000160.1, from coordinate 32,436 downwards.
TAAATTCCCTTGCTGACGATATATTTTGATTAATTGCCGATCAATCTTTTTCCGATCACGTTCTGATGTAGTGTATGTCAGTGCTTGCTTATATGCTTTTTCAGCAGCCGCTAGGTCCTCAATGAAAAAATAATGTTCTGCGAGTCTTAGATATATTTCTCTATTACCGTATTCGAATACAGTAGCCTTTTTATAGTTCGCGATAGCTTCGGTTTCATTACCTTCCGCCTCATAAAGTTTTGCGAGTCGTGCGTAATGGACACCAACTCTCGGATACACTTGCGTGTATGTCTGTGCGATGTCAAGTGCCTCACTGCTTTTGCCAGCAGCTTGTAAACTGTTAACAAGTTCATCTTGATATTCTATGTTTTCTGGGTCAACTTCAAGCAGTTTACTATAGGCTTGCGCAACCTTTTCGTACTGTTCTGTACGTGCGTAAAGCTTTGCAAGTTGTAAACGCAATTCAACGTCTTTTGGGGCCGCGATCACAATTCGTTCGTAGATCTCTATTGCTTCCTCTATTTTTTCTTGTTCCACGAACTCCTGTGCCTTTTCGGAAAATTCTTGTATAAGCGCACTATTTTCTTCGGTGTTTTGTGCATCGAGTTCTGCTATGGAAGTACCTAATGTGATTAACATGAGAACGAGTAGGATGATAGACAATTTCGAACATGTCATTGAAAGATACCTCCTAAATACACACAATCTGGAAAAAGGCTTGACACCTTCATACATATCCCAGTGAAAATTCATGAACTAATTGCAGCTGCCACTGCTACCACTGTCGCTGCAGCTATCACTGCTACTATCGCTGCAACTTCCACCTTGACCGTCAAAGAAGTCACCTAAGTCTATGGTTGGACCACAACTATCTGAATCAGATCCTGCAATCGCCAATACTACCATTAATGCTAATGTACCAGTTGCGCAGCCTTGTACAGCTGATTTCGTCAGTATTTTGGATCGTTCTGTTTGGTAGTTTAATGTGTAAATGGCTATATACTCTGGAGATTTGCCGACAAATCTTTCCGCAGGAACAGGTGTTATGTTTGTCCGTGCTATCAGGACACCGATAATATTCATAAAACACCCCGCCATGAACCAGGAGGTTCTGTTAACATCACTCTCAGCATCAGCAACGGCTTTTACTTTGGCTTCTGCTTCTATAGGGTTTTGTTGAGCAAGCGTGAGATATGGCAGGTTGAAAACCAACACTACTATAAAAAAACTAAAAAACCAGATGTTAAACTTCTTTTCATGCTTTTCCTTTATATAATGGGTTGTGAGTTGAGTAATGGCCAAAATTGCTGCTAAATGTCAATTATCTAAAGATGAACACATTACGCCAAATTGACGTTGTTTCATATTAGTATAGCACTTTTGACAGTTTTTTCAATACATTTGTCTACAACCACAATTCACCAATTATTGCTGCTTGTGTTTGCATTACAGGTGTTGACAGTACGAGTCCCGATGCTGATTATCTCTCAATTGAGGATTTCATCCCAATCCCACAGGAGAATTATGCCATCGTTCCCTGTGCTGACAAGTGTTTTGCCATCCGGTGAGAATATCAACGATTTCACTGTTGCGGTGTGTCCATCAAGTATAATAGGTTTGTCTTCTGTTTCTAAGTTCCATAACTCAATTTTGCCATCATAAAGACCGATAACAAGCACTGCATTATCTGGCGAAAACACTATCACTGTGGCACTCGCACTATTACGCTTTATCTGCTTAATAGGGGTAGGTTTATGACTTATAAACACACGGACAATTTCGGTATCTGCTACAGCGAGTAAATTGCTGTCTGGCGAAAATGACAATGATTGAATACCTTCACTATAGGTGATACTAACACGAGGTGGAGTACCTGCTAAGACCGGTCCTCTGCCTTCAAAGATGCGTACTAACGAAGTGCCAGTTTTCACATCCCACATATCAACCTTGTTAAGATGTGTTGCAACAACAAGCTTCTTGCTATCAGGTGAGAAAACCATAGTACTAATTTTAGGTTTAATTCCGCTGATTTGGGTTTTGATGTGATCAGGTATCTTGTTAATTTCGTCCTGATTATAGTGAGATGTATCAATAGATTCTATATCAAGGGATATATCAAGAGTCTCCCCTGTCTCGGTATTCCACAGACGCATCTTACCAGATTCACCGAATGCTACCGTGTTACCATCAGGTGAAAAAGTTACGGATGAAGCACCTCCTGCCGTATCCATAGTCTGCAACTCATGTCCTGTCCTAACATCACTTAGACGGACAGAGTGATCCGCTATATACTCAGCCATCAAGAAGTTACCAGAGAAGACTCTATGACCTTTTACTCCGGCACTGATGATCTTTGTACCATCAGGTGAGAACGCTACAGTTGATAACCAATATTGATGTCCTTCTGCTGGAAATTCACGAAATGGATTAGTATAGGTCTTCTGTAGCGTTTTAGTATCGGTTTGTTGTAATGTTTTCACATCCCAGAAACTAACTACACCGTCCTGTGCGACACTTACAACCGTGGTACTATCTTTGTAGAAAGCCACCTTTTCCATTTCAATTGTGTGTCCGGTGATACGGATAGGTAATGACCTTCCTTTTTTACTATTCCAAAACCGGACTGTACCATCTGCGCTCCCACTGGCAAGTGTACGATTATCTGGTGAAAACGTTAGTGCTGTAATACCGTCTGTATGACCCCTCAGCGTCGTGATAGGTTCACCAGTGGATGAATCGCGCACTTGCACTGTCATATCGGTGCCGCCGCTTGCAAGCATTTTTCCATCGGGAGAGAATGCTAATGCGTTGACCACCCCGGTGGTTCTCGGCAAGCGTTTTGATTCCTTACTTTCAGCATCCCATAAGTGTTCCCCGCTTTCGGTATCCCATAGTTGTAATGTGATGTTGCTATTACTACTCCTACCTGAGCTCGCAAGATGTGTGCCATCAGGTGAGAATACCACTGCATTTATACTCATTTTTCCTTTGAGTGTAAACGCTGTTTCACCGGTCATTGGATCCCATAACTCAATCTCTGTTCTCTTTCTAACCAATGCAAATTTATCATGTGTGAGTGCGAAATTATAGGCAGAAACCGATTCTGTTTGTTCTGCAATATGCTTCACTCTTACTTTCCCTGTTTTTAAATCCAACTGACTGATTGAGTCTCCTGCATCACTCAATGTAATAAGTGTCTTGCCATCTGCCGAAAATCGCAATACCGAGGTACGCGATAGATGATCCGTGATTACCATTTTCTTGCGGGTCGTTAATTCCCACAACTGTGGTGACTGTCCTCTAACACTACTTGCCAGGAAGCGTCCGTCTGGAGAAAAGGCAATGGAAGTACTTTTACCGGGGAACATTGAGAGTTCTTTACCTGTCTCTACATCATAGAGCCAAACGCCGATACTACTCCCAACCGCGAGTTGCTGACCATCTGGTGAGAATCTAAGCACATTAATCCCACCTTTGCCGAAACGCGCTTTCGCTTCTTTCGGTAGTTTCCATGTTGTGTGATTTTCACTCATTTCGTCTTCTTGTGTTTCTGCAATCGCTTCAGGATTATTATCTGACTGCTGTTTAGGGGTATCCCGTGTATCTGATGCATTGGGACTTCCGATCTGTGTTCGCACATCAGGTTTGGCATCCAGGTTCGCGATGATCGGTGCGTCAATGATATCAACTGTCATTTCAGTGGTAGCGTCAAAATTATAAGGTTTGTAAAATCGCGTTAGGTACTGGTGATTTCCAATACCCAACATGAGCAACATAACTGCTAATGTGGAAGCGGCAATTACCCATGGGGTTATGGGTTTGCTACTGGACGGTGCAGCAGGTCTATTATGCGAAATGTTTTGCATAATATTTTCTCTGAGTTGTGTTGGTAGTTGGAAACTACTTAAACTGTCTTTAATCATCATTTCTTCTTTCCTTAATCTGTTGCGTGCGCGGTGTAGTCTACTCCGCACGGTATTCGGAGAAACACCTAAGAACTTTCCAATATCTTCACAGGTCATTTCAGCGATATAATACAGATTGACGACTGTGCGCTCACTCTCTTGTAGCTTACTTAACAACTTCTGAACCAGTTCTCGTCGCTTCTGATTCGCACTATCTTCGCGTTGTTGGTTAATATGCACTGAATAATATACGCCCTCTATTTCAACAGGATTCATCGCATCTAACGATTGTGGTTGCGGTTTTTTCTTTCGGTGCCACGCGATACATTTGCGGTTGGTAATCACATAGAGCCATCCCGACAGACGATTAGGATCATTGAGAGTCGTAAGCTTGTGATATGCAGTGAGGAACACATCCTGCGTAATCTCTTGCGCAATGTGAAAATCACCGATCTTCTGCCATGCTAACGCATGTATCTGCTTTTGGTATTTTTCGACAAGTGCAGCAAACGCTTGTTGATCCCCTTCTAAGGTTTTTTGAATCAGTTCCGAATCATTATATACCATTTGATACCTCTATAGACAAATTGGTCTTATGACTCGTATAGACGCGATTCTGTGTCGTAGAATTGCATAATTTGGAAAAAAATGTGATTTTTTATTCTGTTACGGTGACACCCCATAGCAGCACAGTCCCATCCCTGCTCCCGCTGGCTATAGACTCACCTTTAGGACTAAACATCACGCTTTCAACCCAAGCTGTATGTCCACTCAAAGAGAACAAGTGCTTACCCGCGCTAGCATCCCATAAACGGATGGTTCCATCGTCACTGCCACTTGCCAACACCTTGCCTTCAGGACTAAATGAGACACTATTTATAGTATTCGTATGTCCACTGAGGGTTTGCAGTATTTCCCTAGTGTTAACATCCCATAGTCGGACGGTGTCATCTGTGCTGCCACTTGCAAGCATCTGACCGTCAGGACTAAAGGCTACGGTGTTGACATCAGAAGTATGTCCTCTCAGGGTGTGCCGTGTTTCACCTGTGTTAACATCCCATAACCTGATAGTCTCATCACCACTACCACTTGCAAGCGTCAGTCTATCAGGACTAAATGAGATGCTCTGGACTGAACCCCCATGTCCGAGCAGCGTTCGGTGAAGCGCACCTGTGTTGACATCCCATAAGCAGATCGTGCTATCACCGCTTCCACTGGCAAGTAGTTTCCCATCCGGACTAAAAGAGACGGTATAGACCCAACCTGCGGCACCTTCAAGCGTGCGAAGGAGCATACCTGTGCTAACATCCCATAAGCGAATCCTTGCATCTGTGCTGCCACTGGCAAGGAGTTGTCCATCCGGACTAAAAGAGACGGTATAGACATCAGCTGTACCATCCAACAACGTAGGCAAGTGTCTACCAGTGCTAACATCCCATAGATGGATCATGTTATCGTCTCCCCCACTGGCGAGTAGTTGTCCATCCGGACTAAAGGATACGTCAAAGACCCAATTTGTGTGTCCACTCATCGTGTTGCTGAGTTCTCCTGTGCTAACATCCCATAAAGTGATAGTCGTATCCCCTCTCCCGTTGGCAAGCAGCTTTCCATCTGGACTAAACGCTACACTACAGTCCAGATATATATGTAGACTCAGGGTGCGGAGTGTCTCCCCCGTGTTAACATCCCATAGACGTATCGTGTTATCGTCGCTGCCACTTGCAACTTGACCGTCAGGACTAAACGATACACTTGAAACATGTGCTGTATGACCTTTGAACGTGCGGTGTATTTCACGGGTACTCACATCCCATAAGAGGACCGTGTGATCGCCATTGCCGCTTGCAAGCAGTTTTCCATTGGGACTGAAAGACACACTGTAAACATCAGTCTCAAGTTCATCAAGGGTGTGCAGTGTGTCACCCGTGCTAACATCCCATAACCTGATCGTGTTATCGTAGCTGCCACTTGCAAGCAGTTTGCCATCAGAACTAAAAGACACAGTGTTGACACCAGCTGTATGTCCAGTGAGTAGATCGCGTGGTTGTCCGGTGGTTACGTCATATATCCAGATACCGATACTACTTGCCACTGCCAGACGTGTGCTATCATGAGAAAATGCTGCTCCGTTCGCGCCACCTTTACCGAAACGCATTTTTGCACCTTTCGGTAGACTCAACTGTGTGTATTCCAATCGTGCTAAAATTTGGCTGCTTAATCCGAGTATCAGTATAATCAAAATAGCACTTGAAACTGCAATTCTGAAGGGTACTAATGGTTTATCACTGGTGGTTGCAACGTGTTTGCGTCGCGCGAGCTTATTCATAATATTCTCTCTGAGTTGTGTTGGAAGTTTCATAATAACGTGAGTTTGATAAATCATTTCGGATACGTTCACTCACATCATTTTCCTATCCGGAAGGCGTGAATTGTAGCACAAACTTTCAGTTTGTGCACATCTTCGCAAACTGGAAAGTTTGCGCTACCTTTATCAAACTCACGTTCATAATACCATTATTCTGATGTGGTAACATCCCACAACAGCACAGTACCATCCCTGCTCCCGCTTGCAACTGACTTACCTTTCGGACTAAACGCCACGGTATAGACCCAATCCGTATGGCCACTCAGGATATGAAGGAGCGCACCTGTTCTGACATCCCACAAGCGATTTGTGCCATCTTTACTCCCACTCACAAGCACCTGACCATCAGGACTAAATGCCACGCTCCGGATCGAATCTGTATGCTCATCAAAAGTGTGAAGTAGCGCAGTTGTGCTAATATCCCATATATGAATTATATTATCCTCGTCGCCACTGGCAAGTAACTGTCCATCAGGACTAAACGTCACACTCCAGATCGGAGCTGAGTGATCATAAAGTGTGTGACGTAACTCGCCTGTGTTAACATCCCATAGCATGATTGTGGCATCACCACCGCAACTGACAAGTACTTGACCATCAGGACTAAATGATGTGCTTAGGACCCAACCCCGATGTCCAATGAGTGTATGGTGCAGCTCACCTGTGGAAACATCCCACAGACGAATCGATGCGTCCGTGCCACCACTGGCAAGTACTTGACCATCAGGACTAAAAGAGAGACTTTTGACTGTAGATGAATGTCCACTGAAAGCGATATGTGCTTCGAACATGCGGTGCAGGGTACCCGTGTTGACATCCCATAAACGAATCATTCCGTCTATGCTGCCACTGGCAAGGAGTTGACTATCAGGACTAAATGCCACGCTATAGACATCAGCCCAATTTGCGGACAGTGCATGCAAGAGTCTACCCGTACTAATTTCCCATAGGTGAATCATGTTATCGTCGCCACCGCTTGCAAGCAGCTGACCATCAGGACTAATTGCAATATTTAGGACCCAATGTGTATGTCCTTCGATAGTGCGGAGCAGCTCACCCGTGTCAACATCCCATAGACGAATTCTTGTTTCATCGCTTGCATTGGCAAGTACTCTACCATCTGGACTGAATAACACATTACAGAATTCATATATATGTCCACGCATTGAACGGTGGAACTCACCCGTGCTAACATTCCATAAGCGGACCATGTCATCGTCACTGCCACTCGCAAGGAGTGTTCCATCAGGACTAAACGAGACACTACAAACATCAGATGTATGTCCTTTGAAAGTGTGGTGAAGTTCACCCGTGCCAACATCCCATATACGGACTGTGGTATCATCACTTCCACTTGCCAGCAGTCGTCCATCAGGACTAAAGGACACACTGTTTACAGCATCTGCATGTTCATTCAGGATAAACAGTGATTCCCCAGTTTTAACATTCCATAAGCGAATCGTTTCATCGTCGCTGGCACTCGCAAGTACTTGACCGTCAGGACTAAAGGACACACTATTGACCCAATCGATATGATCTTTGAGTGTGCGTTGCAGCACACCCTTGCTAACATTCCATAAACGGATTGTTGTGTCCTCACTACCACTGGCAAGTAGTTTTCCATCCGGACTAAAAGAGACACTTTTGACTCCAGCAGTATGTGCACTAAAAGTGTGCAAGTGTTTACCCGTGTTGCCATTCCATAAACGGACTGTGTTATCATCACTACCACTTGCAAGTAGTTTTCCATCTGGACTAAAAGAGACACTTTTGACTCCAGCCGTATGTCCAGTGAGTAGCGCGAGTGGTTCCCCGGACTGTACGTCATATATCCAGATACCGATGTTGCTTGCAATCGCCAGGAGCGCGCTATCTGGGGAATATGCTGCTCCCGATATCCCTCCTTTGCCGAAACGCATTTTTGCATCTTTAGGTAGACTCCACTGCGTGTAGTCGATTATGTCTCCTGATACCTTATGTGATTCCTGAGCAGGTCCGGTACCTTTACCGTTATCAACAGAAGGTGCTCCTATCTGATTTCGAGTATCAGGTTGTTCCTCAAGATTCAGCACAATAGGTGCGTCAATTAATTCTACTGCCAATTCCGATTTGGATTCCAAATTATAGGGATGTTGAAAACGTGCTAAGAATCGGCTGCTTAATCCGAGCATCAGCATAATAAAGATGACACTTGATGCTGCAATTGCCCATGGCACTATGGGTTGGCCACTGGTCGGAGCAGCAGGTGTGATACGCGATATCTTTTTCATGATGTTTTCTGTGAGTTGTGATGGAAGTTGGAAACTACTTAAGCTCTCTTTAATCATCGTTTCATCGTTCCTTAATCTGTTGCGTGCTCGATGGAGTCGGCTCCGTACAGTATTTGGCGATACACCTAAGAACTCTCCAATATCTTCACAAGTCATTTCAGCGATATAATATAGATTGACGACTGTCCGCTCACTCTCTTGCAGCTTATTTAGCAACTTCTGAACCAATTCTCGTCGCTTCTGATGTGCAGATGCTTCGCGTTGTTGTGTGATATGCACAGAATAATACACCTCCTCCAATTCAATAGGATTCATTGCATCTAACGATTCTGGTTGTGGTTTTTTCTTTCGGTGCCATGCGATACATTTGCGGTCGGCAATTACATAGAGCCATCCGGATAAACGATTACGGTTTTTGAGTGTTGTGAGCTTATGATATGCTGTGAGGAACACATCCTGTGTAATCTCTTGTGCAATGTGAAAATCACCGATCTTCTGCCACGCTAACGCATGTATCTGCTTTTGGTATTTTTCGACAAGTGCAGCAAACGCTTGTTGATCCCCTTCTAAGGTTTGTTGAATTAGTTCAGCATCATTATTTATCATCTGATACCTCAATACGCAAAATGGTCTGCTAATTATACTTTAATATCCAATCTCAAAGCTAAGTTGGTATCTGGTATTGTCACATAAGTGTTATTCATACTACCATTATCTCCTTAGGCTTTTGCAAAGTCACTGAGCAATGCGGGTGTAGCAGTATCAAATCCTACAAAGTCCAGTACATTAAAGCACACACAAAAAAGTTTATGCTACATTAAAGGGACACTAATTATTGGATATGGCATCGTTTTCTATCGGGACATCCCACAACAGCACCGTGCCATCGTAACTCCCGCTGGCAATAAACTTACCTTTAGGATCAAACGCCACGCTAAAGACCCAAGCCGTATGTCCATTCAACGTATGCAGCGGTTCACCTGATCTAACATTCCATAAGCGGATTGTGTGATCGTCACTCCCGCTTGCAAGTATCTGTCCATCCGGACTGAACGCAATGCTATTAACAGAATCGGTATGTCCCACGAGTACATTTAGCTGTTGACCAGTGACAGCATCCCAGAGACGGATCGTGTTGTCATGACCTCCACTCGCGAGCATTTTTCCATCGGAACTGAAGACCACACTATGCACATCTTTTGTGTGTCCTATAAATGTTTTGATGTGTTCTCCTGTGTCTAACTTCCAGAGACGGATTGTTTCGTCTTGACTTCCGCTCGCAAGTGTAGCACTATCAGGACTGAACGCAATACTATTAACAAGAGATGTATGTCCTGTAAGTGTTTTCAGGTGCGTCCCTGTGTTAACATCCCATAAACGAATTGTGTTGTCCCAACTTCCACTTGCAAACTTTGTGCCATCGGGACTGAAAGCAAGACTCGCCACCTCTTTATGATCGGAATCTGAATCAGTATGTCCCTTGAGTGTTTTATAAGCTTGTCCTGTAGCAGTATCCCATAAACAGATAAATCCATCATAGTACCCCCAAGCAAGTGTCACACTATCCGGACTGAACGCGATACTGTCAACGTTATACGTAAGCGATGTTTCTTGAGGTATACCTGTAGCGGTATCCCATAGGTGAATACCGTTAAAACTTCCAGCTGCAACCGTGGCACCATCACTGCTGAACGTGACACTATCCACGCTACCGAAATGTTCCGTGATTGCTTTAATCTTTTGTCCTGTGTTAACGTCCCACAAGCTAACGCCATCGTAATTATCCCCACTTGCAAGGACTGTGCAGTCGGGATTGAATGCGACGTACTCCGCACTCCTACGAAATGTTTCCCAGTGCTGTCCTGTGGTAGCATTCCATAGATTTATTTCATTTCCCGCGCTCGCAAGCAGTGTGTTATCAGAACTAAAAGCAATGCTAATCACACGGCCAACATCCTCTAACTCTTTGAGTGTTTCACCCGTATTGGCATTCCATAAATGGATTGCATTGTTCCAACTTCCCCCCAACGCTGTGCCATCAGGACTGAATACAACACTTATATCCGGAATCCATTCCGTATCCGACATAAGGGTTTTGCGGTGCTGCCCTGTGGTAACGTCCCATAGTTGGATAGACCCTCCCTGTTGACGATTCTTCTCGCCAGTTGCAAGCATTCTGCCATCGGAATTAAACGCAATACTTACAGGATATCCCGGACAGTCTATGCGTTTTTTAAGCTGTTCCGAATTTATATCCCAAATACAGACTGTCGTGTCAGAACTGCCTGCAAGTGTTTTACCATCAGGTCCGAATGCAAGACTTGTGACGACACTTGTATGTCCTTTGAGTGTTTTTTGGTGCTGCCCAGAGATTGCTTCCCACAGATGGACAACTGTGTTACCACTTGCAAGTGTTTTACCATCGGGACTAAATGCAAGACTTCTGACAACATCGGTGTGTTCTGTGAGCAGAGCAATCTCTTTATAGGTTTCGGTATCATATATCCAAATACCGACGCTACTTGCAACTGCAAAGACAGTGTTATCAGGAGAAAACTGTATCTGATAGATGATACCTTTACCCCAGCGCGCTTTGGCTTCCATCGGCAGTTTCCATTTTGTATAATCTTTCACTATTACGTCTCATTGTGCTTCAGCAATTGTCTCAGAAGCATTATTTGGTTGCTGATTCAGGTTATTGCGGTTTTCTAATACGATTACACTTCCGATTTGTGTCCGCACATCAGCTTTGGAAGCAAAGTTGGCTACTATTGGTGCGTCAATGATTTCAACCGTCATTTCAGTGGTAGTATCAAAACTATAAGACCTTTGAAAGCGCGTCAGATACTGGTGATTTCCAAAACCGAGTATGAGCAACACAACCGATACCTCAATACGCATATTGGTCTTCTGATTCATATAGACGCGATTTTGTGTCGTAGAATTGCATGTTTTTGAAAAAAGTAATCTTTGTGAAAAAAACGGTTTTTTTGTGATGTAAACTAATACGGCACAAACTGAAAGTTAATGCTACAAGAAAGAACCATTATCAATATGAAATGGTATAGTCTTGTAAGACACAAACTAAATGAAGATTAAGAAAATAATTCGGCAAATTCGGTTTTGTCCCAGGCTGGTGAGATAGCATAAAAAACAAGTTAAACCGGTAAATCAATGTCAAGTTTCAATTTCGGTTTCTGTTGACGGAGTTTGTGAATCGGTGTCATATCCCCTATTGGATTACCCTTGATTGTCAATGTTGTTAAAAGAGGCAAATTCTCAACAATGCTAACATCTCTGATGTTATTGTCTGCAATGCGTAACTCCCTTAATGTTACCAATTCGGCAAGGGATGTTATATCATTGATATTACATCCCTCAATACTCAACCTCTGGAGTTGTGCAAATTCTGATAATGGACTAATGTCGTTGTCCGCTATGCCATTGAGAGATAGAATCCACAGCTCCTTCAACGCAGATAAAGGTGTAATGTCAATAATAGGGTTGTGATCGAGATACAAGTATTTTAGCCCTGTTAAGTGCGTCAATACTGAGATGTCACTGATTTCTGAACACCTAAGCGATAACCATCTGAGACGTGTTATACCCTTTAGGGGTGAAATGTCCTTGACCCTATTGTTATCAAGATACAAATTTGTGAGTTGTGAACATTTCGCGAGGGGTTTGATGTCGCTGATTTTATTGTCGTTAAGAGATAACTTTGTAAGTTGGATACAGTTTGTGAGTGGTTTGATGTCGCTGATTTCATTGTTAACAAGGGATAAGTCAGTAAGTTGACTCAAATTGGTTAGCGGCGTAATGTCGCTAATATAGTTCCTACCAAGGTTTAGATTTTTAAGCTGTCGCAATTCTGCAAGGGATCTGATGTCACTTACCTGATTATTCGTAAGTTCTAAATCTGAGATTCTTGTCAAACCTTCCAATGCTGAAATATCTTTAACTTTATTGTTATCTAACATTAGAGTCTCAAGATTAGATAATTTTGCAAGTGGTGTGATTTCACATAAATCATTATCTGAAAGTCTTAAACTCTCGATTTTGGTTAATCCTTTTAGTGGTGAAATATCTTTGATTCTATTGTTACTAAGCCATAGAGTCTCAAGATTGGTTAGTTTTGCAAGCGGTGTGATATCACTTATATCGTTGCTTCCAAGCCATAATTCGGTGAGTTGCTTGAATTCAACAAAAGGTTCAAGACTACTAATCTGTAGGCGACTCATTGACAATGAAGTCAGTAAAGGGAATCGCTTGAGTAATCTATAAATGTAAGATAAATCTTTTATTGGATTCGAACCAAGCGAAAGATCCCGGAGCTGCGTCAAATCTTCAATCGGTGTAAAGTCGCTGATTTCATTATGGTTTAGCAATAAAGTCTGAAGCTGCGTCAAACCTGAAAGTGGTGTAATGTCCTTAATGTTATTCTCATAGAGCGTTAAGTGCGTCAACTTTTTCAAATTTGCTAACGGACTGATGTCCTCAATTATATTATTGCCGTGTAGATCTAAATTCTTCAGCTCAGTCAAATGTTCAATACCTGACAGATCACGATAAAAACGTAATATGCAATCAGTTTCTCTATACTTGTAAGGTTCTGAAATGGAATAGGTTTATCTGAATCTATACCGATTTTCCGTCTTATCTCGCGTGCTAATTTTGGATCGGAAAACTGGATGTATTCTTTATTGTTGTTATTCATTTGATCCTTAGTCCTGTTTTAGTTTTTTTGCTTTAGCGAAATCTGCTTCCGCTTCTTCTTGCTCTCCAAGTACTTTTTTCGCATTACCTCGGTTGTAGTATGCGCTGGTAAAATTAGGGTTTAGTTTGATAGCCATATCATAGTCTTCTATTGCACCCTTTGTATCCCCAAGTACTTTTTTCGCATTACCTCGGTTGTAGTATGCGCTGGTAAAATTGGGGTTTAGTTTGATAGCCATATCATAGTCTTCTATTGCACCCTTTGTATCCCCAAGTGCTTTTTTCGCAATAGCCCGATTATAGTAAAAATCAGCATCTTCAGAGTTTAGTCGGATAGCGTTATCATAGTCTTCTATTGCACCCGCAAAATCACCAAGTTCACCCTTCGCGATTCCCCGAATATAGTAAAAATCGGCATCTTCAGGGTTCAAGTGGATAACCATATCATAATCTTCTATTGCACCTTTTGTGTCACCAAGTTCCTCTTTTGCGACTCCTCGATTGTAGTATGCCTCGACCATTTCAGGATCAAGCCGGATGACTATATCATAATCTTCAATAGCACCTTTCGGGTTCTCAAGTGCTATTTTTGCTTTACCCCGATTATCGTAGGCACTGACATCTTCAGGGTTTACTCTTATAGCAGCATTGAAGTCTTCTATAGCACCTTCAAAGTCACCAAGGTCACCCTTTGCAGCTCCCCTGTTAATAAAAACATCAGTCAGATCTGAATTGAGTTCAATCGCTTTGTTATAGGCTGTGATAGCCCTTTTAGGGTTTCCCATGCTGCTTTTCGTATTCCCGCGATTCAACTGGGTATATGCGCGTATCCGAGGTCGTCTTTGCCATCTTGCAATAGATTCCACTTGCAAAGGGGTGGCAGTTATCGTTTCTTGAGAAGCGTCTTCCGTTGAATGGATAACTGAAGTATCAACTTCTGCCTGCTCAGCATTGGTAAGTATTTCCTTGAGTCTGTTTACCGAGATAGCCGTGAGTCTGTTTATGGATGATATAGACTCCCCCAATACGCCGGTGCCTTGAAACAGAATCGCGATGACTTCACCCTTGCTGTTTAGTACAGGACCGCCACTGTAGCCTTGTTCAGCATCTGGTAGATTAAACTTCATCCTTTTGCCGTTATTCTGGACAGCATGGACAGTGCCCTCTACCTTACTTTTCTCCGATTTACTGACAAAAGACAAGCTAACAAAGAGTTTATACCATCGAAATTCAATCAACTTTTTTCTTGCAGAATGGCCTATAGCACAGACCTTATCACCACGCTGCACAGTGTTGCTATCGCCAAGGGGGAAGGGAATACCTTTCTCAGCGATCTTCAGGATAACGATGTCATTTATATCATCAAATGCAACAATACCCTCTATAGTATAAACTGTATTTGTGTCAACACACTTCGCGGTGAGTGTTCCTGTTCCCGTTACCACATGGATGTTGGTTGCAATTTTGTCAGGTGCTATGAAAAACCCGCTGCCCCGTGACCTTTTGAATGGATTTATATGTTTCTTTTCCAAGAGAACCAGGGTGCCCTGTGTTTCAGTGGTGTTCTGCTGAGGTGCTTCGTCTTTTTTATTTTTCATAAAATGTTTCCATTCTATCGGTTTCCTTTAGTTTTCTATGCCGTTTCTGTCTGTCTTATTCTTCGCTGAAACTTCTTCCCAATCCCATAACAACACCGTTCCATCGCCGCTGCCACTTGCGAGAGTCTTACCATCCGGTGAAAATACTAAGGTAGCGATATTGTCCATAAATCCAGATAGAGTTTGCAGTTCATTGCCGTTTGTATCCCATAACTTAACGGCATATCCAAATCTTCTCGGCTCATCAAATAGTTCCAATTGTGTGTTAAGAAGGATTTTTCCATCAGGTGAAAATATCAATTGACCGCTAAAACCAAGATTCTTATGAATAATTCTACTCTGTTCTTGGATACCCCTAGCTGTTATGTTCCATAAAACGAGCTGTTTTGAATCTTCGAGTGCCAGGGCAAGCATAGTACTGTCAGGTGAAAATGCCAACGCACTATGCTCCTCTGTGTTAGGTGGTGTGAGTTCACGCTGCGTCGTAATATCCCATACCTGGGTTTTCACGCGGTCCCCGTTGGTAGCAAGTAGTTGTCCATTAGGTGAGAACGTTAATTTCCCTGAGTGCTGGGATCCCGTGCTAATTCGGAATAGCTCTACACCTGTGTCTCTGTGCCATCCAATAATGCTTTCACCACGAATACTGGCAACGAACATATTGTTATCAGGTGAGATTGTGAATGCATTCGTGCCTTTAGCATGCTCCCAGGGACCTGATATTTCTTCACCAGTGGACAACTTCCATAATTGAAGAGGGAGACCAAGACCACTATGGAAACGACTCCTCAGACCACCACTAAGTGTCTTGAACACAATAAAACCTGTGCTGCCTTTTCTTGCAAAAAAGGATGCATCTGATGAAAGTGCTGCACCATCTGTAGAGTCACATTGACCATCAATAAAGATGTCTAATTCCTGCTTAGTTTTTAGATCCCATACATGTAGAATCCCGTTAAAGGCTACCGTTGTAAGTTCTGTTCCGTCTTCAGAAAAAGCAACGGATTTTACGGATTCTGTATGTCCATTTGCAAATGTGACAAGTTCCTCTCCTCTTTTTGGATCCCAGAATCGGATTGTGCCATCGTAGCTGCCACTTGCAAGACATCCACTATAATGTGGTGCCACATCTGGCATAAATGTTAAAGCGCAGATAGTGTTTTTATGTCCTAAAAGTGTCTCGCGTTCTTTGTATGTATCTACATCCCAGAGTTTTATAGTTTTATTAGCATCGCCACTGGCAAGTGTCTTTCCATCTGCTGAGAATGCCAGGGTAGTAACCCACCCACTATGTCCCAGAAGTGTTGCAAGTTTTGTGCCTTTCTCTGTATCCCACAACTGCACTGTATTGTCTATACTGCCACTCGCGATGACTTTTCCATCCGGTGAAAACGCCAATGCCAGAATGGTCACTGCAGGTCCTTTGAGATCCATCAACCGTATACCTGTCGTTCTATCATATAAGCGGATTCCGCCTTCACGAGTTCCGGTGGCAAGACTACTACCGTATTGAGATAAAACCGCAGCCTCAAAAGAATCTGAAGTTATATATCCACGGTTGGTGTCCCCATTCCAAAGAGGGAAATTCGACACTTCCTTGCCAGTGTCCACATTCCAACGGATAATACCTATGTCAATACAGGTGAGTGTTGTGTTATCTTGGGAGAATGCAAATGCAGCGGGTGATCCCGTTGACATGAAGATCGTTTGTTTGCTATCAGTATTCACATCCCACAAATGAATTTCAGGGTTAAGAAATCCGCTACTTGCACCGCCACTTGCGAGCATTTCTCCATCATGTGAGAACGCCAAGGCATTCACTTGTCCAGTCTGTTTAGTGAATAGAGCGGTCTCTTTTCCAGCCGGTACATCGTATAGCCACACACCGACATCTGTTCCTACGGCAAGGTGTTTGCCATCCGATGAAAACCGCATGATATTGATACCACCTTTTCCGAGACGTGCAATTGCACCTTCAGGTAAGCCTACTTGTGTATTGTCTTGGCAAAATCCGGTCGAGTATATTACGACTATCAATAAAACTGTAATAGAAAACAGATGTTTGGTTTTCATGTGTGAATCTCCCTTCTACTCTAACATGAGTTTGAAAAATAAAAAACAATTATTGTGGTACATCCCACAGCAACACCGTACCATCGTACCCAGCAGTTGCGAGTGTCCGTCCATCTGGTGAATATTCCATATAGCCGACCCACTGTATATGTCCTGTGAAAGTTTGCAGCAGTTCATTAAGATGATCACTCCATATCTGAATTTTATCATCTGTATGCAAGCTGGCAACAGTGCGTCCATCGGGAGCATAAGCCAAATCCATTACCTTCGTCTTAGGAACAATGTTTTTTAAGGGTTCATCCACATCCTGATGCCAAACTTGGATTATGCCATCGTCCCCTCTGCTTACAAATGTCTTCCAATCAGGTGAAAATGCAATAGTGTTACCAGGAATCATACCGTAAAACGGATAACCCGTAGTGGAATCAGTGATGGAATATTCAACCGTTTTTATGATATCCCTGGTATCTATATCCCAAAAGCAAATTTCTGAATCGTTCGTACTTACAAGCATCCGTCCATCTGGTGAGAATTTCAGAGTTCTGACCAAATCGTCATCCCAATTAAAAGTTTTTAGAGTTTCGCCAGTAGTCACATCCCACAAGTGAATAACACCGTAAGAATCTCCACTTGCAAGCATCTGTCCATCAGGACTAAACGCTACCGATTCAAAACTATACACGTTATTCTTTTTGTGCCCTGTGAAAACCTGTCCGTATTCACCCGTTTCAGTATTCAAAAGATATACCGAATTATCTGCAGCATTCCCACAAGCAAGCGTTACACCATCTGGTGCATAAGCAATACAACCAATTCTTCTGGGATGAGGGAAGTATGTTTTCATGAGTTTGCCGGAGTGGACATTCCATAACATAAGCCTTTCCATAGAACTCACAACAGCAAGTGTATTTCCATCCGGTGAGAATTTTATGCCTGTAAGCATATTTAGGTATCCAGTGATAGTTCTGAGTGGTGCGGTGGTAGTAAAATCCCAAAATCGAATTGTACCATCAGTTCCCGTGTTCAACAGTGTATTTCCATCCGGAGAAATCGCTATATGATAAGTTGTATCTGGTGGACATGTAAAAGTTCTAAGACGTTCACCGGTGGCTACGTCCCAGAATTGAATTACATCGTTTTCGTAATTATTGCTGACGAGTGTTTTTCCATCTGGACTGAATACGACCGATTTAACTCCATCCGTAGTGGTTGAAGTTATCTTGAGGTGTCCGGTGTGTGGGTCCCAAATCCGAAGTGTCCCATCTTCACCGCCACTTGCTAAAGTATTACCATCTGGAGAATATGCTATGAAATAAATATCTCCTGTATGCTCATTAAGGGTCCTGACGAGTTCTCCGGTGTTTGCATCCCAAAGATGAATCATTTTGTCTCTGCCACGACTTGCAAACATTTCCTCACTTGGAGAATATACTACTTCGGAAACACCGTCTGTATGTCCAACAAAGGTAAGGAGGATTTCACCAGTAGACATATCCCAAAGGCGAATTGTTCCATCTCCACCTCCGCTCACGAGTTTTTGACCATTGGGACTAAACGCTACCGAACGGACACCTTCCTCATGTGCTGCGAATGTCATTTTATGTTGTCCGGTGTGCGGGTCCCATACCCGGATTGAGTTATCCTTACTACCGCTTACAAGAAGATTATTATCGGGACTAAAAGCCACTGCTGAAACGCCATCAGTGTGTCCTGTAAGCAGATTGAGTTCCTCTCCGGTATGTGCATCATAAATCCAAATACCCATAGGCCCTGATGTGGCAAGGAGTTTGCTATCAGGAGAATACACTAAATCATATACGAAAGCTTTTCCAAGGCGCGCTTTTGCACCTTTAGGTAATTTCCATTTTGTATGATCTTCCACTATTTCGTCTCCTAGTACTTCGGCAATACTAACGCGTGTATCTGCTTCTGGTATTTTTCAACAAGGGCAGCAAACGCTTGTTGGTTCCCATCTAAGGTTTGTTGAATCAACTCAGCATCATTATTTATCATTTGACACCTCAATACGCATGTTGGTCTTCTGATTCGTATAGACGCGATTTTGTGTCGTAGAATTGCATATTTTGAAGAAAAATGGAGATTTGAAGGAAGGAAGGTTTTTGAAAATGGAGATAGAAGAAATGAAAAGCATCGCCTTAGTTAACAGATGGTATCACTCATCGACACTATTTGACGAAATCTTCAACCAGTGAAAGAATACAACCGATTAACAACACAATTCCACCTATAATAGAAAAAACGCTAACAGTATTTAACGGCAAAACATTTATTAATACGATTGAATCGTGGAGTAGTACAACTGTTAATCCGAGGATTGTAAGCACTCTCCCAAAGATCCATAGTATTCTTTTCGTGCCTATTGCCTCCATAGTTCTTATTTTTTTAAGTGATGGGAACCCTATGAGACCACCTAAACAAGCAACGGTACACACTCCAAAAACGATTCCCATAGTAGGGTGCCAATTCTTACTGACACGGTCAGCAATCAGATTGTCTAAGGTTACAAGCAGAATAAGGCAGATAAAAAACAGTAAGATATTCCTTACCTCTATGATCAATTCTTTATGTTTCGGATTACGCAAAAGGCTTAAAATAGCATTCATCGTTGCCTCCGTTAAATTCCAAAGTTACTATATGATAGCAGCTGAAGTGGTTTTAATGCTACACAAAATAAGTTAATCCTGTAAATTAATGTCAAGCTTCACCGGATCATTCCTGTCCTGTCTTACGCTTTGCTGAAACTTTTTCCCAATCCCATAGCAATACTGTGCCATCATCACTCCCACTTGCAAGAGTCTTGCCATCATGTGAAAACACCAACGTAGTGATTGTCTCCGTATGTCCAGATAGGGTTCCTAAATTGATACCCTTTGTATCCCACAATATAATATTAAATCCTTTCGTATCAAGCAGGATTCCTCCATTTGGAGAGAATACTAAGACACTGGTGATAGAAGCTCGGGAATCATCCGTAATCCTGTCGTTCTCTTGGACACCTATGGGTGTTACGTTCCATAGAATGATACCTTTTATATTACCCAGAGCAATGGTCGTACTGTCAGGTGAAAATGCCAATGCAGTATGCTCTTCATTATTGGGTAGTTTTAGTTCGCGTTGTGCAGTAATATCCCAGACCTGAGTTCTCATGTGTAGACCGTTTATGGATAGGAGTTTTCCATCGGGAGAAAAGACTATCCCGCTTGAGAAATGTGCTTTCGAATTAAAGTGGAACAACTCAGCACCGGTGTTCACATGCCATGCAGTAACACCTTTACGACCAAAACAGGCAACAAGAATGTGATTATCAGGTGAGAATGTGAGTGCATTCGCGAATCCAGCATCCTGCCAGGGACCAGGAATTTCTTTTTCACTGATTATGTCCCATAATTGAATGCTGCTACTAATTCTAAATGACAGTCTTTCCCTTTTACCATTAGGATACTGATAGCGAAACCCATACGAACCTTGAGAAACGATACGTTTAACATCAGGTGATATTGCGATAGTTGCCTCATCACTGGGGTGATCATCAAGGGTGGCAATTTCATGCTTAGTCTGAAGACTCCATACGCCGACGGTGCTGTTAGACGCAGCTACTGTAAGGTTAAGGTCATCTTCAGAAAATGCAACTGCTTTCACGGACTCTGTATGTCCGCTTGCAAATGTGACAAGTTCTTTTCCATTATCTGGGTCCCAGAATCGGATAGTGCCATCGTAGCTGCTACTTGCGAGACAACCACTATATTGCGATGTTCCTACGGGTGCAAATGTTAAAGTATTGATAGTGTTTTTGTGACCTAATAGTGTTGCGCGTTCTTTGCGCGTATCAACATCCCATAGTTTAATAACCTTATCTGCGTCACCGCTGGCAAGCGTTTTCCCATCTGCTGAGAATGCAAGAGCAGTAATCCATCCTTCATGTGCTTCCAAAGTAGCAATTTTCTTATCTTTTTCTATATCCCACAACTGGACTGTTTTGTCCTGACTTCCGCTGGCAAGCATTTGTCCATCTGGGGAGAACGCCAATACCCAAACATCAACATATTTAAACTCTCTTCTTGAAAGACCAACGTTTGCATGTCCTATTAGACGTTTACGTTCTTCCCCCGTCGTTGTATCCCATATACGAATTCTACCCTCTTTAGTTCCACCTGCCAAACTGCTCCCGTCTTGTGAAAACACTGCCGACTCGTACCCCTCGTAATCACCAATACCTTGCGGCATAGTCTCTATATCACCGTCTTGAACATTCCTATGTACGATTGTACTACGTGCCAAGCTCACAAGTGTTGTACTATCTTCTGAGAATGCAATTGCCTCTAATGCCTCAAGTGATAAGTCTGTGATTGCATGTTTCGTGTTAGTGTCCACATACCACAATTGAATAATAGGAGTTCCAAATCCGCCACTTGCGAAGGTTTTCCCATCTTGTGAAAATGCCAATGCATTTACTTGTCCAACTCCCTCTGTGAATGCAACAGGTTTTTCTTCATCAGGAATAGGGCGAAACGGATTTGATTGTGATGCATTGATACGTGGGATATACGTTTCATTTCCAGATTGCACATCGTATAACCATACGCCAATATCCGTTCCTACGGCGAGGAGATCGCCATCCGGCGAAAACCGCATGATATTAAGGCCGCCTTTACCGAGGCGTGCAATCGCTCCTTCAGGTAAACCGACTTGTGTATTATCTTGTGCGAAACTGGTTGAAAGCAGCATAGTTGTCAACAGAATAAGTGTAAAGGATAGAATTTTGGTTTGCATTGGTTAATTTCCTTTGTTTTCTTTTGCTTTGATCATGATTTTTTCCCAATCCCATAGCAATACCGTGCCATCACCACTTCCACTTGCGAGGGTTTTCCCATCGTGTGAGAAAGCCAATGTTGTAATATCTTGCGTATGTCCTGTGAAAGTTGTTAGTTCACTACCTGTCTCCAAATTCCATATTTTAATTTCAACGTCCCAAAAATCCCTACCTGCACTAACGAAGGCGGTTCTGTCAGGTGAAAACGTAAATTCGCCATAGTATTTGCCTCCTTTATAAGGAAGTTTAATGTCTATAGTTGCTTGTGCTGCATCCAATTTCCACAAATATACCTCATGTAGACCCCCGATTGCAATAGTGTCACTATCGGGCGAGAATGCTAAGCCGCGAGCATTCAGAACGTCAAGGATAAGGACCGGATCTCTCGCATTCAGGTCCCATACCATTGTTTTAAAAGAGAATTGCGCAGCAAGTTTTTTCCCATCGGGTGAAAACACTAATCTCTCTGCGGTATGGTGTTTTGTATCAAAATGGAACAATTCATGCCCAGTGATGACATCCCATCCCCGAATCCCTCTTGAAATGCTACCTGAAAGAATTTTGTTATCTGGCGAGAATGCTAAAGCACCGTATATACCTTTCTGTATAGGTGCGGGTAGTTCAAAACCTTTGTTGAGTTCCCACAATTGAATGGATTTCGTACCATTTTTACCTTGACAGGCAAAGAGTTTGGCATCCGATGACAAGGCAATTGCTCGAGTCAAATCACTCTGACCATCGGCAAAAGTTTTCAGGTGTCGGTGGTTCTTTAGACTCCACACATCAATTGTACCGTTAAAGGCAGCAATTGCAAGGTTGGTATCATTTTCAGTAAATGCGATTGATTTTATAGATCTTTTATGACCACTTGCAAAAGTAGTAATTTCTTTTCCTGTGACTGGATTCCAGAATCGGATAGTACCATCGTGGCTACCACTCACAAGTGTGTCTCCATTCGGTGAGAACACCAATGCACGGATACCACTTGTATGTCCTGTGAGTGTTGCGCGCTCGCGTCGGCTACTTACATCCCAGAGTTTGATTTTCTTTCTTACATCCCCGCTTGCTAATGTCTTGGCATCAGGTGAGAACGCTACAGCCTTCACCGCTGCTTTATGTCCTTTGAACGTAGCGAGTTTGGATCGCTTTTTAATATTCCACATCTGTACCGTTTTATCTAAACTGGCACTTGCAAGTAATTTACCATCTGCCGAAAGGTCAAGTGCCGATATTACTGCTGGTGGTGTTTTGAAAACGTCTGAGATAATCTGTCGGATTAAACTATCTCCTCTAACATCCCTTTTAAAAAAACTTGAATGTCCCTTTAGTTTAGCAATTTGCTGTCCGTTGTCGGTCCATAAGAATATTTTTCCATCGTCTTGTCCACTGGCAAAAGTATTACCGTCTTGTGAGAACACAATTGCATCATCAGCAGGTCCTTCATTCTCATCTAACAATATGCGTCCGGTATTAACATCCCAATGTTTAATTCCCCACAAGTTTTCCACACCGACAAGTTTTTTACCGTCTTGAGAAAAAGCCAATGCTGCCATTGAATAGATGTTATCGGTTAATTTCAGTGTTGTGTGTTTTCTGCCAGTCTCCAGTTCCCACACTTGAACAATTCGGTTTTTAAATCCACCACTTGCCAGCAATTCTCCATCTGGTGAAAATGCGAGCGCGTTGACTTGTCCAGTATGTCCTGTAAACAAAGCGGTCTCTTTCCCACTTGCGACATCGTATACCCACACGCCAACATCCGTGCCTACTGCAAGGCGCGTGCCATCAGGTGAAAACCGCATGATATTGATGCCACCTTTTCCGAGGCGTGCAATTGCACCTTCAGGTAAACCGACTTGTGTGTTGTCTTGGCAAAAACCAGTTGGGACTATTACTACTGTCAATAGACCTATAATGAAAAGTAGATATTTGATTTTCATGTGTTTAAGTTCCTCACAGATTAACCTGTAGGTCAATACTATCATGTTCTCATACGTATAATAACCCAAGGAATCAATACAATAAGCAGTGCACCAAGTCCCAATATACTGAGATTTATATTGACACTAAATGAGTTAAAATAAGATACAATGAGACACACACATAGATAGACACTGTATACACTGAATAAAATTGAGAAGTAGGCACGACGTTTCCTATTCCGTATAAAACGTCGTAAATCCGACACAGCATCAAATAGCACAATTATTAACATCCAAAATATACCCATTCTGCCACCTCTGTCTTATACCATTTCTAATGAAGATAAAAATAATAATCAGGTAATCTTGATTTCCCCAGGCCGGTAGGTGCGATTTCCGTATCGCACCGGATTTGTGAGATTTGTATAGATCCTACACAACGGTTATAGTATACACCAATATTACTAAAACCCCAAGGATTTTTTTACGTCCAGGCGTGTAAATAATTTGTCACCATAAGCGTCAATTTAAGAAGATAAATTCAATCTATTAGTATACTCAGTCCCGTAGGGACGATATGTTTATAGATTATGATTGAACACCCGTTCTTTAGTCCCGTAGGGACGATATGTGTAGAATAAAGCAATAACATCAACATATCGTCCCTACGGGACTAAGGAGTTGGAGGTAACTCGTTTTCTATAAACATTCCGTCCCTACGGGACTAAAGAATACAACACCTATCCTGTCAATCACCATAATGTCAGACATTGTGCCAAAAAAGTTACGCACCCCACCATAAGAATAATTTTGACAAACCACACAGTTTATAGTATAATAGTAGTGTTATTTTTTAAATTATCCCTGATGAATTGTAGAATTATGTATTAAGGTTATGAATTATGGTATTGAAAACAAAAACCCCCTTCCCAAAATCAGACAAACAGGTAAAATGGTATCTTGTAGATGCTGATGGTAAGGTACTTGGTAGATTAGCATCTCAAATCGCACAAGTATTAAGGGGTAAACACGACCCGATGTTTACACCACACGCGGATTTGGGGTATCGTGTCGCTGTGATTAACGCCGAAAAGGTCGTTGTTACCGGGAATAAGGCTCAACAGAAGACATATTTCCGACATAGCGGTTATCCTGGTGGTGATAGATATCGTACTTACACCGAACAGATGGAACGAAGTCCAGAGTTTATTATTACAGCTGCGGTTAAAGGGATGGTGCCGAAGAACAGTCTGGGAGCAAAACTCATGAAGGGGTTAAGAGTATACACAGGTCCAAACCATCCACATCAAGCACAGGAACCAGAAGTCTTAACATTCTAACTGTTGAGGAAGTTTATGGCTAATGAACAATATTGGGGTACAGGTCGCAGAAAAACATCTGTTGCCCGAGTCAGGATTATCCCTGGTAGTGACGCTGGGATTATCGTTAACAAAAAACCGATTGACGAGTATTTTGATCGTGCTGACCATGTCCAAGCCGCCCGACGCCCCATAGAGCATGTTGAACGGGGTGGAGAATTTGCTGTTCATGTAAATGTACGTGGCGGCGGAAATACGGGTCAGGCAGGTGCTATTTCACACGGTCTTGCACGTGCACTCGTTAAAGCTGATGAATCATTAAAACCTACCCTCAAAAAAGGTGGGTTCTTAACACGCGACCCGCGGATGGTAGAACGAAAGAAATATGGACAGAAGGGTGCCCGAGCCAGATTCCAATTCTCCAAACGTTAGTCCTCGCGGACAAGCACACGCCGAAACCCACTTTCCCTATTAGATTGACCGTATATTGACCATTTTATTGACGAGGTTTCTACTTGTTGATGCAATTTTCTGTAGAAACTGACTCTGAATCGCAACTTTTAATCAGATAGGTTCTATATGTCAAACATCGTTATCTTAGGTGCCCAATGGGGTGATGAAAGTAAAGGAAAACTGACTGATGTGTTCGCTGAACATGCAGATGTCGTCGCACGTTATCAAGGCGGTGACAATGCTGGACATACAATCGTTCTGGGTGACAAGACCTTTATACTTCATTTGATACCATCAGGTATTCTCAGACAGAACACAGTAAATGTCATCGGGAACGGAGTCGTCATCAATTTGGAAACGCTATTACGTGAAATTGATGGTTTAGAGGAAAAGGGCGTTGATGTTAGCAGTGAGAATCTGAAGATAAGTGATCGTGCCCATCTCATTATGCCGTATCACAAACTTGTTGAACAGTGGGAACAGATGGGAAGTTCAACTAAAATCGGTACGACCTCGCGTGGAATCGGTCCTACATATTCCGATAAGATGAATCGATACGCTGGCATTCGTGTTGGCGATCTATTGGAATTCGATGCTTTCCAGAAAAAAATTGATTACAATCTTGAAACTAAAACGGATGCTCTTCAAACGGGTGGTATCACGCGTAATGACTTAATTGACACTTACTATCAGTATGCTGAGCGAATCGCACCTTATGTCACGGATACTGTTGCTTTCATGCACGAAGCACTTGCAACTGAAAAGAGGATCTTATTTGAAGGTGCACAGGGAACAATGCTTGATATCGACTTCGGTACATATCCGTATGTAACTTCGTCAAACTGTACAGCAGGCGCAGTTTGCACCGGTCTCGGCATAGGACCCAAGGGAATCGATCAAGTATTAGGTGTTTCAAAAGCCTATGTCACGCGCGTTGGGGGAGGTCCATTTCCTACTGAAATGCCACCAGATTTAGATGAGGAAATCCGAAATATCGGCAAGGAATACGGGGCCACAACACAGAGACCCAGAAGGTGTGGATGGCTCGATCTCGTCGCACTCAAATATGCTTCACACATTAACGGATTAACCGCCATTGCTCTGACAAAACTTGATGTTTTTGATACACTTACCGATATACAGGTATGTACCGCATACCGATATAAAGGGAAAATCATGACCACGTTCCCCAGTAGTTTAAAAGTATTAGAGGAATGTGAACCCATATACGAAACATTACCTGGATGGCAAGAACCGTTGACTGAAGCACGTTCTGCTCAAGATATTCCAAAGACGACACAAGATTACATCAAATATGTATCAGATTACCTTAATGTTCCAATTCCCATTATCTCCGTCGGTCCAGATAGAGAACAAATTGTAACATTAGGCAGGTCACTCTGGTAGACGTGTTATACAGCGTAGGAAGATTGAAGAATCTTTTGGATAATCGACGGGCAATGAATTGCCTGTCAGAATACCGTTTGGTATTCTGAATTAAACGGGCGTGTTCGTAGTAGGGCAATTCATTGCCCGTCAAGATATTACCCAATTTATATCTTAATCTTCATCTGTTGATAGAGAACCTTTTCATATAATTGCATTTTAACTTGACATTCTAACTAAAAGAATATATAATAATATATTGTGAATTTTGAGCCGTTAGCTCAGCTGGTAGAGCATCTGACTTTTAATCAGGTGGTCACAGGTTCGACTCCTGTACGGCTCATACAATCTATAAGCCCCCGTCGTCTAGCCTGGCCAAGGACACCGCCCTTTCACGGCGGCGACACGAGTTCAAATCTCGTCGGGGGTATTAACTCACCCGAAGAGACCAACCTTTCTCATACAGGTTGGTCTCTTTGTTTTTATACATTTCATTTCCTTTAGTTTGTATCAAATCCTATCATATCACGTTTTTATTATTGGCAAGTTGTATAAAATCAGAATTACAGTTATAATGAATACTCAAATAAACAGAAGTTTTTAACGATGGCAACTCTTGAAAAACTTACACAACTCATTAGAGATACCTCTCAACCCATCGCTACCCGTAGAGCCGCAGTTGTTGAAATTGCAGACATTGGTACAGAACAGGCATATCACTGTCTAATAGATGCGCTTTCTGATCCTGCCCCTGGGGTGAGAAGAGAGGCAGCAAACGCGCTGCAACACTCTAACTACGCTAAAGCTACATCCGCACTCGAAGATGCTTTGAGAAAAGAGGACAGCGATCTGACCCGTTGGAGTCTCATTGATGCACTTGGAAACATTGGGACCTTAGCTGCACTACCGACATTGGAGACGTTGCTAGCTTCGGAATTATCCCCACTGACCCGAAGAGAAATCCAGAAAAGTATAGACCTGATATACAGACGGCATCCTGATAACAGTGTAGCGGAGACAGACGAAGAAAGTAACCAATCGTATCAAGAGGCTGAAACTGAGACAGATTCTGAGCAAACGCCTATCCTGCGTTCTGACGAGACAGCAGCTACTGATAGTTCAGATGAAAACGATAGACTTCAGACTACGTCCGATTCTGATACAACTGATGAGAGTTTACCTGAACCGACAGGTATAATTGAAGAAGAAAACGTGCCAGATGATGAAGTGGCTGCAGCCACAGATTTAGAAGATAGAAAGAGAATTACACAAGAAACAGGTTCAGAACTTGAATCAGATGATGTAGAATCAACATCTTCTGATGCAGATGAATATATTGAGGACGATGATGCTGAACCAACGATAGAACAAACGGGTAGAACAACAACCACCCCTGTTCTTCCCGTGCTCGTTCCAAACACATCTCTCGTTGTCTACAATCAGGAAGATAGCAGCCATAGACCGAGTTTCTACGCGCTCGTGCTAAGACCGGACATGTATCTATCAAAACGTTGGTTACTGCGCGGTCGTTTATACCTTGTTTTGCTAAGTCTACTTTTAGGTGCAACTATGGCACTTGTGTATTCCCAGGTCCAAAGAATGCCGCGTTCTCCTTATGCTCCTAATCTGGAGTTGACATATCTCAAGAATCCAGAAGACTATCTTGCAACGGGAAGTCTATACATTCAACAGGGGAACTACCGCAAAGCGATAGAAGAACTCGGTTTTGTAGTAGGCGTAAAGAACATTGATCCGAAGTTATACAAATACTTAGGAGATGCGTATTTTCAGGAGAAACAGTATGCGCATGCAATCGAATCTTACGAGTATTACTTAGCAGCTCGGGAGATACAACCCTATCAACTCTTTGTTGCTGAGGCATCTTTTTCATCAAGTAGTATTGGGGAAGATGAGCAAAAATCCTCTGACTACAAGATTTTCAACGCGCTCGGAATGTGTTATAGACGTATAGGACAATTTGATAAAGCGCATGACACTTATGTGAAAGCGATAGGTATAGCACCAAAAGAATCCCAAGCATACAGCAATCTTGCTGAACTCTACTCTGATGGATACCAACAGAAACCTAAACTGTCATTGAGTTTGGCGTATGCATCGGTCATACAGAATCCTTTTGTTGCTTCATCCCACGATATACTCGGATGGACTCTCGGCAAAACAGGAAGATTTAACAAGGCAACTATTTCATTAGAACACGCATATCGTCTTCAGAGTGACTATATACCCACACTCTACCATATAACTGAATTAGCAGAAAAACGTATACATCCAAAAAAGACGTTTGACTATGTTGAGCAGGATTTTAGTAAGAAAGTAGACCGCAAGAATATAACACGTGCTGAAATTTTAGATGTTCTTTCATTTACCTATGAGAAAGACGCACATAAGCATACCCGTTTTAGACCATCCCTATATCAGAAAAGAGGACTTAAGTGAGAGAGTTGTAGCACATTCATCCTTGATTGTGCTACGCCCCAGTCATCCCTCGCGAAAAGGTCCGTGCTTTGAATATGATTTTGTCAGTCTGTAGCACATTCATCCTTGATTGTGCTACCAATACGTCTAATCAAAGATGCATTTTGTAGTAAGAAGAGCAATTAAGGATGACAGAGAGTTTCTCAAGTCCCGTAGGGACGATATGTTTATAGAACACGGTCTAACAAGACCCCATTAGTCCCGTAGGGACAATATGTTTATCTAACGTCTTTGTTCTCCACATATCGTCCCTACGGGACTAAGAGGGTGGTGTTAATGTTATTCCATCTGTTTCAACAGAGTAGGTGCAGAAGCAGTCTTACCGATAGCATTCCCGACTAACACTAAATCCAGCACATTAACCGAACCGTCACCGTTGACATCTGCGGGGTTTTCTCCTGTGGAACCGATGCTCCTGCGAACATACTATCTACGAATCTATCAAAGCAAGAATTGCATACCTAATTGACAGGTGCAATATCCAAGACGATTACTAAGGGTTCTCTCAAACCTTCTGTAATAACTTCTTCTACCTCAGACCCATCTAAATTAGCACGTAGTATTTTGTCGCTCCCAAAATCTGTCCAGTAAATCTTATTATTCACAAAGTCAATAGAAGTACCTGCTAATCCAGTATATCCAGGGACTATCTGCTCAACGTTTGAACCATCTATATTTGCACGATAGAGTCCAGTACCAGAATGCCAATGTGTCCAATACATCTTACCATTTCGAAGGTCTAAATTAAGTCCTTGTGGGTGCTTTAAATCCCTCACGAGTACTTCTCTATCTGTTCCATCAAGATTAGACTTTTGAATTGTACCTGCTAAAGGATTTGTGAACTCCCAATAAGTATCTGTGAAGTATAACTTACCAGCATCTAAATCAAGAGCAATCCCATCAGGTTTAGGAGAATCAGAAATAATTACCTCTCTATCAGAACCGTCCAAATTAGATCGTTCGAGTTTGCCGCTCCCTGACCAGTAGATTTTCCCTGCTCGCAGGTCTAGTTCAAGTTCTTCTCCCGTGAATCCAGTTGCGAGTACTTCAAATCCTGTACCGTTTAAGTTTCCTCTACATAAACGTCTGTTTCTCCAACTTAACCAATAGATTTTTCCATTCTCAACATCTAATTCTAAATCCCATGGTGCGACATCTGAGAAAACAGTTTCAACATTTGAACCATCCGGATCCGCACGTTGGATCAGATTCGTACCGACATCACCCCAATATAGTTTTCTCACAGCAAACGTTGGCATTGCTGTTGCCCCAAAACGGCTAGCGACTCGAACAAGGTCAAGTACATTCACAACGCCATCCCCAGTAGCATCAGGATTCTGTTCAGCAGAATCATCGACCGTTTGTCCGATGGCGTTGGCAACGAGCACAAGGTCACGGATATCTACAACCCCATCATTGTTGATATCTTCGGGTAAAGGATCGACTGGGTCTTGAGCTATGGCTAAGGACGAAAGTAATCCGAGTAAGGAAATTATGAGAATTCCGCCAGCTAACTTCTTCGTTGTTTTCAAAATAAGATCTCCTGTTATACATTGTTTCTGATTCTGCGTCTTCATGATAAGTGAGTGTGAGTCACACGGATAGATTGACCTAAAATATATACTAAGTTACATCTTTTAATTTGTCAAGAAAAAATGTGTCATGGTGTCTGTAGCACATTCAGTCTTGATTGTGCTTCTTTCTAAAACATTCCTCCATCATTACACCTCTCCGTACATCAAACATCGTGTATTGCCGTAGCACATTCATCTTGATTGTGCTTCTTTGGACAACATGTATCCTTCATTGGACTTCTCTGTACCCCATTGATGAGACCCAATTCTAAACATATAACTTTCGCGTGGGATGACGTGATTCGGCCCGTTTTGACTAAAAGTTTAGATGAAGATTTTTTTCTTCACTTGCACCCTTTTTAGGTCGAAACTGTGTCATTAATTATAGAGGGTATCACATACTGACTTGGAAGTATATCAGCACAAACTAAATGAAGATTAAAAAATAATCGGATAATTTTGATTTCACCAGGCCGGTAGGTGCGATATCCTTATCAATGCAGAATCATGTAGAATGCCATACGCGCATTCTACCACGCGCATTCTGCCGGATACTACGCGAAGATTTCGGACGAAGCAGATTAGGGTAACCCTCTTCATTGAAGGTTTCCGCGCAGGATCCGGTGCGATTAGGAAATCGCACCTACCGGCCTGGGTGAAATGGGAACGTCCCGATGTTGTCGCTGTTTGCACATGGTGCGACAGCAAAACTGTCATAACCATAATAGATTATTAACCTATTTCATGATATAATTTGGAGGTACAAGATGAAACGAGGTAAGAAGTTTAAACATCGTAAATACATCCGATATTTTATTTATGGTTTTATCCTTGCAGCATTGGCGTTTGGAAGTATCGGGGTAAAATTAGCGCGTCCCGATACGTCAGAGCCTGTGCAGTGTGAACCTTTAATACGGGGATTTGTGAACCATCTCGAACAGAAAATTGTCAACCGTTCTATCATCCAATTAGACCTGAATGCAATCCTGACAAGATGACCAAAGACTATATACGGGAATGCTGGATAGGAGGTCCGCCTTGTCCATTGGACGCAGCGGTAGAGACATCCGAATGTGAACGATCAAACATCAATCAAGAATGCAATCCTGACAGGATCTCCAAAGATTATATGCGGGAGACATGGAAAGGTGGACCACCTTGTCCGCTGGACGCAGCAAATAGCCGAGATGACAACACGATAAGGAGTAAAATTCATGAGGAATAAATTGTACTGGGGACTTGGTATCCTCATTGTCTTATTGATAGGTGCTTTTGTGTTCTTGATGGTCAATACCCAATCAGAAATACGGCAGCTTGCAGCCGATTTGGCAGATGCACAGAAAAAGTTAGAAGCACATAACAAAGCAGCAAATTCACCCAATGTGGTAGATATTTCTGATGTCAAACCTCCTCCTGCTGAACCTGGATTCAAATGGGTTCGACATGGTGACCACTGGGATAAAATACCGGTAGAACAACGTGAAACGACAGTGGAACCTGTGAAACCGATGTATACAGGTCCCTTAAC
>JAAXGN010000080.1 GCA_012267415.1 Candidatus Poribacteria bacterium | reverse complement strand
TCCACACCTGCTACATGTTTTACTACTTGCGAAGAAACTACCAGCTTTGACTATCTCAACTTTATGCCTATCTGCTTTGTATTCCAGTTTAGACAGAAAACCACCTAAAGCACTATCTGATAACGCTTTTGCTATCTTCTTGTTCTTTAGCAAGTTTGTTATCTTTAGTGTCTCAATGCCGATAGATGAAGCACGACGCACAATATCAGTCGTTGCTTTGTGGTGTGCATCTTCACGGATACAGGCTATCCGATAATGGATGGCTTGCAGGCGTTTCTTTGCTTTTTGCCAGTTCTTACTATACCGCACCTTACGACTTTGTGAACGGTTAGCACGCCTTAGCTTCTTTAGAAACCCTTGCAAAGGTCGGGGGTTCTCATACACAACACCATCAGAACACGTGGCAAGTGTTTTGATGCCTACATCTACACCTATCGGTTGCTTCGGTGTGATATGGAATAGGCTGGATTGTCCACCTTCAACACCTATATCCACATTGACAAGGATTGAAGCAAACCATTCGCCATTGCGTTTTGATACAACAACTCTGCGTATCTGTCCTTGCCACCGTAGTGCTTCACGCATGCGTATCCAACCGATTTTAGGGAGGTATATGCGTTTGCCGTCAATGTCAATCGTATCGGGTCCGTTGTCCGCTTGATAAGATATTTTATCAGATCGTTTCTTGTGGACTGGATACCTGTTTTGACCTTTTTTCCATCTATCTACAGCATCATCAAAGTTATGAATCGCATTCTTACCGGCATTTTGTGATAGTTCTTTGCACCAAGAAAGCTTATCATACTTTACAGCGTTAAACTCTTTCTTTAGATCGTAGCAACTACGCCATTCGCCAACCTCTCTACCAGCAGTGAATGATGATAAAACAAAGTTGTAAGCAACGCGGGCAAAACCGCAGTGTTTTGACATCGCAGTCGCTTGTTTATTATTCGGGTTGAGTTCTATCTTCTGTGACCTGAGTATCAAAATTCAACTTGATGATGCTTCTAACTTTCATTGTCAATGCACGAGTTTAACGACTACCGCAGGGGTAATATTACAATTTTACATGGAATATTAAACCACAAAAATTACTTAAAGTCAATAGGAATCTAATGAAATTGATAAGCTGCGGACAGCATTTTTTCCAAAATCTTGGCAAATTTTGCATTTTTATGCAACCTTTTCCTTCTTAAAAGCATCAGTATGTCATAAGGAAATTCCGATAGGAGGAACTTATGAAAACTAACGATGTTACATTAATCCAGCAAACACTCGGCGGCGATCAGAGCGCGTTTACGGTTCTGGTAGAAAAATATCAGAAGCAGATACACGCTTTCGCATGGCGGAAGTTAGGTGACTTCCATCTCGCAGAAGAGATCACACAGGACACCTTTCTTCAGGTATACCAAAGACTATGGACGCTCAGAGACCCCAACCGATTCGCTGCATGGCTACATGCAATAGCAAAAAACTGTTGTTTAGCTTCTTACCGAAAGACGCAGCTCCCCATTGTATCACTTGAAACGATGTCTGAAGCAGAAATAGAAAGACTCTATTATACGCAACATCTTGATAAACAGAGTGAAATGCAGGCTGATGAAAAACGGCACGAGGTCGTAAAACATCTTCTAAATAAACTACCAGAAACCGAATACACTGTCATAACACTTCACTATCTCGGTGAGATGCGGTGTGAAGATATAAGCGAGTTTCTAAATGTACCCTTAAATACTATTAAGAGTAGACTACATCGGGCAAGAAAAAGACTAAAGGAGGAAGAATTAATGGTACGCGAAACATTAGGTGGTTTTGAATTACCAGAAAACCTTACTGAGAACATCATGCAGTGGATTCAGATGAATGAACCCGGCGTTGCTGCTTCTATTGGCACACTCTCCAAAACATCGGACGGAACGATATATGCCGTGATGGGGTATAAGAACATCTACAAATTAACACCGGAAAAAGACGAATGGCAACCCGTTAACTCAGAATTCTTCCCCGAAAAAACTGAGGGAAGTATTCCCATTGCTGAACATAATGGAACACTTTATATTATCCCATCACATGAAATGTTTGCTTCTAACGATGATGGCAAAACTTGGGATTCTGTCGCTGCTTGTCCAAAAGGACATGCGTTGGAGTTAGTCGTTTCTGATGACACTCTTTACCTCACACATTTTAATGGTATTTACCGATCCGATGACGTTGGAAAGTCCTGGCAAGACATGCACGACGGTTTGGACAATCGCTTGATTGAGAAATCGTCTATTCGTCTATTACGACTAAATGGAGACACCCTATTTTTGGGTACGTATCTGGGGATATATCGTAATAAATCAGGCACTTGGGAACCTTTACAGCTGCCAGTGGATAATATCGTGAGAGTCTGTTCATTAGAGGTGACTGAAGAACATATCTATGTCGCAGCTGAGGTGAATATACTGGAAGGTGACGGAACGCCTACAGAGAATTACCATAAATTATGTGATGTCAGCAAAGATTCCTGGTGGGTATTTCGATCAGCAGATGGTGGACATTCTTGGACAGATATTACACCTACAGATGCACGAAAACTACTGAAAACATTGCCTCCTATCAGACTGATCGCACATGAAAATACACTTTTATTGGTAGGTATAGAAGAGGGAATAGTTTCTCGCTCAATTGATTGCGGAGACACATGGGAAACCATGGAACATTCCGGTATAACACCTGTACAATTTAGCGTGAACGATGCTGTCGCTTTAGACAAAAGTACACTTTATACTAGTGGGATCACTGGTATTCACCGTTCAACAGATGGCGGTAAAACTTGGCACAGGTTTAATACAAGGTTTCCATGCCGTGTCGACAACCTAATGGGTCTAAAGACGAGTCCAGACTCAGCTTTATCAAATATACTTTTTGCAACAGTTGCTGGAACTTTGGTCAGATCAACAGATGCGGGGAATTCGTGGACTACTGTGGACATTGAATTGCCTAAGTATACTGAGACTGTTCCAAAGTATAATGCAAAGGTAAAGGGTAGGGACTATAGACCACAAATTGTGCAGATTTCAATAGCCAACGGGGAGTTGTACGCAAAAGGAATTAGACGCAATAGCGAAACCGCTTTCTATCGGTTAGATCCCGACAAAAACTGCTTATTTGCTGTAGAGGGTTATATCTTTGAATTGGGTAAAACCCCTCCTTCACGAGACTCAGCAAGACTCATGTGGACAGTGTTTGGTGATGCAACATTTCCCTTCCAATCTGATCGGCTGCCCGGACAAGGCGTCCAAATAAGTTTTACTTCATCTACTGATCCTGATGCTGATAGCGGATCACTATCCACGCAAATGATTCGCAATGATCCAAAATTCGGCGCAGAATGCTTTTTAAAACTGTTGGACGTAGACCAAAGCGATCAGCAAACGACTCACGAATTGATGTGGGAAGGTCTGTTTGGTAACTTTGCGGTAAGTGGAGAAACGTACTACATGGAGTATAACTACAAACTCTTCCGCTGGAACCCTGGTGATGCAAGATGGTCCGATACAGGTGTAGAAGAAACGTGCGAACTCACTTATGAAAATGTGGCGCGAGGATTTAAAATCGCAGCATCTGGTGAAACAGTATACGTCGGTAAACGAGATGGACAACTCTTTCAATCGCTTGATGGTGGTGAAAATTGGAACGATATTACGTCAAACCTGCCGAAGCCTATAGAACACTTTAATCAGATTGTCCTTACCAATACAACGGTTTATGTGGCAACCGACAAAGGGGTCTTCAACTCAATAGACGGCGTTGTCTGGCATGCAATCACCGATAAGAAAGGGAAGGAACTAACCATAAAGTCGTTAGCAACTGAAGAGGATGTAGTTTACGGCGCGAACGATGACGGTATCTATCAATATGAAAACAAAAAAGGAATTTGGAAACAGATTGTGTCTGAAATTCCTGATGCTATAACTTCTTTCGTTGTTGATGAAGGGACCTTCTTTGTTGGTACGGAACATCGCGGTGTGCTCCGACTTGAACGTGCAGAGTCATAAGTCTCTACATCCCATCCATTAATCAATTGTAGGGCAAGGTCTCCGGGACATGCCCTACAATAATACCATTTCTGATATATGATGTCTCTTTTGTAGCACAAACTATCAGTTTGTGACGTATTCCGTTTCATTTCTAACAAATTGTAAGAATCCAAATTAACTTCATTTTCAAAGCCATTTCAAAGAAAATTCTATATTCTAACTACTTTCTTATAAAATTTTGCATTTTATGCAACCTTTTCACCTCTGCATACATCATTATGTCATAAGGGAATTCCGTTAGGAGACACTTATGAAAAACAACGATGTTACTCTAATTCAACAGATCCTCAGTGGCAACCAAAACGCGTTTACTGAATTGGTAAAAAAATATCAGAAGCAGATACATGCGTTCGCATGGCGGAAGTTAGGGGACTTCCATCTTGCAGAAGAGATCACGCAGGACACCTTTCTTCAAGTTTATCAAAAGCTTTGGACACTTAGAGATCCCAACCGTTTCGCTGCGTGGTTACATGTTATTGTAAAGAATTGTTGTTCTCAATATTTTCGAAAGACACAGCTACAGATTGAATCTCTTGATGCCATGTCTGAAGCGGAGGTAGAAAGGGTTTTCTATACCCAATATCTTGAAAAACAGAGCGAAGATATTGCCACAGAAAACCGACATGAGGTTGTGAAAAAT
This sequence comes from Candidatus Poribacteria bacterium, assembly GCA_012267415.1. Classification (GTDB taxonomy): domain Bacteria; phylum Poribacteria; class WGA-4E; order WGA-4E; family WGA-3G; genus MSPOR6. The sequence continues at coordinate 5,580 of JAAXGN010000080.1, read as the reverse complement.
CTTCTCAGAAAACTTCCTGAAAATGAACATACTGTGATAACCCTACACTACCTCGGTGGGATGCGTTGTGAAGATATTAGCAAGTTTTTGGGGGTCCCGTTGAATACTATTAAGAGTAGACTTCATCGGGCAAGGAAGCGATTAAAGGAGGAAGAATTGATGGTTCGCGAAACATTAGGTGGCTTTGAACTACCAGACGATCTTACGGAGAATATTATGCAGTGGATTCAGATGAATGAACCCGGTGTGGCGGCTTCAGTAGGCACATTATCTAAAACATCGGATGGGACGCTCTATGCAGTGATGGGTTATAAGGACATCTACAAATTACCTGCGAATGAAAATGAATGGCAACTCGTTAACTCGGATTTTTTGAGTCAAGAGACCAAGGGCGATATTCCGATTGCTGAACACAACGGAGCACTCTATATTATCCCATCTGATGAAATGTTTGCTTCAACTGATGAAGGTAAAACTTGGGATTCTATCGGTCCTTGTCCAAAAGGACATGTCAAGGAATTGCTTATCACAGATGAACATTTTTACTTAACCTTTAATGAAGGTGTTTTTCGATCCGATGATGGTGGCAGGTCGTGGAAAAAGATGAACAATGGATTAGAAAGCACTTTGAAAGAGAAAGCAGGTATTACATCATTGAGGGTATGCCAAAACACTCTGTTTGTCGGAACATCTATGGGTGTATACCGACATAATAAGAAAAAATGGGAACACCTTCAGTTACCAGTTGACGCCACTGTTAGAGTCTGTTCGTTGTTAGTCAGTGCCAACAAGATTTATACAGCAATTGCCGTAAATATTCTGGAAAGTGAAGGAACATCTACAGAAATTTACCAACGGTTGGGACAGGATGGTAAGCAATCCTGGTGGGTATTATGCTCAACAGACAATGGAAATTCATGGACCGATATAACGCCAACAGATGTTCGTGAGAAAATGAAGACATTACCCGAAATAAAACTGCTTGCAACTGGAAACACACTTTTACTAATAGGTGGAGAAGAAGGTGTTGTGGCGCGGACGATAGATTCTGGAAAATCTTGGGAAACCGAAGAGTCATCTGGCATCACACCTACTCAGTTTAGTGTTAACTGCTCTGCAGCCTTAGATGAAAACACCTTTTATACTGGGGGTATTGCTGGTATTCATCGTTCAACAGATGGTGGTAAAACCTGGCATAGATTCAATACAAGGTTTGAATGCCGTGTAGATGATCTGGTCAGTATCAAGATAGATAAAGATCCCAATATGCCACCCACTCTGTACGCAGTAGTTGCTGGTAGTTTAGTCAAATCAACAGACGCGGGTAGTTCGTGGATAGCAGTTGATTTTAAACTGCGTAAGGGAATTGCAACAGTTACAGAACATAATGCTAAATACAAATTTACGGAATATACACCGCAAGTTGTTCAAATTTCAAAAGCCAATGGAGTTCTATATGCAAAGGTTATTCGACGAAATAATGAAACGGCATATTATCACATACCTCATGATGAAAATCGCTTAGTTTCTCTTGATGATATGATGCCTTCTTTAGATTCAGGAACACTTATGTGGCACGTGTTTGGGAATGTAACGTTTCCCTTTGAAAGCGATAGGTTACAAAGACAAGGTATATTAATCACTACCTCAACTCATCCCTGGAGTGAACCGGATTCTTTAACAAAACAGATGATTCTTGAGGATCCAAAGTTTGGGGCAGATTGCTTTTTAAAACAGTTAGGACGAATAGATGAAGACTATCAACTGGCTTACGCATTGATGTTGGAAGGTTTGTATGGTAGTTTCGCTCTCAATGGAGAAACGTACTACATGGAGTATAACTATAAACTTTTCCGATGGAAACCCAGTGACGCAAGATGGTACGATACAGGCGTCCAAGAAACTTGCGACCTCACACATGATAACATGTCGCGAGGTTTTAAACTTGCTACATCGGGTGAAACAGTATACGTTGGTAAGCGGGATGGACAACTCTTTCAATCGCTTGATGGAGGCGATAACTGGGAGGACAGGACATCAAACCTACCGTTGCCTGTTGAGCATTACAATCAAATTGTTTTTGCTGACTCAACAGTTCATGTCGCTACTGACAAAGGGGTTTTCAGTTCAATAGATGGCGTTGTTTGGTATGCAATCATTAATAAAACGGGGGATACCGTAATCATTAAGTCGTTAGCAACAGCAGAGGATGCTGTTTACGGAGCGAATAATGACGGCATCTATCAATTAGAAAAGGAAACAGGAACTTGGGAACAAATTGTGCCTGAAATTCCGGACAATATTACTTCTCTGGTTGTTGACAGAGGGACCTTCTTCGTTGGTACAGAACATCGTGGTGTGCTCCGCTTTGAACGTTCTGAGTCATAATCTCGATTGTTCTGTCCAGTTTCATTCTGTAGGTCGGGAAGAGCGAAGCGACACCTATAGATGTAAAGTTAAGAAAACCATTTAACCATAATTCCCTTCTCAATACCTATTGTTATTGGGATTGTCCCATATTCAGTCCCGTAGGGACGGAATGTTTATAGAAAACGGTTGAACAAAACTCTTTAGTCCCGTAGGGACGGAATGTTTATCTAACGTCTTTGTTATACACATATCGTCCCTAATGAGAATTAAATTAATTATCGGGTAATTCAACACATCAAAACGATCGTAGGGGCTGGGTTTCCCAGACCGCATAGCACCGGTTTCCCCATTCGCATATTACCCAACTTAAATCTTAATCTTCATACGGGTCTAAAGAAACTCTCTGTAAAAATCTACTCTTAAGGGGTGTAACAATGATTAAACAATACAGTTGGAAACATTTGGCAATAGCATGTGGCTTGACCATCGTCCTTTGTGTTGGAATATTCCTATTCAATCAATGGGACGTTCTCCGATTTAAAAAATCACTCGGAGAATATCCTGATCAAAATTCACAGACCCAACAGACAGAAAAGAGAAAACCCGATAATTCTCCTCAAACTGAATCGACATTAACCTCATCCGAAACGGATGAAAATGTTGAAAAGACCATTCCACAGGCGTCTAACACTGAGAATAAAGAAAGCGAAGTGTCTGACAATCAAGATGAGGATGCGAAAGACGCCAATATTTATGACTTATTTGATTTCCTTGACGAACTTGATGACGAAGAATTTGCAAAACTCATTGAAAGCCTTGATCTGGAGGAGGAAGAGAAAAAAGTGTTAACAGAACTGGCAGAACAAAAAACTGAGACACCAGAGGATATTCATCCAAGCAGTATGATTGTAGATCTTATGGAATCAGGTGTTGCCTCGCTTGCAGGTCTCATTGAATTGATGGAAGAATCGACAACTTTGATGCCTGAAGCCATGCAGGAAAGATTCAGCAAAACGTTAGGCACACTCCAGGAAATGCAGGTCAATGGTGGAGGCTTAATATTTCACCGACCCCCAGAAAATCCGAGTGGATGGACGCTAATCTTCATAAATCCAAGTCCATCTCAGCGAGTTCCTGGACTCTCTATAGACGATGACAATGTTATCCATGAGATTCCATCTCAGGACCCAAACAAGGAATCGCTCTTTTTACATAAAGGCAATTCAATCATTATAGATTAGCATGACGTTATAGGCTTTCGTCTGTGTAAATTGCCCGAAAAATCACCATCTTATTATTCAAAATCTGTCAACCCTGGTTCATACAAAAACATCCCAAAATCTGAAATATGCATATTGGTGCAGGTCTATTCATCGTCTTTACTGCAATTTATGCTAAAAAACTGCGTTCCCTACTGACAATGATCGGTATCATTATTGGCGTTGCTTCCGTATTAGCAATGATTGCCATAGGGGACGGAGCCAGAGCGATTGTGCTTGAGGAGGTACGCAAACAAGGTGGCATCAACCAATTCACAATGTATTGCGTAAACGTCAAGAAAGTCGGTGATGTATGGGTTGCAAACCGTTCAAATGAATACTTCAAGTATGAAGATGTTTTGGCAATTGAAGCCGAATGTCCTTCTGTTAAGTTAACAGTGCCTCGTATTCCAGCGTGGGGTGGTGTTCTAGCACAAGTCGCTGGTGGTGCTGAGGTCCGCACAGGTTATAACGGCGTGAATGCAACTTATGCTGAAGCAATGGACTGGGAGATCCAAGAAGGTCGTTTTATCTCAGATGAAGACATTGAAAATGCTGCAAAAGTCTGTGTACTCGGTGCAGAAGTTGTTTCAGAACTGTTCGAAGGAGAATCCCCAATAGGTAAAGAGATAAAGATCGCAAGAGGCGCGGGAAACAACCGAGAGAAGGAACGGATGACAGTTATCGGCACTATGATGCCTCGACAGCGACACCTTCAGTTCGGTTTCAGTCTGAGCGCGCAAATCTTTATTCCCATTACAACGACACAGATGCGGTTTACCGGCTCCGATAAGATTGAGATGTTAACAATTCAAACGAAGGAAGTCTCAGACATTCCCCTCGCGATGGAAGAGGTAAAAGCAACAATACGGAAACGGCATCGAAACAGAGATGATTTCTTCGTCATTTGGGACATGAAGTCAGGTATGCGGCAGCTTGATAAAATCAGCACTGTGATAAAAATCGCTTTGGGAAGCATCGCAGGGTTTTCGTTGCTTGTGGGTGGTATCGGGATTATGAATATGATGTTGGTCGCTGTCAGTGAACGGACTCGCGAGATTGGGTTGCGGAAAGCAGTCGGTGCAAAACAGACAGATATTCTCTTACAGTATTTGATGGAATCAGTAGCGATGTGTGGTGTTGGCGGCGTGCTCGGAATAGGATTAGGAGTATGTGTCAGTAAAGGTGCAGCATTTCTCGCTGTCAAGATTGTCAAAATTGTTCCAAATTGGCCTGCTGTTATTTCAATTCAGTGGATGTTAATATCTGTTCTATTTTCGTCTGTAATAGGTATCGTTTTCGGACTGTATCCAGCAATAAAAGCATCGTCATTGTCTCCGATTGAAGCTTTACGAACAGAATAGAAAGAACTTGAAGGGAATTACCGGATTTGTTGAACAATCTCATTGATCTTTGCTAAATTTTCTGTAGATCTATCTGATTTCCTCGCTCCAAAATAGAGTTCGCCGATCGCAGGTGAAGGTAAAAACACTTTATCCACGCTACGTCTTCTTTCTTGAACCATTACTTCATCAGCAAATATCGCAATAACGATGTTCGTGTCTAATAGATATCTACCACTCTGATTCATAGACCTGTTCGCAACCTTCCGCAATTGCTTGTTTGATTTGTTCAAGGTCTTCTGATGGAATCGCGCCTGCAAATTTGAGTAATTCCTTAAGCGGCGTACCATCTGGTAGATCACCTGAAAGTTCCATTACAAAATCCAAAACTTGATTCTGTTGCGACAGAGTAAGTTTTTCTATTTGTTCTAAAAGTTCTGTCTTTAAATTATCCATCACATTGCCTTCTTTTTGATTAAGAGTTAGGTGTTTTTGTGCCAACTGATCTCTTAACTATTATATCAAATATTAATGAGTCTCGCAAACCTAAAGGACTCTGTGGGTGTGTGAAATTTCTGTAGAAAAATGCAGATAGAACTGGTAGGAGC
>JAAXGN010000102.1 GCA_012267415.1 Candidatus Poribacteria bacterium | reverse complement strand
TAAAGATGTTTTTTTAGATGAATGGGCAAGGTTGTGGAGAATGAGCGGCGGATAAGATATAAGGAGAAGTAGGCTCTACGGCTGATGTGGTTGTAATGACTAGACCAGGATAGGTCACTGGACAGAATTAGACCGAGATCTCGGTGTTTGGTAGAGGGCTGTATTGTTGTGTTGTTGGTGGAGTAGGATGGACTATCCTTTAAAGAGTGGCCGAAACGGATGGCGACACACTTGCCGGAGTGTATGGACATGTTCCACCGCAAGCACCAGTGCAAAAGTGAGTCAATATCACTCTGAAGGTCAAGAGAGTCACTTAAGTTGCATATAACCTTGGAGATTTTGGTGTCGTCGGCAAACAGATAAACAGAAGATTTGTGTATGGAGCTGGGAATGTCATTAACATATATAAGAAATAGTAATGGGCCCAGCACACTTCCCTGAGGGACCCCTGAGATTACAGGTAGGGTAGAAGATGAGGAATTTTCGACAGAAACGAAGTGGTTACGATTGGAGAGGTAGTTTTTAAACCAGTGCCATAACGGACCTGTAATCCCCAACATCCAGAGCTTGTATAACAATTCGTTGTGTGGAACGGTGTCGAATGCCTTTTTGAAGTCGAAGTAGATAGCATCGGTATAGTTCTTGTTGTCTGCGTGATGGTAAATATCCGCCAAAAACTTCATAAGTTGATTCAATGTGGAGCGACCCTCGACAAAACCAAACTGCTGGTGACATATTAGTGGTTGAAGAAAAGGAAAGATCTTGTTGTAGACTACAGACTCAAGCATCTTGGAAAGAATGCAGAGTAAAGAAATTGGCCTGTAGTTAGATACTTCAGAGAGGTCGCCCTTCTTTGGTATTGGAATTATTTTGTGGACCTTCCATTCCTTGGGAATTGAGGATGAATGTAAGCATAACGAGAATAAGTGAGAAATAGGATCGAGTAGAGATGTGCAGCAACGTACAAGAACCTTTGGGGAAATGTTGTCACAACCAGGCGATTTTGCCGTGTTAAGTGAACAAAAAGCATCGAAGACATCAGAACAGGTTATCTCAATGGAGCTTAACTGAGAAGAAGGAGTCGGTAGTTGGTTAGTTGGGGGGAGAACAAAAGTACTCTTGGTGAAAGTGGAATTGAAGTAGTTATTGAATAATTCAGCTTTATGTGTTGGGTCTGTGACTGGACTGGAGTTGTGAATGATAGTGCCGATGCATGATTTCTGAGTACTCATACTTTTTAAGTGATTAAAAAGTTTCTTTGAGTTGGAATGGAATGTGTTAATCAGGTGTTGTTCATACTCCAGTTTAGACGACTGGATCAAGGCCTGCAGATCAGATTCCATACAGGAGAGCCTGAACATCTTGGTTT
>JAAXGN010000157.1 GCA_012267415.1 Candidatus Poribacteria bacterium | reverse complement strand
GTCCGAAACTACTAATTGCGTTTTCAAATACACATTGCAGATATTGACAAAGAGCTAAAAGAGATAACCAGGTTCTATGAACACTCCGGAGTGCAATATGATGATATGAACCCTAAGTATTACGCTGTTACCATTTTAGTGAACGGTGTGTTAGGCGGTTGTCTTGGACATCACCAGACCCGTATATTTTACAACAATAATGAGAACGAGATTGAAGCTGATTTATCGACATGGGAAGGTGCGCCGCACACATGGGTGCCTGGGGATACACTCAGAATAGAAATAACACAGAGTGAACCGAAACCTGATGGCAGTTTCTATTGCACAGCCGATGTGTATGAGTGGTATCAAGCCATATTTATTGGATTCTTCGTGCAAGGTGAATATACCGTCGTTATCAACGATCAGAGTAAAACATTTACCATTGACACATCAAGTGAGACAACGCCCAACCATAAAAAACCTTGTCAACATGACAGTGACTATGAATGCGGTATCATATTGGTACATTACGACGAACAAACTTGGCAAAAGCACACCTCTCCTATCCCTGATGTCCAAAAGTTCCTTATTAGCAAAGGATACAACCCAACGATCACCGACATCTTTGATGATTTCCGTGTGGAAGTCATATATGTCGGGGACTTTGATGTATTACCGGTAATAGCGGAATTAACCTCCATACCTGGCGTTCTTTTTGTCCAACCCAGTTTCTTTTATGACACTGAGTAATCAATATCTGTGATTTTTATCGATGTCATGGCGTGTTCTCCGCGCCAGCTATGTAATTGGCGCGATTCTGACAAAAAAGAGTGACAATAACTTTACACACCCGTTAGAAACAACCACGGTTTTTCTTGACATATTACATATAAATCTGATAGGATATAATCACGTTTATACCGACAATTAATTCTGTTTGAAAAAATAATATCTCAAAAGGAGAAATGATGAACTTTAAACTTGACGAAATTCATGAAATTGACGAGGAAGAAACCACACCTCCTAATGAAGACGATCAGAGTGAAAACGAGGCACATGTGCCTTACGGTTTTGATGATAATGACGAATCCGAAGATGCTAATCGCACAGCGGACACATCAGAAGAACCTAAAGATGATGACGATGAAGATGATGATGAGGACGATGTACACGAAATACCAGAAGATCTTTCCACATTAATACTAAAACAACGGATTTCTGTACCCCGTTTTAACCAGAATGAAGAAGACAACTTCGCCTATGCCGAAGCAGTGATGGCATACTATGAGGAGAAAAACTATGAAGTAGCAATAGAAAAATTCGACCAAGCAATAAAAAAGGAAAAAAGAGGAAAAAGAGTTATACAGTTAGTAGACAACGAAATCGTTGCAAAATCGTTGTATTGGCAAGCAGAGTCTTACGTCAAAACACAAGACATTGCAAAAGCAATTAAGACTTTCGAATATCTTGTAAAAACATGTAAAGAACATTATCTAACTTTATCTGCACAACGGCGAGCAGATATTCTAAAAGCTAAACAATCTTAAATGGAAAGGACACGCAAAATTTGTGGATAATCTGAAGAATACTCTTAAACAGAAAGCGACAAACTTACGAATTCACTCACTCGTTTCCACCTCAGAAGCAGGATCAGGACACCCAACTACCTGTCTATCCGCGGCAGATATCGTTTCTGCCCTATTTTTTCACGCAATGTACTATGACTGCGACAACGCACAAAACCCAAACAACGACAGGTTCGTCCTATCAAAAGGACATGCAGCACCCCTCCTTTACGCTGCTTATGCTGAAGCAGGAATCATTCCAACCGACGATCTACTGACACTACGACAAATTGACAGTATCCTTGAAGGACATCCTACGCCACGGTTTGACTGGACTGAAGTCGCAACAGGTTCCCTCGGACAAGGTCTATCACTCGGACTCGGGATGGCACTCAATGGAAAATATCTGGATAAATCTGACTATCGTGTCTATGTACTCCTTGGGGATGGTGAAATCGCTGAGGGAAGTGTCTGGGAAGCTGCCGCATTAGCATCCTATTACAAATTGAATAACCTTATCGGTATTATAGATGTCAATGCACTCGGACAGAGCCAACGTACAATGTACGCATTTGATATAGACACCTACTGTCAACGTTTTGATGCATTCGGCTGGCAGTCCATCGGTATTGACGGACACAATTATGATGAGATATTATCAGCACTTGATAAAGCAAAAACGTCTACCGATAAACCGACAATGATCGTTGCAAAGACGTTCAAAGGACAAGGTGTTTCATTTCTTGCGAATGAAGATAACTGGCACGGAAAAGCTGTTCCAAAAGGTGAAGAACTTGATAAGGCTTTAGCAGAACTCGGTCCGTTGAACACTGACATCCCATTACAGATAGAACCGCCAAAACCGATAAAGAAGCAGGCATCAATCATTAAGGAATCTGTTCCCCCAGAATATGCACCTGACGAAGAGGTGGCAACACGCGGCGGTTACGGAACCGGACTCGCAAAACTCGGTGATACCAATCCTAATGTCGTTGCTTTAGATGGAGATACAAAAAACTCTACCTACGCAGAACAATTCATGGAACGCCACCCAGACCGCTTTTTTGAGATGTTCATCGCAGAACAGAATTTGGTCGGCGCAGGTATAGGGTTAGCAAAACGCGGAAAGATACCTTTTGTATCCACATTCGCTGCCTTCCTATCGCGTGCCTATGACCATATACGGATGTCGGCTATCTCACAGGCGAACATAAAATATGCAGGATCACACTGCGGCGTGTCAATCGGTGAAGACGGCCCCTCACAAATGGGTCTGGAAGACCTCGCTATGTTCAGAGCAATTCCGGGGTCAGTCGTGCTATATCCAAGCGATGCCGTGTCTGCAGAACGACTTGTTGCAGAAGCTGCCGCACATGAAGGTATCGTCTATTTACGTACATCGCGACCCAAAACGGCAATACTCTATGATGCTGATGACAGTTTTCCCATCGGTGGAAGTAAGGTCATAAAGAAAAGTGATCAAGACACAGTAACCGTTGTCGCTGCAGGCATTACACTTCACGAGGCATTGAAAGCACACCAAGCACTCTCTACCGAAGGAATTTCAATCCGAGTCATTGACGTATATAGCATCAAACCTATTGACGCAAAAACCTTAATTTCCGCAGCAGCCGATACGAACAATACACTCATCACCGTTGAAGACCACTATCCCGAAGGCGGTTTAGGAGATGCCGTGTTAGATGCCGTTGCAACTGAAGGTATATGCGTTCATAAACTCGCTGTCACAGGAATACCAAGATCCGGCAAACCTGAAGAACTCTTGGAACTTCACGGAATCAACGCAAATGCTATTATCCAGAAAGTCAAGAATGTCATTTAAAATATGGTGAGATTTGATGAATCTGAAGATAATTGAGGTCTGTGCAAGTAATTAAGATTTCACTATAATCTACCAATCAAGGAATTATACTATGGCACGCATCCATTATAAATCCGAAGATGTTGTTGCTCGTGGTAAAGAGATCTATCAGCAGCAGATTCAGGACAAAGTTGAACCAGTTCACAACGGTAAATTCTTGTCTGTTGACATTGAAACAGGGGATTACGAAATAGGTACTGACGATTTATCCCCATCCATGCAACTTCTTAATAAACGTCCCGATGCTGTCATTTATAGTTTACGCATCGGATTTCAAGCGGCACATCGTATGGGTTTTAAAATTTCGTCTACGACTAAATGATTACTGGAAAAGTTACATCTAACCTTGAAACCATCATTGAATTGGAAGTCATTGGTTCAAGCCATAGTGAAACAATAGAATGTATTGTTGATACAGGATTCTCCGGTTATTTGGCTCTGCCGAGTGATCTAATATACCGTCTCAAACTTCCAAAAGTTGATGACCAAGAGGTGATCCTTGCAGATGGAACTACAGCTGCAATGGAAAAGTTTCTTGTGAAAGTAAAATGGCATGAAGAACAACGCAGTGTTTCTGCATTAAGAACAGATGGTGATCCAATTTCTGGTATGTTTCTACTTCTTGGAAGTCGGATAACTATAGATGTAGTGGAAAACGGTGATGTTAGGATAGATACACATTTGCTAATTCTATAAATATGGATATTGAGGATCAATAGGAGATGCAACAGACAATTATTTGGAGCTCAGTTATAGGCGTTATCCTTGTGATGGGTATCCTAATATTCTTCGCGATGCGTGTCCAACATTCTCCTGCTAAAACGTATGCAGCAGATCAGGGACCTACCGAAATTGATGTCTCTAACTACCCACAGGAGATGCAAACGCTTTACAACGTCTTCACACGAAGATGCAGTAAATGCCATACAGTCGCAAGACCCATCAATTCAAACTTTACACCAGATGAATGGAAGAAATATGTTCAAAAGATGATGCGAAAAGCAGGATCAGGACTCACACCCAAAACTGCTGATCAGATAACAAAATTCCTTATTTACGACTCACAACGTCGGGAGAGAAACACACAATGATAAAACTAATATTCACCGCATGCGCTATGATGTCTTTCGCAATAGCACTACAAGCAGCACAAACCGACAAGATACAAATTCTTATAGATAATCAACCTGCAACATTTACACCAGCACCTATATCAAAAGATGGTGTTTGGTTAATCCCAATAGAACCTTTCTGTAAACAATTAGGATTGAAGGTTGAATACCCTGACAGCACAGAAATGGCAGTAATCTGTGGGGGTGAAGAATCGGAGATATGTGTTCCAATCAACTTCGGTGAAGATGTCTTTAGCATCAACAACGTAAACTATGCAAAAATTGAAAGCATCACTAAACCATTCGGCTATGAAATATACGAGTCATCGGAAACGCAGTTAGAAGTTATCCATCCAGAACAACTCGCACCGACATTCACCCTTCCTGACCTTGAAGACAATCCCAGACCCCTGAAAAGTTTTCGCGGAAAGAAAACACTACTCTATATATGGGGATCATGGTGAGGATGCCGTGGACAACTGTCAGGATGGCAGGAGTTTTATACCAAACATCGTGATAAACTGAACATCGTCTCCATCGCAATAGATGCACAAGGTGCCTCTGTAGTAAAACCGTGGCACGACAAAGCCAATGCCGATTTCACGACACTGGTCGATTCACAGAACATATTGGGTAATACCTATAATCTCAAAGCAATACCCTACGGTATCATGATTGACGAAGCAGGAAGGTTGACCAAACAACCTTTCAGTATAAATGTCGCGAAAAAAGAGACAATTAAAATGCTGGAAAGATGGCTATCCGATCCTACTTATAACACGACCCTCTTGAGAGACATCAAACCCTTGAAAAAATCGGAAAACCCGAAAGTCATTGAGGCGAATGCACGCTTTCAACTCGGTCTAACCTTATTGAAAATAGGGAAAAAACAGGAAGCAATGATAGAATGGCGAAAAGCATTGAAATTAGACCCAAAGAATTGGCTCATCCACAAGCAAATTTGGGCAGTAGAACATCCAGATAAGTTCTATGATGGTAATGTTGACTACGGATGGCAAAAAGAACAGTTAGAAGCAGAGAAAAGATAAGCGATATAAAGCCAATAATTGACGAGACGTCTCAACATTGACAGACCTAACCCCCGTAGGGGCGAGGTCCCCCTCGCCCGCTGTGTTAAGAGGTGTGCTGAAATTTTCTATAAACTTATTGACTATCAGAGGTTTGCTTGTAGTAGGGCAATTCATTGCCCGTCGTGTTAAGAAGTGTGCTGAAATCTTTAGGTTTCACTATATCCCATCGCAAGCCGCTTCTTCTGCTCTTCCAACATCTTCTTCTGACGTTTGACACGTTCAGGCACCAACCGTTCACGTGGTGCTGTTGGTTTGAAATCCAACCGATCTTTACCCAATCCCCGTAAAACCGCCAACTCCATAGGTGAGAAATCATCCGCATTATCACGATTAAAATTCATCGGTTCTTTCAACGCAACAGGTGGATTCGTAATAAAACGTGCGCGTCCCGAAGGATTCTGTGATGCGGAATGCAAGATAAACGGATGTAAAAGAACAACATCCCCCGCATGACCCGTAATCTCAGCGAAATCTCTACACTTTGCATACAACTGACCGAACCCTTCTCCCGGCAGCAACCCTTGTGGATTCGCGTACAAATGCTGTGCCACATGCTGCACCGAATCGCATGCAACAAACGTCCCACCGCTTTTCGGTCTAATATCCGACCACACAACGATAGTAAGTAATCCTTGCTCTGGACTATCCAAAAAGTGCCTGAAGAAATCACCATCCTTATGCCAACCGTTGTAATGTGATTCAGGTGGAGTCCATTCTGAATCGCCACCTAATTTAAAGTTGATAATAAAACCATCACCCCATGAAGGTGTTGTATTAGCAATCCTCTCTTCACCCCCAAGAAGATCACAGATTCCATCCCATGCCCGCGGTGCAATCTCACGTATCGGTTGACGGTTCATAGAGGGTAAATGTATACGCGGTTCCTCCCAAGTTGTAGCATCATCCGGATCGTATCCGAGACGTTTAAACGCAAAGTCTCGCCACTCCGCTGCCAAGTCGCGTGAGAAGCAATCTCTTAGGATAACATGTCCCTTTTCAATAAAGTGTTCAACGTCAGATTCTGTTAACGTCTTATATGTTTTCGCCATTGATTTCCTCTATCCGTTCGTAGGGGCTGGGTTTCCCTGCCCGTTATCCGTTTTTCGTAGGGGCTGGGTTTCCCTGCCCGTTATCCGTTTTTCGTAGGGGCTGGGTTTCCCTGCCCGCAGCAATTCATGGTTTCACACTATTTCAAACTCTCCAATAACATCTCTGCAAGTTTCGTAGCAAATTCGTCATCATTAATATGTGCATCCATCTCAATCACCGTCACATTTTCTCCGATGTGTGCTTTTAGGCTCTCCCGCCAAGCATCTCGCGCTTCAGGAGAATCAAACGGTTCTCCTGTTTTATCAATCGCAGATACGCCTTGTATAGGAATCAGAACGGTTGTCGGTCCTTTCGCCTGATTGAGTTTATCTGCCATGATCTTCCCTAACTCAGCAGTCTCTTCAGCAGTTGTCCGCATCAGCGTAACCGTTGGATTGTGCTGATAGAAATGGCGATCACGAAACTTCTCAGGCACAGTATCTGGCGGACCAAAATTCACCATATCCAAAGCACCCGGTGCCACCACTTGAGGTAAACCTTCTTCTCCTGCAGCTTCTAAACGTTCAGCACCCGCACTGAGGATTCCGCCCACCAATTCATCAGCGAGTTCTGTTGTTGTCACGTCAAGCACACCCTCAAGGAAACCACCTTTCACAAGGTCTTCCATCGCACGACCACCAGTACCCGTTGCATGAAAAACGAGCACTTCATAACCCGCGGCTTCAAGGATTTCACGCGCCTTTGTCACGCATGGAGTCGTTACACCGAACATCGTCGCAGCGATGAGCGGCTTATCTGTTCCTGCCTGGGACACCTCAGCATTTACCATCCCGACGATTGCACCCGCAGCGTTAGCAAGTATCTGTCTTGATAAACGGTTGATCCCAGCAATATCAACAACAGAATACATCATGCTTATGTCTTTGGATTGCACATACGGACTTGTGTCACCTGATGCCAAGGTTGAAACCATCATCTTCGGCACACCTACGGGTAATGCCTGCATCGCTGTTGTCCCTATCGTCGTCCCAGCGGAACCCCCAAGAGATATGATACCGTCAATTTCACCAGCAGCATATTTTTTAGCAATCAGAGCAGCAGCACCTTGTGCCATTACAGCGACACTATTACCCCTATCACCCTCATCGCGCAACCCTTTCAGAGATGAACCCCCTGCTTGTGCAACCTCATCAGCAGAAATATCCGGTGCCAACTGTGGTTCCCCTAAAATCCCAGTATTCACAACACATGTTGTCACACCAGCAGCTTCAATCTGTTCCTTGATGAAGCCAAATTCTATACCCTTCGTATCCATAGTGCCAACCATACAAACTGTTTTCGCCATCAGCAGCATCCTCCCGATAATCGCTCAAATTGTGTTGCCAATTATATGTTTCAGCAGCGGATGTGTCAAGTTAAATCCTTTACCTCATCCATCTTTATCTTGCTGTAGCACATTCATCCTTGATTGTGCTACTTTCAAAAACATTTTTCCTTCATTACCCCTCTCCGCTTAACAAACATCGTCATACAACCGTAGCACATTCATCTTGATTGTGCTTCTTTGGACAACAACCATCCTTCATTACGTCTCTCTGCAATATATTGAAAAGACACAATTCTTAGCAAATACATTATCGCGTAGGTTGACGTGCTGCGTTGCACAATCAAGATGAATGTGCTACGGTTTGATAACGCCAAATTCTGAGCAGATACTTTTTTGTGCAGTAAGACGTTCATCATGACGTCATGCCAAAACTTTACACACACAGGAGCATGCATAAAGAGTACAATGTCATAGCCTCTTCTTAAAAGTAGTAGGCACACGCCGTGTGCCGTCCGTCAAAACACCCTTCCGCGTCTTCCGTGTTCTCCGTGTTCTCCGTGATTCAGACAAAAACGGTGACAATTACTTTACACACCGTTACACACCAATTGTATTTGACAAACGAAAAGTTATATATTATAGTGTATTTAACAACGTAAGGCAAACAACATGTAGAACAACATAAAGCAATTGAAGGACGCGTAAAGACCATGCAAAACCCAAAACCCGCACCATTTAATGCCGTTCCAAACGACACCGAAGGAACCACATGGGCATTACCCGCAGGTGCAATGGCACGATTAGGAAAAGGATTACAACCCTATCAAGAGGGACACGATACTGCACTTTCTCCCGATGGCACTTATATTGCCATCGGCACTCGTATAGGACTCTGGTGGTATGATGTCCCTTCAATGTCCCCAATTGCATTGTGGGAAACAGAAAGAGGAGCTAAAAACGCTGTAGATATTTCACCTAACGGTAAGTTGATTGCTATTGCTAATTGGGACGGTATGATTAAAATTCGAGATGTTCAGAGTGGAGAGTGCATCACAGAGTTCAACCGGGTCGTCTATAAGCATTTAACCTTTTCTCCTGATAGTAAGTGGATCGCTATCATAACTAAAATAGATGAAAAGAAAGTTGTTGAAGTGTTGGATATTAGTTGTGGCAGTTCTATTACACAAATGGAGTGGGAAGGACCTGAAGTCATAGATAGTAAGTTCCGACTCGCTTTTTCACCGGATGGACAATTCCTTGCTGCAGCAACAAGTGAACAAACTTACCTATGGAATTTAGACACAAGTGAGATAGTTCACACGTTTGAAGGTAGGGGTTTTGTATTTTCCCCAGATAGTCGTCTATTAGCCTTACATCATCCTTATCTTGTCCCCAATTCCGACCCGCTGCGCACTGCCAGTACTGTCTTAGTGTGGAATATAGTCACAGGTGAACGTATCTCCCACTTTACAGAACTCACGCATTTAGTTGAGACCCTAATATTTTCACCTTGTGGACAATTCCTTGCATCAAAGGAGTGGAATAAAACATTACGCGTGTGGAACTTAACAGAAGGTGTGCTTAAAGAAACTTACACAGACTCTGGATTACCGCATTATTTACCAGATGGAACACTATTAACGATTGTGTTTAACCGTAAGACTATCGAAGTGTGGAACGTAGAACAGCATGAGAAACTATGGACTTATGAACGGAAAAATGGTAGTATTGGGGACAAATGGTTTTCAAAATGTTCTAAGCTGCCGATTGCTCATTTCTTATCAAATAACCGAAAAGAAAAAGGAAAAACATACGCTTTTCCAACACTTGATGATGTTCCCTGTTATCTATATCCTGGTCATTTTTCTCCTAACGGAGACCTGTTTGCGGGTAGAGGATATACAAATGGAATTGTGCTATGGGATGTTAAAAGCAAACAGAAACGAGAAATAGTAATCAAAGATCAGTCTATTAGGAATTTCGCTTTTTTACCTTGTGGAGATATACTTGCCATTGACAACAGATGGGATGACTTCACGGTATGGAAGGTTACGGAAACAGATGAGACTGAAATCGGTCAATTTACGCTATCAGATGGCTTAGGACGAGGGACATCTACATTTTCAAATTACCAAATTGCTTTAGCAGGTAAAGGTGGTATAATACATCTGTGGGATCTCAACCACAGTAAAAAACCGAGGGCATTCACAGGACATACAGGTCACATCTGGGGATTAGCGTTTTCATCAGATGGAAAAAGACTTGTGAGCGGATCAAGCGATAAAACCGTAAGACTATGGGACGTTGAGAAAGATGAAGAAATCGCTACGTTACCCTCAGGTGAACGGATCACAACAATGGCATTAGCCTTTTCACCTTGCGGCAGATGGATTGCCGGTGGAACGTTTGGCGAACTGCACGTATGGTGTGCTGAGAAACTAACACTGCTGAAAACAATTTCACAGCCTGAGGACAGTCTAAAACCTTTTGCACTCACCTTTTCACCGTGTGGACAGTATCTTGCATCCGGCACATGGTGGGTTAAAGGAATGCAACACATGGCAATCCGATTATGGGACGTTGCGACTGGTGAAAATATACATACCTTCTGGGGACATACTACGGACGTTCAGTCACTCGCTTTTTCACCTGATGGCACACTTCTGGCAAGTGGTGGTTTTGATGGTACTTGCATTTTGTGGAATGTAGATACTCTTAAAAGTAGTAGGCACACGCCGTGTGCCGTCAAATAAAAGTAGTAGGCACACGCCGTGTGCCGTCAAAATAGGAGCAACACACATGCAATTCGTCCAATTGACAACAGAACAGCGGCAGGAATTTGACGAAAACGGATATTTCATCATGCGTTCAGTGCTTGACGAAGATATGATAGCACGATTGACCGAAGCGGCTGACTGTATCGTAGATGCAATGGACACCGATGCACAATACGTTCATAAACGCGACGGATTGGTACAAGAACCCGCATTCGCCGAACTAACATCTCAAACCAAAGCCATCCCGTTAGTTATCCAACTGCTCGGAACGAATATCCACATCACAAACACTGCGCTCCTCTACAAACGTCCACAGCCGCAGGAATTACCTGAGAACCGAGGATGGCACCGAGATGTCGGTCTACATTTAGACCTCGGACACAAGAACTGTCCACGTGTCGGATTGAAAGTCGCTTACTGTCTAACGGACTTTGACGTGCCTAATTCCGGTGCAACGTTGTTCGTCCGAAAAAGCCATATTTCTGGCGAACCGTTAGGAATTCCAGAAGGGGAAATCGACCCAATCGAATCTTACGATGAACCCCTTCTAAAGGCAGGCGATGCATATTTCTTTGAAAACCGAATTTATCATACCACAGGTCAAAACTACACAGATAAAACCGCTAAGGTCGTCATTTACGGATACCATTACGCATGGTTAAAACCTGAAGGGTATCTATTGTATTACAACGACAATCAGCAACCCGACGAGGATGTGCTCAAAAACGTTGACGATCTCGGCAAACAATTCCTCGGTGGAGGTGGTGGTGCAGCAGCACAATGGGCAACAGAAAATAATCTAGAGATAGAGCAAGAACCACAAATTATTACAATCTAAGACCATTTCAGAATAGAATGTCTCTTCTGTAGCATAAACTTTCAGTTTGTGCCGAATAATATTACATCTCACAAAAGCCGGTATTGCAACATCATTTCTTAGAAATGGTATTAGTTGTCTAGTAGGAATTTATGAGAAAACTAATTTATCTCGGACTTGTAATCTTCATCATAACATCTGATCTATCAACAACTTTTGGTGAATACGATCCGGTAGCACAAATCGGTTTACCCGAAGGCGCAATCGCGCGAATTGGTAAAGGAGCGATAAGTAAGGTAGCCTACTCACCCGATGGCACCCGGCTGGCAGTGGGAAGTTCTATCGGTGTGTGGATTTACGACATAGAGAGTGGCAAGGCATTAGATCTCTTCCCAATGTATGGCGTATCCTGCTTAGCCTTTAGTCCGGATGGAAAAACACTTGTCTGTGGGAATAAGCGACACCATCTCACTTTATGGGATATGACAACTGGTGAACCCTTACATACTTTCAACAGCGATTATCAATATGAAGTATATAGTGTGGCGTTTAACCCTGACGGGAAAACCCTTGTTAGTGGACATGACTATGGCTTAATTTGCTTGTTTGATACAGAAACAGGTAAATCTTCACGCTATTTCTTCAATATCTGGGGTGAAGAAGGCAGTTTACTTGTCCCCTATCATGTAGGAAAGATTCGTGGCTTAGCGTATAGTCCGGATGGAAAAACCCTCGTCAGTATATGCGATGGGGACAGTGACGCTGTTCATCTGTGGGAGGCGACAACGGGTAAGTACATCCGACTTTTGTATAGTGTGGGGGGTGAGATGGATTCAGTCGAAAGTATCTCCTTCAGTCCGGATGGTCATACACTGGCAATTGGATTTGCAACTGGATGGATTGGCTTGTGGGATACGATGAAAACCGATGCAACCCCTAAATACTTTGACGATCAAGACCAACATAGATGGGACGTTTTTAGTTTAGCGTTCAGTCCTGATGGGAACATGCTTGCCAGTTGTGGTAGAGACAGCAATAGAGACAATACTGTCCGTTTATGGGATATGAAAACTCGCAAACTCCTCCGCACTTTTGAGGGACATAAAGATGGTGTCTTTAGTGTCGTGTTTAGTCCGGATGGCAAGACGATCGCGAGTAGCAGTAAGGAAGCTGTCCGTTTATGGAATACGCAAGGAGAAAAGCATTTACGTTCTGTCATATCGCATACCGCTATTTTGGGTGTGGCGTATAGTCCGGATGGAAAGACCCTCGCCAGTGGAAATGAGGACAATACCGTCCGTCTATGGGACGCGATAACCGGTAAACCGATCACCACTCTCAGCGGACATGAGGGTGAGGTCTCTAACGTCGTATTTAGTCCAAATGGGAAGACACTTGCCAGTATAGGGAACGACACTGTTCGTTTATGGGACACCAAAACAGGTGAACCCCTCCGCACACTCTCTGAATCTGAGAATTCTCGGTTAACGTTTAGTCCGGATGGAGAGACACTTGTTACTGAGCATCTGGGGGGTACTGTGCGTCTGTGGAATACCAGAATAGGTGAACGCCGTCACACTTTTACTAAGCAGAAACATTTTGTAGATGGTATAGTGTTCAGTCCGGATGGACAGACGCATGCACTGCTTCGGGATGAAGGATATAATCGCAGTTTATGGGATATAAAAGCAGACAAACTTGTATGCTCCCTTACTGTACCTGCAACGAAAAGACATCAGTTGGGAGTGGCATTCAGTCCGGATGGTAGCATGCTATCTACAGGTATGGTGGATATGGCTCCCTCAGGTGAAAGGCAGGATACTGTTTGGCTGTGGGATACAACGACAGGTGAACATATTCGCACCCTTACCGGACATCTTAACACAATTAGATGTGTAGCGTTTAGTCCGGATGGACAGCTGCTTGCAAGTGGCAGTGAGGACGAGACTGTCCTTATATGGGATTTGAAAAACGGCAAACATCCCTACATCCTTATTGGACATAATGATGAGGTTACGAATGTGAAGTTTAGTCCGGATGGAAAGACGCTTGCCAGTAATTGTAAAGATGGGACAGTGCTGCTCTGGGATCTGGACAAAATTTCTATAAATACAGAAGATCGCAACGGAAAATAGGTGGAAGGTATACGGTATATTCCTGATGCAGAACCTTTTGCATGATAAGAATCACTTTATGCTGCATAGGAGACAAGTTAGATTTTATAATTCTCAGAAAAGGAACTAAAATGAAAAGTATAAAAGTTGGTATTATCGGTTGTGGTGGTATAGCAGGAGGTAAACATCTCCCCGGTCATAACAGCGTAAAAGATGTTTCAATCATCGCAGGATGTGATATTGATAAATCACGCGCGAAAGCTTTCGCCAAACAACATGACATTCCACACGTCTTCACGGATTACGAGAAGTTAGTTGAGATGGAAGAATTGGATGCAGTCAGTGTCTGCACACCAAACAATTTCCATGCGGGACCGACAATCGCAGCGTTGAATGCGAGGAAACACGTCATCTGTGAAAAGCCGATCGCGGCAAATGCCATTGATGGACAAGCGATGGTAGACGCACAAAAAGCAAGTGGAAAAATTCTACAAATCGGATTACAGTCACGATTCAGGACAGAGGCGCGGACACTACGCAAACTCCATGACGAAGGTTTTTTCGGTGATATCTACTATGCCCGCGCAATGGCGATGCGACGGCGCGGTGTTCCTGCTTCACCCTCTTTTCTTAGCAAATCAATTGCAGGTGGAGGTCCACTCATTGACATCGGTGTGCACATCCTTGATGTCCTATTATGGATGATCGGATGTCCAAAACCTGTTGAAGCATTCGGTATGACCGCAAGGAAATTCGGGGATAGAGCAGATGTGATCAATCCGTGGGGGAAATGGAATCCTGAAGACTTTGAAGTAGAAGATTTCGCAATCGGAACTATCAAATTTGAAGGTGAATTAACAGTAACCTTAGAAACAGCATGGGCATCACATATACAGAATATCGGCGGCACTTTCTTCATGGGAGACTTAGCGGGTGCAACCTATGAACCATTACAGATATATCTTGACAAAGAAAATGAGATGGTAAATTACGAACCTAAACTCCTCAAAGGATTACCCGGTGAATTTGAATCCTTCCATACTGCTATCAGGAAAGACTTACCTTCTCCTGTACCAGCAGAAGAAGTTTTGAACGTAACGAAGATATTTGATGCACTTTACGAATCCGCAAGGATAGGACGTTCCGTGCCGATTCAGTAAAACTCATTGAGACGGAATCCTATATCCGTCTCAATCCTTCCGATAACTCGCGGTCACAATCGTTTTCATACCGCCGCGAATATTAAAATCACCAACGATTTCCACCTCTCGCGGTTGACATGCAGCAACAAAATCCTCAAGCACTTTATTCACAACGTGTTCATGAAAGATACCCACATCTCTGAAGAATACAAAGTACTCCTTCAACGATTTGAGTTCTACGCAATCCCGGTCAGGGATGTATTTTATACAGATCGTCGCGTAATCCGGCAAACCTGTCTTCGGACAGACAGCCGTAAATTCTGAATTCGTAATCTCAACAATATAATCTTTATCGCTATACTGATTCTCCCACGTCTCTATTTGAGGAGTCTTAAGTTCACGGATATGTGTTTGCAATTCATCGTAAGTAGAGTTATTGTGCATTTTCCCGCCTTCTGTAGGTAAGTATAAATGTCAATTGTTTCCTCAGAAATCACACAAATACACTACATCCTACATGAGTGTTCTTATCCTATACCAATACCTGCGCCAACAATAGACATTCTGTTAGACTGCGTGTATTGTAGCATATTCTGTTAGATTGTGCAAACTGTAGCGATCAGGCGGGTGTGTAAAGTTACTTGTTGAACCAGGATTCACAGGATTTCAAGATTACCCAGATAAGAACGTGTGAACAGCCAAAGCCCAAGCACCAGCGGTGCGAAAGGTGTATAGAACGGGTGCATTTAATCTCATAATGTGAAGACTATGAAAGTAACCCTGATATGTGCCAGAGTCCCTTCCGCGTCCTCCGTGTCCTCCGCGTAATCCGCGATTCAGACAAAAAACCTCTTATCCTGAAAATCCTGGTTCAGACAGAATAAAATTAAACTTGACAAACAAAAAGAAATGTGTTATAATATAACTTACAAAAGTTAATAAGGGAAATGTAATGAAAATTCAAAAAAAATTCAGTAATTTCGAATTGGACTTCAGCAGCGAAAAACGTAAAATATACTTGACATTTCATTTCTTACAATTTGGCAAAAAGAAAAAATTTACACGTACGAAAAAACAGCCTACAACACTTTACAAAGACTGGATTAACAACCAATATACAAAAATGTACCACTGTACATTATTTTGTACGAATTCGTAACTTTTTGAAAAGTGAAAATGTCAAGTTAATTTGACGAAAACACAAAGATTCAAGGTATTATGCCGCACAAAATACATACCTATAAAGCGCAACAATTGATGGAATCTGGGTTTATAGACATTTTTCCCTTGACATCACCAATTTAATAAGATATAATTGAAGCATTATCAAACGTGAAGTGCGGTTAGGAAGGGTTACCGCTCCGAATCTCACATCATTTTTTAAGGTAAAACCCTCCCATGAATATATGCAACTTGTTAGTGTAAAAGAGAGTTTAACTAATTGACGTACTATCCCTGGAATTAACTGCTAACCAAGCTCAGGAGGAAATTATGCCTCAAAAAGACTGCACAAACACAGACTGCGAAGGATTTTATCGCAGAGACCTTATTAAAGCTGGTGTCTTAGGATTCTTCGGCTTCGGACTTACTGACTTTTTCCGATTAAAAGCATTCGCTGAGCCGACAGCAAAAGAAGGCACAGCAAAATCCGTTATTCTTGTATGGTTAGGCGGCGGTCCAAGTCATCTTGATATGTGGGACCTTAAACCAAACGCACCTGAAGAAATACGCGGATTATTCAAACCAATTTCAACAAATGTTACCGGTATTCAGATTAGTGAACACATGCCAAGATTGGCAAAACAGGCAGATAAACTGTGTATCATACGTTCCATGACATCACCAGAAGCCGCGCATGAACGGGGAACACACTACATGATTACAGGCTATCAACCTTTACCCGGAT
The DNA here is from genome assembly GCA_012267415.1 of Candidatus Poribacteria bacterium. GTDB lineage: Bacteria > Poribacteria > WGA-4E > WGA-4E > WGA-3G > MSPOR6. Next base: position 40,547 of record JAAXGN010000157.1, on the reverse strand, counting down.
TCGCTGTTCCCGGACACGGTGCTGTCGTAGCAAAACTAAAAGAACAGCGCAGTGCATTGCCACCTTATATTGCTGTTCCATCACCTGTTGCTTACGCAGGTGGCGGATTCTTAGGCGCATCCCTGGCACCATTCTCACCAGATGGAAACCCAGCAAGCAATAACTTCAAAGTGCGCGATCTGGAACCACCCAGAGATGTCACCTATGAACGGGTTCAAGAACGGAAAGATCTGCGAAGTGCTGTCGACAACGCTTTCAAAAAATATGAAGCAGGGAACCCTAAAGTTGAAGCAATGGATAAATTCTACAAATCCGCTTACGACCTTATGAGTTCAGAAGACGCACGCGGCGCATTTGACCTGTCAAAAGAACCTAAACAGATACGGGACGCATACCGACGTGACACATTCGGTCAAAGTTGTCTCCTCGCCAGAAGACTCGTTGAAGCTGGCGTTAACTTCGTCACCGTCAGTAACGGCGGATGGGATAATCACAACAACATCTTCTCATCTCTGCCAGGTAAACTCAACACTTTTGACCATACAATGTCTACGCTGATTGGCGACCTTGACCAACGAGGACTCCTTGACAGCACATTAGTACTCGCTATGGGTGAATTCGGAAGAACACCTGTCATCAACCGAAACGGTGGACGCGATCATCATCCAAGAGTTTTCTCTATTATGTTAGCAGGTGGCGGTGTTCAAGGTGGACAAGTTGTCGGGGCATCCGACCCATTCGGGATAGAACCCGCTGAAACACCAGTCAAACCTGAAGACCTCTCTGCTACAATCTATCAGAGCCTCGGGATTGATTACAATCAGAGTATAGAATCTCCTGACGGTGTTCGCATCGTACTATCACGCGGTGGAAGACCCATTAGAGGTGTCTTGGCATAAGTAGAACAGAACCCACAATAATTGTAGTGTGAGGTCAACTAACATTGACCTTGCATTACATGCTGCTAACTGAGCGTAACGTCTCTGAGTTAGTAGTAGGGCAATTCTGAAGATTAGATAAATATTTAGGTAATCCAATACGTCAAAATGTTCGTAGGGGCTGGGTTTCCCAGACCGCATATTAACGTTCGTAGGGGCTGGTCCATTTTTAGATGGTCAGACGCGTATTACTGGTCACCCCACCCGCTGCAATTCATATCACTACTTTGGGACTAAACCATGAAAAAATGCATGTACGCGCTACTCCCATTATGCAGTATCCTTCTCTTCACGTTATTCACAAATATCATACAAGCAGATGAACAATCACAGGAAGAACACCTAACCTTGTCCCCTATCTGGGCACTTGAATTTAGTCCTGATGGAAAAACAATCGCTGTCGGAAAATATCAGTGGGTTGAACTCTGGGAATTAGAGACACAGAGAATGACACGTGCCTATGAACCCCATGCGGGGAGAGTTAGATGTATAAAGTTCACGCCTGATGGAAAAATGTTGTATGCGGGAGGAGGAAAAGCAGCACAAAGTGGCGAAATCCTTTTGTGGGATGTTGAAGCAGAAGAACTCATAATGACTTATGAGATACACGCTGACACCATTGAATCTATTGCCCTAAGTCCAGATAACGCAAAATTACTTACCGCCAGCATGGACGAATTCAGTGCTGTTATTGACCTAAAAAACCTTGACGAAGCACAGCCAATAGATGAACAAGCAAAATGGTTAACACAACACGTCGGGAGAGTGCTTTCCACGTTGTATCATCCCAACGGCAACTACTTTGTCACGGGTAGTGAAGATAAAACACTAAAAGTGTGGGACCCTGAAACTTATACGGTGCTTGTCAGTTTTGATGGCAACGACGATGCTGTATATTCACTCGCTTACGCAACCGGAGAAAACGTCATTGTTTCCGGTGCAGCTGATAATGTCGTCCGAACTTGGAGAGTCACACAGAACGAGAACGGCATTACACGCGGCGCACCCGTTAGACAATTCAACGGACATCAAGGACCTGTCTATAGCGTAGATACCGGCATTTTTAACGGAGATGAAGTAATCGTTTCAGGAGGAGCCGACACCAGAGTGATTGTTTGGAATATACGTAACGGCAACAGACGTCGCACGTTTGAAGACGCACCAGATGCTGTCTATGCCGTAAAAATCAGTCCTGATGGTAACCACGTCGCCGCAGGTGGACGCGATGGAAAAGTCCGAATCTGGAATATCAGACAAAACAGGTTAACACACGAATTTTAATGCCATTTCTGATTGAAAGTTTATTTATTGTAGCATAAACTTTTAGTTTGTGCCGTATTATAGCAAAACTTAGAATTAAAGATACACTTATCCATTATCAAAAACACCCGCTTGTAGTAGGGCAATTCATTGCCTGTCGTGCCAAGAAGTGTCTTGTCTTTTTCAGGTTTCACTATATTACAGCAAATTAACACCTTATCTGTTTTTCGGAGAGTATCTGTTCATATTGCACTGACTTTGGAGGTATTAATCATGTCCGGAAATAAAAAGAATCTAATTGACCCTAATAAAAATCTCATGCCGAACCTGAAACTCCCTGTATATCTCACGTTATATCTCACGCTCCTATGCTTATTTGCCGCACCACTAAATTTATGGGCACAAGCAACACCCAGATTGAATTCCCTCTTTCCCGCCGGCGCACAAGTGGGAAATACCGTCGAAGTCAAAATACAAGGATCAGATTTAGATGGCGCATATAAACTCATTGTAGAAGGTGCACCTGGTATCACGGGAACCCTCAACCCCGGCGGTGGGAAAGTGGATGAAACCAACAAACCCATCTTTGAAGCAAACTGTGGACAGTGCCACGAACTCCGCTCACCAAGCAACCGCTCCATGACAGCAACACAATGGGGAAGAGTCGTCAAACGCATGGTAGAAAACCAAGGTGCTGAAATTAGCGAAGAAGACCAAACAAAAATTACACAATACCTAAAATCTGCTGCACGCGCAAGTGGCGGCATGACCGCTGAATTAGTCATCGCACCCGATGCACCAATAGGCGTACGGGAACTACGAATCGTTGGCAAAAATGGAGCATCCACCGCATGGCCCTTTGAAATCACAAATGTCCCCGACACATTTGAAACTGAAACCAACAACGCTCCTGACTCCGCAACGGTCATTGAACTACCCATCATTATAAACGGCGTCATACACACAGGTGGAGATGAAGACTATTACACATTTGATGGATATAAAGGAGATCGCTGCGTATTCAATGTAAAAGCATACCGATATAACAAAATCAGTCAACAATTCTTCAATCCAACCATATCTCTATTTGATGAACAAGGCACAGAACTTGCCAGAAGCAACGGGTTCTACAGTCTTGATCCGCTTATTGACTTCACAATCCCTGAAGATGGAAAATACTTCTTACGAATTCGCGACCTTCTCTATCGGGGTAACCCAGATTCTGTTTACCGATTGATGAGTGGTGTTGTGCCATATAACACCTACATTTATCCCACAGGCGGAGAAATCGGAAAAAAAATACAGACAAAAATCGGCGGAGAAAACCTACCAGAAACCGATTGGGAAGTTGACCTAACTAACGAACAACCTGGACTGAAACTCATACGAACAACCTACGGCATATTCCCATTCTTTGCAAATGAGTTTCCTGAAGATACTGAACGCCTCGTAAAAAACGCTGCGCCTGCGACAGAAACAGATGAAGAAGATGAAGGACAGGCAAAAAGTGCTGAGTCCGAAATCCTTTTCCAGGCAAAATGCTCAGCCTGCCATGAACTGCGATCTCCAGATAACCGCGCACTCACTGCGGAACAGTGGGAAAGCACCATCACCCGAATGGCAGGAAAAGAGAATGCCGACATAACACCAACACAGCGCGACCGTATTATCGCATTCGTCGCAGAAGAAGTCGTCCGAATGGGGCAACTCATCGCGAGACAGATCGAAAACGCACAAGAACTTTCAACACCAGGGGCCATCAGTGGACGCATATCTAAACCGGGAGAGGTAGACTATTACCGGTTCACCATTGAAGAAGGCTCGCGACTCGGTCCTTGGTGGGTTATACACCCATTCGACAACACGGATGAAAAGGGATTTGATGCCGTCTATCCACCTGAACTTGAAATTGACTTTGACAAAGAATATGAAGGAAAGAACGGACGAATCATAAAATGGTACAGATCCAACGGAAGAGGTGAAGGCGTTTTCTCAAATGTACCGGAAGATGACGTTACCGGCTACGCATTAACATACTTCCAATCCGAACGCGACCAGAAATACCTGTTATCCCTCGGTTCTGACGACACAATCAAAATATGGGTTAACGATAAACTCATCTTTAGTAAATACGTGCATCGTGCGCTACGACGAGGAGACGACGTTATTGAACTACCTGTCACGAAGGGAAGGAACAAGATACTCTTCAAGATTACCAACGGCTACGGTCCATGGGGCTTCTTTGCTGACATCGGAGGCTATTCCATAGATTTATCCGCAGAAAAACTGAACTCACCATTAAGTCCATCACTGACACTCTTAAATGATCAAGGAAGAGTGTTGAGGAACAATGCCGGTAGAGGTGGAAGAAGAAACGCAATTCTTGACTACAGCTTCGCACAACCCGGCGTATACGCACTCCGAGTCGAAGACATCTCTGGTAAAGGGGGAGATGGCTACGTATATCATTTAGACATACGACCGACCACGCCAAACTTCGCCATATCGGTAACCCCTGACAACCCAAACATCGGCCGTGGGGGAACAGTACTACTGGATGTTAGTTTACAACGACGGGTCGGGTTTACAGAACCTATCCTACTAACTGTTGAAAATCTACCACCCGGTGTAACCGCAAGCCAGAGTGCTATCCTATCTGAAGGCGGAAATGAACAAGGGTATCTAACCCTAACTGCCGCACCAGATGCTGATTTAGCACATAGCGTCGTCCAAGTCGTCGGCACAGTTACGACAACCGCCGGTCAACAGATCAGACGTACCGCAAGCCCAATAGAAATATTCCAAATACGGAACAACAATCAGACTGTGCAACGGAAGAACATTGTCGTCAGTATCACAGAAGCAACACCTATCATAGTGACTACTATACCTGACGAAGTGATCGTTACACCTGATGGACCCGTTGATATAAAGGTAATAGTTGAACGTCGTAACCGTAATCGACAAAACATGAACCTTACTGTAGTCGGACTACCCGTTGGTGTCAGACTCCAACGGCAAACAACCGTTCTCCGTAGAGGTTCCTCAGAAGCAACCATAACTCTTGAACCTGAAATCATTTCCGGCGGCAATAACGAAATCAGACGAAACCCATTCATCGGTAATCAACAGACCAGACCGCATACATTCGTCATCAACGCATCAGTTGGAAACCGACGCATCGCAAGCAGTCCTGCAGTAAAACTATGGCTCGGAAACCGACCCGATGCTGATGAACAAGCAAAATTAGAAGGAACGCAGTAATCATACTTCTATTTTTTGGGCAAATGAATCATAACGTTATTTCAAGATATGCTTTGGAATAACATCAAATCTATAGGCGAGGTCCAGCCGATATCAACTGAATTCGGTGTGATTCGGTGCCTCGCCTCTATCTTTAATCTTATGCTACTTAAATCCATATACCATTTTAAAATGAAAAAGTCTCTTTTTGTAGCACAAACTTTTAGTTTGTGTCGTATGAGATTGCATCTCACAAGAAATCAGGAATGCAACATCAGTTCTTAAAAATGGTATTATACAACTCGGAGGTGTGAATGTCAGGATACTACCGATTCCCTACTATTTCTCAGGAAACCATTGTATTTGTGTGTGAAGATGATCTATGGACAGTCCCAATAAGTGGTGGCGTTGCACGAAGACTCACATCCAATCTCGGTGCAACGGGCACACCACAGTTATCCCCAAACGGTGAACACCTCGCTTTTGCTGGACGCGAGGAAGGTCCAGCAGAAGTATATGTCATGCCAGCACTCGGAGGAGAAGCAAAACGACTTACATATCAGGGAAGCAATGCAAGTATTGTCGGATGGGATGCAGATGGAGAAAACATCCTATATTCCAGTGGTGCAAACTCAGCTTTCGGCGCATGGATATGGAGTATATCTCCTGATGGTGGTGAACCCAAACGACTACCCTACGGACCCGCCAACCATGTCTCTTTCGGCAAAAACGGAGGCGTCATACTCGGCAGACTCACACGAGAACCCGCACGATGGAAACGATACCGGGGGGGCACCGCAGGGCAACTCTGGATTGATACTGAAGGAGATGGCGACTTCAATCCTTTTATACCTATTGAGGAAAGCAACTTTACCACACCAATGTGGATTGAAGACAGAATATACTTTATCTCAGACCACGAAGGAGTCGGAAATATCTACTCCTGCACTACCTCAGCCGAAGACATAAAACGGCACACACATCAAGAAACATACTACAGTCGATCAGCACAAACAGATGGCAAACGTATCGTCTATCACGCAGGAGCTGACTTGTGGGTCTATGATGTTGAAAACGACACGAACCACCAAGTCGAAATAGATTTTCGCAGTCCACGTATACAAAGACAACGCAAATTCGTCAACGCTTCTCAATACCTTCAAAATAGTCTGCTATCAGAAGACGGCAGATCTGTTACCCTGACTTCACGGGGCAAACTATTCTCAATGGCAAATTGGGATGGTCCAGTTCTCCAGCACGGAGACCGCAACGGAACACGATACAGAGCACCACGATTTTTGAACGATGGAAAACGCATATTAGTGCTTTCAGATGCAGGGGGAGAAGAAGCAATAGAAATCCACACATGCGATGGCAGTGCGGAGGTCCGCAGACTTGACGATCTTGATATTGGACATGTCAGACAAATCACCCTCTGTCCTAAAGGTGATGATCTAAAAGACCAACTCCTCATCGTTAATCAACGTTTTGAACTGCTGCATTTAGAACTCGAAACACAAGAAATACGTGTGCTTGATAAAAGCAAATACAGACGAATATTAGGGGCAACATGGTCGCCAGATGGAAAATGGATCGCCTACGGTTTTCCAGCAACAGAAACCACATCGTCAATCAAAGTCTGTAATGTTGAAACAGGCGATACGACATACATAACCAAACCAGAATTCCATGATTACGCACCCGCATGGGACCCAGATGGAAAATACCTCTATTTCTTATCGCATCGTGAATTTGATCCTGTCGGTGATTCGGTACAATTTGAGTTGAGTTTTCCTATCGCGACACGTCCACTGCTGGTGACATTGCAGAAGGATTTGCCAAACCCGTTTATACCAGCAACACCAGCACCTGAAGAAGATAAGGATAAGGATAAAGAAAAGAAGGAAAACGGTGACGAGGATACCGATGAAAAGGATGGTGAATCTAAAGAGAAGAAGGACGAGAAAAAGAAAAAACCCATCAATATTGAACTGGATGGGATTGAAGAACGCGTTGTCGCATTTCCTTATTCGCATGGACGCTACGGACAGATTGCTGGCGTTGAGGGGAAAGCAATCTTCACAACATATTCTGCTCAACATGCAACTAATACCCCCGGAGAAGATGATTCCAGTGCAAAGGGCAAATTACACGCCTACGATTTCAAAGAGCAGAAAAAAGAGGTACTCGTCTCAGATACCATTACTTTCTCACTGTCAGGAGATTACAAATCCCTTCTATACCGCACTGGAGGAAATCGCATTCGGGTCATAAAAGCTGGAAAGAAAGCTGATGACGGTCAAAAGGGTGATAATAAAGGGGGTTCTAACCGACACTCTGGATGGATAGACCTTAACCGAATACGGCCTTCTGTCATCCCAACTGCCGAATGGAAACAGATGTTTCGGGAAGCATGGAGACTGCAACGCGATTATTTCTGGACAGAAGATATGTCAAATGTTGACTGGGAATCCGTCTACCTCCGTTATTTACCGCTACTTGAACGGATTGCAACACGCGCTGAATTTTCCGATCTCATGTGGGAAATGCAAGGTGAACTTGGGACTTCACACGCCTATGAATCTGGTGGTGATTACCGCAGCTCACCCAGCTATGGTCAAGGATTCCTTGGGGCTGATTTCGTCTACGATCCAGAGAACAACGGCTATCGTATTACGCACATCGTCCGTGGTGATACATGGAATGAACGCAGAGATTCACCACTGAATGCACCCGGAATCAATGTTCAGGAAGGTGACATCCTTCTCTCTATTGGTGGACAGCAGCTTAGCCAAAACGTCTCACCAGGCGAATTATTAGTCAATTTGGGAAGACAAGAGGTACAAACCACGTTCAAGAATGCCAGTGATGGTGAGAAACGGGTTGTAACGATTAAAGTGCTTAGTAGCGAAGGTGAATTGCGTTATCGCGAATGGGTAGCACAGAACCGTAAATATGTACACGAAAAAACTGATGGAAAAGTCGGATACGTTCACATTCCTGATATGGGAAGACGTGGATATTCTGAGTTCCATCGTGGCTTCCTTGCAGAAGTCAGTTATCCCGGTCTACTCGTTGACGTTCGCTACAACGGTGGTGGAAATGTCTCACAGTTGATATTAGAAAAACTATCACGCCGCCGTATCGCTTATAATATACCACGTTGGGGAACACCGAACCCGTACCCTTCCTCCTCAGTATTAGGTCCAATGATAGCTGTCACGAATGAAAACGCCGGGTCTGATGGTGACATCTTCTCACACTGCTTCAAGTTAATGGAGTTAGGAAAACTCATCGGAAAACGCACGTGGGGAGGCGTAATAGGCATCTCACCCCACCAAGGATTTGTAGATGGCGGTTCAACAACGCAACCCGAATACTCATTCTGGTTCGTTGATGTCGGTTGGAACGTTGAAAACTACGGCACCGACCCAGACATAGAAGTCGACTACCGTCCGCAAGACTATCTGACAGACAGTGACCCACAACTTGACAAAGCCATAGAGATACTCCTTCAAGAGATGGAAGAGAACCCACCCCAACTCCCCGACTTCGGTGACCGACCCCGTCTCACACTTCCAACCTTACCGAAAGTAGAGTAAGGTATATCCTAAGGTAAATCTCATAAGGCGCGCTTCAATAAGCGCGCCTATTCGTTTATCCTTCATTGCCTTCCCCGTACAACATTCATCTTGATATAGCTGTAGCACATTCATCCTTGATTGTGCTTCTTCCGACACCTTCCATCCTTCATTGCCTTCTCCGTAAAACATTTATCTTGATATAGCCGTAGCACATTCATCCTTGATTGTGCTACAGAAAACCGCTTATCCTGAAAATCCTATAACCCTGCAAATCCTGGTTCAGACAAACAAAACGTTTTGACAACCACTCTCTCATAGGTTAAAATACTATGAGAACATTACCAGAGATTTACCTGTTATAGAAGCACAGTGAGCAGATATGGAGACAATAAACATGATAAAATCACAAGTTGAAGTCCAATTCACACTTCCTATTGACGAAACACGACTGCAACATAAAACCGATGCGGAACGTAAAGCGAAAGAGGCATTTGTACTTGAACTGCTTCGACACGGGGATATAAGTGCTGGTAGAGCTGCAAAACTCCTTGATATTTCCCGATGGGATCTCTCAGACTTGATGTCTGAGGCCGGAATTTCCCCTTTTGCTGAAGTTACCGCTGAAGAGTTAGCAGCTGAAGTTGAAACCGCATTAAAGGCTTTGAATAACCAAGATGATGAAGGTCGTCACGAATAGTTCACCCTTAATTGAACTATCGAAAATTAATCAGTTGGACCTTCTTCGAAATGTGTACGGTACAATCCTTATTCCAGAAGAAGTTTACGTTGAAGTGGTCATTGATGGAATGGGGAAACCGGGTGCAGCGGAAGTAAAAGCAGCAGAATGGATCTACCGTCAAGCAGTAGTTGACAAAGCTCAGATCAGTGTCCTTCAAACCCAACATTCCCTTCACTTAGGTGAATGCACAACTATTGCCCTTGCTAAAGAAATTAAGGCAGAACAGGTGATCCTTGATGACAATGCTGCGAGGAAAGAGGCAGTCGCACGAGGATTGCCTGTTATAGGTACAGTGGGTGTTTTGCTTGTTGCCAAGACCCAAAGTGTAATTCCAACTGTTAGACCATTACTTGATAGTCTTCGTGCCCAAGGGACAAGGATTAGTCAGGATCTCTATTATCAAGTAATAACGGAAGCAGGCGAATGATAGAAACAACTCAATAGAGAAACATAAAACGCCACCATGTATATACTCTGTGCAAATATAGGAAGCACATCCTTCAAATACCAAATCATCAACATGCAAACATCCACCTCTCTCGTCAAAGGAGGCGTGGAACGTATCGGCAATTCACCATCCGCTTTCACACACACTGTGCCGGGAAAACCATCCCGTGAAGGCGAAATTGACGCACCATCACACATCCAGGCAATCGCACATGCAATGCAGCTTATAACCGATCCTGAAGTCGGTTGCCTTACAAACCTAAACCAATTAGACGGTATCGGATTCAAAACAATACTTGCCAAAGGATACTGGCGGTCAGCACGGATAACAGAAGACGTTATCGCAGCACTTGAGGAATCCACACCACTTGCCCCGATGCACAATCCCGCTTATATCGCCTCAATCCGAGCCTTTCAGGAACTCCTGCCGAATACACCCCTCGTCGCTGTATTTGAAACATGGTTCCATCAAACGATACCAGATTATGCCTACGAATTCGGGGTGCCACGTTTCTGGATAGAACAACACCAAATTCGGAAATACGGATTCCACGGGGCATCACACCGATATATCTCTGAACGTGTACCGCAAATACTGAGACGCAATAACAGTGAAGGACTCAGAATCATCTCTTGTCATCTCGGTGGAAGCTCCTCTATTTGTGCCATAAAAGACGGGAAATCTATGGATACATCTATGGGAGCATCAACACAATACGGCATGATACAATCTACCCGATGCGGAGACCTTGACGTTTTCGCTGTTATGTACCTGATGGATAAAGAGGGGTTTTCAACCGACGAAATACGCAGACAACTCATTGAAGAATCGGGAGTAAAAGGCATCTCTGGCACCAGCGGAGATATGCGAGACGTGGAAGCAGCAATTGAAGCAGGTAACGACAACGCACGCTTAGCCTTAGAAACTTATGTTTACGGTGTGAAAAAGTATATCGGTGCTTATATCGCTGCACTTGGCGGCGTTGATGTTATCGCCTTCGCGGGCGGGATAGGAGAGAAAGGAACAAAAACACGCAGCCAAATCTGTGAAGGACTTGAGTGGTGCGGCATCCATTTAGACCTCAAAAAAAATGAGAAATTAACTGGTGAAGGTAAAATATCGGCAGATAACAGCCGTGCAAAGATACTCGTGGTTTCCACGAATGAAGAACTTATTGTAGCTCGTGAAACAGCACGTGTATTGTCCAATTATAGTAAAGTTTATGATGAATGAGGCATTTCATTCCATATACCGATGACGAACCACCCAACGTAGGGGCGAGGTCCCCTCGCCCGTTGTAAAGTATCTCAGTAATTCTGAAGTTCACTGTAAGGTTATCGTTCCTTACATCAAATACTCACGTTCCTTAAATATCCGAATAGCAAGCCACATTGCACCTGCCGTTAGCAAGCTTATGACTATAATCGCTACCCACCATTCAGGAGGATTGTCTCCTAAGAGGTCTCTAAGCTCACCACCCCTAAATCTGAAGTCCGGAAACAGTCTCATAAGGTAATGACTTAGAGAGATTCTTTTAATGCCTGTTGACATGAGAGGAAACGCTGTAATTCGTTCCCAACCAAAAACGAATAGCAACCCCCATAATACTGGAAACTTAAACCGAACCGACAAAAGCATCGCGAAAGTTCCATATACAAACAAACCTAACGCAAAAGAACCCGTATACCGAAAACTCATCCCGAAGACGAGTAAACGTTCTTTAAGTTTTGGGTGTGTTTGCATAATCCCCATCAGCAGAAGATGTGATAAACCAACAATAACAACTGTTCCCAGCACATAAGCTGCAAATTTGGTTAGTAGAATCATCGACTTTGGAAGCGGACGCATCTGTAGATAGGTCAAACCTCTACCATCAATTTCATCCGATACGATGGCTGAACCGTAGAATATTGCACATAAATTCGTCAAAAAACCGTAACCCCAAAACGTTATGTAAGGAATGAAGGTGTTAACAGCAGTGGACCTGCTTACATAAAAGCGAAACAACACCGTTATAGAAAGCATCAACACGCATCCTAACAAAATCAGGAGTACACGACGACTCCAGAAAAGTTGACGAAGTGTCAGTTTGAATAAGGCAAAATAGGCAGGAAATGAATTGGGGATCGTAGTCATCTATAATCTTCAATATGGTGTATTGTCTATAGGATATGATAACATATTGTCAGGGAAATAGCAATGTTGATTGCAAACTTTATCTATTTTACATGACCTATATACGAAATGGTATTATTTGCAACTTTCGTTTGAAAATGCCGTAATAATCTGATAAACTGTATATACTAACATCAAAGCACGACATTTATGGTGGATTATGAAATTATTTATACACTATCAATAATACCCAGGCCGGTAGGTGCGATTTCCTAATCGCACCGGGACCTACGCCAAGACCTCTTATGAAACTGTTTAGGGCAAATCCGGTGCGATAAGGATATCGCACCTACCGGGAATGGAAATGTGTAATTATTTTTATATTTCACCATAGTAAAGAGGCAATATATGCAAGAACTATACGACACACAACCAGTAAACCCTCCTTCACGTGCAATCCTCGTCGGTGTAAAACTGCGGGATGTTACGTTGCATGAAACAGAGGAATCGTTACAGGAACTCCGACAGCTCACCGAAACTGCTGGAATTGAAGTGGTGTGTGAAACAATTCAATCCAGAAATGTGCCAAACCCAACCTACTTTATCGGAGAAGGAAAGGTTGACGAACTAAAAGAGATCGTTGAAGAACTTCAAGCCGATGCAATAGTCTTTGACGAGGAATTATCGCCCGCACAGACACGGAACATTGAAGGTATGCTTGATATTGCCACGGTTGATAGAACAGGTCTTATCCTGCAGGTATTTGCACAACGGGCTTTAACAAGTGAAGCAAGGTTACAGGTGGCATTAGCGCAGTTGGAATATGCTTTACCAAGACTTACACGGATGTGGACACACCTTTCACGAATAGCAACTAGAGCCGGCAGCGGAAGTGGGGCATTACGCGGTCCTGGTGAAACACAACTTGAAATGGATAGAAGATGGGTACGGAGACAGATTTCTCAACTGAAAAAAGAATTAGTGAAAGTAGAAAAAAGACGAAAGGTTCAAAGGCAGAACCGTTCAGACAAAACAAAAATTTCACTCGTTGGATATACCAACGCTGGAAAATCTACGCTCTTTAACATACTAACAGGTGAAAACGTCTTGGCAGAGGATGCGTTATTTGCCACTTTAGACTCAACCACACGTCAAGTCAGTTTACCGAAAAATCAGAACATCCTGTTAAGCGATACCGTCGGTTTTATCAAAAAATTACCACATCAGCTTGTCGCAGCGTTCAAAGCAACTTTAGAGGAGATTACAGAGGCGGATCTGTTGTTGCATGTTGTGGATATTAGTCATCCAGAAGCTGAAGCACAAATTGATGCTGTAGATAAAGTCCTAACAGAATTGGATGCCGATGCAATACCCATGGTCATGGCTTTCAACAAAATAGATCAACTTGAATCTGAAGAACAGATACATGTGCTTAAGACGCGTTATCCAGAGGCAGTAACCATTTCAGCAAAACGTGGGGATGGTGTTACTGACCTGATGGATCTGTTGGCAGAACGTTTCGACTCTCAGGGAGCAACGGTCTATCTGAGCATTCCTTATACAGAGGGAAAGACGTTAGATATACTCTATAAACACGGCACAGTATTAAATACGGATTATGCAGATACCGCGATTCACGTCGCGGCACGATTGCCGAGTCGGTATCTAAAATCTGTCTCACAATTTTCGGTTTCACCGGAAAATGTTTAACGAAAGGGAGAAGGAATAATAAAATGAAGATAGGTGTTACACAGATTATTCTTGGAAATATGTCATTGGAAGATACACTCTCGCTTTGCCAAGATGCGGAATATGACGCCGTCGAACTCACCTTTGGCGAAGGGAAAGACACCGACATTAACATGAGTGATGCCGAACTAAAAGGGATTGCTGCTAAATGTGATGCCGCGGATGTGGAAATAAGCAGCATTACCGCTGGCTATGCAAACCGAGGGAATTTACTCAGCCTTGATGAAGAACAACGAAAAAACGGTACCAAATCACTTGCACGTGGATTAGAAGTGGCAGGTGCACTCGGTGTTGGTGGAATTCTACTACATCCCGGTCAGCTTTCTGTTGAAGGAACATATCAAGAGGTATGGGATAACCTCGTCGGAATTCTGAAAGACCTGGCACCTTCCGCTGAAGAACACAAGGTCGCTATTGGACTGGAAAACGTATGGAACAAATTCCTGCTCAGTCCAAAAGAGATGCGCGAGATTGTTGATGAAATTGACAGTGAATGGGTCGGTACCTACCTTGACACTGCAAACATGATGGCTTACGGCTATCCTGAACACTGGATCAGGGAACTTGGACATCGGATCAAACGTGTTCACTTCAAAGACTTCTCACGCGGTTCACACCGATTCACCAATCTATTAGATGGGGATACCGATTGGGCAGCCGTGATGGCAGCGTTCCGTTCTGTCGGATATGACGGTTATGTTATTCACGAAGTTGGCGGGGATAGAGACGCACAGATTGACCTTGCAGAAAGGATGCGAAAAATTATCGCTATGTAGGCAAAAAAATGGCGATGGAATACATATCCATCGCCGCATGCCGGAGGTCGGACTCGAACCGACATGGACCTAGGGCCCGCTGGATTTTGAGTCCAGTGCGTCTACCGATTTCACCACTCCGGCGTTTCAAAACAAGTTCAAAACAATTAAAATGGTAACACATCCCTGGAGAAAAGTCAATAAGAAATGGCTAACCAACAAAGAGGACTTGCAACTGAAAGCATCTTCAAAAGAGTTTATACTGCTGTCACGGCATTCTTGCTACTACTGATTGAAAAGGAAACGTGGCAGGCACTTGCACGCTGGGTCTTATGGAAGGTTATACCAAAACGCCGACGAATCCATAAAGTCATGCAAGAACTTAAACCGCTTGCAGAAAATGCACCTCCCGAGATGCACGCACTAAGAGAGGAGGTCTTCTCAAAGAGTTGTCTGGAATTGCCAAAACCGCAAGACATAGAAATCCTATTGAATATACTCAATCATGTAGAACAACCGATGGGATATGAACAGATATTCTTTGCTGCACTCTATCCTATACTGATAAAACGGGATCTTGAGGCAATTGGAATTACCTCTGAGACGCCGCATCGACTTGAAGTAGAGGTCGGTTATCTCGGACACAACGAGGACTACTTTTTCTGGGTATTTGAAATTGATGCTAACAGAAAAATGTCCCTTAATACACAACTTCAGGTTCGGGAAGAACAGCGAGAAGACAAACGTTATGTGGTCTATACCTTGGGTGGGACAGGACTTGTAGAGGAAGATTTTGCAGCTTATGCGGAACAGTGGCTACTGAACACACCGCGTCTTTCATTAGCACTACCATTACTCGCTACGGCGTATGCGGACCAGTGGATACTCAACACACGGATCTATTTTGCACATATACTTAATGATCTAAAAAAGCGGAATTATAAAGTTACAGCAGAGTCAATACCTGATTTTGAACGGGGGCGGTTGTCAATATTACGCCATCTTTCGCTGCTGCGGATAAATAGACGTCAATTTCGGTCCTCACGCCGAACGCGTTAAGATAAATTCCCGGTTCAATAGAGAAACAGACACCAGGTATCAGGATACGTGCATCATGCGTTTCAAGATTGTCTAAATTTGCACCGTTCCCATGGATGACCGTCCCGATATTGTGCCCTGTCCTGTGGATAAAGTAATCACCATACCCTTTTTCTGTGATATATCCACGCACACAGTCGTCAACGGTATATGCTGGGATCGGTTCATTTGCAGCCCATTTTTCGCGTATAAATGCTACGGCTCTATTGCGTGCTTCCTTTACGATCTCAAATATCTGTTCATATTTTTCTGGGACAATTGCTCCCGCATAAGCTACCCACGTTGTATCAGCGAAAACTGCATCTGGGTCTTTCTGCTTTGCCCAAAGATCAATTAAGATATAATCACCCGCTTTAATCTCGTCTGCGCGGCTTTCGTTTGGCGCGTAATGCGGATCACCACTATTCGCATTGACTGCAACAATAGGGGGATGTTCAGTCGTAAGTTGCATCTCATCAAATTGCTTAAGAATCTCCTGTTGCACATCATACTCAGTAATCGTATTACCAGCCTTGAGTTGATCTCCAATCCAGTTGAACGCATAATCTTTTGCTTGCAGCACTTGGTAAGCGGATTTCTGATGTCCCTCAAATTGTGCTTTGGTTAGAGGGGCTTCAACATACTGTGCCAGTTCCGCTGAAGACTTTACCGTAACACCGTAGGAACGAATCCATTCTAATGTTCCCGCATCAACGCGTGAGACATAAGGAATAGCTGCATTAGGAGAATACTCCATAGCAACCGTATTGACATTGGTAAGTAAGGATTTCATCTCCGCATTGAGTTCCTGCCAACCAGCATATAAAGAGACCTTTCCAGGCACATCATTAAAGTTAGACGTTTCAATCTTATGAATTAACCAATGCGGTTCACCTTGTGCGGGAATCAGGCAGAACCATCGACGCGTAATGTTAAGTCCCGTTAAACCTGCAACATTTTGCGAAATCGGGTTGATACCCCGAAAATCGTATAACAACCAAGACTCAAGGTCTAATGAAGTCAAAGCGGATTGAATTTCAGATAGTTTCATACTTATTCCGTTAACAGATGCGGTTTCATTATCAAACAACAGAAAAAATCTGAAATCATAATAACAGAGAAGACTGCATAAGTCAAATTGTATTTGCAGACCGGGTGTGTAAATCTTGGTTCAGACAAATAATATAAAACAATCATTGAAAAAAACGCAAAAACATGGCATACTTACGGATATAACATAATCAACACGTAAGGAGAAGCGATTATGCGCCTAACCGAATCTGAAGTTTCATTTTTTCACGAAAACGGATATCTTTTACTTGAGAACGTGTTGGATGAAAACGACTTAGCACCTGTTATTGATGAATACACAGAAATCATCACAGGGTGCGCTGAACGATTATACAAGGAAGGAAAGACTACCTCAACATATACCAATAAACCTTTTACTGAACGTTTGTTACATCTCGCAATTGAAGCACCAGAGGTTACTGGAGATTTGGATATTATGCACGCAAGAGGTAAAGCCGTATTTAACTTTCTTAAAAACCCTAAAATCCTTGACCTTGCGGAATCTTTCGTAGGTTCCGAGATCGTATGCAACCCTATTCAACACATCAGAGCCGTTTTACCCGAACGAGAATCGCAACGTCTTACGACACCGTGGCATCAGGACGCGGGTGTGTGTTGGCCAGAAACCGACCCTTATTTTATGCTAACTATCTGGATACCGATTGTAGACACAACCTTAGAAAACGGATGTCTGCAAGTGCTTCCGAGAAGTCATAAAATGGGATTATTTACCCACGTTTGGAATGAGGCAGGACTAACAGTTCCACCTGAGTTACTACCTCAAGGTCTTACACCGAAAGTTTTACCGATCCGAGCGGGGGGTGTTATTCTGTTCCACAATTACACACTCCACAGTGCGAAACCGAATGAATCCGATACCGTTCGTTGGAGTTTCGATCTACGTTATCATGATGTTTATCAACCAACAGGCAGACCCTATTATCCTGCATTTCTGATGCGGAGTCGTATACGTCCAGAAGCATGCCAAACTGACTATGAAATGTGGTGTAAACGTTGGGAATTTGCTTTAGAGTATTCCAAAGGTGCGAATGCTTACCGGTGGCCACGGTAGCAAATAGAAGAAACATGATTCAGATATCTGACCTACCAACAGTCAATGCCACTTTAAATACGATCAGTGCTATCCTACTGACAATAGGGTATGTATTAATTAGACAACGGAGAGTTGAAGCACATAAGAGATGTATGCTCGCAGCTTTTGCTGTGTCTGTGCTCTTTCTCATCTCTTATGTAATCTATCATGCAAACGCGGGGTCAACACCTTTTACACGTCAAGGGTGGATACGTCCCGTCTATTTTACGATACTGATTTCACATATCATACTTGCTTTCGTTATAGTGCCGTTGGCGATACGAACCCTCTACTTAGCTTGGCGTGAAAGGTTTGAAAAGCACCGCCGTATTGCAAAGATAACTTTACCCATCTGGCTATATGTATCCGTGACAGGTGTGCTTATCTATCTGATGCTATATCATATAAATTAAAGGACGAGTGTTCCTACTGTTCTCTGAAGTTTATATTTAAGGGTCCATGTCGCGATTCGGAGATCGCTCCTACAGAAAAGGCGTGTATTGTAGGCGGTGAATGCCTAAATGGCATTCATACCGTTGATTTGAACTCCGATTCCCGACTATTACCAATACCCTCAATTTGAAAGTTGACAGAACACTACTACCCTTATCGGAGGAATATATCTTATGCGTTGTTCACGGATGATTTCTTTTACACTGCTGTTCCTTATAATCTCTATCACAAACACCTACGCACAAGACTATACACAATGGGCACTCCCTAAGGGAGCAAAGTACAGGTTCGGAAAAGGAAAAATTGCAAATCTTGAGGGATATATCACTACTATAGGTAAAGGAAGATCATTCCATTTTTCACCAGATAGCACACAGTTTAGTGTCCTGACATCTATCGGAATTTGGGAATATGATGTCATGACAGGAAAAGAGATCAAGCTATCAAGATTAAACTGGAACAGATTAGATGTTGATTTAGATGTAGTCATGAGTCCCGATTCCCAAATGTGTGCAATTACACGAGACAATAGGATTGAGGTATGGAATTTACTTACAAATCAACTCAAAAACATAATAGAGAATCCTAATGATAAGTCTAATTCTAATACGGTCCTTTCTGTCGCATTTAGTCCAGACGGAAAAACACTTGCAAGTACTGGTTTTTCCGGGATAATTCGATTGTGGGATATTGATGGCGGTAATTACAGCGAAATTCAAACATCAAACAAATCTGTTCGTAGAGTGATGTTTAGTCCAGATGGAAGAACATTAGCGAGTAGTGCAAAACAGAGGGTTGAGTTGTGGGATATTGAGACGAAAAGGTTCAAAGGTACCTTAGAGGATACAACTGGTGTCAACAACATTATCTTCAGTCCTAACGGGGATGTCCTATTCGGTTTAAGCAAAGAAGATGCGCGGTTCTGGGATACGAATACCGGAAAAATAAGACTTAAATTAGAGATTGAATCGTCATATAAACCGCCTTTTGCGTTATCACCGGATGGGAATACTTTTGCTTTCTCAAACAGAGGAGATTATACAGTGCAACTGTGGGACACGACGACCGGTCAACTCAAAAGTAAATTGACTGGAGATCCTCAGTATGTAAACTTACCAGGGATTGCCAACGGCGTGCCACAGTTAGTGAACTACCCTACAAAAACTGTAGACTCGCTGGCATTTAGTCCAGATGGACAAACACTCGCCGTGGCAAGTGACGGTGAGATAGCACTCTGGAATCCTAAAACGGGTGAACAAGACTTTATAATGACAGAAGAAGGTAATTTCTATTACATGTTATTTAGTCCAGATGGACGAACGCTCGTAGCACCAAAACACACCTCTCTTGATGAAACCCGTTTCCTTTTGTGGAATATTGATACGACTGATATAAAAAAGTCAAAACTGCGACATGTCATCACAGATCATTTTGATGAAGTAACTTCATTGACATTTAACTCAGATGGAGATATTCTTGCAAGTGGTTACCATCTGGAGAGAATAAAGTTATGGGATATTGAAAAGGGAAAACACAAAACGACTTGCATCGGATATCCTTATCAGTTGTGGGTTCAATCTTTAGTTTTTGCTCCTGACCAAGATATACTTGCCAGTTTGAATATCTATTCACAGAGCTCCTTTGGAAAAGCAGAGATTCTGCTCTGGGATGCAATGACAGGTGCATACCAGAAAACTATCAAAGCTCACGGTAACGCAATTGGGAATACCCGTCGTATCTCACATGGTGGAAATGCCGTGTTTAGTCCTGACGGTAAGAAACTTATAAGCGGGAGTTTAGATGGAACTATTCGGTTGCTGAACGTTGACGGTAAAGAAAAAAAATCACTTGTTGGTCTGTTTCAAACCGGTCCCTTAGGTAAACAACGACCAATACTTAAAGGACACACAGACCAGATTCTAACGATTGCCTTGAGTCCTAATGGCAAAACAGTCGCAAGTGGGAGTTCAGACAAAACAATCCGTTTGTGGGATACCAACACTATGAAAATAAAGTTTACGCTTACCGGCCATACAAAAGAGATATGGACTCTTGCCTTTACACCCGATGGATTGACACTGGCAAGTGGATGTAGAGATGGTTCAATACACTTGTGGGATACTCTCACTGGTAAACACAGTAGATCGGTCATAGGTAATGGACTATTTACTGAACCACCGCCACTCCCACGTGAAGATGATGATCCTCCCCATATTAAGACACGTGGTCGAAGTGCTGTCTCGGTACTTCTATTCACTCATGATGGAAAAACGCTTATAAACGGTAATAGTGATGGAACTATCCACTTTTGGAATATGAATTCATTGCAAATCAGAACAACACTTTCAGGACAATCTGGATTGAACGCACTCACAATTAGTCCCGACGGCAGCACGTTGGCAAGTGGGGGTTCGGATGGGACGATTCTTATTTGGGATCTTTTAAAGTAGCAGGCACACGCCGTGTGCCGTCTAAGACTTTAAAAAGATGCACTGCGCAACTACAAGCAGCATTTCTATGAAGTTTTGGACGGCACACGGCGTGTGCCTACTACATTTATCGGAGGAATATATCCTATGCATTGTATGGACGGAAACCTTGCACCATTAAACCGCGATCACTGTTGGCTTTCTTGGCTTCTTCTGCTGCCGCAGCGCGTTTCTCCGCTTCTGCACGATTGGCAGCTGTTGTTCCACCAATTATCACGAAATCATCAGTACGACGGTATCGGTTGATGAATACTGGGCGCGGTTTATCGGACATATTCTGTTTGGAACCGTGGATAGTCTTCACATTAAAGAAGATAGAATCCCCGGCTTTGCCTTCAACGGGGAGCGCACTTTCCCAGGGCCATTCATCCTCTTCTAAACCGAGATGTGAGAAGGTATCAATGTGTTTGAGTTGGCCCAGTTTATGGGATCCAGGAACAACATGAAGCGCACCATTTACAAGATCGGTGTCTACAACGTAGTTCAAAATACCGACCGGTCCCTGATAGCGATGCTCAAAGTAAGCGGAATCTTGATGTAGATGTTTTGGATGACCACCGACTGGTTCCTTATAGAGACATTGTCCGTTCCCGAAGATTTCAACGTTGGGACCTAAGATTGCCTCAACTATCCTAATAGCATTTTCATCAAAAGCGGAGTGGAAAAATGCTGCGCTTGTTTGATAATTCATTGCTAACACCATAATCTGCTTATCACGATCATAGCCTGCTGGTGCTGGAATAAACAAAGTCCCGTTAGGAGTTCGCCATCCTTCAACTATCTGTTGTGCTTCATCAAGCAGTGCTAAAGACTCCGCTGCCGCAGCCTCTATATCTTGATGTATCCTTTCAATATAGGGTTTCATCAGACCGCGCACGACGAGACAACCGTGTTCGTCAAAAATGCTGGACGCTTTTTCAGCATCCAAACCGTCGACTGACATCTCAATATCTTTAATAGTTGCTTTCAATTCCTGATCCACAAATCTTCTCCTTATCGATCATCTTCAAAATACATGATCATTGCTAACCCCACGATGGACGATTTCCAGTTAACTTTTCTAAATACTCAGCAGTTTGTCGGAGATTATCCTTGAGTTTCTTGTCTGCTTTCTTTCTCTCTGCTGTTTCAGTTCTATACTCAACTTTATAGTTACCTCTGTCCAATCTTCGCAATACAAACTCACCAGGAACATTCCTGTTCGCATAGACCAACATATCGTGCAACAACCAATAAACATCTGTGGGGGTGAATCGTAAATGACAGTGTTTAGATTCCGCCTTAACTGCGTCAAGTGTTTTCTGCACATAAGTAACAACTTCTGCCAATGTATAGGATTTGTTTTCTTCTAAATTAATCTTGTCCATTTTCATCTCCTGTCAATTTGATGGATGGCATCCGTGCAGGTTGTGCCTCAAAAGGTTTCGGCCCATCACTTTGAACTTTCGCGCCGTTGCGAACCTGAATCAATTGTGAAGCGATGCTCACGGCTATCTCCGGCACAGTCTTTGAGTTTATATCTAATCCGATAGGTGCATATACCCGTTGCAGTTTCTCTATCGGAATTCCCACGTCTAATAGGTCGTCAAAAATGAGTTTTATTTTTCTGCGGCTGCCGATCAATCCGATGTATCTTGCATCTGATTCAACAACGCTATGCAGTGCCGATTCATCATGTTGGTGTCCTCGAGTTACAATCACAACATAAGTTAGGTGGTTGATTGGATAGTGTCGGAGCTCCTCAGCGATGTCTCCGATAATGATTTCGTCTGCTTCAGGTAAGCGACTCTTAGATGCAAAATCTGCGCGATCATCAACGATGGCGATATCAAAATCTAACCAACTCCCGATATGGCAGAGAGCCTGTCCAACGTGTCCCGCTCCCGCAATTAGCAACGTCGGCCTCGGTTGGATAGGTTCCAAAAAAACGGATACGGTTTTGTCCTTTTTGTATAAACCTGATCTGTTCTGCTCAAGTATCTCCGAAATCTCAGCTTCTATTTCAGTCTCTAATTTCGTGTCGCCCAATGTGCCGATGCGTTGACCATTCTTGGCAAAAACCATCTTCATGCCGACCCTAATGTCCGGTTGGTTACTTTCTACAACTGTCGCACTCATTAACGGCACCTTTTCTCTATTGAGCTCTTGTATACGTGTGAACATTTCAGCTTCAGCTTGAGTCTTTGGTAAATCTATGAATATCTTCATATTTCCACCGCAGATGAGTCCATCATCCCAGCCGTAATCGCTATCCAATTGGAATTCCAGCAGACGCGGGATACCGCCTTGCATCAGTCCAATTGCCTGTCGACGTGCTTCTGCTTCCACGCATCCACCCCCAAGTGTGCCGATATTGCGTAGGTCAGGTAGTATGAGCAGTTTTGACCCCGGCTTCTGTGGGGTAGAACCTTTTGTCTCAACCACAGTGCAGTAGGCACCGACTTGCTCAGATTCAATTAATTCAGGGATTTTTTGGTATATTTCTCTCATTTGTTGAAACTTTGCACATTGGCACTTTGGGAAACCAGATTCGTAAATTGTTCTGTCTGCGATTCCGTTAACTGTAATGGGATAATGCTCTCTATACCTTCACTACCGACTTTTGATGGGACATTGAGGAAAACAGAAGTTGTATCCGTAGAGATTAACGTGCCAACACTCATCACCCGTTTCTTATCTAAACTGATGGCGGAGATGACCTGTAGAATGTGACTCGCTAATGTATATTCACTCGTCGTGGTATATGGACAACGGCTTGCAACAGCATCAACTATACTTTGTATATCTGCTTCATTCAGCAATTGTGCAATTGGGATACCATTAACTCTACAGTATTGAGGCAACATAAACGTTTCCTCATCATCTCCGATAACTAAACCGGAGACATCCTTCACCGAATATCCTGTGCGGGTTGCAATTTCAGATTTGAGATGTGCTGTGGAAACACCGTTTGCTATACCGATAAGGTTATCAACACCATGGCTCTGATGTAGCCAAGCGGAAATATAGTTTGAGAACGGCATGGCGACTAAGACTTTTGCGTTCTGCACGTGTTCCAGAATCTTCGGCACAATGTCACGAACAGAAGACAGATTCGCTGTCTTTAATGCTTGTGCTGAATGAAATCCATAAGGTAATTGCGTTGGAAGCAGAACTACCAGATCAGATTCTGATATATCTTCACAACTTGTCGTAAATGTTACCTGTGTATCACTTGCATGCATCGCAGTTGCAAGCGTAAGGTCTTCTACTGCATCTGCAACGAACTTTGTGTTCCTTGTGTTCCGGTTTCTCTGGACACTACCGACTTGTGTACCAGACAAGATTATAATGTTCTGTGCTAACTCAGACTGGCAGATACCCCAACTCACTGTAAGTGTCAACTGACTGTTTCCTATCAATGCAATTCTCATAAATTAGTCCTATATAAGCGTTTCTACGATTTCTTGGAAGCTTGTTTCAAGTTTCTCACGCTGGACATCCATTTCAGAATCCGCTTTGAGTTTAGTATCCAGCAACTCATCATAACGTTCAACATATTCCATTAAGGTCTCTACCTCTTTTTCGTAACAGATTGCCGTAGTTAATACCTTTTCTTTTATTACGATCGGCAGTTCCTCAGACGTGATCTGTGTTAATTCCCATCGCCACACTTTTTCAGATATATACGTAATGAATCGCTCTAATACTTCACCTTCATAACTATTTTCTTGCAGTTCTTTCACTTCATGAATCAGTCCAATGACTTGATTGAATAAGGAATCGGGAAGTATATTTCGCAATTCCATGATGTGCCGTCCTGTTGTAGAAATTGGCAATTTATTCTGAAGTAGAAACATCCGTAGGTTTGGATAATCATCCAAAGATTTGGTTTCAGTCAGCCATGTTTCATCAATTGAAGGCAGTTCATTTAGTTCAAAACTCAGAACCTGTTGTTTCCGAATTTTTTCAAGTGAAGTGTTATTGCCATTTAATCCAGCGTGTACGAGGGTATTTATAACTTTGGATTCAGCATAAGGTTTCAAAAACGCTATCATCTCTCCGACTTTCGACTGCTCCGCAAGAATCATTTCAACAGTCAAATCGCCATTGTAATGTGCACGCGAGGTGTTCCGATTTTTCTTTTTACCTGTCGTGTTAGACAGACGGTCGATTCGTTTCGCCAATGTCCCATCGTAACGAAGCAATTCATCGCGGAGCAGAGAAAGTGTAATGTCTCCATGAATGGCAAGTTTTTCCGTTGAAGCCATATCTCGAACCGTATGTCCTGTCTTTGACAACAGTGCCCTATTGAGATTACGCTCCAAGGTTTTCCTGTCCTTATCGTTTTCAACAACAAGTTTGCTTTCTAAGGTGAGATTCATGAGTCTTTTTGTCTGGTCAGGCACACTTAGATTGATGTCGCATGTAGGTTGAAAATCGACGAGAAGTTGCTCGCGATATTTTCCATTTAGCAGTAATGCCCACAATGTTGCGTAATACGTTTGTGCTTTTGTTTCTGTATCTGATTCTCGCGGTGCATTTTCAATCCACTGTTTTATGATCGTAAAACGGTCTTTGATATCCGCAATAAGTTCTTTGAACTCTTTATCTCCCACTTCAAATCCAGCAAAACTCGTTTGCGTTTGTCGAGTGGACCGGCTATTCCGTTGTGCAGTTGAAGATTTAGCTGCTAATAGCAAGTTCTGCAGTGGATGTATTACCTTCTCAAAATCCTGATTGTGTTTGCTTGAAAAGTTTGCAATTTCAATAAAAGACAACCAAACATCACGCATTCTTTCAATCTGAGTCGGATGCAAAGTAGAACGCAGCGCGACACGTGTCAGTTTTTCACGAACAGTACCACACGTCCATTCCGGCAGATAGACATCGTCCAATGGAAGGTTGTCCTGATAAATGTTTAACGTAACCGGTTTAACCAGTCCCTGCGATATGAAATCCTTTTCAAAAACAAGATCATGAAATAGTGCCGATGCCTTGTCCAATAGTTGATTCGTCAAAGTGTAACTTGATTGAATCATATAGTTGAGTGTATTCTGTTGGTTATCATTAAGTTGCCATAACTCAATAATTGGGTCAATACATGCTTTCAATGATTCGGTCGCCTTTTTAGATACGTCCTCCTCAAAATGTTCATCAAGATATTCAACGTAGAAATCACAATATGTGCACATGACATTCCGTAGTTCCCGAATGACAAGGTCGTCCCAGACTTTGTTGTGTATCCGTTGTGATCGGTTGAGCATTAATGCATTTAGACGACTATCAACACCTTGCTGGAACTGTGTCATTAACTGATACGCGTGCTGATTCGCTTTAACCGTATAAGCTTGTATGGTTTTGGCACTTTCAACTATGGCATCTTCAATTTCTTTCGGCGTTGCAGTGAATTCAATGGGAACGAACTTAAGGGATTTCGGTTCAATAGGATTATATACAGCTGCTGTTGGCAAAACGCTTACAGAAGGTGCGTCTTCAGAACCGTTTTGATCAACAAAGCGATTATGTACTGTCAGACTATATTCTAAATCAAGTAGATCAGGATAATTCTTGCCATGTGTCCGTAACACAACACATACCGTATCATATCCTTCTTTCTCTACTGTCTTGAGCATTACATCTTCGTTGAGATTAACCCGTTGAATATGCGTCTGTTCCGGTATAATGACATTAGCTGTGGTGCTGTCGGTTTGTGTTGTTTTCGTGAGTACAAAACCGCCAGTCTTGATAGTGTTTGGCAGTATCAGTCGTGCTTGTAAGACTTCTTCTGTCAGATCCGACAGTGTAATAGATTTTCCCGAGTGTTGAATCGTAATATTCGCGATCACACCATCAGCAAAATCTGTAATTTGTCGTGCATTACGTTCCAATTCTTGAATACTTTTATGTACACGATCATAATCATCAATTGAAGATGACTGAACCTTTGATTCATCAATCCAAGATACCCATGCCCCCGGACGATGCTTCATTTTCAATGTTAACAGTCCATCTTCAGAGTCAAAACCGGGTAAGATCTGACTCTCGGAAGTCTGTTTAGGTGTCCAAACGATGAGATGTTTATTGCTCTTACTACCGAGTGCTATTCCATAAGTGTCACCCCAACTCATTCGTCCTTCAATGCCAGCTTTGATTTTATCTGTCAAAGCAAAGAGAGAGTCGGAGTCAAAATAAAGAGATATATCATGCATTAGGTCAATTAGTATATGTCCTCCAATACAATGTACAATTAAGTTTGGTAAACTGCGTTATAATTTATCAGTTTTTACCGTTAAAGTTTTTATAGCGATACTTAAGATTTTGGTTTAACCGCCTACGCTTCCTTAGAATCGTTAGATTTTATCTCCAGTCCCCACACATCCCAACCTTCTACTTCCTTTCGGGCAAATAGTTCCAGTTTACTCTGTTCAGGAAACATCTCTTCAATACGTTGTCTGACTTCATCCGGTTTTTCAGAATGCCGTGTTCGTTTCGCTTGGACAAGCTGTCTGATGTTTCGCAATCCTCTCGGTTGTGGAATTGTGCCTCGTTTAAAAACAAGACACAATTCACATTGACTCATGGTATAGGAACCAGGATTTACGCGGCACTTATCCCATACAAAAGCAACGGTTGCCCAGCGAAATCCCCATGCTTTACCTAACCTAATCGCTTGGTCAAGGTGGGGTGATGAACTCCACATAAACAGCAGGCAGTTTTCAGATGAGATAGACGCAATATTCCAGTCCAACATCTCCTTTACAGAAATAGTTGGATAATGTCGTATCGCACCCCCGCTATCTTTCCCGCCAACACCGTTGTGTTGAAGTTGCCCTTTGTAGTCCCAAGGTGGATCTGCATAGAGTATCTGATACTGTTTGTTTGGAAATGGTGGGTGTGATATCATAGTCAGTCTACAGACAGAATGTCCAAAACGAAGGATTTGTCTGTATTACAAATACACAATAAATAATACTGAGAAGGTATTTCGCTACAGTACCTTATTGTGCTTCAACACTAAGTCCTTCCTGTGGGATGTCATTGTTAGCCACTAACATGTCTCTGTTGAAGATAAAATCACTGCGGGAGCTTCCAAGGTTTTCTCCTTCGGTCTGCCGTTCCCTAAAATACTGCGGTAATGTGAGGCCTGTCATGCGGATAGCATCTTCTGGACATGCTTCCACACAGTATCCGCAGAATATGCATCGCAGCATATTGATTTCAAACACTTCTGGAAACTTCTCCCGTTGGTATCCCTCTTTCGTCAACCACCCTTCAGGGGCAGGAGCAGCTTGTATTGTAATGCAATCCGCCGGACACGCGGTTGCACACAAAAAACAGGCAACACACTTGATTTCATCCTTCTCTGTTACGGTGAGTTTATGCACCCCGCGGTACCTGTCATTACGTTCATTGACGCTTCTTGGGTCTTCGGGATACTGTACTGTCAACTTCTTTTTCGGAATGTGTTTTAACGTTGTCAACATTCCCTTTATCAACGCAGGGATATAAAGTCTATCCCAAAATGACATCTCTTCGTTAACTTTCATATACAAATTCCCTTTCATCTATGTGTTAAGTTTAGCAACCGTATAGTTTGGTGCTTCCTCCGTGATATCAATATCGTGTGGATGACTTTCTCGATAACCGCTGCTTGACATACGGACAAATTGAACATCTCTGCGTAACGTCTCAATATCGGGTGTGCCGCAATATCCCATAGCAGATCGTATCCCACCGACTAACTGATAAACATAGTTGCTCAATTTTCCTTTGTGGGGGACTCTACCTTCAATACCGCGTGGCACTAATTTTGCTAATTCTTCATCACTTGTCTGCTCTCCGAGTGCTGTACCGCGTTTTCGTAGCGCACCTAACGATCCCATACCGCGGTGTATCTTATATGTTCTTCCCTGATAGATGACTGTAGAGCCTGGACTTTCGTCTGTCCCAGCAAGTAGACTCCCGATCATGACAGAACTTGCACCAGCACCGATCGCTTTTGCGATGTCGCCAGAGTAGCGGATACCACCATCAGCGATAATGGGTACGCCTTCTTTTTCCGCTGCCTGGGCACAATCGTAAATTGCGGTTATCTGGGGAATACTGACACCAGCGATAACACGTGTTGTGCAAATAGAGCCAGGTCCAACACCGACTTTCACAGCATCCGCCCCCGCATCAATCAAACTTTTTGTTGCTTCGGGGGTAACGACATTACCAGCGACAAGCTCAACCTCCGGAAATTCCGATTTTAAAATCTCAGTTGACCGAATTACGTTTTTAGAGTGCCCGTGTGCTGTATCCAGAACAAGCACATCTACCTCTTCATTAACTAACAATTCAACGTCAACAAGAGGGGTTGATGGCTGAATTGCTGCCCCGACCCGTAAGCGACCTTCAACATCCTTACACGCTTGTGGGAACATCTGAACTTTGTCTATATCTTTAATCGTAATGAGACCACACAACTTGAAGTCATCATCAACAATAGGTAGTTTTTCTTTTCGAGATTGGTGTAGTATTTTTTTTGCTTTGTCAAGTGTAATTCCCGGCGATGCAGTAATCAGTTTCTCACCTGGTGTCATACGTGCTGTAACGGGTAAATCCAAGTCGGTTTCATACTTAAGGTCGCGGTTGGTGATCAACCCAACAAGGTAGCCACCCTCTCTAACAATTGGTACGCCACCAATGCGGTAACGTGCGGAGATTTCAAGAGCATCTCTGATCGTTTTTTCTTCTGTTAATGTAATCGGATCATTTATCATCCCACTTTCTGAACGTTTCACACGGTCGACTTCAGACACCTGTTCCTCAATAGAACAGTTGTAATGTATTATGCCGATCCCCCCTTCCCGAGCAATCGCAATAGCAAGCGTAGATTCCGTGACGGTATCCATGGGGGCACTACTGATTGGGATATTCAGCCGAAGATTCCGTGTGAACTGCGAACTTGTGTCAACATCATCGGGTAGAATACTGGATTCTGCAGGGATGAGCAAAACATCGTCAAAAGTTAACCCTTCTTTTGCGAACTTCAGTGGAAATTCTTCGGAAAGTTTGGTGTCCATCGGAATCATCTCCTTCATTGCAGATTGAGGCGGGTAAGAAACCTTGCTAATTATAATAATTATAGCATATTTGCACTTAACATGTCAAAATATTTTCATTCATATTTCAAGGGGGCGTAAAGTTTTTGGGATTAACTACCAAAATCATTGTAGGAAGGAACTCCGATTCCCGACAGGTCGCGATTCGGAGATCGCTCCTACAGGTTTTCTGTGCATATTTTGTCAGAAACTTTACACATCCATAATTCAACAGTATCCTTTCCAAAATAAGTACAACTGTGCTAAAATATACTAAAAATTGATAAAAGGAGTCTTTTGATGACAAACTTAAACGTTGGAATAGTTGGACTTGGCTGGGTTGCAGGCGCACATATTGAGGCATTTAAAGCGGTGAATGGAGCAGATGTCACGGCTATCTGTTCACGACGCGAACACGATGAATCTGTTTTAAAAGAGACCTACGGCACCCCTCTAAAAGCTTATACAGACTATGAAAAGATGCTCGCTGATCCCGATATACATATAATTGACATTTGCACACCGCATCCCTTTCACGCGGAACAGGCAATCGCAGCAGCAAAAGCAGGAAAACACCTCATCATTGAAAAACCGATCTGCCTGACTTATGAAGATGCTCTGGCTATTCGTGATGCAGTGAAAACGACAGGTGTCAACGTCTGTGTATGTTTTGAGTGCCGGTACAGCGCACATTTCACGATGATACGATCCGTAATTGATAACGGACTACTGGGTGAACTCCACTATGCTGAAGTGGATTATTATCACGGAATCGGACCGTGGTATGGTCAATATGAATGGAATATCAAGAAGGATTTTGGTGGAAGCACCTTGCTCACGGCGGGATGTCATGCGCTTGATGCACTTCTCTTCTTTATGGATGGTCATGTTGAAGAGGTCACCAGTTATCATACGCAATCTATTGGGGAAGCATTTCAACCTTATGAATACAAGACAACCAGTGTGAGCCTTTTGAAGTTTGAAGGTGGCCAGAAGATCGGTAAGGTTACCTCCTGTGTTGATTGTTTGCAGCCATACTATTTCCACATCCACCTTGTGGGTAGCGAAGGAAGCCTTCTGGATAACCGTATCTACTCAGCAAAACTGAAAGGTATGGACAAAAGCAGATGGAGCACACTTGAAACCTCACTCATTGATTCTGGCGATGTGAGTGATCATCCTTATGAACCCCAATTTCAAGCATTCATTGATAGCATTGAAAAAGATGAACCGATGCCGTTGACAGATTTTGATACTGCCTTTGAAACGCACCGTGTAGTCTTTGCTGCTGACCAATCTGCCGATGCGGGGGGACGCGCTGTCAAGTTATCCGAACTTGCAGTTTAGATGTGATATTATCTGGTTGCCCTACCCGTTATTTCTATGCCATTCCTGCACGGCTTTTGGGATTTCTTGGAGATTTTCGATTGTTGTCTGGAGAGGAATGGCACACTCTGGTCCAATCAGAGGCACACCGGCTTCAAGGTTCTTTATTACCTCTGCATTTACGTCTTCCGGTTCTTTGGCAAAAAGTGTTTCGGGGTTGTTGATATTGCCAATTAATGCAATGCGTTTTTGAACGATGTCCATCGATTCTTGCGGTTCATTTTTGGAGTCGTAATGGAAGGCTGCCATGCCTGTCTGTGCAATGTATTCCATGCGATCAACAGTACGTCCACAAATGTGTAAGATGAGAGGTATCGGAATCCGTTCCACGAATTCTATATGTAGGTCCCGGAGATAACGTTGATAGTATTCTCCACTGACAAGGTCGCCTGTCGCATGATCTGGGAGTGTGAGAGCATCCGCACCCGCTTCTATTTGAGCAATACCGAATGCCACCGTCGCTTCCTTCATTCTGTCTAAGGCAAGTTTTGTTTTACCAGGATCATCAAGTGATAGGAGTAGAAACGGCTCAACACCAAAGCAGTGATACCCAAGTGACCAAGGTCCCATCGCCTTACCGATAACAGCGACCTCATCTCCGTATTCCTTTTTCAGAATCTTAATCGCTTCAAGTACACATTGGGTATCCGGATGTGTTAGGAAATCTTTTGGAATAGTGATGTCGTCAACGTCTTCCCAGATCGGTTCCCGCATTTTAACAGTGGGCCAATTATCCTTCTGTTCCCACTGTATCTTGCATCCGAGCGCACTTGATTCTTGGATAATTGTGAACACTGGCATAATGGTGTCAAAACCGAGTTCAGTATAACTTGTAGCAGCGAGCCTTGCCATGAGTTCCGGTTCACGATTCGCCTGTGGGAAAGGCGCGTCAACCAAGTCCATCAGTTCAACGGTTGCAACGGAGGTCGGATTGCAAACCGGGGTGCAGTCAGTCGGTTCGTTGCGGAGTGCTGCTAACACACGTTCACGACCTGTCATAGATTTGACGATTTGATTGTTTTCAGCATGCATAGTATCTCCTTAGGTTTGCTGACTCGGTGCGGATAATACTCCGCGAGAAGCACTCACTTCCTCTTGACGTAAGATGACTCGGACGTTTGGGGCCCGGACCAATAACAGTCCAACTAATGCATCGTGAGAATGACCACATGAGAAGTTGATACTAGCATCTGAGTTTTCTGCATCGCTATTCATCTCACCCAATTTTTTCAGACCGCCTGCAATTGCAGTGACCCTTCTTGTTGCACTACGACCCTCTCCGTTTGAACTAACATTATAGATACCATTCCCGACAGACTCTACAAAAATAGTCAACTGAGACTTCTTGTCAAGTGTGTGCAAGGGACGCGGTTCAACGGGTGTGTCTGATGCATGTTTGCAGGCTTCTAAGAATACGCGACGGCATGCAGCTTCATGTCTTTCACCACACGGAAAACAGATCAGACCATCAGAAGTTTCCTGCATACCGCCTAAGATACACATTGACTTCACAACCGCTTGAATACGGTTTGTAGCACCTTCTAATTGACTATACGTATGTACCCGGTAAACTGCCTGGGCATGCACCTGTTGACGGTAAAGTGCAATGGTAATATCCTTGAAATGTGTGTCAATCGGTACAAGCTCAACGCGGCGACCGATATTTACAATGGATGCCATAGTTAACTTTGGTGGAACAGTTAGCGGATGACAAACTTACCACCATAACTGTTATAGATATACCCGTAGGCTCTTTCCGATACCTTCCGAAGAATACTTGCACGTTGATTCACCCACGCACCGAAAGAGATACGACGTCTTCCGTAGGGTTTGCTGGTGTCTTCAATCAGTCCCGTGAAAACATAAGGACGAAGTTTTCCTTGCGGGTCCCGCATAACAATTATGCCGCTATCTCCTATAAGTCCGTAGACAGTACCGGTTTTGTTGATAACTTTTGCAGATGCTGGAATTCGGGTTTTCTTATAGATGTAATCTCCGTTTGGAAGCTCAAGATAGTACTTCATTTTCTCGTAATACGGAAGATTTTTGTGCCACAACTGGACATAGAACTTATTTAGGTCCTGTGCACTTGTCTTGTTCCGGTAGGTGCGTCCGTTCAGTGGAATGGTTTCAACAATTAGTGTCTGCTCAAAATAAGGATAGTTCGCTTTCAGAATTCTTTGTGCTCTTGATGGACCCCCGACTAACCTTATAAAATGGTTCGTTGAACGGTTTGAACTGAACCTTATCATCTGTCTCAGGTGATAGCGATTTGTATCGGTATGTGTCAAACGTTTCTGCTTCACCTCATGAAAATAGACGAGCATGACGAAGTTTTTTATTAACGAAGCCGCCATTCTCGGTGTATCCTCGTTGATTGATACTAATTTTTTGCCTCTTGAGAGATCATAAACAACAAAACTGGTTCTTTCAGTTGATGCCAATGAACCTCTGCGACGGAATTGCTTAACAAAATCATCTATATTTTGTTCAAGGGGGGAATCAATTGTAGGATCGTATTTTGCACGAGTTGTTGTAGGTGTGCAGAGTAAGACTGCGAGTCCACAACAGACCAAAAATCCGAAAGAAGTGTAAAGATAGGTTTTCATCAGTTTTGTCTTCCTCTTTTTATGTATGGTTTTGCCAATATTGGGCAAAATTGGGTATGAATGCTTATGTTTGTAAAAATGCTTAGATTTTGCTTACATTTTATTTCAGTGGTAATCGATAACAAGCTGCTTCTCGGCTATTACGTACAAGTAAATAATTTCCCGCGATCGCAGGGGTGTTCCATGTCTGTCCAGTCAACGCTTGAAAATGACCGAGTTCAATGTGTTCCTCTGGATTCGGCTCTAACAGCACAACCTTGCCTGACTCGGTGAGTACTAATAGGATATCTGAAATTAGAAGTGTCTGACCGTGACCGTAACGTCCCTTCTTCCATTGTCGGTTTCCATCAATAGGATTTATGCATGTGAAGATGCCATCATCAAGAGCATACAGATAATCTTTGTAGTAAATTATCGTTGTGAATTTTGCTTTAAGACGGATTGTTTCCCATATTACTTTAACGTTAAGTGTTGTTGATAAGTTACCTTTTGTTATATGAAATAGTTTAGCACCGATTCCGTAGGCAGTTGAGACGAGGAGCCTGTCACCCGGTAGCGGCGTCGGCTGTGCTGCACACTCTACACCTCTTGCTTGCCACGATTGTTTCCATAGGAGATTACCAGTGTTTGGATTATGGGAGGTGATGAGTCCATCGTCAAATAAGACAACTTGCTCTGTTCCTGCTAAAGTTAGGAGAACAGGTGAACTATATGCACTCTGAACCCTATGTCCGGTCCAAGCGATTTCGCCTGAATCCTTATAGTATGCAACGGATCCACCCGCACTCACAATAACGAAATCATCATGGATTAACGGTGAAACACTTACACCCCACGGCGGTGCTGTCGCATTATTCTCATCAAAGATGTTGGTAGACCATATCTGTTTTCCCGTTTCAAAATCCAAACAGTTTAGGATACCTGTTCCCCCTACAGTATACACACGATCACCGTCAACAGTCGGTGTTGCTCGTGGACCGAGTCCACCAAGGGATGTATAGTATCGTGCAAGGTCTTTGTGTGTCCACTTCTCCTGTCCAGTGTAAAAGTCATAGCATACGACTTTTTCCCATTCGTTTTCCTGCTCCTGCGTGATAGCGGATCCATTGGCAACTGCAAAACCTGACCAACCCGCACCGACAGGAATGCGCCAAACTAATTCAGGTGGGTTATTCTTCCAATCTGTGTTGAGATTGATGCCGCTTATTGTTGCGTTCCTATCCGGACCAAGAAATTGTGGATAATCTGTCAGAAAACTTGCTTCGGAAACGTCTAAGTAGGACGATCCTACCTTCGGGTCTGTTTCACCTCGCCACCGCCATTCAAACTTTGGCACAAGGTCTCCACTGAACCCGTTAAAACGGAATAAAACTACAAACAACGTGATACATGAAAGGATAGCACTAAAGGATACGAATTTAACGCGTGATGTTAAACGGGAAAAACCGAGTAACCAAACTATCAGGAAAAGAAACGTAATTGTAAGGATTAGAACCGTAAGGGCAACTTTATTCTGCCGATGCGCCGCGTCCAATAACCACACTATCCCGATCGCTAAGACGGTGAGGATAACGATGGTGGTTAATGGCCACAGACGAATGTTTTTTATACTTGATGTCATGAAACAGAAAACTTGCCCTTCCAGTTCAATTACTAACCTAATTTATATCATAAATTAAATGTGCATTATTTGTCAAGTGTAATTCAGCAAAATTATAAAGATATTCAATTCTTAGTTAATTATGTTGTTGTTTTTCACAATCGCAAACATATCAAATAAACAGGGGTGTGTAAAGTTTTTGTCACTATCGGCATAAATTTGGCGATGTTCCCAGGCCGGTAGGTGCGATATCCTTATCGCACCGGATCCTACGCGAAAAACTCGGACGCAACAGTTTATGGTAGAACCGCTTCATCAAAGGTTTTGGACTAAGTTCCGGTGCGATAAGGATATCGCACCTACCGGCCTGGGAGTATTATCGCTTTCGTGTCTTTCTTAAATTGACAATTATGGTGACAAAATATTTACACACCCAAATAAACAGATATCACTTGATTTATCATACTATATCTGCTATACTTTACCCTAAAATCTGTTCAAGCAATACTTCAAAAAAATGCAAACAATACACAAATATCTTGATCCAGTTGCATTGTCACGTATCGGTGGTATGGAACTCGTTGCTCGACTTGTCGTGGAGGGGTTTGTCACTGGATTACACAAAAGTCCCTATCAAGGATTTAGCGTTGAATTCGCTGAACATAGACAATACATGCCAGGTGATGAAATTCGTTATATCGATTGGAAAGTCTACGGAAAATCCGATAGGTTCTATGTTAAAAAATTTGAAGAAGAAACGAACCTACGCGCCTATATCTTGTTGGACACAAGTGCATCCATGAACTACAAGCACAATGATAATAACCTAACGAAATTTGAATATGGATGTTATCTTGCAGCGACACTCACGTATCTCATGTTGAAGCAGAGAGATTCTGTCGGATTAGCACTTTTTGATACCGATATCACACAATACATTCCACCAAGAGGTGCTGCAACACATTTACGCGCTATCATGAATGCATTAGAGAATGCAACACCAGGTGAGGAAACTGAGTTAAGTGGTCTTTTCCATGAACTTGCCAAAAGGATTGTCAGACGCGGATTGGTTATTGTCATCTCTGACCTACTTGATGAACCATCACAGGTTATATCAGCTCTCAAGCATTTACGTCATCAGAAACATGAGGTGATTGTCCTCCATCTACTTGATCACGCAGAGGTGACATTTCCCTATAAGGGTTCTGTTATTTTTCGTGATATGGAAACTGGACAAACACTATCTACACAAGCCGACTCACTGAAGTCAGTCTATCTTGAAAAGTTGAACGAGTTTATCCAAAGTTACCGACGCGGTTGTGGCGCAAGTCAAATCGACTATGTGCAGATGGATACCACCACACCATTTGACCATGCCTTATCAGCATATCTCTCAAGACGCAAATAAGAGAACTCTATGGCAAATGGAATAATCTTTGAATGATGTAGCCAGGTTTCACTGCTGTTTTGACAGTTCTTGTGCTTTATCAAAATCCTTCTTTGCTTCCCCAGGCATACCGATTGCACGTTTTGCTGAACCTCGGTTAACATAAGCCTCCGTATAATCCGGCTTCAGGCGAATTGCTTCGTCAAAATCAGCGATCGCTTCCTGATGTTGACCGAGTGCACGCTTTGATACACCACGATAGTGATATACACCCGCAGAATCTGGTGATAGACGGTTGGCTTCATCATAATCAGCAACAGCATCCTCATGCTTTTTTAATCTCCGCTTTGCATTTGCCCGATTGTACCATGCCTCAGCAAAGTCTGGATTCAAACGTATTGCCTCATCAAAATCTAAGATGGCATCTTCAGGGTTTTCAAGAATAGTTTTCAGCTTGCCACGACTATTAAATGCTTCTGAAAATTTGGGATATAACGCTATCGCCTGAGTATATGCAGAGATGGCTTGATCATTCTCATTCTGTTCTGCATGGAGAAATCCAATAGAGAAAAACGCACGTGCAATAAGTTCTGGGTTGACATCCTTTGCATTTACGATGGACTGCCATTTCGCAATTGCCTCGGTATATTTACCTTCATTCTGGAGTTCATACGCCTCCATTATTGCACGGTCTTCGGCAGTTAATGTGGAGATTTTTAGGATTTCTTGGTATGAGGTCTTTAGTATTTCTATCTTGTCAGGATTCTTGAAATCTTTGCTCGTTAATTTTGAAATTATACCTCTTATTGTTTTCTGATATGCTGTTATTTCACTTGCGTATTTTTTTGCATCATTTGCAGACTTCTCTGCCTCTGAAGCATGTCGTTTTGTTTCATTTACCTGCATTACCAATTGGGATTGTAGTTCACTGTATTTCTGATAGACAAAATAAGCAGCAATACCCGTTCCAATAGGAATAAGTATTGTAAAGAAAAGTAGCACTATCCCTATGAACATCAGCAAGCGATTCATGGAATTCGAACGTTCACTAAGATATTGACTCTTTAGTTCATTGAATTGCTGTTGAATTGATGGACTGGTCGCAGCTGAATCTACACTGTTTTCATCAGAATTGGAGATCACTGCGTCTACACCGTTTTCATCAGTCTGTGTCTTCTTCGTTTTATTATTCTCTTTCATTTTGCCCACCTCCCTTCCTTAAGAATCGCAAGCTATATTATATGAAGATTAAAAAATCCTTCGGGTAATTGACGGGCAATGAATTGCCCTACTACAAAAGGATGGGCTCGTAGTAGGGCAATTCATTGCCCGTCGAAATATTACTCAATTTAAATCTTAATCCTCATAAGATGTATCTGTTAGCATTCTGGCAGTTGCACTGATTGTATCACATACCTCATATAGAGTTAAACGTTCAATATCAGTTTTCTGCATCATATATTTCTTCTCTTTATCTACCGTAATCTACTTTTCAAATTTAATCTTTATCTCGGTATCTACACCCTTTTCACTGTTCCGTACATCTATAGCAATCGGTCCCAGTGACTCCAACGGAAACAGATTTTCCCTAATATGATCAGTCATCTTAGAATCCATCTTCTGTCCAGAAAGTGAAACTAAGAGTGATATTGTTGGCAAATATCTTTTTATTTCATGAATCAGAACATCCGGTTGTATATACGTCTGAACGACATCTTTGTCTTTTGAGAAAACAACATCAGACAAAGCATCCGCATTGACTGATCTTGTATCCAGTATTGACTCTAATCCAGAGATCGTCGTACTGAAGTAAAAATCGTTGTCAACAACTGCGTACGCTCCTGTTAGAGACAATAGTAAATTCAATCGTAGACGAATTGGTTGTATACTGATTCCATCATAAGTCTGCTGTTGAAGGAATTCAACCGATTTTCCAGCCACCGATATCCCATTCTTTCTCTGCTCATTAATTGCGTCAATAAATCCAGTTTTACTCTTAATCGGTATGTGAATTACAAAAGACGGTAATCTAAGGAACTGTTCTTTACGAATTGAAATCAACTCTAAAGTCATTTCTTGTCCCATAAGATTAGAGAATCCACTGGTTGTGGGTTCAATATCTATCTGTAAGTAATCATTTAGAATCTCCCATAACACACCAAGATCCTGTTGTGGGTTATAGATGACAAGTGCTGTCTGGTTAGGTATGAATGAATGCGTAAGTTGTTTACCAGGTTTTGCATGATTCAATTTTCCAGTATCCCCTACCCTAATATTTGATATGATAGTGCCATCTTCGTTTCTATTTCCAAAAGTAAGGTAGTTTGTAGTGTCTGTTGCAGACGAGGCTTGTCCAATAATCTCACCAATATTCAATTCAAGCGACTTCAACAATTTTGTTAATTGTGCAATATCAACATAACCTGTGTTCGAATCGTTTTCATAACTGTCCTGAATTGCTTCTCTTTTGGGGTGTTTAACGAGGAAATTACTTTTCTTGCCACCATAAATGTCAATCACTTCTGCCAATAGCAATGGATTCAGACTTAGCATGCCGATCTTGCCGATGAAAGTATAACTGAAGTCGAGAGGAAACCCTGTAATTGTGTTAATCGTAAATCCTTCATATTCAGTCTGAATTCGTTCGTATCGCGGATCAATTGCCTCTGTCGCCGTAACTGCTTCTATTGCCAATTTTTCTTTACCACCGATTTCTGTAATGAGTAGAAATGACACTTCACCTTCATTTTCGTACAGTGCTAAAATCACCTCTTTACCGAAATGTCCGTTGAATGCTGCCAAATCGAGTCTTCCCCCCATTTCGTATTCCCAAATTTGTTTTTGATAGACTAATTCTCTCCACCAAAGTTGCTTTTTGATGTAACTTAGAATCGGCATTTTTGCAGCTTGTTTTCCAAATTCGCTACTATTAAATGTCTTTATGGTCCCTTTCAAGTCCTTGAACGTCAGGTAACATATTGGTGATTCAGGAAGTAAAGTGATTAAACTCTGTTCAGGTTTCCACAAGGATGTCTGATGATAGATAACGCCAAACAGGACGATGGCAAGTACTAATATCGCAAGAATTAGAAAGATAAGCTTTTTTCTTGAGAGTTTCATGAATTTCATAAGTCTATTTCTGACGAAAACCGAAGATTATATGCGTTGTATGAAAGATATTTTTACAATAGTTTCACCTGCATTTCTGTCTGATTATAGCACATCTGCTGATTGTTTTACAAATGAAGATTTAAGTAAACCGCGGGGTGTAAAGTTTTTGCACAAGTCTCAATAATGCTGTAGCACATTCTGTTAGATTGTGCTTCTTCCTCCACCCCCTTCATCCTTCATTCCCCTTCACCCTACATCAACCATTTTGATATATCCGTAGCACATTCATCCTTGATTGTGCTTCTTTCTTCTACCCATACAACCCTTCATTCTTCCATCCATCCCCTCTTCCATCCTTCCATCCTTCCATCC
>JAAXGN010000153.1 GCA_012267415.1 Candidatus Poribacteria bacterium | reverse complement strand
TACTACAGCAAAGCACATCATTCTAGTCTTGTACCAGTAGATTATACGTGGGTGCGTTATGTCGTAAAACGCAAAGGTAACGCGGCAGGTTATGTGCATTACACACACGAAAAAACACTGTATGTTGAGCCATCAGTATTTACGAAAGATGCTTATTAACGTGAGTTTGATAAATATAGCGCAAACTTTCCAGTTTGCGAAGATGTGCCACAAACTGCCATTTTAATAAAATTGGTTGTGCTACAATTCACGCCTCTCGGATACGAAAGTGGCGTGAGTGAACGCATCCGAAGTGATTAATCAAACTGAAGTTATAAATAGAGGTCATCAATATAGAGGATTTAGATGCAATATAAAGGATTTGAACTTGATAGTTTTCAGCGGGAAGCGATTGAAGCGATTAACCGAGAGCACTCGGTGATCGTAACTGCTCCGACAGGTGCTGGTAAAACCGTCATCGCTGAATATGCCGTTGAAAAATGTCTGCAGACAAATAAACGCGTGATCTATACTGCACCGATTAAGGCACTTAGCAATCAAAAGTATAGAGATTTTCAGTCTGAATATGGCGATAAAATCGGGATTGTCACTGGAGATGTTGTCTTGAACCCTTATGCACAAGTTCTCTTGATGACAACTGAAATCTTCCGAAATACTATCTTTGATAATATAGATAGATTACAGGATGTGTCCTATGTGATCTTTGACGAAATCCACTATATCAACGATATTGAACGTGGGACTGTCTGGGAGGAAAGTATAATCTTTGCTCCACAACACATCAAATTCGTCTGCCTCAGTGCGACGATCCCTAACATCAACTCTTTTGCCGAGTGGATGCGGGACGTTAGAGATATTAACCTTGATGTTGTTGAAGAATTAGAACGTCCAGTCCCTTTGGAACATCACCTCTATTATACAGGTTTTGGCATAGGAAAATTAGAACATCTAAATAAGCTCAGAAAAATCGCAAGCCAAAAAAAGCGGAGGGGCAGAAATAAAAAACAGAAGAACAACAATAATGCCGATAATGCCAATATTGCAAAACAACATGACATTATCTATACTAAGTTGATTCCATATCTCAAGAAGCATAGACGACTTCCGTGCTTATATTTCTGTTTCAGTCGGAAGCGATGTGAAGCAAATGCCTTATATTATGCTACTTCAGGGAATCACGATCTGCTTGATAACGTAGAACAGGATCAGATTTTAGAAAAATTTGACGCACTCTGCAAACAGTTCGATATTGTTGAAGAAAAGGCAATTACAGACTTTCGACGCTTAGTAGCCTGCGGAATAGCTTACCATCATGCAGGTATGTTACCGACGCTTAAAGAGGTCGTTGAACGATTATTTACCTCAGGATTGATACAACTCTTATTTACTACTGAGACTTTTGCTGTCGGGATCAATATGCCAGCCTGTACAGTAGTGTTTGATAGTCTTGAGAAATTTGATGGTATCAGTTTTCGGTATCTAAAATCCGGTGAATATCACCAGATGGCAGGTCGCGCAGGCAGACGTGGTATTGATAAAGTTGGTTATGTCTACGCACAAATTGAACCAGAGTATTCCATGCACGGAGATGTGAGTAGAGCAATTTCAAAGAACATTGAACCGATCAATAGTCAGTTCAATCTTTCGTACTCAAGCATTCTCAATCTCTATGAGAAGTTCGGAGAAGATATATACGATGTCTATACAATGACTCTGAGCAACCACCAAAATAACAAACGTATTACCGAACTCAATGAACGCATTGAAGTTCAAGAGAAAAAACGGGATGCACTACCACCTCCAATCTGTATACACGACAATATTGATGGGCTAAAACAGATTGAAGGTTATTATAAACATAAACGCAACAATGAGAGTAAACATCACAAATTACATTTGGAATTAGTAGCACTCAAATCTCAAACGGTTCAAGGGAAATCAGAAAAAAAAGAACGTAATAAGAAAACTAACAGGGTTTACGGTAAGATAAATAGTCTCAAGATGGGACTGGCAAAAAATCTATGTCACGATTGCTCTAAACGCGCGGATTGTACCAATAAATATAAAGCGATACGTAAACAGGAACAGTATATCTTCAATATTAAGAAAAGACATGCCTCAATAAAGAATTTTCAGCAAGAACAGATCGCCTCCCGATTAAAAGTCCTGCGATCACTCGGATATATTGAAGAACAGACACTTCTTCCCCGTGGACATACCGCATCTCATATCTATGGATACGAACTCCAATTAACGCAACTTCTTTTTAATGGTTTCTTTGAACGGTTAAGTGAAGATGAAATCAATTGTCTTTTAGTTTCAATTGTGTCTGAACCCCGCAAAGATGGACATTTTAAACGTTTAAAAGAAGAAAGTATGTTATCAATTCTGGGTGAGGCGATGAACGAGATATTGGAAATTCAGAGAGTAGAGCACCAACTATATATAGCAGAATTGATTCCCGATTTGGAGTTCCGTTTGTGTTCTGCTATGCTCGCCTGGAGCCGTGGGTGTGAATTTGACGAACTAACAGATTATGCTGAACTTGACCCGGGGGACTTCGTCAGAACCTTTAGACTTGTGATAGACCAATTACGTCAAATCCGACGCGCAATGAAGGGACATACGACATTAACTGACAAACTCAATCAGTGTATCAAAAAAATCAATCGTGATGTCGTTGATGCTGAACGACAACTACGGATTGGACAAGATAATCTGATAGCGGAAGAAGAAAATAGATTAGAAACGAATCCTGATTAACGCAATTCATAACGGTAGGTCCGATTTCCATATCGCACAGTGCGATTCATAACGGTAGGTGCGATTTCCATATCGCACCGATATAAACTGTTGAAGGAGGAGAAAAAATGGCAAACAAAGACTTTGACTTTAAAGGAACATTATCTGTTCGAGAAGCTAAGGAAGATGATGCAAGTAACTTGCAGGCATACTGTTTTTCCGATAAAACAAAGGAGGAGGTAACTGACAATCTGAAGGCGGATCTGGCTGAAGATAGTCAGAAAACTCGACTTGTTGCTGAATCAAGTGGACACGC
This sequence comes from Candidatus Poribacteria bacterium, assembly GCA_012267415.1. Lineage (GTDB taxonomy): Bacteria > Poribacteria > WGA-4E > WGA-4E > WGA-3G > MSPOR6. The sequence goes on along the minus strand of JAAXGN010000153.1, from coordinate 145,692 downwards.
TATCGGACATATCTCGGTAGAACAGCATCCATTAAATACAAATGTTGGACAGGTCAGTGAGCTGGCTGTCGCTGGACCCTTTCGCCAATTGGGTGTTGCTGATAATCTTATCGCAGCAGCTGAAGCTACCGCAGCAGAAAAGGGTATGGAAACCCTTGAAATTGAACTGTCTTCTGATGAAAACCCTGTCATTCAACGATACAAGGATTGGGGTTTCACAGAAAAACCGATTGTCACACTTCAAAAGACCATCACTGCTGAAACACCAACAGATGTTGAAGAACCTGAGGAAGATGCTGAGCAAAAGGAAGGGGAGACAGAGGGATCTGAAGCACCCCAACCTGAACTTTTTAGTCAGACAGGTCAATCGTAAAGTAGTAGGCACACGCCGTGTGCCGTCCCTCTGCATAGTAGTAGGCACACGCCGTGTGCCGTCCCTGATGAGAACTAATACATGAAAAAGTTTTTTCTTCTAATCGGACTTGCGTTTTTCATAATTGGATGCGGCAACCAAAACGAGCACTTGGCAAAAGGCAAAGAACTCATCAAATCGGACAAAAGACGGAAAGAGGAACGCGCTGTCCGAGAATTTAAATTGGCTATTGAACAGGAACAAGATAACGCTGAAGCACACTATCTGCTTGGGTTCTATAATTCGCAAGAGTTCTATGAGGCGAATCAACCTGAATGGCATCAGGCATCCATTGCACAAAGAGGACAGCATTTCTATAAAGCGTATCAGCAGGAACCACGGGAATACCTTGAGATCCTCGTTTTTGATACCCTCAGAGATGACGATGTCAATGTACAGAACGCTGCACTGGAAGCACTTACCCTAATTTCGCAGAAAGGTGGACGTAAACAGCTTATCAAGCAATTACAGAAAGCAATTAAATCCAAGGACAATCGGGATAGACATGATGCACATTGGGTTATGGCAAACATAGGTAAAACGAATCCATCAACAATGGTGCCACTTCTCATTGATCTGCTAAATCACAAACAGATGGGGACCCGATTGAACGCTGTAAAAGCACTTGGTGAAATAGGAAGCGAAGCAGCTATTCCTGCCCTTGCGGAACTTATTGAATCGGGTTCTGCAAGAAGAGAAGCGGATAGAGAGGTCCCGGAAGTGCGTCAGTTAGCAGTCGCTGCTCTTGGCAAAATCGGTGGAAAAGCCGTGCCTGAGCTTGTAAAGATTACGCAGAACAAAGGCTCATCGTTGCGAGTTGATGCGATCCGTGCACTGTCAACACTCGGTGATGAAAAGGCAGTACAGCCACTCTTGGACGCACTAAAAGAGAAGAGTAGCCGCGAAGTCGTTGTTAAGTTAGCAAATTAGAGGAATATTGATGTTTAGTCAGTTAATATTTAGAAGTGCACTCACTGTTTTCATACTTATCACAGTTGTCTTGGCAACCGGTTGTGACAACCGTTATTACGATGAACACATGCAAATGGAAGTGAAGCGACTTGACAGTGACCTTGATAACCGATGGTCAACAAGTGGCGTTGTTATAAACAGCATCAGACCCAACGGTCCTGCTGATAAAGCGCAACTTTCTACGGGTGAACTTATTTCCTACATAATCGGTGAATATACTATTCAGAACGAACAAGAATACGCACGGGCTGTTAAAAAGGCAATGAAACATGACAGCAATATGCTGTTATACATCAAAGGTAAAGAGCCACTCCGTATAGCAACTCGTAAATTGGGGGATAAAGTCGGATTACAGGTAGAAGGTAATGGCACCGTCCGAATAAAACAGATAACACCTGGCACGCCTGCAGCAAACAGTGATGATATACAGATCGGTGATGTAATTGAAAAAATAGTTGATGAACGAAAGATATTTAGTTTAAATGACTACAAGAAGAGTGTCAATGAATTCGCAGAAACGAATTCCAGCATAACGTTGCGGACCACAGAACTCATCGGTGTGAAAATCGCATCTGTGACGGCTCTTGGGAATTTGGGTGATGCCCGCGCTGTGGATGCATTGATTGATATCCTTCAAAATAACCGAGAACTTGCGCTACGTAAAGCCGCAGCACGTAGTTTAGAACGACTTGTCGCTTTAAGCGAACTTAATCCACTCTTCCAAAAGTTTCAGGAGGAAGATGTAAATCAACTTCCTGCGGACACGCTTGATGTCCGACAACGGGAATCTGCTGAAATACTTGGATTGCTGCTTGTTGATCTCAAAGCAAACACAGCGACACTTGAAGCACCATTCGGCATTCAGTTTCGTCACCGATCAGCGTCTTTACACCAGAAAGTAAGTGCCGGTCCGCTTGTTGAGCTTGCTGAAAAATATATCCATTTAGATACAGAACCGGAACAAGAAATTCGTAGAGCATGCCTTTCAATGCTCGGTACACTTAAACCTGTTTCTTCAATTGAACCGCTGGTAAAGGTTCTAAGAGACCAAAATGAGATACCGGGTATACGTTTCCAAGCAGGTTTGGCGTTGAGTCTCATCGGTGAACCTGCCATTGATGCACTCATTGCTGCGTTTAATGAAGCCGACGCGGCTGCTAAAGACATAGCCGCTTCTGCACTCGGTAGGATCGGCGGTATACAGACACGCGACTTTTTAATTAACGCATTGGAGACCACAGAGGACCCAGCGATACAATTAACCCTCGTTGACGCAATTGCAAAGATTGGAGATGAACCTTCCCTGAGTGCACTTGAACGACAAAGAGATCGATTTCAAGAGGATGATTCTGCTATCCGTATCTTTCTTGACGAGGTATTTAGCAGCTTAACAATCCCTGCTCAGTAACCCTATTCTGGTATAATGAAAATTGGACTGATTTCTGACCTACATACAGATGCAACCGAAGCGAACAGAGCAATTATACCAATTCTCATTGATGCCATCAAAACAGCCAATCTTGATGTTTTCGTGCTTGCAGGTGATATAACACCCAAGTTAACCGATTTTTATGAAATCCTTGGTGAATTTGCCGAAGCGAAACTAACCTGCAGGAAGTTTTTTGTTCCCGGCAATCATGATATCTGGGTGAATAAAGAAGGAAACATGACAAGTGCACAGAAATGCAGGGTGATTTCAGAAATATGTCGCGATCATGGGTTCCACCCTCTCAATGAGAGCCCGCAAATTATAGACAGTGTTGGTTTCTGCGGTACCATCGGTTGGTATGACTATACTTATGCTTCTGACAAGTATGATTTTACGCAAGAACAGTATGCTGAAAAACAGTTGATGGGAGCAGTTTGGAGTGATAAGCGTTACGTTATCTGGTCAGGAACGGACCCTGAAGTTTCACAACGTTTTGAAGAAGAACTCAGTCAACAGATCAGTTCGATCAGAAGCGATGTAGAACGTATTATTGTTGTCACCCATCATGTGCCCTTTCGCGAGTGTATTCGCTATCGTAATGAACTGCCGTGGGACTATTTTCGAGCGTTTTACGGCAGTGTCGGTCTTGGTAACATTAGTCTACAAGAACCACTTGTATCACACGTGCTTTTTGGACATATACACTATCCTGTCAATCAGCAGATCGATCATGTAAGAGCGATATGTGCCCCTATCGGATACTTCCACGAACACCCATCCGAAGGTTTAGAGACATTTGTTCAGAACCGTTTGACCTGTTTCACTATAGCGCATGATTGAGAATATAAACAGTAAAGGAGAAAAAATGGAAATAACCTTAACAAATAGTAACGAAGCGGGAGCTCTTGATTTTCCGTGGGGTGCGATTAAGTGGTTATGCAATGACCAAATTGATCCAGACGCAGAAATGACATTCGGTGTTGTCTACATTAACGCAGGGGAAGGCAACCCCACCCACTACCATCCGAACTGTGAGGAGTTAATCTATGTCCTTTCAGGTGAGTGCGACCATAAGTTAGGAGACGAAACCATTCCACTCAAACCTGGGATGATGTTGCGAATTCCACGCAACGTCAAACATAATGCTGTGAATACCGGATGGCAACCTGTTACAATGATTATCTGTTACTCTGCTGCAGACAGGCAGACAGTTTTTTGTGACGTGTAAGTAAATACGTTATTGGTTTCGCTAAAAGAGGGTTACCGAATGAATTTGAATAATTATTACCAGCAAAACGGAAAGGTTTTCGATAAACGGGAGAAGATATGAATAGTCTCAAATCCAATAGTTCAAAACAGTCCTGCAAAGTTAAAATCTGTGGAACAACATCTATACACGATGCTTGTCTCGCCGCGGATGCGGGTGCAGATTATTCTGGTATACTCGTTGATGTCGCAGCCTCAGAACGTTCGTTAAGCACAAGCCAAGCCGTGGAAATCGCAAGCACAAGTCCTATTCCGACCGTATTGCTGCTATACAATAGAACAACATCTGATATACATGAAGCGGTATCAGAGATAAGACCTTTTGCAGTTCAACTGCTTGGAACGGAGACACCACAACAGGTAGAAGAACTCAGGCATCTCGTGACATGCCAGTTGTGGAAGTCTGTCTACTTACCAGCAGGAAACCCTGCCAACTTTAAAAAGGGGGTAGACATCCCCGCAGTCCGTGAACAGATACAGGCATACTGTGATGCTGGAGCTGATTTTCTCTTATTTGATTCTGCTGATATTAGCGTTGATCCACCACGGTATGGTGGCACTGGCAAGACATGTGATTGGAACGTAGCGGCTGAACTGATCGCAGAAAGTCCGTTACCAGTGTTTTTTGCGGGGGGCATCCGTCCAGACAACGTTAAATCTGTAATTGAAACTATCGCTCCTTACGGGATTGACCTATGCTCTGGTGTAGAAGCGTCAAAGGGTGTGAAGGATAAGCAAAAACTTGCACATCTCATGGAACAGGTTGAGAAGAGTCAAAACCCTTGAAATCAATCTGAAAAATAGGATATACTTGTATACATCAACAGTGTTAAGCAGATTATGCTCTGGTCTGCTTCACTGTTGATTGAACAGTTTACTACCCGATTCGCTACAAGTTTGCACACAAGTGCTATTTCAAATTAGTACATCCTAAGGAGACATTATGAAAACGAATGCATTACATTTAGTCGTTACCCTTCTCATGATCGGTATTTTATCCATTATTGGTCCATCATCTATTCTTGCAGATGCTCATGAATCTGAAGGTGAAATGTCAGAAGAAAAACCCGGTGTTTCAGGATGGTTCCAGATTGATATTGATAGTTTAGGCAGCTATTTTTTGATTGGAGCAAGTCATCCGATTGGCGGGATTTCGATCGCTTCCACCCTATATATCAACGAAAAACACGATTTCAATTTTGAAGATGGTAGTCATCGTCACAGATACTTAGGTGAATTTGACCTTGGCGTGACAGTTCCTGTGGTATCTTCTGATAGTTTATCGTTAGCATTGCAGCCGATGGTAGGTATTGGATTTGATTATACCGGAGAAGATGGTCCAGATTCGTTATTTCCACAAATATTTGCGTTTCTGAATGCACCTAACATCACCTTTTTCCACTGGACAATCGCGACAGTTTCTACAGTGTTTGATGATACAAGAAGTAATGAACTATACAACCGAAGTTATCTCACATATTCACTAAATGAAACCATTGCTATTGGTCCTCAGTTTGAAACAGTATTCGTTTTTGCTGATCCGTTGGATAAGCCACTTAAATTAAATCTTGGTGGACGGATTAACATCGGCTATGGTAAAGCAAATACACTTGGCATATATGTCGGGTATGAAACTAAAAAAGTCGATGGAGATTCAGGACTCACTGGTAGGATGAATTTCATGCGTTTCTGGTAAAAGGAACTAACTAAAGGCGCGGTTTAATACTGCGCCTACTCTCTACTCTACAAGATAAATATGAATCGTTCTGTCTTTTGCACGTGAGAACGCTGGTAACGATGCTACAATATGTCCACGTTGACGTATCCATGTGCGAACACGCATATCCGCATCAAAGACATTGAAACTTGCCACGTCAACGATACACCACAATCTATGCTTGCCTGAGTCTTCCCATTCTCTCTCAAACCCCACACTATTCTTTACCAACTCGTCTATGTCAGTCGCCATAATTGTCGGCATATAGAACCGCGCCATTTCTGGTTCTGAAACGATCAGTTGGTCAGTAGGTTCTCGTTCTGCTTGTATGATTTCAAAGGTCTCTCGCCATTTCGGTCTACCTCCATTTTCAATCCGAAAGTAGAGATAATCCTGTGCAAGCAATGTCATTATTATCACACACGGAACGAGGAGTCGCAGCAATCCGCCAGTATGTAATGATGTCCCCATCGGTTTTATACTCTTCCAGAGATGTTCACACGCAACTGCTGCAAGGATAAAATAAGCGGGGGTAGTCCAGAACAGATAGTAGCCTGCAACGTTCTGTAACTGTGAGGCAATCAACATCAGCACTAATGGTACACCCGCAAAGCAAATAAGAAAAAGCGTAGGACGCTCCAGGGGTTTCACGAAAGCACCGAAAGCAGCTGCAACAACTATCGGAATGCTAACCCCTTGCCCGATAGTCAAGACAATATAGAGTGGACTACGTCCCCACTCGTTGTGCCCCCAACCAGATGATATATAGTTGCGTATCTGAGGTAGCACAAGCATTAACACAGGTAATGCAAATGGTATAAAGAATATAAAGAGGTTAATCCACCGTTTTCTACTGCGTTTTTCTAACAATTGGAAAACAGCAAAAACTGCCAACGTTGGCACAATAGCAGCTGCCAGCAGATGTGATAGAATAAGGCAGATACAGGAAAAAAGCGCACCAATCGTTAAAATTGTTGAGTCTTTCTCAAAGGATCGGTAGAAAAGCAGAGCAGTCAACACTGCAAACATAAAGGTGAAGACATAAGAACGCACATTTTGTGACCAAAATAGATGCCAACTGGATAATGCTACATATACCGCAGCAAATAGTCCGACCCTACTGTCATATAGCGTTTGACCTAAACTATAGACTATCGGTATAGACAGGATACCCGCAACACAGAAGATAAGACGGTTCTGCCACTCAACAGGTGCATGCGTGAAATATGATAACCTCTCACCAACATAAGCAGAGAACTTCGCTGCGATATACGGAATTGGATTGATCGGTGAATTGGTAAGTGAGAATTCTTCCGCATCAAGAACCGTCAGCACCTCATCAATCCAAAAACTCCATTCACCCAATTGCCAAAACCTAAGAAACGCACCGATGATGACGATACAGCCAAGTAGAATATGCTTATTTTTTAGGCAATTTTGTGATGAATATTTCAGCATTTTTTGGAGAAATAGGAACAGCCATCAGCCGTCAATTATCAGTTGTCAACCATCGGTCCTTAGCTATCAGAAAAGAGGGTCTCAGTGACAGATACAGTGAACTTCACTACCATAAGGTACCAACTGACGAATGATTACTGATTACTCATGATCTAAGTGTGTAAAGTTTGGATGAACACACAATTGGCACGTATATTGCTTTAACGATGGCAGTGCAACTAAGCACAGATTCTATCATATTTTTATGTCAGAATCAATAATCGTTTGAGAGACTGACATAAATCAATAGTGTTTTAATATTACACAACGAAGGAGAATTAAATGAAATCTAAAGCATTTTGGTTACCACAAATACTGGCATTAGCTTGTATCCTTGCTGTTGGTGGCGTTTCTATGGTCTACGCTGACGCGCACGGAGCAGGTGAAGAGATGGAAATGGAAATGGAAGAAGAATCAGGTATTTCCGGTTGGTTCAGGACTGATACGGATAGCCTTGGAACGCAAATCTGGTTCGGTGGCAGTTATCCAATGGGTAGCGTATCAATAGACAGTGACATTTACGTTGTCGGCACCTTTGCGGAGTTTGATCTCGGTATTGGTATCCCCGTGGTTGACGACGATTCACTCTCACTCACTTTCCTTCCTATGGTTGGTATTGGGTTTGACTATGCAACAGCAAACGGTCCGAATTCATTAATTGCCCCCCAACTGTTTACCTATCTCACTGCCGGATCCATCAGTTTTGAATCGTGGATTCAGATGTTTTTCAACACATCATTTGACTATGATGATGACCTTTTCTATACTCGAAACTTTATCCTCTATTCCGTTACTGATAACATTGCAATCGGACCCCAGTTAGAAGTTGGTGCGACTTTAGCCGGTTTAGAGGAAGAAACTGAGACAGGTCTTGACAGTCTGGTTGTTGGTGGACGTATCAACATGGCTTACGGTGAGAATAACACACTCGGTCTGTTTGTCGGCTTTGAGACACAGTTGGATGAAGAGTCAGAAGATTCTGGAATTACTGGCAGAATGACATTCGTTCGCACTTGGTAAGAAAACTAAGATAGACACAGATGTTTACTTGCCAGATACGAAATTTTACACAAGTAGAATTTGCTTGTAAATCTTAAGGAGGTTACAGATGCAACAACTAAGTGCATCACAGTTTACAAAGAGACGTATTCGTTATTCTATCGTTGGAATGTTAATCTTGATGTTAATGATGTCGGGTGTTCCGAGTTTGATTATGGCTCAAGATGCACCAACAGAACAGGAAGCACAAGTCGAACAAGCAGAAGAAACCCCAGCAGAAGAAGGCGAAGAAGCGGGTGAGTCTGACGAAGCAGACAAGGAAGAGGAAGAAGAAACGGCAACACTTGTTGCTGGTGATACCGCTTGGATGCTAACTGCAACAGCACTCGTTCTGTTTATGACTATCCCCGGTCTTGCCTTGTTCTATGGTGGTCTTGTGCGGGTTCAGAATGTGCTCTCTGTTCTAATGCAGTGTTTCGCATTGACAGGAATTATCACTATATTGTGGATCGTCATTGGCTATAGTCTTGCGTTTAACACCGCTGGTATGGAGGCAGGAAAAATCACATTCAACTCCTTTGTAGGAGGACTCGGTGCAGCTTTCCTGAGTGGTGTTGGTGTAGATAGTTTAAGTGGAAGTATACCTGAATCAGTATGGATCACTTTCCAATTGACATTTGCTATAATTACACCTGCACTGATTGCCGGAGCATTTGCCGAAAGAATGAAGTTTTCTGCCATGCTGCTCTTCTCTGCAGTTTGGTCCCTGATAGTCTATGCACCGCTCTGCCACATGGCATGGTCTGGACCTGGTGCGCTGTTTTGGGATCTTGGAGTTCTTGACTTTGCCGGTGGAACAGTCGTGCACATTAACGCTGGTATAGCGGCATTGGTTGCTTGTATATTAGTCGGAAAACGGATCGGATATCAAACGACAGCAATGCCACCCCATAGTTTGACACTCACAGTCGTCGGCGCATCCATGCTTTGGGTTGGCTGGTTCGGTTTCAATGCTGGTAGTGCAGCTGCTGCGAATGGTACTGCTGGAATGGCGATGCTTGTCACACAAGTTTCCACTGCAACCGCTGCAGTAACTTGGATGCTCATTGAATGGATCAAACACGGTAAACCGAGTGTCTTAGGGATAGTTACAGGTGCAGTGGGTGGATTAGTTGCAATTACCCCTGCTTCAGGCACAGTCGGTCCAATGGGAGCACTTGCTATTGGGTTTGCATCCGGAGCTGTCTGTTTCTGGGGTGCTACCAGCTTGAAATCAAAACTTGGATACGACGATTCTCTTGATGCCTTCGGTGTTCACGGTATCGGTGGGATTGTCGGTGCTTTATTGACAGGTGTTTTTGCCTCTACTGCGTTAGGTGGTTCTGAAGAAATAATGATAGGGAGTCAAGTCTGGGTACAGTTCCTCAGTATCATTATCACTATCGTGTGGAGTGGTGTGCTTTCGTTTATTATCCTTAAGATCGTTGATGCCATCGTTGGCTTACGCGTTGAAGAGGATGACGAACGCATGGGTCTTGACCTATCACAACACAATGAACGTGGCTATAACCTGTAGTTTAGTATAAACACATCTTTTACATAAGATAAAGGCGAGGTTTAAAACACCTCGCCTTTGTTCTAATTTCTCGACAGGCAATGAATTGCCCTACTTCAAACCCACTTGTTTGTAGTAGGGCAATTCATTGCCCGTCTATTACCCAATTATAATACTTGTTATCATTGCATCGGATAGTTTTTCTTTTTGCACGAACAGTCTAAAACTTTCATCCAAATTACTGTACACCTCTTTAATCCACGTTGTATCAAATGCATCACCCGTATTGTGAATGATAAGGTTCCCCGGTGCAATAAGTGTTCCAGCAGTGCGAAAATCACCAACCCTACGAATACTTGGGATGGGTAGGGTTTTCAAGAATGCTTCATCAGAATTGTTATCAAAATGTGCTGCATCCACAACAACATTAGTGATATTCACAAATCCCGCTGCGAGCAATCCCCACAGTCCTGCTTCACCTATCCCAATAAGACTCACCTCTGAGACATCACCTCTTGTTGCGAAATAGTGTAAAGTTGTAACAATGTCCTGAATGCGTAAGGCAGCAGTCGTTCGGTTATAGGTTGTGAAGAAGTTCGTATCCTCAGATCTCTCGTACTCCCCGTGTTCTCCGGTTCCGAAAACATCAATGATAAAGACTTTGTGATCAGGATTTGCAGACAGTAGGTCTGTGATGATAAGTGCCGGTTCACCAGTATCTGGGTCGATTAGCTTCTCTTTTCCTTCAGGATGCACGATGACAACAACGGGGTCATGTCCGACCAGAGGTTCCGCACGAAACAGGACAGCGGGGATGGCGTCACCAACCCCCTTTCTACCGAGCACAAGGTGACGTGCCGAATAACGTGGATGGAAAGTCGTCGGAAAAGCACCTTCTGGCTCAACGAGTGTCATTTCACTGCTATCAGGAATGTGTAGTCCGAGCGAACTCTGTAACGCACTCTCCATCTGTTGTTTGAATTCCTCGTGCCCGTCTTTGTCCTTAGGTTCTAGACCTGCAAATGCTTCTTGTGAACGTCTTATCCATGCGGGAAGTATCTCCTCCTGTTTTAGAGCATGTTCAGGCAAATCGCGATCAGAAAACATCAAAAGGTCATCGTCCGATTCTACCTGATAGGGTACTTCCTTATACGTTGACGTATCTTCTGCATTCAATAACCATTTTGCGAACCACGCATATACTGCTTCTCGACTCTCCTTATTGTAGTTATGTTCTGCGTCTACTTGAACTTGATGCAGTTTATCTTCTGCATCAAAGTGTGCATAGATACTTTTGATGGCAGGATATTCAACGGTTGGCGTATTTTCTGTCCAATCACCCGTGCATGATACAAGCAGTAGTGGTCGTGGTGCCATCAATGCTCCGATTTCAAGATTACTCGCATCCAGTCGCAAATTTGGCGCGTTTTCACATAGACACCCACCCTGCATCGTCGCAGAAATCATATTGACAGGCGCGGAGACTTTAATCCGTTCATCAATTGCCGTTAAGATGAAGGTTTGCGAACCACCACCCGATGCTCCTGTGCAGCCGATACGTTCTCTGTCAACATAGGGTAGACTTTGCAGAAAATCGATGGCACGTATTCCGTTCTGAAGTTGGAGTCCCATTGCGCTCAAACCCCATAGACTTTCTAGCGCGCCACCGTAGCGATGTTCCAACTGTTTATCACTATCGTTGTATCCAATCATATCATACGCAAAGACAACATATCCCTGTTTAGCGAAGTTTATACACCGGGCAGGAATTGAGCCGCGTTCAATATCCTCTAATCGTCCGCGCCCCCAATGTCCGTGTGGACTTACGATGGCAGGAAACGGACCCTGTTTAATATCTTTCGGACGATAAACATTTCCTATTGTCAAGAAACCTGGAAATGCTTCAAAATACACGTTTTCAACGGCATAATCTTCACGTTCAATTGTTCCTGATATGTGCGCGTTGAGAGGTGTGTCTTCATGCTTCGGCACCAAGCCATTTGCGACGCGTATCTGCTGTCGTAATGCTTCTGCTTTTTCAGACCACTCCGCCTTTGTGTAGTTTGGAAAGGTGTAGGGTGTATTTAAGTCCCGAGATTTAGTACCACGGGCATCCTTTACAGTCTGTGATGGGTCCGTGAATACATGTGCAAGTTCATGATGTTGTTCAGCCATTGTTTGATTCCTTTTCTGGGTATGGAGTGAAGTGCGTTGAAATGCTTCATCTGTGGTTTTCTATGAATCTGAGTTATTCTCCTCGGCTGATATAGTCTTATCAACTGAATCTGAGTTATTCTCCTCGGCTGATATAGTCTCTTCAATTGAATCTGAGTTATTCTCATCGGTTGCTGGCGTCCTATCAATACTTCTAACATTGGTTGCCATATCCACAAGCAGATTAATTATCTCTGCTAAACAGTAGTGTATAATCAAAACTATTGCACCAGCGATAATGGAGACCGGAAAGATGAGTACTCCACGGATGAAGGTGAATTGAAATTCCAGAATGCCTGTATCAAAAATGAATGAGACTAACCCTTGAATACCAGATACAACAAGCAAAATGAATCCTACCTCGCCAACCAATCGGATAAGGATAACTGCGATCTGTAATATTTCAAAAGATATTTCCTCATGCAATTCTCTGATTTTTTTGGATCTGTTCCAGAACAGCAAGATGAGAACTAAACCTAAGACAATGTTCAAACAGAGTGATATAAGAGAACCTATGATGCTGAAAACCAGGGCACTTGTCGTGTCTAAATTCTCACTTGCATATATGGATCCTACGTAAACCGCAATACTCCAGACAACAGCTCCTACTAAAGCAAGTATCCCCACGGTTTTGAGAAGAATTGCAGTCCACTTTCTGAATTGACTACCAGATTCAAATGCATCTAACCATGCAACAATTCCGCGTAAAAAGTTCATAGCCTACGTCCTTATGATCATAATACCATTCCTACTTGAGAATTTATTAATTGTAGCACAATCTGCCAGATTGTGCCGTTCTACGTTTCATATCTTAGTAGTCGGTAATGAGAGAAAATCCAATAGAAAAGGTATAAGTCTATTGTGGATATAATATAACAGAATTCACGTTAAATCTCAAACAATTGGTAATATGGACAGGCCTATTCATCCTCCACTGATCGCAGGTAAGAAATGGAGTTCTGCATCAGCGTCTACGCGTTCATGCATGCCAATTCGGGTTATGACTCCATTGATATAGACACCAATCCCTGGACGAATTCTGTCCCCATCACACAACTTCGCTTTTGTTCCGGGATAACGTCTTTCTAAGTTATCTATGACTTCTCTGAGGGTAGCACCGGTAATTGTAACGCGTTCTTCACCGTCTGTAAGGTTGCGCATGAGTGCGGGAATGGCAACAATCGGCATACTGTTATCCTCAAAAAAAGTGGACAAGGCAAAGATACACCTTGTCCAACATTCAAGACCTGCGATGTATACAAGGTTTAGATTTTACCCATTGCTTTCAATAGCCGATCAGGAGACATCGGTAATTCAGTCATTCTGATACCGATAGCGTCATAAATTGCATTCGCTATCGCAGCGGGTGGTGGAACAATCGGCACCTCACCGACACCACGGACACCATACGGATGACCCGGATTTGGCACTTCAACGATGACAGTATCAATCATCGGAAGGTCTAAACATGTCGGCATGCGGTAATCAAGGAAACTGGCATTTGTCATTGTGCCTTCTGCATTGTAGATATACTCCTCATTCAATGCCCAACCGATACCTTGAACCACACCCCCCTGTATCTGTCCTTCAACATAACTTGGATGGATGGCTTTCCCCGCATCCTGCGTTGCTGTATAACGTAGTATCTCAACCTTACCCGTATCTTCATCTACGGCAACATCAACGACGTGGGTTGCAAATGCACCACCTGCACCAGCAGGATTCATAGTCGCTCTGCCGACAACCGGTCCACCCGTTTGACCGAGTCTTGCTGAGAGATCACGGAAACTTATCTGTTCCTCTTTACCGTTAATGGATGAGAATTCACCATCAGCAAACTGCACATTTGCTTCGTCAACATCCCAGAGTTTTGCAGCACGACTGATCATCTGCTTGACAACATCTTGCGCTGCTTCATACGCTGCATATCCTGTTGCGTAAGTCGTACGGCTACCACCGGTTACTGCCGTATAACCGATTGAGTTTGTATCTACAACGGTAGGATTGACTGATTCTGCAGGAATACCAAGCACTTCGGCTGCCTGCATTGCGATGGAAGCACGTGTACCCCCAATATCTGTTGAACCTTCAACGAGGTTAACTGTACCATCTGGGTTAACATTAATTGTAACACTGGATTCTAAACCGATGTTGAACCAGAAACCGGATGCAACACCACGTCCATGGTATTTCTTACCATTGGGTGCGGTGTAGTGTGGGTGTTCTTTGGCTGCCTCAACTGATTCAATGAATCCAATACGTGGGAAAATGGGGCCGTCTGCGCGGCGATCACCTTCCTTCGCACCGTTCATAATCCGGATCTCAAGCGGGTCAATGTCTAATTGCTCAGCAAGTTCGTCAATGACGGTTTCCGTACCGAATGCTGCATTCGTTGCACCGGGTGCACGGTAGGGTGCTGTCTTCGGTTTGTTAACGACTACGTCATATCCATCAATTAAGACATGTTCAATATTGTAAGGAGCAAACACACACATCGCCCCTGCGCCAACGGGTGAACCGGGATATGCACCTGCTTCAAAAGCGAGAGATGTCTGTGCTGCTGTTATTTTTCCGTCTTCCTTAGCACCTATTTTAATCGTGATATAGGAAGCTGGAGTTGGACCAGTGCCTTCAAAGACATCAGCGCGGTTCATCAAGACTTTGACAGGTTTGCCTGTTTTTTTTGCAAGAAGTGCGGCCACAGGTTTGATGTAGACGTTTATCTTACCACCAAAACCGCCTCCGATTTCCAATGGAACAACTTTGATTTTAGATATGGGGTACTGAAGGATTTCAGCGAGCTGCTCCCGAACAGTAAACGCACCTTGTGTGCTACACCAAACTGTTAACTGTCCATCTTGGTTGTAATGTGCAGTTGCGTTGTGTGGTTCAATGTAACCCTGATGGACGGTGCCGGTAACGAAATCTCTTTCAATGACTACGTCTGCCTCCGCAAAACCTTTTTCAATGTCCCCTTTCTTGTGTTGTAGGTGACTGGCAATGTTGGTTGGTCTGTCATCTTCATCACCCAATGAGGATGTTGTTAGGTTTTCATGTAGAATGGGTGCATCAGGTTCCATTGCCTTACGCACTTCTAACACTGGCGGCAGCACTTCATATTCAACGTCAATCAGTGTGCATGCTTCTTCTGCAATATGCGGATTGGTCGCTGCCACCGCAGCTATAGCATGTCCTTTATAGAGTGCCTTGTCGCTTGCTAAAATGTTGTCACAGAGATATTTAAGGTTGACCGCACCTTCACCAAGGTCAGCTATTTTGTCTTCTGCGGCAGGCAGGTCTTGAGCAGTAACAACCTCCTTAACACCAGGTAGTGCTTCAGCACGACTTGTGTCAATGGAGATAATACGTGCATGTGCATGTGGACTGCGAAGCACTCTACCGTGAAGGAGACCAGTAATATGAAAGTCTGCACCATAGATTGCTCTTCCTGTAACTTTGTCAACACCATCATGGCGGATAGGACGCGTACCGATTACTTTATATTCTTTCTTTTCAGACATAAGGATGCTCCTTTACATAGCTGCGGCTGCATCAAGCACAGCGCGAACAATTTTATCATAGCCGGTGCAACGGCACAAATTTCCAGCTAACCAGTATCGGACTTCATGCTCCGTTGGCTTCGGATTTTGATCAAGTAGTGCTTTGGCACTCATAATAAATCCCGGTGTACAGATACCGCATTGGAGTGCGGCGTTTTCAAGGAACGCATCTTGGATCGGGTGCAGTTCTTCTGGTTCAGCGAGTCCTTCAATTGTTTCTACTGAATGCCCCTCAGTTTCAACCCCGAGAACGAGGCATGAATTGACGAGTCTTCCATCAAGGATAACACTGCATGCACCACAATTTCCGTTGTTGCATCCCTCTTTTGCTCCTGTGAGGTGAAGTTCATCTCTGAGAACTTCCAGCAGACTCTGCCGAGGTTCACAGAGAAATTCCACCGTTTCACCATTTATAGTGGTTTGAACATGTGATTTTTTCGTCATAGTATCGGTTTCCCTTTATGTTCTTTGATCAGATAAGACGTTGAACGACGATAGTAATAAACATATTAAACTGCTTCTTTAACTCTCTGTATTGCGCCATTGAGCGCGCGCCGCGTCAGAACACCGACAAGGTGTGTCCGCTGTTCAGCCGTTCCCCGCATATCGCTAATTGGACGGGAAATGCTCTGTGCAGCTTGTGCCGCTTCATCAATGACAGAATCGGATATCTCTTTACCTGCAAGTAGCGTGCTCGCTTCTTCAGCAAAGAGCGGTGTAGGAGCGACAGCAGCAAGTGCGATCCGTGCAGATATAAATCTCTCTTTCGCTGCATCTAACACAACGGATGCCCCTGCGCCAACGACTGCGATATCCATCTCGTTACGTGGGATAAATCTTAGATAATAGGAACTTGAATTCTTTTGTGGTGCTGGAATCTTTATGGAAACAAGCATCTCACCTTTCTCAAGTACTGTTTGTCCTGGGGCGGTGCAGAAATCTTCAACAGGTATTTCTTGTTCTCCGTTTGGACCTGCGATGACACAAGTTGCATTCAATACGATCAGCGGTGGGATAGCATCTGCAGCAGGTGAAGCGTTACAAAGGTTGCCGCCTATCGCTGCGCGTCCCTGAATAGCAGTACCACCGATAATCGTTGTCGCATCAATTAAACCGGGATACGCATCACAGATGTCCGCAACTGCATATATCTGATAACAGGGAACCGCTGCACCGAGTGTCAATCCGCTGTCAGCGTTATAGTCTATCTCATTTACTTCGGGGATGGATTTGATATCAATCATCCAATCTAAGCTGCGTTTTCCTTCTCTAACTTGAACGATAAGGTCAGTGCCACCTGCAAGGATTCTGGCATTCTCACCTTTCTCATCAAGCAGTGTGACAGCTTCGGATACCGTATTTGCAGCGATATACTCAAATGCTTGCATAACCACATTCTCCTTTTGTGGGATATAGATAGGTATATTGTGTTAATTTGTTCTGGAATTAGATTATATCTATAATTGCGAAAAGTTGCAAGCAATTTCGTAGTTGTGCTTTGCCGCGGGAATGTAGACACCACAAAAAACTTGATTTTGTTATAATAACGTGGTATAGTGTTATGGTGCGTCTTGGTATGGTAACAGGAAGATAAGGAAAAGAATGGTGGAGGATACCAGACTTGAACTGGTGACCCCTTGCATGCCATGCAAGTGCTCTCCCAACTGAGCTAATCCCCCACTTGAAAATACAATTAAAATGATAACATATATCACCTGCAAAAGCAAATAAAATGTTAAATTTAATTGATATGCAGAATAGGAGATGAAATGAAAACAGATATATCTTCGGAAGAGAGAACCTTTAAACTGAGTGATAAGGAAATTACACATTGGAATGAAAACGGTTATCTGGTGCGTTTAGGTGTTTTTGATGCTGATGAAAATGATGCACTTCGACAAGTTGCAGAAGACATCGTTGATAGGAAACGTCCATTTCCGGATGCACATATTGATCAGAATGCACTTGTCAGAGATGGGAGGACTGAAGAACAGGGAATTTATGCGATGCATAAAATTCATCATCCAAGCTGTTTTGTTCAAGAATTCCTTGACCGTGTCCGTGACCCGAGACTAACAGATCCCCTTGTGGATCTGATGGGTCCTGATATACTCGGGATAAATAATCTTTTTATCTGGAAAGCACCAAAGATTGGACTCGGTTTTCCATGGCACCAGGATAAATTCTACTTCAGAAATAGGTTCAATACGGAAACAACGATCGGTACGTGGACAGCAATTGACGCTGCAGATGAAGAGAATGGATGTCTATATGTTATCCCTGGTAGTCATAAACACGATATTCATGAACATGATGACCTTGAGGGTTCACAGCAACGCGAATTCAAGCTCGCTCGTGGTGCACGTGATGAAGATGGTGTTGCTGTTGAAGTGCCACCTGGAGCAGTTGTCTGGTTTCACAGCCACCTGTTGCATAAGAGTACCGACAATCACAGCCTTCGATTCAGACGTAGTTATGTTTCACATTATCTGAGCGCACAAGCGGAATGGGCAAATCATAACGGATCATATAGGGGACAACCTGTGATGTGGATTCGAGGAAAAACGTTTCCCGATAAGGTGCATGAGGTGGAGAGGGAAATATTACCTGTCCCTGCGGATGAATAGTATGATAGTCAGAAAAATATGATGTGAACCAAAGTTATTCCTAATCGTGCCTTATCCATTTTGCAGGATGTCCTTTTCAATTACACATCACGATTAGAACATGTTATAATAACCTAAGTTGCTACCTATAAGTGTTTGACTTGAAAACACCGCCTTTAATGAAAAAATGCTGATAATTAGCCAATATTGTAGCGTAAACTGCCAGTTTGCGCCCCTTATGGCACAATCTGTCAGATTGTGCTACATAGGTGGCAACTTGAGTTATAATAGATTAAATTAGATATTAATGGATAAGGAGAAGAAGCTATTGTGGTTATTTGATGTATTGAAGACTTTTTGGGCAGAAATTAGCATATGGTCTTTAGTCATTTTAAAGTGGACAGGAGAAAATTGGTGGATCGTTGCAATCGTTTCAGTTACAAGTTTTGTTTTGACCGTTGTTGGCTGTGCTGTGATGATAACGAACCTACCCTCAAACTATTTTATAGGTTCTTACCAAGAACGGCGTATAAATAACCCTTTCGTGCGTTTCTTTGTGTCACTTATAAAAAATATCGTTGGTCTATTGCTTATCATTGTAGGCGCATTAATATCTCTACCTGCTGTGCCTGGACAGGGGTTATTAACTGTTTTAGCTGGTTTGATTATCAGCGATTTCCCCGGCAAGAAACGTTTAGCACGACGAATTATTCGCATCCGGACAGTATACTTGACTGCCAATAAGATACGTCTGCATTTTAAACGACAACCCTTGAAATTAGAAAAAACATAAAATAAAATAATGCAATTTACTTCTGTTTATTCCTGCGTTTTTTCTTTGAACAGCCATCCTGGATTTAAAAAGTGGACTATCGTGAGTGATACGCACAAGATTATACCATAGAAAATTAATAAAACAGTATAAACAGACATACCCATAAGGTTTCCATACGCAAGTGCATATCCGCCTTTACCCCTCCAGGAACCGAGTGTCAACTGATAGTTATTAACGTGGTCATGATCTAAGAATCCTGGTGGTTTTATATGTTCATGTCTACCAACGAAGTAATGTCGGTCTATCTGCCATCTCAGTTCACCATCCTTGGAAATTCGGTATTCATCTGCAATTGCATCTGGAACTTCCTTTGGCATTTCGGTTATATTTGAGGTGTCTATTTGAATTGGAAACCCCGTTTCTGGTAACGCCATTTCTTCTCTTTCAGCCATTTTTAAACCAGCGATGAAATCATCCAGCGAGCCGCCTTCACTATAAAATACCACTATATCATTCCAATCGGCAATACGAAAGTCCTCACCCAATTCTGTTTTGCATAATTCATTTAGGTCTCCATTTTCGTCTAAATCGTGAGCGATGAGATGGAAATTTTGGAAACTTGCTAAAGGAACTCCAATAGTATTTTCATTGAATTCTCCGTAACAGATTGCGTAACCACCTCTGCCATACCACGAACCTAAACTCAATTGGTTATTGTTTAGATCATCGTGGTCTAAGAAACCTAAAGGTTTGATATGGTCGTGTCTGCCAACAAAATAGTGTCTATCTGTATTCGCGTATCGCAAGTTGCCATTAAATGAGATTCTATACTCATGATGATATGTCTCTGATGTTGATGTATTATCTGACTTTGATGCAGCTTTCTCTTTATTGGTCTGTATAGTCTGTTCAAAGAAGGGTCGCATATCATCCCTGATGGACATCTTTACCTCTGCAATGAACTCATCCAATGATCCGCCACCTTCGTAATATGCTACAATATCGTTCCAATCTGCTAATCGGACACCGCCCCCCAATTGTAATTCACACTCAGCGTTAAGGTCACCACTTTCATCTAAATCATGTGAAATTACGTGAAACTGTTGAAAAGACGCTAACGGTTCTGAGGTTGGAAATAAGTTAGAGATTGCTCCTGTTCGACTTAGAACATAAGTTGCAGCAAGAGTTGCAAAAAACAACAAAAAACAAGATAACACTGGCGCGATAAGTCGTTTTTTTTTGAACATGCATGTACCTCAATTTAAATAGTTAGGATATGAAGCGATGAGAATTTCTTCGTTGGATGAATTTAACTATCTGAATTCGTTAATTTCCTTAGTATAGCATTTATCTAAACGGATGTCAATATTCAACAAAATCGGGGTGTGTAGAGATAAGGAGGGAATTACTGTCTGGGGAAGAACTTTTTGTGAATGTTTAAGAGTCTATGTAGTTCTTGGATTGGCTTCTCATGATCGTCAACCCGTAGGTCTACATATCTGTCATTGAAACCACTATATCCACCATTTTTTCGGACAACGTACAGTGCAGCGGATTGCTGTCCACGCTTATCACCACCTTTTTCTTGACCGGCAATTAATGCATCTAATAATCTATCAGCAAGTTCACCCTTTGAGTTCTCAAATGCGGCTCCCATAGCCTTAACAACTTCTTCACCTGTAAGGATATTTCCTTGTGCGGTAAAATGCTCTCCAGATATAGCACCTGCCCAATCGTGACACTCTTCACCCGTATAATTTAAAACATTACCATTTGCATCAACTATACCGACTTGACGTGTGTTTTTACCGGTGTCGTCTTTGATGAGATGGTCTAAAGTCTGTTTTGCAGATAAACCTATTTTCAGTAGCTCTAATCCTCTTGGACCGTAGGTGGTGTTTGCCCAGGATTGTGTTGCGATTGCCCCAACGCCTGCTTCTGCCCAAGGAACAACTGCCCCGACAGCAAAGAACTTAGATTGAACTGCAATGCCGAGGTCTCCGTTGTCTGGATCATATCCTACTATGGAGAATGTTGAGATCGGTTTGTTCATAAGGGTTCAGCTTGATGTAATAAGGATTTATTATGTTAACCCAAGTTGCTACATAGTAGCACAAACTTTTAGTTTGTGTCAAAACGGCGCAAACTGAAAGTTTACGCTACGATATTTCGGGAATTATGAACTTTTCTTGCATAAAAACGGCACCTGTCCGCCTAAAAACTTATAGGTAGCAATTTAGGTCATGTTAAAATTGCAGTGATAAGGTTCAGAGATTAATCGTCTTCAAAACGGATTTTCATCGCTTCTGCATGTCCTTCTAAACCTTCTACCTCAGCGAGTGTTGAGACTGCAGGTGTAACCTTCTCCAATGCAGTTTTAGTATATGATATAAGACTTGTCTTTTTGAGAAAGTCGTGAACGCTCAATGGCGATGCGTATCTTGCTGATGTTCCTGTTGGTAATATGTGGTTTGGTCCAGCGATGTAATCACCAACCGCTTCAGGAGAATAAGGACCAATGAATATAGCACCAGCATTCCGAATTTCACTCAGCCATTCGAATGGATTCTCAATGTGCAGTTCAACGTGTTCAGGTGCAATTTGATTTGCATACGTGACTGCTTCAGTAATATCTTCAACGACAATTGCCGCACCATAGTTTTCAAATGCCTTTACAAGTTCATATTGTCGTGGTAGTGTTTGTGCTTGCAGTTCTACAGCTGCCTTTACCTGTTCAGCAAAACCGAGGGAAGGTGTTAGCAGTATCGCTGAACATTCTGGTCCGTGTTCTGCTTGTGAGATAAGGTCAGCTGCGACAAAATCTGGGTCAGCTGCCCCGTCAGCGATCACAAGGATTTCACTGGGTCCTGCCAACTTGTCAATGTCTACTTGTCCATACACCTCTTTTTTTGCCAGTTGAACATAGAGATTTCCTGGACCGACGATTTTGTCAACTGGCTTGATGGAATCGGTTCCATAAGCCATCCCTGCAACAGCTTGCGCACCGCCACATTTGTATATTTCGTCAACGCCGCATTCAGCTGCAGCAACAAGCATGTGAGGGTTAATCTGTCGATTTCGCATTGGTCCCATACAGACGACTATCTCTTCTACACCTGCTACCTTCGCTGGTACCACACTCATAACCAATGAAGATACTAATAGTTGACTTACGGATGGGACACACACACCTACTCGTTTCAATGGACGAATCAGATGTCCTAACAATACGCCATCTTCCTCGGTTGAGAACCATGAGGATTGTACCTGTTTTTGATGAAACGATTCAATGTTTGCTTTAGCTTGTATTAATGCCTCAACAAAATCGTTGGATACATCTCCGTAAGCTTGCTTAAATTCCTTCTGCTGAACTCGTAGACCTTTTGCGGATATGCGCGGTGCGTCGTATTTGCGCGTATAACGTGCAATAGCTTTATCACCTTCATCCTGAACATCGCTAATTGTCCTGCGTACTGTTCTAAGGATGTTTTCATCCTTGAGTTTACCGCGTTCGTTTAGTTTGCTGAGAAATGATGTACAGTCCGGTGTTTGTGTTTCTATAATTTGTAGCATAGTAGTGATTAGATACGTGAAGAATGTGTATTTTGGATGTTAGGGAAACAATCAGACGTCAGTATTAACTCTTTCTATATCTGCCCCGATATTATTGAGTTTCTTTTCAATTTCCTCATAACCTCTGTCAATGTGATATATACGTGAGACAGTGGTTTCCCCAGTTGCTGCTAATCCTGCGACGACAAGTACTGCTCCTGCTCTTAGGTCGGAAGCCATTACGGGTGCGCCACTCAGATAAGGTACACCTCTGATGATAGATTTACTACCCTTAAGCGTGATATTTGCCCCCATACGGTTTAGTTCAGCTGCGTGAATGAAACGGTCTGTATGCACATTTTCTGTGATAGTGCTCTTACCTGATGCGATACTTAGCAATCCCATGATTTGTGCTTGCATATCTGTAGGGAAACCTGGGAAGGGTGCGGTTGTTACATCTATTGCTTTGAGTTCTCCAAGATTCGTCACGCGTACGCCTGTATCATACCAATCTAATTGTATACCTGCGTCAATTAGTTTCTTAGATATCGCTGTGACCTGTTTAGGTTTGATTCCTTCAACTGACACATCTCCGTTTGTCATTGCAGCTGCAACCATGAATGTTCCAGCTTCAATATCATCTGATATGACGGTGTGTTCAGTGCCGTATAGTTGTTTGACTCCATTTATCGTCAATGTTGAAGTGCCGATACCCTTAATATCAGCCCCCATTGCATTGAGGAATTGTGCCAAGTCATAGACGTGTGGTTCTCGTGCTGCGCCTTTTATGATAGTGGTGCCTTCTGCTAATGTTGCTGCCATCATGACGTTAGCTGTAGCACCGACACTGGGTCCGTGTTGTCCGAGTAAGTCAATTTTTGAGCCTTTTAGTTGTTCTGCTTGTGCGTAGATATATCCTTTTTTTACTTCAACCTTTGCCCCTAAATGTTCTAACCCTTTTATATGTAAATCGACAGGTCTGGGACCGATTGCACATCCACCGGGAAAGGAGACTTTTGCTCGACCAAGTTTTGCTACGAGGGGACCTAATACATAAATTGATGCGCGCATTTTTCGCACAAGGTCGTAAGGTGCTTCATATTCCATTCGGTTTATTGGTTCAATATAGAGTGATCCATTTTTTCGTGTTATGGATGCACCGAGTCCTTCAAGAACGGCACTCAGTGTATTTACATCTGTTAGGTTCGGGACATTGTGAAGCACACTAACATTGTCCCCGAGAATTGCTGCGGCAACTGAGATGGGTAATACAGCATTTTTTGACCCACTGACTTTAACCTTACCTTCAAGTCTGTTTCCGCCGTTTATTACAAATTTTTGCATTGTGTTCACCCTTATTGTGAGATTAGAATATTCGGTGTATTTAAATCTATATGGTATTGTCATGCATAAACGATGCCAAAAGCGAACATGTTACAAATACAAGTATAAGGTGAATTAAGCAATTTCTTCATTGTATTAAAATAGACACATGTAACAACTCATACACTGAGATTAACTCTTGTTCTGTGATTTCAGTTTATCAATCTCCGCTAAAAGTTGTTCAATTCTTGCTTCAGCGTTTTCAGCCCGTGCTTTAGCACTTTCAACATGTGCTTCGGCGTTTTCGGCTCGTTCTGTGGCAGTTGGTAACCATTCAGATTTAGTAGGGTCGAATAAACGTAAGATACCATCATTTTCACCTAATTCTAATCCTAAGACTTCTGAGGCAAGTCTGTCATTAGAAAAAGGGATTTCTTCATAGACATCGTTGTTTAATCTGTATCCTACAAAACTTGGAACAATCTCACCGAGTGGGTCATAGATGAAATATTCTTTTACACGTAACTCATTCGCATAAAGGTCTTTCTTCTTCGTCAGATCGTCCCTAAATGTTTTGGGACTTGCAACTTCCAACACAAAATCCGGTGCGCGACCTTCTTCCCAGATGCGATAAGTTCTTCTTTCTTTCTTTCCTACACCAAATGCTACGAATACATCCGGGGCAACAGATTTTCTTATGTTACCTTCTTCGTAATACATGAACATGTTTCCTGATACACAAACATCGTCCACATTACGAAAATGGTGTTTCAGCATTTGAATGAAATCAATCATCAGATCGCGATGTGTTTCAGTTTCTGCCATAGGTTTGCCATCCGATTCCGGATAGAATATCGTCGGAGCAGATTTTATTCTTTTCGGCATCGTATCATCTCCTATTTCAGCGATTCTTTGTATTATAGTATATAATAGATTCCTGTCTAAGTCAAGTGTTATGAAAATGTCGATGTATATATTCCTTGCATTCGCAGTATATTTCTGATAAACTCTGTTTCAAACTTGAACTTTTGAAAAATGAGGTAATATGATGGCAGAAAAAACATATCGTGTTGGCGTAATAGGTTGTGGGGGTATGGGTCGTGCACATGCTCGTAGTTGGAATGGTAGTGGACGTGCCAAGGTCGTCTCCGCGTCAGACATCAGTGCTGAATCCGCTGCGAAGTTTGCTGATGAATTATCGCTACCTTCTCATTACACAGATTTTGCTGAAATGTGTGAGAAAGAGGAACTTGATATCGTAAGCATCACTACTTGGCAGAGTGTCCGTGCTGAACCTACTATCGCAGCCGCTGAAAATGGTGTGATTGGTGTTATTACCGAGAAACCGATGGCAGCTTCTGTTGGCGATGCACAAGACATGATGGATGCTTGCGAAAAAAGTGGGACGAAGTTAGTCGTTGGACATCAACGCAGATTTAGTCCACAGAACTGTGAAGCACGTAGACTGATTCAAGAGGGGGCAATTGGACAACCCCAAACTATGTTAAGACGGGATGGACACGGTCTATTGAATCGTGGGACACATGAAATCGACGAAATGCGTTTTATCCTTGGCGATCCTGAACCGCAATGGCTCATTGGTCAAGTTTCTCGCAAGACGGATCGTTGGGAAAGAAGGGTGAGAACGGAAGATAAATGTATGGCAGAAATCTGCTTTGAAGGCGGTATCCGAGGCATTTATGAAAGCGATTTACCCGGTCCTGGTCTCAGAGGTGATGCTGTATACGGCGATGATGGTCAACTCAGACGGGGTGCTGATGGAACAATTGAGGTGTTGAACAGTAAAGCAGCAGGATGGCAGACAATCAAACCGCGGCAAAGTGAACCGAATCAGTTTTCTGAGATGTTAGCATGGATTGAAGGTGATGTTGATGAACATCGGAATGCTGGTAGGCATGGTCTTTGCACCATTGAAATCCTGATGGCATTTTATGAATCTGTGCGGCTTCAAGACGTTGTTACCTTCCCCTTAACGACACGACCTAATCCGCTTGATCTCTTGGTTGAAGGTGGGAAATTACCTGTCTTTGTTGAGGGACGTTATGACATTCGCGCACCGTTCCCTGAGCAGAAATAGGATAGTAGGTTTTATGGTGTATCGTTTCCTGTCAGAATATGCGGGCGGAAAACCTGTAATATACGGGTGGGAAACTTGTAATATACGGGCGGGGAAACCCCGCCCCTACGATCGTTTTTTGAGATTTTGGTCGGAATATGAAGATTAACAGTCTACATCTTTGCCTTCACTACCAAATATATCCATCCGGTCCTGTGTAGAAATATCACCTGAACTTGCAGGTTTATAATGAAACTGTAATGCTCGGCGGCGTTTGGATGAATGATTGACCGGACTCCCGTGATGAGTCAATCCGTGCCAGAATAGACATCCACCGGGTTGAAGTGGCACCATTGTGTCGCGAGCGATTGGAACATCAGTGTCGCATATCTGCCAATCTCTACGGTTGAAGTGTATCATCGGTCCTTCATTATGTGACCCTGGGATGATGTGCATACAACCGTTCTCAGCAGTTGCTTCATCTAATGCGATCCACACGCCAACAACAGTAGTGCCCTGTGCCAAATTGAAGTATGCACAATCCTGATGCCAGGGTTTTTCTGTGCCGTGCAGTGGGGGTTTTACCAACGCCATATCTTGAAACAGCATCGGTGTATCTCCCATAATTTGTTCAAGAACCTGTATGAGTCCTTCATGCTCAGAAAGTGCTTTCAATCGTGATTCATGATTTACGAAGTTAAATATCTTGCGAATGGCATCACGGCGTTCTTTCGGTTTCATCTCATCCTTGCGTTTAGCGAGTTTCGCTTCAAACTGTATGGCGCGAAAATCAGGATTCTTTCCATCCATCAGATACACCATACCTGCCAGTGCTTCCTCTATTTCCTTATCTGTAAATGCATCCTCAATGACCAAATATCCGTTTTGATGAAAATACTCAATATCTGTTTGCCGGACAGATGAGAAGCCGCCTGTAATGCTATTCGCGACCGTATCAAATCGATAGAGATCATCAGGATACAATATTGGGGTTAGACTATTCGCAATGTCTTCAGGTAAAGCTGTTTCTTGCTGGTTCATGATATACTCCTTATATCTCGCCACGTCCTTCTTTCTCAAGTAGATTCAGGAAGTTGCTAACGCGATCTATTGCAGCCTGGGCACGTTCACGTGCAGATGTAGTTGTTTCTTCATCTACCCACTTCTGACGTTCTGGTAACCATTTCGTTTGGAGATATTCAAGTTGATTTAAGAAATGCGGATCTTCAGTTTCACTTACAAAGTACTCAATAATACCTAATAATCCGTATTTTCGATTTATCTCCATATCATCTAATTCACCTACCATCTGTGCAAAGAGATGCTGATTTCGGTCTTGTCTTGCTTGAGCGACTTCACGTGAGGATTCGGTGAGTAGTTTGTCTACAAATTCCTGTTTGGAATTTATCCAACGCGGTAGATTCCTGACATATTCCTCTAAATTGAAGTTACCACGTTGTAGTGCGAAATAGGCATGTATGTGAATATTCCTGAAAAAGCCTGTATACCCTACGTTGGGATCCATCGTGTCTGCATCGTAGAGAATCTGGTTTTCAATATTCCCATATAAAAGTTTAAAATCTTCAGCGGTGAGATTTGTTGGCTTCAAATGTGCTAATACGACAGAAGTTGCGGCTTCCACAAACGCGGCTTCAAAATCATACATAGCCAAGATGTTCTCAGTGATGACTGCCCCAGACTCGTGATGTACCTTACCCCGAAGATTGTGTTTGTCGTATAGTTCTGTGACAATGTTTTTGCCAGCAGGACTTAACGTTTCATTTAGCCAGAATCCGTTGTTGTCAAGTATCCGTTTCCCGTTGTCATCTGTCAAGATAACACCATCATAACGTTTCGTTATGTCGTGTAGGGTGCCAGCCACCTCCAAGAGTTTGACATCACCCCCCTCTCGTCTACCGAGTTCCATACTCATTGCACGTACCCGCATGGTATGGTTCCACGTATAATGTCTCCATTGAAAACCGACTCGGTTGTGTTCCCACAGACCGAACGTTTCATTGACCAACGTTTCCAACTCATTCAAGACTTGACCGTAATTCATAAACACCTCATTTTAATGATCGTTATATTTGACTTGGATAAGCGACAACCCGTGTGCGGGAACAGAAGTACCTGCTAATGCTCTATCTTTGGCTTGCATGATTTCAAGGAACTGTTCACATGCGTTGGTATTGCTATCCGACCTATGTTTTGTGCACTTGAGGAGTGTCCCGACGATTGCCCGGACCATCCCTCGCAAGAACGAATCTGCCTCAATCTCAAAGCATATCAGATCACCATTTTTATCACAAGATGCGTCAAAGATTATACAGTTTGGGTTCTGTCTATCGCTTCCAGTTTTCTGAAAGGATGTAAAGTCATTTTTTCCTAAAATTGACTTGCAGATTAACCGAATTAAGTCTAAATCTATCGGTGAAGAATAGTGATACGCTGTCTTACGTAAAACAGCAGATGGATATAACCGATTCAATATTGTGTACCGGTATCTTCGGCTTGTTGCGCTGAATCGGGCATGAAAGTCAGTATTTACTTCTGTAACATCACAGACGACTATATCGTGCGGTAAAACGGAGTTAAGCCCGTGCTGAAATGCTGCTTGCGGTATAGTAGAATCTGTATGAAAATTTGCCACTTGTCCTTCAGCATGCACACCGGAGTCTGTTCTACCTGCACCTATTATGTTTATGTTTCTGTTCGTTAACTGAGTCAATGCCTTTTCTATTGTACCTTGAACTGTTGGAAGATCTGGTTGAATCTGCCAACCGTTGTAATTTGTTCCATCATATTCCAGTACAAGTTTTATATTTCGCATTATGTCACATAAAATGCATTTATCTGCTAAATATGTTAAGATTACCACACTGTTTGTTATGTGTCAATCTGTTTTGTTAATTGGGACGTGTAAGTTATGGTTACTATAGGGTTATAGAAAGAAGCACAATCAAGGATGAATGTGCTACAAACGCAATTAAGGTTTTTGCTATGCGGAGAGGTGAATGAAGGGTGAACGGGTTCGGCACAATCAAGGATGAATGTGCTACAGCAATATCAAAGTTTCTGCTGCGCGGAGAGGTGAATGAAGGATGAACGGGGTTCGGCACAATCAAGGATGAATGTGCTACAGCAATATCAATGTTGTGCAGAGAAGTACAATCAAGCATGAATGTTGTCAGAATTCTCCCATTAATCAGGTGCATCTGTTTAGGTAATATGATAACATAGTTAATAAAAATAGAACTTTGCCTGAAGGATGCAGGATGATGAGACAGGTAAAAATTGGGGTCATCGGTTGTGGTGCTGTCGCTCAGGTTCAACATCTACCGAACCTAAACCAGCTTCATAGAGAATTTGAAGTCTCTATCGTATGTGATATATCGGAAGGTGCAGCGGCTGCTGCTGCGAGAAGATTTCATGTACCAAAATATGTAACAGACTATACCGAGCTTTTAGACAGTGATGTTGAGGCAGTGCTGTTGTGTCATAGGGATCCAAAGACTGAGGTGGCACTGGCAGCGTTTGATGCGGGAAAGCATGTGTTTATTGAAAAACCTGTCTGTTTTTCACTCCAAGAGCTTGAAAGGATGATTGCTGCACAACAAAAAGCCAATAAGGTAGCACAAGCAGGATATATGAAGGTATACGATCCTGCATTCCAAATTGCAAAAACTGAAGTTGATTCTATGGATAGTTATCGGTTTGTGCAGATTAACCATCTACATCCGAATAACCAACTGCATCTAAGTCAGTTTGATGTTGAGCGATTTGATGATGTTTCACCGGAGCTTCTTACCCCAGCACAATCCGCGCGTGAAGTCGCTTGTATTGATGCCATTGGCGAAGTTTCTACTGAAGCACAACGTGTATTCTTTCTACTCTCTGGTAGTATGATTCACGACATATACAGTCTTCGCATGATGTTAGGTCCTCCCAGTGAAGTGATTAGTGCTGAAGTGTGGTCTGAAGGACAAGGGGTGAGTATTGTTTTTGGATTCCCTAACGGTGCTCGCTGCATTGCAACTTGGGTCGACCTTCCTGACTTGTGGGACTTTAGGGAAACTTTGGAAATCTATGGCGACGATAAGAGGGTTTTGGTTTCATATCCTACCGGTTTTTCAAGAGGTATTCTATCTGAGGTGGTAATCCAAGGAATCGATAAGAATGGAACGACCTACAGTAAGACACCAAAGATTGAATGGGTGAGTGCATTTATGCAGGAATTACGGCATTTTTATGAATGCATTACAACTGACAAAGGGTGTTACACGCCGCTTGAATCAGCGCGCATGGATATTCAACTGATCATTAATATCGTCAAGTGTTACGTGGATAGAGCACCTGTTAAGTGTGAATAAGGATAAAATGAAACCAATATATGCCATTTCGGTAGGTGCGATTTCCGTATCGCACCGAATCTTACGCGAAGACCTTCAAATGCGACGTATTGGGTAAATCTGGCAGAATACGCGTTTGGTATTCTGCATTGATAAGGATATCGCACCTACCGACATGGGCACGTCATTAAAGGGACGTTTATGGGGCAACAGAGAGTTGCCCCATTTTGTTTAGATGAAGGCGTTATTCCGTTGTGTCTTCAGCGTCTGCATCCAATTCAACATCAGCTGGAAGCACTTCTACTTTTACATCTGTATCACCGGTAACGATAAACCGTTGCACGATGAGTGCCGTACCTGTAATAGGTGTATCAGATGGTATTTCTTCCATCATCGGTTCCTCTATGATCATTTCAGATTCTTCCACAACTATTTCACCATCATCAGGAAGCTCAGCATCACCTGGTGGAAGTTCTCCGTCTCCAGGAGACAATTCTCCATTATCAG
Source organism: Candidatus Poribacteria bacterium (assembly GCA_012267415.1). GTDB lineage: Bacteria > Poribacteria > WGA-4E > WGA-4E > WGA-3G > MSPOR6. The sequence goes on along the minus strand of JAAXGN010000153.1, from coordinate 114,879 downwards.
GTGGCAGATCTTCTTCACCCGGTACTGGTAGGTTCTCAAGCAGAGTATCCAAAAACTGTGCAAAGAAGTCTTCTAAAAGATCTTCTATTGAAGCTTCTTCAGGCATCTGTTCTTCTGCTAAAGTAGCGAGTGTTACAAGAACTAACCCCCTGTCAAACTGTGCATCTTTGAGCTGTTTGATAAAACCATTTAAGGATGCAGGTGAAGGTGGGAATCGTGCACTGAATGGATTAAAACCGTATTCGGTTGCTGCAGCCATTGATATTACCGCTGGACCTGTTACAAAATTCTCTGGAATGGGAAGTTTCACTTCTCTATACATTGAACGCGATCTTCCAGCAGCAGTCCAGTGTGGCAGCATTTCAAGCACGAATGTTGCGACTTCACCTTGTTTGACTTCACCAACAACATGAATGTCTGTAATCTCAGCGTGAAGAATATAGGGAATATCTATCATTGAGATATTGACTTCGTCAATTGTTGCTCTACCCGCTCCATTAATGAGATTATTCGTAAATGGCTCAATGATTCCGCTTATTCTTGCTAATATAGATTCAAACGGGTCTGGTGTAATTGTTCGGAAGGATTCTGTATAGACGTTATCCGTTTCTTTGAAACTAATGACAACATTTCCTTCTATTGTTCCTGGACTGACTTCCATCCGTATTGCATCTAATGTAGCTGCAGCAACAATTGGGATAATTCTTGTCCATAGGCAACCTTATGTCGTTTCCTAATAGGTTCTGGACTGTTCACAGGTTGATATATCACATTGACAGGTATCATAGATGGTGCTGGGCCAAGTTCTCCAACAATTCCAGGTCTCAAGTCTTTCGTTATAGTGCCTATAGGGTTACCGTAGACGGTTGATGATTTATATGAAATACGTGTGTTTGCCACTATTCCATCTACTACGGCTCTATAGACGGGTAAAGATACCTGTCCATCAAGGAACATGTCATGCCCAAATGCAACGAATTTGTCACCATAGACTTGGGTTACCGTTCCGGTTCCTATGGAATTAACGACATCTCCCGTTACAGTTGCCACTCCGATCATGTCTCCAGCTGAAAGATTAAGGGATGCGTTTGCTGGCGTAGCTGCAGGAGCCCCTCCAATTCTGGAATAGAATTCAACAGAATCGAATCGTGTTCCACTAAGGTGTGAAGACAATTGTTCAAGTCTACTATTGTCAATTCCAGTAATAGTCATTGGGGTTTTGACCTGTACATACGTTGGGTTTACAACGGCACTTGGTGCAGCGGGAGGATTTAGGAATTCACCAAATGTGGTATGCTCAAGCGTAGCCTCCATTGCCCCGATTGGGGTCACCCAAAACCGGTGTGGTGCTGCTGCCCATGCCTCCCCATAAGCCAGTGCACCGAAGACTTTACCTGGTGGGCCTACAGGACTTCCTGACATTCCTTGTGCGAGCCCTCCCATTGCTTGAACTGCTTCATCTGTGAGTACACATTCATACAGTGGGAATCCGAATCCTGAAGATTCCACTCTGCGGAATTCCGCTTCAACGATAACTTTACTGGTTCCCTCAATAACAGTGATGAGTTGAACCGGTGTTTTTGTCGCGAGTTTGCGAACTTCATCTTCATACATACTCTCAAGATTAACTTCCTCTACTAAAGGTGCGGCATTAATGTCATCTGTCACACCACTTAGCGTGGGATTGTTGATTTTTTCCTGTTCTGATGAACAATTGAGTTGTAATAGAATCACGAGTGCGATTCCAAGAAAAACAAAAATACGTTTCACAAATATTCTCCTAATTTTGGATTGATTTCTCTGTTGTTAGATGGTTATTGGATTGATTTCTGTGTCGTTAGATGAATTTTAGATTACCATGCAACCCAACCCCCATCGACTGCGATTGTCTGACCTGTTATCCAATTTGCTGCATCAGATGCTAAGAAGAGAACAGCTCCGACGACTTCATCTACTTCACCGACACGTCCCATTGGAATGCGGCTAACGACATCTTCGTAAAATTCCTTTCTTTGTAATAACACATTTGCAAGTGGTGTACGTGTGAATGCAGGTGCAACGGCATTTACAGTAACGTTGTGTGGTGCCCATTCTACTGCCAGACCTTTTGTTAGCAGCACTACGCCTCCCTTGCTACCTGAGTATGCTGTTCTAAGTGGACCACCGACTAATCCCATGGTTGAGGATATATTAATTATCTTACCACTTTCCCGTTCAATCATCGGTTTAACGAGAGTTTGTGTGAGAAAGAATAGTCCTTTGAGATTTAGATCGTAGATTGCATCCCAATCTTCTTCAGTGAGTTCTAATGCAGGTTTTGGGCGATTTGTACCAGCATTGTTGACCAGTACATCTACTCTTCCCCACACATCAATAGCAGACTTTGCTCCTTCAGCGACTGAATCCATATCACTCACATCAAATACTATCGGTTCTGCTTCACCTCCGGCTGCCCGTATCTCATCAGCAACTTCATCTAAGTCTGAACGTGTACGACTGTTGAGGATAACTTTCGCTCCCATCTGTGAAGCGGCTATTGCAATACCTTTGCCAATGCCTTTACCAGATCCAGTGATTAGCATGACTTTGTCATTTAACTCAAATCCTGGAAATGCCATATTGTCCTCCAAATATTTATAAGGTTGAATTATTATTGATCGCTAACTTCAGTGTATTTTCTAACAGCATAGCACGAGTTAGCGGTCCGACTCCTCCTGGTACTGGTGTAATATATCCAGCAATTTCTTTTACTTCATCAAATTTCACATCACCTACAAGTTTCCCGTCAACGCTATTGATTCCAACATCTATTACTGTAGCATTCCTCTTTACCATTTCCGCTGTAATGAATTCAGGCTTGCCGACTGCTGCTATGAGTATATCTGCTTTTTGTGTTACTGCCGCAAGGTTTTTGGTTTTTGAATGACAGTAGGTAACAGTCGCATTGCGGTTTAGCAGCATTATACCTATCGGTTTTCCAACGAGATGACTTCTACCGACACAGACAACGTGCTTTCCTTGAATTGGCACATCTGTTGATTCAATTAGTCTAATGATACCAGCTGGTGTACAAGGTGTGACTGATTCACGATTGATAAATAAATTTCCCAAGTTGAGTGGGGTTAGACCGTCAACATCCTTATGGGGTGCGATTGAATCAATGACTTCTTGCGAATTGATGTGTTTGGGTAGTGGCATCTGTACTAAGATGGCGTGTATGTCTTGACGAGTGTTTAGTTCTTCAATTTTATGGATGAGTGTCTGCTGGGAAGTATCTTCGGGAAGATGATGTAATTCAGAGTGGATATGTACTTTTTCACAGTCTCGCTGCTTATATTTGATGTATAACGAAGAGGCGGGATCATTACCTACTTGGATGACTGCGAGTCCTGGTGTGAAAGTGAGTTCTTTAAGTTGTTTTCGAATTTGACTTCGTATTCTCTGTGCGAGTCGTGTGCCGTTAAGAACTTCAGCTGTCAAATGTCTTTTCCTCCAAGTTACGATCAACTTGAAAATATCATAATATAGTTCAATATAACCAACGATGAAATGTGATTTTTCAGTAATCTTTAGTAAATGTTATACATTTTCTATTAGATTTTCCCTCATTACCGTCGGTTAGAAATGAAACGGAAAACGGCACAATCTGGCAGATTGTGCTACAATTCAGAGGTATTCTCAATTAGAAATGATATTATTTTACAGGACTACACAATTTTTGTCTACTTAATTAATCATGTATTATTGGTTTTTTAGACGATTCTGACGATCTTGTAGGAACTTTATCACGGTATCAGTGCTCTGAAATCCAAGACTTCCAGCTTCGTCAATGACCGTTTGCGCTTGAACGCCGTTCTTATTTAGGAGTCTCTCTGCTATCTGATAATACTTTAGTGCTAAATCGGTCTCTCCATTTTCTTGGTGCATGGCAGCTAAGAACACATGTGCGGCTGCAAATCTTGGGGAATTGGGTCGGTTTTTGATGAATTCCTCAAAAGCGAAACGTGCTTCAGCAAACCTTTTGTCTTCAAAATGAACCCTTCCGATTCGAAATTGTGCTCTATCTGCAAAACTGTCCTTATATCCGCCAGAAAGATATAACTCACGTTCGGGGTATGCGCTTGTTTTTTGGTATGCTTGTAACGCCTCATCAAATCTTTGTAGTTTCTCATATATTTCCGCGATCTGGAAAGTGGCCATCATCGCTTCAAGGGTATTTGGATGATGTTCAATCACATCGTTAAATGCTTGAAGTGCAGTATTCGGTTTTGCCAGTATGTCAGCAGATATGATGCCAATGCGATATCGTGCTTCTGCAGCGTAAACGGAACGTGGATTATCTTTGATAACAGTCTTGTATGCGTCTACTGCTTTTGCGTAATCATGCAACTCGCGTTCATATATCGTAGCGATTTGTAGTTGTGTACTCGTCTTTTTAGCAGTATCAAAGTTTGGTTCATTTATTCTCATCTGTAAGTTCTGAATTGCTGCCTGATATTCTAATGAGCGAAGTTGGGATGATATGCGTTTGGCATATTCTGAATTTGGTGCAATGACGATTAGATTTCGTGCATAAGAGAGGGCATTTAGATATTGATTGTTTTTGATTGCATTTTCAATTTTTTCATATTCGTGTTTTGGAATTATCTTCGTTAGTGTATTGATTTTTGTCTGTATTAATTCACTCACTTGCGTGCCAGTCTTATCATACATTTCGATCTGTCCGAGGTCCACAGGATCAAGTGATGGCAGGTAGACTTTTAGGAATATTTGAAATGCTCTGCGTGCATCCGAATAATTCTGCAGTTTCTCATGGCATACACCAGACCAATAGAATACTGCATGGGTAATCCAAAAGTTTGGATATCTTTCTTTTATAGTGTCGTAAACCGTGAGTGCTTGTTTAAATTCTTCGTCCTGTCGATGGATACTTGCTATATGGAAGAGTGCCTCAGCAGCAAAGTTGCTTGTAGGATAAGTATCTGCTACTTTTTTGTAAGCATCAACAGCCAATTCTGTTTGATGTAGGACTGTGTGTCGTATATGTGCTATTCTCCACTGTGCTTCTGGTGCCATCTTGTGAGTTGGATGATTTTTCATGAGGGTTTCATAAGTTTCAATCGCTGTTTCAGGTTGATTGAGTTGCGATTGTGATCTGTAGAGTTCTGCAATCTGAAATTGTGCGACTGCTTCAAGGGATGTTCCCTTATACTCCCGCACGATTTGTCTCTGAATCGTTAGATCCTGCAACCCCTTCTGAATGTCTCGTATCTTCTGTGAACTGATTTTGTGTACAAAGTTGGTTTCGTCCGTCACCTGGACCAGCGTATTAAGGTTCTGTATTGCTTTTTCATATTCTCCCATCCTTGTATACACATCTCCGATTTTGATATATGCCAGATATATCTCAGCGATTGGCAATCCATCGTTCTGCATCTTAAGGATGTTTCTGTAAGCATTAAGAGCCTTCTGGTATTGTTGGGTATAATTGTAGTATATTTCTCCGAGTTGATAATAGCACCAACTGCGCGTTTCAATTCCTTTCGCCACCCGTACGAGTTTTTCCAATTCAGATGCAGCTTCTGAATAGTTTTTCTGTTGAACCAAGGTGGTGATTTTCTCCTGTTGTGCAGCTGCTTGAGACAGACCAGAGAACAACAGTAGCAATACACAGGAGGTCCAAAGAAAGCAATTTCTGATGTAACTATTTTTTTTCACGGAGATACCTATTAGTTTATCAATTGTCTTAAGATTTGGATGATTACAGTTTTGAACTGACACCTTTTAGGTGTTCGTTGGCTAATACTGCCCAATCAGTGCCTTTTGCTTGATCTTTGACACGATTGAGTTGACTCACCGTATTCCATTCATCTGATTGTCGTAGATGCTTATTTCGAATGACGTCCTCCATGCTTCGTTGTATACCCTGATGGTGGTACTGTTCAATACGTGCATCAGCTGATTCCGCCTTATCAATTTCAAAAGTCGGTTCGTTGTTGAACGGATTCCCGACGAGAAGCGTTATCGTAATAGCAGCTACAGCGAGTAGACCGACGACTGCCGGCTTCTGTATCTGTAGAATCAATCCGAGTTTTGAGATGAAATCTGTAAATCGTGAATGAACCGACGGTTTCTGAATTGGTTCTTCAGCCAGACGTCTATATAACTTTGATTGAAGGTCTGTGGGGACAATAGTTTGAGGGGCAATTTCTGCTTCAGCACTGTCTACCAATTGAAGCACATGTTTTAGAGCATTTACGTGACGGATGCACTGGTTGCATGTTGTCAAATGATGTTTGAATTCGGCTGCTTCTGGATTATCTAGCTCACCGGTGACATAATCTATAACGTGTGCTTCAGAAATTTTACATTTGGGCATGGATTTACCTCCTATATTTCATGGCTATATTTCATTATTTTCCCATAAAGGTTGAAGTATGGTTTGTAATTTTTTGATTGCGCGATGTAGATGTATTTTTACAGTTCCTTCTGCCATTCCGAGTGTCTCTGCGACTTCCTTTATCTGTAATCCCTCATACCGTGTTAGCATGAAGACTTCCTTCTGTTTTGCAGAGAGTTCATCCACTGCGGCGCGTATGATTTCTCCACGTTCTTGATCTTCGAGCTGTTTTTCTGGGTTACTTGAGATGTCATTTGCGACTAATCTTTTCTCAATAACGTCTTCATCTTCATATATAAAGACGGGATGTCTTGATTTGGACCGGTGATAATCTATTGATAGATTTGAAGCGATAGTGTATAACCAGGTAGAGAATTTTGCTTTTGGTTCCCATGAACCTAAGGCACGATACGCTTTGAAAAAGACTTCAAGTGTCAATTCTTCGGCATCTTCATAATTCCTGACAGAACGTAGGAGATAACTGAATATTCTGCGTTCATATCGTTTCATTAACTCGTCAAAAGCCTTCTGGATACCGGATTTGAACTGTGTTACCAGCATTTCATCGTCAATCATCTTGTCCATATTATTTGCCAGACTTTCGTTCAGTTTTGAACAACTTATCTTTTTTAACGTATATTACATTTATTATGTTTACAGAAATAGCAAAATATCAGGTAAAATTGTGTTTCGTTTATGAACTGATGTTATATTCATTTCAGCAATTGTTTAATTTGACCTGATTTTTAATTTTAGTTTAATTTTAGTAGATTTTTGACTTAAAATGGGTTAAAATGAGTGTATAACCAAATCGGAGGTAAGTATAGGTGGAAGACGTCAAATCAACCAATAAGACTAAGCCGTTAGTGATTGCAGCATCAGAAACAGCAGAACGTATGGCTACAGCAGCATCAAATTTTCTGGATATTCTATCCCCTGAATTAAGAGAGAAAGCGTGTCAGTCATTTGATGGAGAAGAACGGTTTCGTTGGCATTACATTCCTATTGAGATGTGGGAACGAAAAGGTGTATCACTGAAAGAGCTTAACAGTAATCAGCAGGAACATGCGTTTAGACTCATGGCAAGTGGATTAAGTGATAAGGGATATGAAAAAGCGCGTGCTATAATTGATTTAGAGACCATACTTGGAGAGATAGAAAAAAAGGAGGGTGAAGGAAGACTTGAGCGGAATCCGGAATACTACTTTTTTACTGTCTTCGGTGATCCGACAGGTAATGGCGCGTGGGGTTGGCGTGCAGAAGGACATCATGTCTCACTAAACTTTACCGTAGTAAATAGAGAACTGATTTCTCCTAATCCTTTTTTCTTTGGCTCAAATCCTGCGGAGGTACGTGTTGGAGAGAAGAAAGGGTTGCGGGTCCTTTTTGCTGAAGAAGACTTGGCAAGACAACTCTTAGCAAGTTTTACACCCTACCAAAAAACACACGCTGTCATTAATCCAGAAGCACCTCCTGATATTCTGACACGAAATGCACCTAAAGTCGAGTTTGATTCAGTTGAAGGATTGGCACTTGAAACAATGCAGACATATCAACGGGAATTGCTCATACAGTTAATTCATGAATATATTGATAGATTACCGGATGAGGTTGCACAGATTGAACGTCGCAAACTACGTGAGAGTAGTCTAAACGATATACACTTTGCGTGGGCAGGTGGTGAAGAACGAGGTATGCCGCATTACTATAGACTGCATAGTCCATTCTTCTTTGTTGAATATGATAATACCCAGAACAGTGCGAATCACATTCATTCGGTATGGCGACATATTGAGGATGATTTTGGGGCTGATCTGCTTCGCTTGCATTATCACAAGACAGACCATCATGATCATTAATTGCATGTAAAAGAAATAACCTCCATCTCTGGAGGTTATTTCTTTTATACAGAATTAAACTAAACTGATCTACCGTGAAGACTTCACATTTCCCCAAGTAGTCGTTAATTTACCATTAGGTTCAACAGGTGTAACGGCAGTGTCGCTAAGGATTACCAGACCCGTCTTTTCGGAGTTCTTTCCGAAGACGACAGCATGCGGATACCATCCACTCCAGCCTTTCTGTCCATTCTGACCTGCTCCTAAGTCACCATCGTTGACGCAAATTCCCAATCCAAATTCGATTCCGGCGGTGAAAGAACCAGTAAGTCCTACTTTATCAGTTGTGACGCGGAATTCATAATAGGTTTTATTTGCACCATCATCTCTGGTGACAGCAAAATCTTCCCCCGCAGTCAGACCGGGTAGATTGTTTGTCCGTTCATTTTGAAGGAGCAAATCCCCATTATCCCTTAATCCTGCATTGTAAAGGAATAAGGGTAAGTTAGCAGTCCTATCTCCACTCGGTTCAATTGCAATCTGTGCCCCGTCTCCGTTCCAAGCTTGTCCAGCAGCATGCTCATGTTCATCATCTGTGATTTCAAGGGCAAGATATACTGCATCAGCATTCCATGCAATCATGAAACAGGTAGTGTGATCGTCAGCACCACTCCAGGTACCACCACCGTATTCCTGAAATGTACCAATGTTCTCAAATGGGATTCCACAGAACGGTTCACCGTCTGTTCCGGTAACTGAATTCATTACATCAACCCATTCGTCAAGTTTTCCATCAATTGTCACGTCAACACCTGTTGGTGCGTTGTAAACATCATGTGTATCGCTGCGCCACTGTGCGTCAGCAAAATCAATAGTAAGAAACATAACAGCTGCTATAAATACAGCAATAGTCAAAACATGTTTTTTCATCTAAATTACCTCTTGAATATTTTCCATTACTAAGAATGGAATGAATAGAATTGTAAAGTTAAATCGTGTTGATCAATTATAGTAGCACTTCATGTGCTGAAACAGCCGGTGCAGCGGTTGTTATACCACTACACCAACAATTTCGTTTTCAAAGAATGTTATCTTTTTAGATTCCCCCAAGTTGTTGTTAACTTGCCAACTGGTTCCACTGCGAGGACTTCATCGGTAAGTACAACAAGTCCAGTATGTTCGGAGTTTTTCCCAAAAACTACTGAATGTGTGTACCAACCACTCCATCCTTTCTGTCCACCTTGTCCTGCTGCTTTGTCGCCATCATTGACACAGATGCCGAGACCAAACTTGTCTCCCTTTTTAAATGATCCACTCAGACCTAAATGGTCAGGAGTAAACCTGAATTCATAATAGGTTTCATTCTCAGCTTCATTTCTGACGATTGCAATATCCTTATCAACTTCAAGTCCCGGTTGTCCGTTAGTTCTCTCATTTCCGAGGATGACGGCTGTAGCATTATCGTTTAAACCGGCATTATATAGAAAAAGGGTCTGTCCTGCCTTCCTGTCTCCGCTGGGTTCAACGGCAATCTGTGCCCCGTCTCCATTCCAAGCTTGTCCAGCAACGTGTTCATGTTCGTCATCCGTAACACTTAAGGCGAGATATATTGTTTCAGGATCCCAAACGATTGCGAAACAGGTTTCATGGTCATCTGCTCCCTTCCAACTACCACCACCGTGTTCTTGAAAAACGTTACCGTCATATTCAACACCACAGAAAGGTTTGCCATCAGTACCTGTTACGGTTTCAAAGACACCTTCCCATCCTTCATCGTCATCAAGTTCACCATCAATTTTGATGTCAAGTGTTCTTTGAAGTGCATTATAAACATCATGTGTTTTGCTTCGCCATTGTGCATCTGCGGTTAGGCAAATGAGTAATAGGGTTAATGGTATTGCAATAAATAATCTTTTCATTTTTCTACTCCTTATATGAAATTATATGGTAGATCATAAACTGTTCAACTTATAGTGAAATGCAAAGAATATATGCACACTCTTGGAACGTGAGACTTATACCGACTGACTGGTATGTGTTGTAGCACAAACTTTCAGTTTGTGCAGTAGTGTACGCAAACTAAAAGTTTGCGCTACAATTGTGTGCATGTAATTGTAGATTTCACTGTAATTTGACATTCATTTTGTTGAATAGTTAAACGTTTTTATATGTTATATGTTTAATGATTTTGTATCTATCGATCCTCAACTTTACGGGTTGTATTGCTACCGCCTAAACAGAAAATGTATCGGTCGCTTGAACCTATGTATAGTTTTCCATTGACGATTGCAGGAGAGGAATAAAACTTTAACCCGTATTTCACCTCTACGGAATCATATTCCCAATTGATACTACCATCAAAGATGGATAGTGAATATATTTTATTTGATGCTGTTTCAGATCCTGTTGCAGCATATATAGCATCATGTGCAACTGCTGGGGATGAAACGACTACCCCACCCATAGGTTTCTTCCAACGTAGTTCACCCTCTGCAGTAAGTGAATAGACATGACCGTCCCGTGAACCGAAGATGACATGATCCTTATAGATAACCATTGCAGACATTATAGCATCTCCTACTGGATATTCCCACACTGTATCGCCTGTATTTGCATTCACAGCGACGACTTTACCTTTCGGTATGGGAGCACTTTCTGCAAAATTCCCCATCCCTAAACCGAAGATAACGATATCCTGGTATGCACTCGGACTTCCCCATACTTGATAAGGCATCTGTCTTGACCAGATTTCAGAACCCGTTTCAGCATCAACGGCAATAATTAGGTAGTCATCATATCCTGTTCCGAAGAATACCTTACCATCCTTAACTAAGGGTGCCATGTCAGCATGAACTGCAGGATAATGCCATATCTCTTCACCGGCAAGTGCATCTAAACAGTACACGCCATCTGCTCCCGCTGTAAAGTAAAGTCTACCCTTTGTAATGAAGGGGGTTGATTCTACATGACTTGTTGTTTTAAAACTCCAGATAGGGTCTCCTGTTTTTGCATCCAGACATCTCAATGAACAGTTGTCGTCATAATGGAATCCTTCACCTATATAAACTCTACCTGCTACAACTGCTGGTGACGAAAAAATAGGTATGTCTGAGTCATGCCTCCATATAACTTCTTGTGTATCTATATCAATACAATAGGTAGCACCACTCGTAGAGAAGACCGCACCCACCGCTGCAGCAATATAGAGGCGATTTCCAACAACAGCAGGAGATGAATGAAATTGGACTGTTTTCAATCCTTTGTCTCTAAATATCCATGCTGGGATTGGGCTCTCTGGACCTGGTAGTGTATCAGCGTGTCCTGTCCGGTTCGCATTGAATCTGAAAGTTGGCCAAGGCGTGCCTGTGACGGCATTGGTGTCGTCACGGTTCCCATTTTCATCAACAACTGTAGGTGTAGGACTACCAACAGTACGTACAACGATCTGATAGGTTAGAACTGCGATTCCTATCAGAACAACCAGAGTGATGAGCAGTGTCATCACTCTTTTCAATGAGAAAAAATTGCGAATTTTGTAAAAGACTAGTTTCGTTGTATCACGTGCAAAAACAAGGGATGTTATGATCGCAACACCGACAAAGGCAAGTATCTGCGGGATAATACTCATGAGTGCTGTTAAGGGTCCAAGTAATTGGGGTATGACCGCATCAGCAGTAATTGTGAAGCAGGTGAGAATAGATGTCAAACTAAGTGTAATAACCCACGTGATTTTTCTCATCAGTTAGTACTCCTGCACTATTTGGATTTTTCTAAGAAGTCTACTGCAAAGTGTAATATGTTTTCCAGCATGCGTCTGTTTTTGGATACATTTTCTTTTTTGCCGTTGTGTAGGCTTGTAATGAGATACATCCCTTTCCCGTGTCTTAATTTCGCAATAGCGATCTGTTTACCGCTATTGGATGTAGCCATCACCTCAAATTTGTCGTTCCAACCGTTCCAGGAATCATCAAGGGAAAGTTGACCAGAACTAATTTTGTGCGGTGCTTTGAAGAGATTTCCTGCTTTAGATGTTGGTTTGAAATCGTTGCGGTGATCACTTTCTACACCCTTTAGTGGATGTGGCAGCCAACCTGTTCCGCAAGGTCTATTAGGGTCGCTATCTTGTCCAGAAACGATGACGACTCCGCCGTTCTTGACAAAATCTCTGATCCGTTTTTCTTGATTACTATTGAGTCTGTATCGACCATTTTTTCCGATGGAACGAAATCCGATCCATAGGATGTCAGATTTGTTAATATCAGGTAAATTGCGATCCTCTGAAGGATTATATGAAATCCATCGGTTACTCACTTTGTTGAATTCGGTGATGATTGGAATTTCATCGTCGTAGTCGTCCGTTTTCAAGAAAAGGAGTTTAATGGCACTATCACCCAGCATATTCTCCAACTCTTTCATAAATTGGGATGTAGAATCTCTTTTTGAAACTTTATCTTGATTGAGGTATTTCTCAAAATGTGTGAACCGCCATCTTCCCCATCCTCTTTCCCTATCCTTTGTCAGTTGGAGTTGAAACCATTTTCCTCTTGTATGGGCTAAGGCGTCAATTCGTCCACCTTCTTGAAGATAGCAGACTATAATCCGTTCTCCCTGCTTAAGAAATCGTGCTAATTCTGCCCGATGGTCTGCTTCCCCCTTATATACATCGTATCGAATTTTGATGACATCAAACTCACTACGACCCTTGACGTTTTTTTCAACCTTAATATCAGCAGTTTTACGACTATTGTTCACTACCGTAATTTTCCCAAAGACGATATTACTACTCTCCTTAACGATTTGAGGAACAGTGTAACGTTTCGCGATATATGCTGATGGGTTCACTTGTATGCCCAAGCAAACACAAACGACAAAGAAGGATAATACAATTGGAATGGATGAATTTAACTTGTTTTTTAGGATCTGTAATTGTTTTTGCACTTATTGTTCTCCTATGTATGTTATTTAAGTAAGTAGTGTGCATAATTATTTGACACATCAACACAAACATGGAAGGTCTTGGGTGTCCATTGATTTATAAAAATGCCTTCTGTAGTAGCACAATTCATTGTGGATTTTTGACCTTGTGGACGGCACACGGCGTGTGCCTACTACTTTTAAGCACCTGTTATGACATTGATTTCTTTATGCACTTCCCTCATTTTAGTTGTGACTGTTATTGAGATTTTCCTCTTGCACTTATTTCCCAAACAGATTCAACAATATCATTTCTGATACAGAAGTATCTGTTGTGTAGATTCACAGTTGTGCAACAGTGTGTCGGTCGTATTTCTATTCTATCCCCAGGTTTCAAAGTTGTGTTCTCATCAGTAACGTGCATCTTACCGTGTTCTTCGGAAAGTCCTATCATTTCAAGACCTTGAACGTTGATGGGTTGTGGGATGCCAAATTCTTTTGCTAACACTTTCAAACCTGTGTCGACAACAATACGGTTTTTTGTAGGACGACTTACGACAGTTGCCATGACTGACAATGCACAACCGAATTTTTCACCGACTCCTTCAACATTGTGATAGGTAGAATCCATAAAGACATAAGAACCAGCTTGAATTTCTGTCATATCAGGAATACTTCCTGTAATGTCAAAGGTTCCTGTTCCACCCCCACTCATAATAGAGACTTCTATCCCATTTCTGTTGAGATAGTCTTTGGTTTCAACTAATCGTTGCATCGCTGCCCGTGTCGTTTTTTCACGTTCAGTACGGTCAGGTTTTGCTACTGTATGTCCTTCATACCCCATCAGACCTTCAAAAATTAGGTGTGGACTCTGAATTATCTGTTGTGCTAAATCAGCTGCAGCTTTTCCGGGTTCAACACCACACCGATCCATACCGATGTTGACTTCAACCAATACTCTAATTTTAACACCTTTTACGGTAGCTGCCTCTGATATGTTTTGTACATTCTGAATATTGTCAACAGCGACCATAATATCCGAGTTAACTGCAATGTTAGTGAGTCTTTCTATTTTCTGTTTACCGACAATCTGATTTGCGATAAGAACATCTCTAATGCCAGTATCTATGACTGTTTCCGCTTCTCCCAATTTAGCACATGTTATACCTATCGCTCCTGCAGCAATCTGTTGTTGTGCGATTATGGGTGACTTATGTGTTTTTAGGTGTGGTCTAAGTTCCGCGTTGACAGTGGAGAAATAATCTGACATTTTCTGGATATTCTCTTCAAAAACATCAAGATCAATCAACAGTGCTGGTGTGTCCAATTCAAATTTGTGTTTACCAACATAATACTCACTGTCAATCATCGATCACTCCCTACAGTTGTTTGACTGGATTAGATAGTGTTCCGAAGCCATCAATTTCTATCTTTACGACATCACCCGAAATAAGTGGAAGTTCGTTTGGTACAATGATTCCAGTTCCAGTGGAAACCACGGTACCGAAAGGAATAGGATTATCTCGCATCAGGAATTCGGTGAGTTGTTCAAACTTCCAATTGATCTGTGATGTGTTTACTTCTCCGACAAATAATTCTTCGTCTCCACGTAGAATCGTACATGTCATCAATAAATCGTAAGGGTCATCAACTTCTGAAGGCGTTATGAACATTGGACCTAATGCACAACAACCGTAATAAATCTTTGATTGTGGTAGATACAGTGGATTTTCCCGTTCAATGTCCCATGCTGACACGTCATTGCATAATGTATACCCCAAGATTTCACCCGTATCACTCAGAACATAAGCGAGTTCTGGTTCGGCAGCTGTAAGAACGGAGTCGCTGCGTATTCCTATATATCCGTTGGGTCCAACACAACGTGGTAATGTTGCTTTGAAAAAAATCTCAGGTCTGTCAGCGTGATATACGCGGCTATAGATGTCTTGTTCACTATCGTCATCACGCATATCAGCACTACGTCTATAAGTGACACCACATCCCCAGACTTCGGGTGTATCAATTGGGAGCATCAGATGTGGTAGTTGTTCATTAGGCGGAATCTCCAATCTCTCTAAAGTCAATCCCCCATCGTCATCAGCTACAGTATCAGCATCTTGGAATGCGGTGAATCGCATGGGTGTTGGAGCAGATACCTTTTCTTGGATGTCTGCCAATAGTACGCCAAGGGATACTCTTTCACTCTTTGCCAGCTTAAGAATCTCTAAAACACCACGAGATTCATCGCTGGTGACATCAATAACTTCGTTCTCCCGAGTAACTATCCCCACTCGCTTACCTAAGTTAGGGATATGAAATTGAATTAGTTTCATAATACGTCGACCAACATCAAATGTTGTGAAAATACCTTGAAATCCCCAAAACCCCTTCCGCGTCTTCCGTGTCCTCCGCGTCATCCGCGATTCAGACAAAAAGAGTGACAATTACTCTACACACCCTATGTTCACTTGACAACTGGAACTAAACCTGCCTTTTCAAGATAAACAACGACTTGGTTTGCTGACTCAATAACACTGAGTTCAGAAGTATTGATAACTACTTCTGGATTGTTTGGTTCTTCATAAGGCGCACTGATTCCAGTAAATTCCTTTATCTCTCCTGATCGTGCCTTTTTGTATAGTCCTTTTGGGTCACGTTCTTCACAGATATTAAGTGGACACTCAACAAAAACTTCTACAAATCTGTTTTCCTCTATGAGTTCTCTTGCTTGGTTTCTGTCTGTGCGGTATGGAGAAATAAACGCTGTCATGACGATAGTGCCAGCATCAACGAATAATTTTGCTACTTCACCGACGCGTCGGATATTTTCTTCTCGATCTTCGGGTGAAAAACCTAAGTTCTTATTCAATCCGTGCCTGACATTGTCACCATCTAAGACATAGGTATGATGGTTTCTTTCATGTAATTGATGTGCCACCGCATTTGCTAAAGTTGACTTCCCTGAACCTGAGAGTCCGGTAAACCAGACGACACAGCCTTTTTGGTTAAGTAATTCTTCTCTGTCCTGTTTTGTTACAGTAGTTTCATGCCACGTTAGATTAGATGCTTTTTGTTCTGCCAATCGATTGTTCCTCTCGGTAATGTAATTTCAAAGACATCATTGAGACTAAAATTAGATATCAGTCATAAGTATGTATTATTGTCAATAGAAGTATAGAATTTCCGTCAAAGTTTATCCTACGGACTTAGACAATTCACTAAAGATGAATATAAACTCACTTAATTATACCTTGCAAATGTCTGTGAATGCAACTGTTTTTGAGTGTATAATGAAACAACGCCACGATAGCTTATCATAACGTTGAATTGTTCAGATAACAGTTCGCCAAAGTTAGGTAACAACTTGGGTTAAATAAAAGAAAAACCTAAGCCGTTATGATATAATGAACATTGAAAATAATAATAATACAAAAATCCTGTAGGAGGGAACTCCGATTCCCGACTGAACGCTATGATAGGCGGGAATCGGCCAGAAATATGTGAACTGGCCTCCTACAAGTCAATTAGAATGTAGAGGGAGCCTATCCAAATGCAAAAAATGTTGAAAGTGGCAGCATGTCAGTTACTTACAAGTAATGATGTGATGACAAGTACTTCAAAAGTCTTGAAGCAAATTGAAATTTGTGCAGAATTGGGGATACAAATCGCAGCTTTTCCTGAAGGGTGTTTATTCGGGTATTGTTGTGATACAAGATATTGGGAGAATATATCTCCACAAGTATTTAAAGAAGCAGAGGGACAGATTGCTGAAGCTGCGCGTCAATATAAAATGGCAGTTATCGTAGGATCCGCTCATCACGACGGTGAACATTGGCACAATGATTTAGCGATATTTGATCAGTCTGGAACTCTCAAATACCGATATGGTAAGATTTTTCTTGCAGGAGAGAAGTGGTGTATCAACAATAGAGGGAAATTACCAATTGTGCAATTGGTAGGTATACATTGTTGTTTCATCATTTGTCATGATGTAAGGTATCCTGAACTTGTGAAACTTCCGGCAGCAAAGGGTGCACAAATCTGTTTTTTCTGCTCATGTGAGTCTGGGTTGTTGTCAGAATATAAACTCTCAGCATATCGTGCGATGCCGATTTCGCGAGCAACAGAAAACGGTATCTATTTGGTAATGGCGAATACACCTGCCAATCCGGATGACCTGAGAGCATCTGGATCCTCTCATGGAAACTCCAAAATCATACATCCGAATGGAAATGTGATTAAAGAAGCAGGATTTTTTGGTGATGAGATCGTTACGGCGACTATTGACATTTCTCAGGCAACAGGCTCACAAGCGAAACGGACTTATGCGGAAAACACTATACTTAAGGAATGGTTTCAGAAAGGGTGTGATTTTGTAGAGAAAGTCTGAAACAGAAAAATGACTGCGTCCCTTCCAAATTCCCTATACTGGTTTCTGTTTTATCTGGGTGTTTGTAAATGTTCCAATTGCTCTCTGAGTTGTGCGATTTCAGCTTCTGCTGCCTTCGCACGTTCTGCTGCCTATTCAGCACGTGCTTCATAGGTTATCTTTCTCTATCAGATATAAGCAGATCAAACGAATTACTTTGCCATCCACCTTCGTTGACGATATTATCCCTTGTATCTTGTAATCGCTTAACCATCCGGTCTTTCATACGTCGGAGTACGTGTTTGAATCCAAGATGTGTTGCGAGATTGTGAAGTTCATGTGGATCACTCTGCATATCGTAGAGTTCGTCCTCACTATATGGATTGTAGACGTATTTCCAAGAATCCGTTCGCACCATTCTAACGGTTGCAAGTGTGGGTTCATATCCGTGAAATTCTGCAAACACATCATCGTACCAATCGTCCACTGTTTCTCCCTTAAGTAGTGGTACAATAGACCTTCCATCTAAATTCCCTGGCGTTTCCGTATTCCCGATTTCCAAGAATGTTGGCATAAGATCAACAAGATTTACAAACTCATCACATGTTGTGCCTGGTGAAGTTACCCCGTGCCAACGTATTAAAAGTGGAATGTGATGGGTTTCCTCATACATGTGAAATCCTTTATTAAACAATCTATGACTACCAAGCATATCTCCATGATCTGTTGAGAAAATGACGATAGTATTTTCATCCATACCATTCTCTTCAAGGCAATTTAATATCCTTTGGATTTGGTCATCAATGAATGTACAGAATCCCCAATATGCAGCAATGACTTTCTGCCAATCCGTCCAAGTGAGGTGGCTTGCATTCCATCGTAGCAGTTCTTTTTGCTGGATTAACGGTTTGTTGATGAAGAGTTCATCAAAGTTCCCCCATCGCTCAACCGAATCTGGATCATACATTGTGTCGTAAGGTTCTGGAACAGCATACGGGAAATGGGGGCCAAAGAAATTGGAAGCAATCATGAAGGGTTGTTCAGCGTTCTTATATCCTTCTATTAATTCAATCGTCTTATCTGCAGTCCATGCTTCCATTGTCCGCTCAACAGGTAGTGGCAGTCTACCATAGAATGGTGCGTCTCCACCCCATTCATAAGGCTGAACAGCATCCCGGTCAATTCGGAAATCAATACCATCGTCTCTTAACCATTCATGCCATTCACTGTAAGGATGCCACTTGTCGTAACCCCAGAACTCAGTATCCCCTTGTTTAGCGAGATGCCATTTTCCAACATTCGCAACGTTATAACCTGCCGATTTCAGTAGCTGCGGATAGGCGGGTTTATCAAGTATCTGATCACTGAAGACTCCATTGAAATTCCCCATGTTTGAAAGCTGGCCGTGATTGTGGGGATATAGTCCTGTTAGTAGGGAACCGCGGGCAGGTGAGCAGAGTGCAATTGGCGTGTATGCTTTCGTGAATCGCATGCCTGTTGCTGCGATGCTGTCAAGTGCAGGTGTTTGACAGACGGGAGCACCATTGCAACCCAATGAATCGTATCTTTGTTGGTCAGTTAGGAGGAAGAGTATATTCGGTGATTGTGCCATAATTCGTCCTTTCTATGGATTTACCTAGCAGAATGTATCGGTAAGATCCTTTGTCAATGTGTCCCACCATTTTTCGTCAGGACTCACTTGCATTACATGTGTATACTTGGGTGCGTCATTTGCCCCTAAACTCTTTTCAACAATTTGTGTGTCAGTGTAGTGTTCAACAAATTCTGCTATTCTGTTTTCTAATCGTGCTGTTGATCGGATAGCCAAGACGTCTATAATCTCTGCAGACTGTAAATCTAACAGATGGTCAATGTTCCAGTATAGTTTTTTACCATTTATTGGAATAGGATTCTGTGGTCCTAAGTTGCATTCAGAGAAATGCGAAATCATATCTTCTCTTATCTTGTGTGGTTGTTTCTTTCCAGATCGCGTTGCATGTCTCACGAGTCTCCGCGCTAAAGATGTGGAGCCTTTTTCCGCCAGTGCAGAACCGACATAAGTATAGTCTCCTGCAGGTAAATAAATATATTTTCCTCTTTTAAAACGTCCAAATTGCATTTTTTGGGATTCGGCAAGTCGGATTTTCAGTATGTATGTCCCCGCTTGTGTGTCATTACCAATAATCTGGATATTAGGTCTATTTATTTTTTTGTGCATAACGACTACCGGAAAGTATGTGCGCTATCAAAAAACACCTCAACACCAACATAAGTACATAGCACTGCAATGAAACCGATGATTGTTGAGTATGCTGCTTTCCGACCCCTCCATCCCCAGAGTTGACGTATGCCGACTTGTACAACATAGATGATCCAAGTAACAATGGTGAAGAATACTTTGGCATCAAACCATTGCCATGCAACACCCTTTATGTATTGTGTCCAGAGTGCACCAATCGCGACACCAACAGTTAAGAAGAGTACGCCAAGAATAGTACATCGGAAACCGAGTTCGTCAGAAGCACCTAATGACGGGAGAAAGTTGCTATATACTGTATGTGTTTTTTGACGGATCTTCTTCTCCGCCATCAGATAGAGTAAACCGAAACCAAATGCTGTTAAAAATGATGCATAAGCAAGTAGAATTAGCGTGACATGCGGAACTAACCAGTATGTTTCTAAATTTGCTGGTATAGCCGATGTATCTCGTGAGAAACTATATGAGATTAATATGATGATAAATGCAAGCGGCATGACGAAGATGCCTATCGCTCGAAGTTGCGTTAGATTAACGATGATTAAATATATTAATGTAATTGCCCATGCAAAAAACGATGTGGAATCTGTCCAGTGTCTCATAGGAAAATGTCCTCTTCGGGACCACCACAATATTATGAATAGCGTTAATAGAGCAAATCCCAGAATTGTCCCGTAATATGCGATACGTGAAATAGTCTTACGCAATGCTAGTGCCTCAGACCGTTCGTCAATAGCAAGGTAAAGTATGTGGAAGATACTTGCTGCTAAATACACTAAAACGGTAATGAGGAAGAGAAAATGGATTTGCATGGGGTTTTACCAATTATAGTGAACCTCAAAATTAATGAAACACGCCACAACGGGCGAGGGGACCTCGCCCCTACATTTTGTTTATCAAATTCACATTAATAGTCTTTCTGAGAGTTCAGACGCTTTATTTAGCTTACCTTGAAGGACCCAATTGAAAAGACATTCGGCATGACAATCAGATTGCTTCAGTCTAAGACAGCAGGTATCGGTTGTGTCTGTTAGGTTATCCACTTTAGCAGGAATGGTATTTTTAAATGACCTGTCTATCCCTACATAATCTATTAGGTTTTCAAAATAGTCTGCGCGTTCTTTGGAAGTTGAGAATGTTTTGAGAACTTTCGGTCGTAGTGTTCCGAGAAAGTCTATGAATTTCCCGTAACCTCTGTTTTCAAACTGATGTACCAGACTCTTATGGAGACGTTCCGCTGTTTTTAATCCTTTAGGTGTTCTTGCTGAGATACTAATAATGAGATTGTCATCAATTACTAGTTTGGGTGTGATGTGCGTTCCAGCAGCTGGTCTGTCAAGGCATTCAAAAATATAGCTTCCGAGATTCTTCCTTATGGGGTCAATTGCAGTATGATCTTCTGAGATCACCAAGAAAGCATCTTCAAGTTCTTCTAAGTTCACACTGTTCGTATTTTGACACTTGACAGTTGCACCACAACGTTGCAATAACTGAATTCGCTGTTCAATTTCCGTAGTGTTTTCACTGTTTATCACGACACAATTTCGATTCTGCAAGAGGAGATAAACAGGATAGGGTAGTCTCTGGTTTTCAATTGGAACAGGTTTCCCCTGACCATGTTCATAGTCATATCCGAGTGTATAGAGCGATGCGACGTTTAATCTCTCTTCAAGATACTCACGAATTCTACGGCTCGTTGCAGGACTCTTACCACTTGTTGAAATACTGATTACTATCTCTCCATCCGTGACAACTGATGCCGCAGCAAATGTGCACTGTGGTATCACATCTACAACATTTACTAAGGCGATTCTGTTTTTTATATGTGCTTCTTCATATACGCTAGTATTGATGCTTGTAGTGTCGGTTGCTGCACATACAAGGAAATAACCTTCCGTGTCCCCATTTCTATAATCGCGTCTTATTAATCGTATTGTTCCATTGTCCGCGAGGAAATCTAATAATTCGGTTGAATCTGGACTGATGACAGTGACGACACCGCCACTGATGAGCATCGCGACCGCTTTACGTTCGGCAACAGTACCACCCCCGACGACAAGACATTTTCTATTCTGAAGATTTAGATGGACAGGATAGAACATAGGTACCCACATCAGATGAATTATAAGGCAATGCCAAAGACTCATGAATCACGAGACACAACATAATCTGCGAGGTTTTTTAATGCGTTTTTGGCTTCTGAGTCAGGCACTTCTTTTAGCGCGTGCTTTGCACAGTCAGCATATTCTTGAGCAACATCCAAACAGTGTGATTCAACACTATACTTCTCAAATAGTGTCTCAACGTAAGCGATTGCTTCTGTTTCTTCAGTATCAGGATTTAGCACTGTTTCGAGCTCCTGTTTTTCATTTTCATCACACATTTTTCGTGCGTGTATGATAGGATAAGTGAGTTTTCCTTCGCGAAGATCACCGAAAGCGTTTTTGCCAAGTTTTTCTGCGTCTGAAACAAAATCGAGGAGATCATCAACAATTTGAAACGCTGTGCCGATCTGCTGTCCATAAGATGTGAATGCGTTAATATGCTCTTGTCTGTTTTGTCCGAGTATTGCTCCAAGGGTGCATGATGCAGCGATTAACTTTCCCGTTTTGAAATGTATGATTTTTAGGTACTCTGATTCAGAGATATCAAAATCACCGCTTTTGTATGCGTGAATGACTTCTCCCTCACACATAGCCTGTGTTGTATCCGCAAGAATCTCCATTGCTGGATCATCTGCGCGGCGAGATACAAGCATAGAGAGTACCCGTGCATGTAGGTAATCTCCAACAAGCACAGCAACTTTATTTCCCCATTTTGTCTGTAATGTTTCCCGTCCACGTCGTATTGCTGCCTCATCCAGTACATCGTCATGAACAAGGGATGCAACATGAATCAGTTCAACAACCGCTGCGAGCAGATGCGCATCATGACCTTTATATCCACTTGCATTTGCAGATAGCAGAACGAGAATCGGACGAAGTCTTTTACCGCCACCTTCAACTACATGCTGAACTGCCATGTCAACAAAACTGTATTCGCTTGCAGTATTCTCTGTTAGAATATTCTCAACTGCCTGAAGATCGTCTTTGATTACATCAATTATCTGATTGAAACTTGTCATTCATATCCTTTTCTAACTGTTTTGAAGTTTTGACAGAACTTCGCTTGCAGCATTCACGGTAGCGTTGATATCCTCATCTGTATGAACTAAAGAGACAAAACCTGCTTCGAATTGGGAAGGTGCAATATATATTCCGTTTTCAAGTAGCCCCCAGAAATATTGACGGAAACGATCTGTATCCGCAGTTCTTGCACCGTCTGCGTTCGTTACAGTTTCAGGTGTAAAATATAACATTAACATTGAACCAACACGACTATGCCATGCATCTATATTATGTTTTTTTGTCGCAGCAGCAAGTCCTTCTGCAAGTGCCGATGCCTTTTCTTCGAGTTTCTCATATACACCTTGTTCTGCTAAGTTATTTAAAGTCGTAATTCCAGCCGTAACAGCTAACGGATTGCCAGATAAAGTGCCAGCTTGATAGACGTCTCCTTCAGGAGCCACGTATTTCATTATCTCGTGTTTGCCACCATAAGCACCGACAGGTAAACCTCCACCGATTATCTTTCCTAAACACGTCATATCTGGTATAACATCAAAGTATGTCTGCGCGCCACCATAAGCAACCCTAAAACCGGTTATTACCTCGTCAAAGATGAGTACGATACCGTTTTCTTCCGTAATTTCTCTGATTTCATTGAGGTATCCATCATGGGGCGGTATGATCCCCATGTTTCCCATGATGGGTTCAAGTATGAGACAAGCGATCTCGTCTTGATTTGCTTCCACGGTTGTTCTTAATGCTTTGGGATCATTAAAGGGGATAGTAAGTGTGTTTCTAGCGAAATCTTCTGGAACGCCGCCACTATCAGATAGACCGAATGTCGCAACACCAGAACCCGCTTTTGCGAGCAGATAGTCGACATGACCGTGATAACACCCATCAATTTTGACTATTTTATCGCGACCTGTATATCCACGTGCTACGCGTATAGCACTCATCGTTGCTTCAGTACCGGAATTGACAAGCCTAACTTTTTCAATTGAAGGGACTGCATTGACGACTATTTCGGCAAGCTCGGTTTCTAAGGTTGTAGGTGCACCGAAACTTGTGCCACGTGATGCAGCTGCACTGATTGCTGTAACAACATCAGGATGTGCATGTCCCAATACTAAGGGTCCCCAAGATGCAACATAATCTATGTATTCATTTCCATCAATATCGTAAATCTTAGAACCTTGACCGCGGTCAATGAAACGTGGGTGTCCTTCAACCTTACTAAAATTACGTACTGGACTGTTTACGCCACCCGGTATATACTGTTGTGATTTATTCCACGCTGATAATGATCTGCTACTTTGCAATTCGCTCCTCCAATATTCTTTGTTCTATTAACTCATATTCATGCACTACATATTAGCATACATGTTCTATATAAGTATAGAAAAATGTATGTACTAATTATCCAACCATTCTGCAACAGACTTAGCGAAATAGGTCAGGATAATGTCAGCCCCTGCGCGTTTGATACTTGTTAATACCTCAACTGCAACGCGTTCTTCGTCAATCCAACCATTCTGAGCTGCAGCCTTTATCATAGCATATTCACCACTGACGTTATATGCTGCAACAGGCATCTGAAATTCGGATTTTACTTGATAAATTATATCCAGATAAGAAAGCGCAGGTTTTACCATAACGATATCAGCACCTTCGTCAATATCTAATGCAACTTCGCGTAACGCTTCCTCAGCATTCGGTGGGTCCATCTGGTATGTGCGGCGATCTCCAAATTGTGGAGCAGATTCTGCAGCTTCACGAAAGGGTCCATAAAACGCGGATGAATACTTCGCTGAGTACGCCATAATCGGAATAGCATCATAACCTTCTTCGTCTAAAGCATCGCGAATTACACCAATACGACCGTCCATCATGTCTGACGGTGCGATCATGTCTGCTCCAGCACGAACATGCGATAGACTCTCTTTAGCCAAAAGATCGAGCGTAGGGTCGTTTAGTACTTCTCCCTTCTCTACTATACCACAGTGTCCATGATCCGTATATTCACATAGACATACATCGGTAATTACGAGTAATTCAGGTACAGCATCCTTAATTGCCCGAACTGCCTGCTGAATTATACCGTCATCCGAGTATGCTTCTGATCCAAATTCGTCCTTGTTTTCTGGTATGCCGAACAGAATTGTTCCTGGGATCCTCAGAGATGCCAATTCTTTTGCAGCTTCAACGAGTCTGTCAACAGAATACTGGTAACATCCCGGCATTGATGAAATGTTTGTTGCTGTATTCTCACCATGAACGACGAACATTGGGTAGATGAGATCATCTACCGACAGACGTGTTTCTCGGACGAGTCGTCTTAAGTTTTCATTGGCTCGCAATCGTCTTGGACGATAGATAGGAAATTCGCTCATTTTGTAATTGTTGTCTTTAGAATCTATTTCTTGATTTCGTATTCTTTGAGTTCTAATGTTTTGGGTTCAGGTGCATTAGGTAAAGGCAGCCCTTCCTCATCTGGGATTAACTCCAAAAACATGTGATTCATCACTTGATGATATTTTACTATACCAACATTCGGAGCAAACCACACTGTCGTCACGGTTTCTCCTGGTGGGTCGACCTCATCTGGTTCTATATCTTGATCAAATGTTGCCACTGTTTCAGTCCGAAATTGAACTTTTAAACAGTTCTCAAAAGTTCCTGCTGAAGTCTCAACAGTTTCTTTTCTCTTAACAATCCCTGTTTCTATAATCGTAAAATCTATAGTAACCGAATCACCTTGAGTAAGACCAAATGTAAGGGATGCATTTATTTTTGAGGTGTTCCATTCCTCATTAAGGTCTATAGGTGTATTCAATAGCATAAAATCCTTCTCTGCTTCTACCTTGATAGTGTACGTGGGTTCAGCCTCAACATTTGATGTTTCATTTTTGAATACATCAATGAACATCTTCATCTCTTTAGTCAGACGGGCATGAAATGCTTTCTCTACATCTTCTTTGACACTGAGCGTAATACCTTTATCACTCAGTTTAAACAGTTCGGGATGAATAAACCGACTAAAATCAACCCAGTCTTCTATCTCAGGTTCATAACTAAATGCATGGTAAGTTTCTCCAGCGATCTCCTCTCCTTCTATCACTGTGCGTTTTAGTTCATTACCGTCTTGGTCTTCGTAGACCCAATAACTACCTATAGTTGCGGGAAAATAATTTACTGCTTTTTCTTCTCCCTTTACGGAAATAGTGCAGACGAAAACATAAAAAAGAAAAATACTTACTCCAACCCCTTTCAGCATAAACATCTCCAGTTGATTGTGTTCCTTTATAGGATGAAATACTACTCCACCTTCTGATCGGCTGCTTCATCTGCTTTGATTTCAAATTTCTTTAATTCAAGTGTAATCTCCTTTGCTGCTGAGGGAAATACAAAAGGTATACCCTCATCTTTTGGTATCATATCTAAGAACATGTTTCCTGTTTTTTCATGTATCTTTACGATACCTACATTTGGTGCAAACCATACAGTTGTAACAGTTTCTCCAGGTGGATTCCCCTCATTACCCTTTTCGGGAGTAAATATAACTGTAGTCTCTGTTTGGTATTGAACTTTCAAGCAGTTATCAAAAGTGCCAGCAGCAGTTTCAACTGTTTCAGTCCCAAGTACAATTCCTGTTTCAACAATAGTGTAATCTACTGTTCCTTGTACTTCCCCATTTTGTGTCACCTCAATGTTAGCATTTATTTTTATGACATCCCATTCTTCGTTAGCCACAGTCGGTTTTATCAACAGTGACATACTGTCTTCAGCTTCTACAGTAACGTCAAAAGTAGGTACTTCGTCAATAGGTAATCCAGCTTGTGCTGCAGCCTGAAACAGAAAATCCAATTCCTTGGTAAGTTGTGCTTTAACTGCCTTCTCAATACCTTCCTTCACAGAAAGTGTTATCTCTTTGTCATTAATTCTGAATAGTTCAGGACAAATATACTTAATAAAGTTTTCCCACTCTTTCAACTCAGGTTCATAGTTGAATGCCTTGTAGATTTCGCCAGCGATCTCCTCTCCTTCTATCACTGTGCGTTTTAGTTCATTACCATCCTGATCTTCGTAGACCCAATAACTATCTAATGTAGCGGGGAAGTAATTGACTGCTTCTTCTTTATCTAATAATGGTATACATACACTTAAAATCAATATTATTGTAGTATAGGCACAAATGCTTCTTATCATTGTTTATTCTCCTCCTTATCAGGAACAATCTTATATTTTTTTAATTGAAGCGTTTTCACTGTTGGTTTCGTAATGGCAGTTACCTCCTCATCTGATGCGTGTTTCTTAACCAGTTCTCTTTCACGCAAAGCATGTAGGAATATTTTCTCTGTTTCACTATGGATCTTTATTATTCCTACATGAGGCGCAAACCATAGTGTCGTAACAGATTCACCCGGTAAGTCAGCAGAGGCAATTGGTCGTGTCTCAGTCATCTTTGTATCGGTTTTGTAGACGATTTTCAAGCACTCATGAAAGGTGCCTGCGGGTGTCTCAATTGATTCAGTGCCAACGACTTTCGCTTTCTCAACTATGGCAAAATCAAGAATTGTTGTTGGTAAGTCTTCGGCATCCTTGAAGATTTCTATGCCTTCTATGTTAAATTTCATTTCTATTTTGGCATTTATCTCCAACGCTTTCCACTCTTTATCCATGTCAACTTGCTTATGGAGTAATTTCAGATGATCTATCGGGTCTACCTTTATTTCATAATCAAGATTAACTGTTATGTTATTGTCAGGTGGCAAACTTTTCTTTAGTGAGTCAACTGATAGTTTTGAGAATAATTCCATCTCATCAGTCAGACGCGCTTTAATTGCTTGTTTTAACTTCTCACCTACAAGAAGATATACATAGTCTTCTCCAAAATGACAATACGCAGGATGTAAGAAACGGATAAAGTCTTTACTCTCCTTTAACGCTGGTTCAACTCTGAAACCCGCATACATTTTGCCATCATCTAATTTGCTTTCAGCGACCCGTCGTGTGAGTTCGTTTCCATCTTGGTCTTCATATACCCAAATCATTTTCGACGAACTTGGGAAATAGAGATGTCCTTTCTCTTTACCAGACAGGACGTTTGTGGTAAATAGGACAAATAAGACAACAATTAAGAAGTGTAATCTGTTATACATAGAATGCTGAGTAGAATCAGATAGTAGTATTTAGTCTGTTCGGATTACTTGTCAAGGTTAACAGTTTCTGGTGATTCAATCTTATAACTTTTCAATTCTACTGTTTCAACTTCTTCAGAATCCGCTATAGTGCTGATGAGTTGGACGATTCCAACATTGGGTGCTAACCACAACGTCGTGATTTTATCTTTAGGTTGCTGATCTGTCAATCCTTGTTTAATGTCTGATTCAACGTTTTTTGATGAAGTTGTTTTTGTTCGATATTCGATTTTTAAACAGTTTTCAAACGTTCCGGCAGCAGTCTTGACAGATTCTTTTCCAATAAGTTCTCCTGTCTCAGATAATTTCATAGTGAGAGATACTGACTTGTTTGCTTCTGGGATGTTAATCTCGGTGCCTTTGATGTTCATAGATATCTGTATGCTGACACTTACTTGTGTCGTTATCCACTTCTCTTTGTTGTTGAGAGTTGATGGCAGAAAATAAAGTGTATCTTGAGCAGTCGGTTCAATAGTGTAATTAACATCTAACGATATACCGGGAGGCAGTTGGTCAGTATACTTTTGTCGCAATTCAGCAGCAATTTCATCTAATCGCTTTTTCAATTTTGACTTTATAGCACTTTCAATTCCATTTGCCACATAAAATCTAATCCATTCCGTATCGACTTGATACATGAATGGATGCAAAAGATAGTTGTATTTTTCCCAATCTTCTATGACAGGTTCATAACTGTAAGTATGAAATATCTCTCCCGCAATGTTTTTTTGTTCAGTTGAAGTTCTTGTAAATTCGTTGCCTTCCTGATCTACATAGACCCAAAAACTTCCCTCTGTGGTTGGAAAAAACTCTGTTAATGTGTCGCTTGCAGTGATAACTACACTGAAACTAAGTAGTATCAACAAAATGCAAACTGTCTTTATGTAATTCAATATTTTCACTCCAATTCTAATATCTGCTGACTTTAAGTATATCGCAATACGATGTATGAAACAAGACAATATCAATTATGGTAAGAGATACAAGAGATTATTGTTCAGGTTTTAGTATTGCAATGGAAAAGTTACGGGAGCACCGTTGTTGTTCCGTGAACGTGCCATTGCAACATCAATTTCTCTATCTTTCCTTCCATTGTATGCACCATATTCTGGTTCTGTATCATTTCGAACTGCGTTAGCAATGCTCATCAATTCTGATGCAACAACGATCTCACCATCACTGAGCGGATAATACTGAAGTGGGTTTTCCCATACAACTTCAGGATTAGTGTTTGCAACAAGTGCAGCGAGTGTATCATATCCATCAACGTTGTTTGTTTTTCGTGTGATCGTTACGGGTATCTGTTCGTCTGCATTCTCATTTAGCAGGACCGCATCGTCTCTAAAACACATGCCCCGTTCAGCGTAGAACTTTGTGCCATTAAAGCCGCGGAGTGGTGAACCGTAAGAGAGGCTTGAGAAATTGAAGATTCCAACGGATCCGTTTTCAAACTCTATTACAGCATGTTCCCAATCTTCACTCTTACGTCGTGGTTGACCTTTACGCCATTCATGTTCTTGAACACTGAAGTGTTTGCTAAAACCGTATACTTGCACGGGTTCATTGTCGAATCCGAGATAACTCCGTATTAGTCCTATACCGTGGTATCCGTGTCCGCGAAAATCGTTGTATGCGACATTAATTTTTCCGAAAATGCCTTCAAGGATCATCTCGCGTTTAATGCGTTCA
The DNA here is from genome assembly GCA_012267415.1 of Candidatus Poribacteria bacterium. Classification (GTDB taxonomy): domain Bacteria; phylum Poribacteria; class WGA-4E; order WGA-4E; family WGA-3G; genus MSPOR6. The sequence continues at coordinate 85,104 of JAAXGN010000153.1, read as the reverse complement.
GAGGGTCGCCGGTAATAGTTTTCATTAACCTCTAACTTTGTACCGTGTTGTTTTGCAGATTCTATCATATCATCTGCTAACTTCAGGTCGGTGTTGATCGGTGTTTCTGTGCAGTAACTAACACCATACTGTGAACAGAGTAGACCGGGAATATGATTCTTGCTCGGTGTGATTACGATTGAGCATATATCAGGTTTCTCTTTCTGTAACATCAGTTCAGTATCCGTATATGCTGGGACATTATACTTTTCTGCTTGTTGTGTTACCCTACCTTCGTGTATATCACAGACGGCAACGAGTTCAAGATCATCCTTAAGTTTGGTGATTAATGGTAGATATGTATTTGAACCCCTATTTCCTGCTCCGATGTGTGCTATTTTCAATTTGTCCATTGAGATTCTCCTTCAGACAGCATCATATAAAAATGAAAACTTATAGACGAACAATCAATAAACTGCTATTATAGGAACTGTTCTCTATTTTAGCACGATTACACAAGAAATACAACTATTTCAAAAAAAGGTGTCAATACATGTCAGGCCCATTGGTTGGAATAAAGGTATTAGATTTAACGAGGGTATTGGCTGGACCCTTCACGACTATGATTCTCGGTGATCTTGGAGCAGATGTGATAAAAATAGAACAACCTGAGATAGGAGACGAAGCACGGAATTTCGGTCCATTCAAAAACGGATTTAGTCTCTATTTTATGAGTATTAATCGCGGCAAGAAAAGTGTAACACTCAATTTAAAATCTGATCAAGGAAAATCTCTATTTAGACAACTCGTTCAGCAATCCGACATTCTAGTGGAGAATTTCCGTCCGGGAACTATGAAGAAATACGGTTTAGATTACGAAACGCTTTCTACAGAACATCCTTCACTCATTTATGCAGCGTGTTCCGGCTTTGGACAGACCGGACCTTTTTCACAGAAGGGTGCTTATGATATGATTGTTCAAGGTATGGGTGGCATCATTAGTATTACCGGTGAACCCGATGGACCGCCTGTCCGTGTAGGCACGTCGATTAGCGACATAACCGCAGCACTCTTCACAACGATAGGGATTCTATCTGCTTTGCATCATCGCAGCCATACTGGAAAGGGTCAGTTCGTAGATGTGTCAATGTTGGACAGTCTTGTCGCTGTCTTAGAAAATGCTATCGTCCGCTATTTTACGACTAATGAAATCCCGCAACCCTTGGGAAGTCGCCATCCTGTGATTACGCCATTCGAAGCTTACGAATCAGCAGATGGTTATGTCATCATCGCCATCGGCAATGACGCTCTGTGGACAAAGTTCTGTGAACATACTGATCGGAAAAACTTGATCTCCGATCCTAGATTCTGCACAAATGCTAAAAGAACTGAGTATCATAGCGAGCTATTCCCAATTCTCTCTGAGATTATGCGTCAAAAGACAACCGATGCGTGGATTAAAGACCTTGAAGAGATAGGTGTCCCGTGTGGTCCCATAAACAGTATAGATAAGGTCGTAAACCATGCACAGATTCGAGCAAGAGAGATGATTACGGAAGTCATGCATAACATGACAGGCACGGTAGAAATACCTGGTATTCCAATAAAACTCTCTGAGACACCTGGTAGTGTTGATACACCCGCTCCGAATCTTGGTGAACATACGACTGAAGTGTTGACCGATGTCTTAAATATGACTGAAGATGAAATAGCACAATTGAAAAGAGACAACGTTATTTGAAGTAATTTATTGGGGATAGAAATCCATGACAAATATTAACTGCACACCGTTACATAATACCGAACCTTTGACATCTGATGTTGATCTTGCTGCTCAGATGGTTGAGGCACTTGACAAATATGTAACCCGTGCCATCAAAGCAGCAACAGAAAAACGTGGCTCATTGGCAAAGGGATTACAGTTCCGAGACTCTATATGTAGAATCAGTTGAACAGAATAGACAACGTTTCAGAAAACAGATCGGTTGTATTGATGAACGTCTTGAGATCGATTCCCTATCATTGATTGCTACTACAGAAACATCTGCAAAGATTGCCGAAGGTGACAATTTCACTGTATCTCGTGTAGGTTGGAACGTTTTTGATGAAGTGGATGGTGAAGGACTCTTATTGGAACCGATGGATAGTGTGCCAGTTACAGCACAAGTTATCGTCTTACCCGATGCTGATTGGACACCTGAAATGATGGTGGGTCTTACAGACGAACTGCCATTATCTACTCAGTTTGCACTTCATTTGGCAAGTGCAGGATGTCGTGTTGTCATTCCACATCTGATCAATCGTGATGATGCGTATTCAGGTAATCCAGAGATCGGAAGATATACCAATCAACCCCATCGTGAATTTATCTATAGAATGGCGTATCAATTGGGTAGACACATTATCGGTTATGAAGTTCAAAAGGTTTTGTCTTTAGTGGATTGGACATCATCGTTTGATGAACCCATCGGTGTTATTGGGTATGGTGAAGGTGGATTGCTTGCGCTCTATAGTGCTGCAATAGATACGCGAATACAATCTGTAGTCGTTAGTGGATATTTTCAATCACGAGAGGAGGTATGGCGCGAACCGATATATCGCAACGTTTGGGGGTTACTCCACGAATTTGGCGATGCTGAAATTGCGAGTCTTATTGCACCACGTTCACTGATCGTTGAAGCAAGTCAAGGTCCTGAGGTATTGGGTCCACCATCAGCGCGTTCTGGACGTGGCGGTGCTGCTCCCGGACAACTTGTTTCTCCACCATTAGATTCTGTAAAAACTGAGTTTGCTCGGGCTCAAGTGTATTATGACAAACTGGATTGTACCGACAAAATTAAACTGATATGTCCTGATGACAAACTACCCGGACATGTCAACGCACTAACAGCATTCCTGGAAAGTCTTGGAATTGAAAAACCGAAAATTGATAAGGCTGTTTGTTTAACTTCTATTATTCCTGATTCTTATGACTATAATACCCGTCAAAAACAGCAGTTTATGCAACTCGTGAATCTTACGCAACGTCTTCTGCGTGAAGCGTCAACGGACCGACAGCAGTTCTTCTGGAACAAGACTGATACGACTTCAATTGAGAAGTGGGAAGAATCTTGTGTCAGATTGAAAGCGTACTTCTGGGATGAAGTGATAGGAAGATGTCCTGAACCCGATGTGCCAGCTAACCCAAGAACCCAATTGATATATGATGAACCAAAATGGAAAGGCTATGAAGTTGTTTTGGATGTTTGGGAGGATGTCTTCGCTTATGGTATATTGTTACTGCCTAACGACCTTAAGGGAGGTGAGAAACGTCCTGTTGTGGTCTGCCAGCACGGGTTAGAAGGTCGTCCTCAAGACACTGCTGATCCAAAGATTGACTCCGTGTATCATGCTTATGCTGCACAGTTAGCAGATAGAGGTTTCATTGCTTATGCACCGCAGAATCCCTATATTGGACAGGATGCTTTCCGGGTTATTCAACGTAAAGCCAATCCGATTAAATGGTCGCTATTCTCGTTGATTATCAGACAACATCAACGGACACTTGACTGGTTATCAGAACTACCTTACGTTGATGAAAATCGGATAGGTTTTTACGGTCTTTCTTACGGTGGTAAAACAGCGATGCGTGTTCCCGCTGTCCTTGACAAATATGCGTGTTCAATCTGTTCCGCAGATTTCAACGAGTGGATTGTCAAGAATGCCACATATCATTCTCCATATAGTTATATGTTCACTGGTGAGTATGAGATGCCAGAGTTTGATTTAGGTAACACGTTCAACTATGCTGAGATGGCGGGTTTAATTGCACCGCGTCCGTTTATGGTTGAACGGGGGCATGATGATGGCGTTGCCCCAGATGAATGGGTTGCACACGAATTCGCCAAAGTCCGCAGACTATATGTCCGGCTTGGCATACCTGAAAAGACGGAGATTGAGTTCTTTGATGGCGGACATCAGATTAATTCAGCAGCAACGTTTGATTTCCTTCATCGCCATTTAGAGTGGGAGAAGACTTGATAGAGAACATCTTACATCTCCATTAGTTGAGTTAACATTTGAAGAGACATTTCAGCGTTTGCGTAAACCATCCCTCGTCCACTGTGGCTTAATAGTAGTAGGCACACGCCGTGTGCCGTAATCTTTTTGGGTTTTACAACGACAAGTGTTCACAAGTGCTTTAGAAAATGGAATATCTATGGACGGCACTCGGAGAGTGCCTACTACTTTTAAGAAGGGAACATCTTGAAATCTGTAAGATAATGCAAAAAAGTTTGGAAATGAAATGTATACCATCTCGCAATTTTTCTTGTTAAAGAAACTATTGCATGCTACAATGAACGAGTTCTCATTTTAGTCTATTTTCAAGGTAAAGTTTATGCAATGAATGCTATCATAGATGCACGTTACAATCTTGGCATTGCTTATTTGGAAGACGCACAGTATAGTGAGGCTATCCCAGAATTTAGAGCAGTCATTGAACTGGACGCAAATCATATTGACGCACACTGTGGACTAAGTCGAGCATATCTTGAACAGAATGAACTTGATATGGCAGAGACCTTGGCTTTAGCTGCTTTAAGAGTTAATTCTGATTATGTTCCCGCGCGTTCACTTATTGAGGCCATAAAGAATGCATTCTATGAGAAGGGTATTTCCAGTCTGAACCAGAACCGATATACAGATGCAGTCAAAACTTTCCGAAAGATTGTAAGAGAAGATTCAGGATTCCAACACGTCCACTATCATCTTGGATTAGCATTCATCGGATTGAGAGAGTATCAGAACGGTATAGACTCACTGTTGACTGCCTTGAACTCAGACGAGGTATATGATGACATTCACATTCAACTCGGATTAGCATATATTGAAGTGAAACAGTTTGAGGATGCAATCAGACATCTGAAACAGGCAATTAATACTGCTCCAAATCCTATAGAGGTACATTACAACCTTGCGCGTGCACATAGTGAAACAGGTAATTTGGAAGCGGCAACAAATGAAGTTACGGAGACCTTAAGATTAGATCCCGTTTACCCACCAATTCATGATCTGGTAGAGAAGATCAAACAGACTCACTATAATCGTGGGGTTACTTTCCATAACGAAGAACGTCTAAGCGATGCTGTGACTTCATTCCAAAATGCCACTTTACTTGATGCTGATTTTACTGCAGCACATTACAATCTTGGTATAGTTCTTCTAAAAATGGAGCAATATTCTCGGGCTGTTGAAGCACTGAGAAAAACCGTAGAACTTGACAGAACCCATAAAGCAGCTTTTCATGCACTTGCATTAGCGTATTTCGGTCTGCACGAAGTCGAAAAAGCCAGAAAAGCAGCCCAGACCGCTATAGATATAGATCCTAACTTTCAACCTGCGCGTGCTTTGTTAGAAGCCATTGATCCAAGTTTTCCTTCGTCATTGCCTACCGAGACAGTTGAAACGCAGCCGACACCCCAACCTGATATAGATGCCACTGAAAAAACTAAACAATCTCAAACTCTTGATAGTTCAAATGAAATGCAAGATGTTGAGAATAGTGTTGATCAGGAGTCCGATTTAAAGAAGACTATAGACCGCGGACTGATATACCTTGGAAGTAGGCAGTATAAACAAGCAGCCGCTGCATTTCAGAAAGCAATTAAATCAGATCCGAATTGTATAGAAGCACATTACGGTTTAGGCAAGACCTATTTTGAAACCGGTGCATTTGATGATGCAAAATCTGCTGCTGAGGAAGCAATAAGACTTAATCCTCAACATATACATTCTCAAGATTTGCTGAAAATGATAAGATATGTAACCGAATTACAGAGAAAGCAGAAAACACGAAAAAAAGTATTGATTTTTGCATCTATAATCTCTATTATGGTGTTTGGAGCATTTGTTGCATATCGTTACGGGTTGTTTTCCAGTTTTGTCTCAGATGATGCAATAGATGTTCCGAAACAAAAGAATAGGCCAAGACCAGTTTCTAATACAAGTTTGATAAATGCATCCCTTGACAATAGATCAGGGAACGTTAACATATTTGCTGGTGAAGAGGAGACAATCAGATTACTGATTAGCAACAAGGGAGATACACTCAACAATGTTAAAGTGAATGTTAATTCTGAGATAGAAGGTATAAGTTTTGCCTTACCCGGAACGATTTCACGGTTACTTAAGGGACAATCACGAGAGATTAAAATAAAAATCGCTGCAAAGGATAATGTAAAAACACAGGAACATCGGTTAAAAATATATCTTGATGAAAAACAAAAAAAGCAAATCGCATCTACGGATGTTCAGTTATCAATATTAGGCACACAAACTGTGAGATAAGGAGATGTAAGACTGTGGAAGAAAGAACATGGGGAATTATCGGTGGAGCAGTACTAATCATTGCGATCTTGTCATCTTTGTTATTACCTGGCTCCAAGTCTGTAGAGGATCATTATACTGATGCTGAATCACTGTTTCGGCACAGAAAATATGAGGATTCAATAAAAAAGTATGAGAAAGCAATAAAAGCATCAAAAAAAACCGGTGTAAACACTGATCACATTGATAAAGACTTTCCAGCTTTAGCGAACTATAAAATCGCGCGCTGCTATGAGAAACTTGGAGAAACAAAGAAAGATAGTAGATTCTATAACAAGGCTGTTACTCAGATTCGCAAGACGCTTGCTGAGACTAAAGTTTACAGACACAGGGAGAACTTGTATTATCTATGGGCAAACATTCTCAATAAGACAGAAAAGTATCGCGAAGCGGATGCGAAATATTCTTTCTTTATCAAGACATTTCCGAACAGTATCTTCGTAGAGGATGTTCTCTTTCATCAAGGCACTATAAATAAACAGATTAAACGTTTTGACGCATCTCAGCTTGCATATCAAAGACTCATTGATGAATTTCCAACTTCAAAATATCGTAGCGAAGCAGAATACACTATTACACAACTATTAGTTACAAAGCATGATAGTTCAAATAAAGCTGATGATAAAAATGAGAGCACAGACAATGAAACGATGGTATTGGTTTCTCCTGAAGATCTAAAAGCCGAAGATATCTATAACGCTGCAGTCAAACTTACCGAACAAAGGAATTATTATGAGGCATATCAACTCTTCTCAACGCTCTTAGTAGAGTATCCAGATAGTAAACATAAGTCCTATGCTTATGAGCATATTGGTGATATTTACTTTGAATCAGAAAACTATATCAAGGCACGACAAAAATACGAAGAAGCGATGCATAGTAGTACAGACACTAAAAGAAAGCAGAAAATGAATGAAAAATATCAACAGACTTTTCTGGTTACTGATTATGTAGATGACATTCCTAATCCAATTCTACAATCAGATCTCTTTACAAAAGCGATTCTTTATCGCAAAGAGGGCAAATTTGCAGAAGCGGCACAATTATATGAGACGCTTTCAAATAGCAATATTCCAGCAGATGATATATTATATGCTTTATATTGGGGCGGTTTCAGTTATTACAAAGCGACAAATGCGGATGTGACATTATTGAATAAAGCTGCAGGACTTTTTGCTAGACTTCTCAACGATTACAATGATAGACCAGAATTTATTAAAGTGTATTTCTATCTTGCCTCAACTTATAGTAGGCTGGGAGATGCTCTAAACAGGGACAGATCAAAATATCAGTTGGTCCTAAGAACAGTGGATGATGCAAACAACAGATCCGATATACTTGTAAATTACTCAAACCAAGTATGGTTGACACGACTTCAAGACTTAAGAGAAACTACGATCAATAAGATCAATCCACATCCAACACCAGAAACTAATACCAATGTAAGTCGTAAAGAAGATGAGATCGCTAAACACTATGAGCAAGCTCTGTCGTTTCTTGATATCAACCAATATGATAAGGCAATTGTTGAATTTGAAAAATGTCTATATCTTGATCCCGATTTTCATAAAGCATACTGTAACTTAGGAGTGATTTATATTCGGAAGAAAAATTATACAATGGCAGTTAACCTACTGAAAGATGCGGTTGCGATCAAAGACGATTTCAAAGAAGCATATTTTAATCTTGGTCTTGCCTACCGTAAACTAAACAGATTAGCAGATGCAAAGGATGCTGCTGAAAACGCCTTAAGGATAGATCCAAATTATGAAAATGCCAGGATACTGATTGAGTCATTACAAGATTAGGTGTTGCGAAATTATCGATTTTAGTTATGAATTTTAGGTAATGTGTATTCACTATTCGGTTGTGCTTTCAAGGAAAGAAACAGCGAAAGAAATACCAAGATAAAGAAGTAGAAGGAACTGAAGAATATGAGAAAACTATTCATAGTATTGAATGTGATTTTGCTAACAATGTGTCTGATTATTAAGAATTCGGATGCACAGATGGTTGGACATGAACTTTTGCCGGATGGCGCAAAGGATCGTTTTGGGAAGGGTTGGATTCGTGACGTCGAATTCTCACCTGATGGCAAAAAGTTTGCAGTTGCAACTACAATAGGAGTCTGGATTTATGATAGTTTAACTGGTGATGGAGATAATTTACTTGAGGATAGTTTGATTTCAGGTGCAGAGACTCTTTCCTATGCTCCTTTTGACTCTATGCTTGCTGTAGCACACGAGGACTTTACCATCAGGTTATGGAATCCTACAATCAAAGATCAGACGAGACCGATTCCAGCATTAAGGGGACATTCTAAAAGGATCAATGCTATTATGTTTTCACATGACGGGAAAATGCTTGCAAGTGCGAGTGATGATCAAACGATTCGGCTTTGGAATCCCTACGGTGAAAGTGATAGAGAAAAACTTCTTGCTATATTACCCTATAATGCCCCCGTTATATCAGTTGATATATCTCAAGATAGCCAGTTAATTTCTGGCGGTAGTACGGATGGGGTTCTTCAAGTATGGGATGCTGGTAGAGGCGAGAGATTATACGAGTCTCTAAGCGCGCATAATGATGCTGTGATGACGGTAGGTTTTTCTGCAGACAGAACAGAATTAGCAAGTGCAAGTCGTGATGGTTCCTTCAAAATATGGGATTTAATAGGTAATGAAATAACACTGAAAACAACTGAACAGTGGAATTCAAGGCTTTATGTCCTGAAGTTTTCACCTGATGGAAATACTGTTGCTACAGGTACTTCGGACAAACAGATTAGGATATGGGACAGATTGGCAGCTGAAGAAGTTAATCCACTAACAGGACATCAAGACATTGTTACGACAATTGATTATTCACCTGATGGGAGATCATTGGTCAGTGGAAGTCCAGATGGAAAGATCCTGTTCTGGGATACAGTCGGTGCAAGGAAAAGATATGAAATTGTTGGTCATACAGGTGGCATAAAATCGTTGGTGTACACCGAAGACAACCGTATCCGTGCATGTGGAGCTGGTTTAGACGCAAAACTCCGTATTTGGGATGCAGGAACAAGTAGGACACTTTCACTCCTACACGACCATATAGGTTTAGCACAAACTGCAATTTTTTCAAAAGATGGAAAAAAAGTCGCAAGCGGGGGCATCAGGACGGTACAATATTCTTATCAGATGTAATCAAGATTCTTGAAGGTAACAACGGTTTTGATCAAGACAGTCTCATGACGATTTTGTCAGGAAATGATCATGGTATTACTGCACTCGCAATCGCACCAGAAGGATCTACACTTGCGAGTGGAGGTGTAGATGGTAGAATACATTTGATTGACCTTAATTCCAATAGAAGTTTAGGAATACTCAGAGGACCCCAGAGTACTATCACTTCTCTCACTTTTGTTGCAGATAGCACACGCCTTTTCAGCGGAGAAGAAAATGGAACTATTCGTCATTGGAATGGACTATCAGGTAGTGAGATAGGAGATGGTTTTGTTGTATCATTTGGAGCAGTAACTGCACTAACATATTCTCCCATTAACAAACTTCTTGTGGTAGGTGATAGAAATGGGAAAATCCAGTTTTTCAATCCTGAAACAGGTAAAAGGAAAGCGAGGGAATTTCAAACACCTCACCGAAGTAAGATCACTTCTCTCATATTTTCACAGGATGGCACTTCATTGGTGAGTGGGAGTGAGAACGGTACTATTCTTCTTTGGGGAATGAATGAAATTCACAGGAGTTCGGAGAAACAGGTTGATGTTCCACCTAACCAGAATGTACGCCAGCAGGTAAAAAGAAGAGTTGACAATAATAAGAAGGCGTTAACCGCGCAAGAGATCGCTCAGAAGGCGAGGACTTCAACTGTTATTTTGTGGACACTCAATGCCGAAGGTGATGTGGTGAGGTCAGGAAGCGGATTCTTTGTCAGTAACGGTAAAATTGCAACAAACTATCATGTAATTGATGGTGCAACAAAGATATACGCTCGAGTAGTAGAAAAAGAAAAATCATATTTAGTTAAAAGCATAGTGGCATCGGATAAATCACATGATCTGGCTATATTAACAGTTCCCGATGTTACGACACCAACGCTTAAGCTTGCTGATAGTGATAAAGTTCAAATTGGGGAAAGCATCTATGCAGTAGGGAATCCAAGAGGATTTCTTGAAGGTACTGTTTCCGATGGTATAATCAGCGGTATTCGTGTGAGGAATCCAAACACCTGGATTCAAATTACTGCTCCTATTTCGCCTGGCAGCAGCGGTGGACCTGTCCTAAACACAGATGGAGAAGTCATCGGTATAGTTGTAGCGGATATTACTTCTCAGGATCCAAAACTGAAGATTAACCGATCTCAGAATCTCAATATTGCTATTGCATCAAATTATCTAAAGACTTTGCTTAATACTATAAAGTAATACACTTTCTATCAATTCTACTCTTATTCAACGGCACAAACTAAAAGTTTATGCTACAAAAATGATGAACGGCACAAACTAAAAGTTTATGCTACAGAAAAGGTGTTAGGAATGAATCGCAGAACGGCACAAACTAAGAGTTTTTACCACAATAATTGGATTTTGAATCGGAAACGGTATTAATAGCAACTACTCTTTAATCACAAAGAATTTCTCCTCTTTGATATGTTCTTCTGGGAAACGTGCGCGTGCCCAGATCGCCTTTGCATTCTCAATCATCTGTGGATGTCCGCATGCATAGACAACTGCGTTTGTATGGTCATATCCAATCTCATCACCGTATTTTCGTATGACATCTTCTGCGCGTCCCGCTTCTCCCTGCCATTCTGTATCTTCCCACGGACGGCTTACCGTTGGAACAAAGTCGAACCATTCCTCTTGGGCAGCGAGTTCATTGAGTTCATCCATATAATATCCGAGTTCCCAAGAACGACTGGCACCGACTATACAGAGTATCTTATGTGGACTCGGTTTTCCCTGTTCTTGTTCAATTTTCTGTGTGCGTGCAATGCTTATGTAGGGTGCAGCACCTGTGACTGTGCCAGCCATCACATGACGTGTCATGCCGCTTTCCGTATCCAAAACAAATTTTCCTACAAGACGGTCTCTGATGAAGACGGTATCACCAAGTTTTAACTCCCAGAACAGGGGTGTCGTTGCTCCTTCAGGTACCAATTCAACAAATACCTCCATAAAGGGTTCGTGCGGTGAGGAGACGATGGAATAGGGACGTTGTACTATTTTTTCGTCTACTTCAAAACCTATCGTGGCATATTGTCCTGGTATAAAGGGGAGCTGCTGGTCCGTCTTGAATTTGAAAGCAGCTAAATCTTCAGAGAAATCTTCACGTTCAATAAGTTCACCAATACAGTATTTTGTTCGGGACCTTCTTCTTTGCATATTTGTTTCCTTCATAGATTGATAAAATTGGATTCTGTTTGCATGTCCTTGTATTATACTAAAAACATGAATCATTATCAAATATTTTTTACAGATTGTCCTTCTCTGCACAACATTCATATTGATTGCATCTGTAGCACATTCTGTCAGATTGTGCTACAGATTGATAAAACAGAAACTGAAAACGGAACTTTATCGCGCAGAATAACGGGATGTGTAGCACAATCAAGGATGAATGTGCTACAGATTGATAAAACCAAAGACAATCGAGAAACTTTATGACAGAGAATGATGGAATGCACACCTACCGTCTGACTACTGAAAACTGATTACTCATTACTGACGTGTGTTTCTACAATAACTTTACAAACCTGAAACAACTTGTATCCAATTAATGATTATGATAAACTATCGTAGATTAAGATTAAATGAATATTCAGGTAATCCAATGAAAAGATCGCATAGATCTTTTATCCTTCTCATCACATTCATTCTTGTAATTGTTAAAGATGATAGCATTGCTCAAGATTATACCACCAGATGGGATCTGCCTGAAGGTGCTATCATGCGTTTAGGTAGAGGAACAGTTAGCAATATAGCCTATTCTCCAGACGGTTCACAAATCATCGTAGTAACTTCTATAGGCATCTGGATATATGACGCATTATCAGGAGAGGACATAAAGTTCATAAACACTGAAAACCGAGATAACGGTGTTATAACGCTCTCTCATGATGGAGATACTTATGTCAGAGCATCATCTGGTAAGATTCAACTATATGACATAAACACTGCAAGACCATTTCTTAGTCTGCTAGAAACAGAAGGTATCACAAGGTATATCTTTACTTTGAATGGAAGAAAGTTAATCGGAATAGGTAAAGAAGGACTGATTCGGGCATGGACTTTTGATGAGGACAGGACTCTCATAAGAACAAAGGAGATAAGACTCGGTTCTGTGAATCTAAGAAATGTTCGATTTGATGCTGTCGCCATATCACCGAATGGCAAGTTGTTTGCTGCCGTATATTTTTCACAGAGAGCATATAAATTCACAATGTGGGACTTAAACACTGGAAAACGCTTGAAAGGCGTAACCAGTAATGTTAGGTATGGTACAGTATTGGAATTTTCTCCTGATAGTAAAGTTCTGGCAAGCGGCGGGCAACCCCATTCAGGAGTCAAATTTGCAGAAATGGAAAGTGATGAATTGCGGGATCCACACATTCGACCAACTAATAGTGGGTTCATCACATTAGCCTATTCACCAAAAGGAAATTTCTTCGCTACTGCAAATATGGATGGTGTGCGGTTGTGGAAGAAAACCATTGAAAGAAATCCCCCATGGACACAAATAAAAGGGAAAGAAAACCGCAATCTAATACTCAATAAAGATAATAGCGACATCGGTAAATTGGTTTTTTCTCCAGACGAAACCACACTGCTCACATTGAGTAACATTGGTACGGTTAATACTTGGGATATAACTACTGGTGAAAAACGTATTAGTCTTACAAAACATACGAGTTCCATTAGAATGCTTAAGTTCTCAAATGCAAATCAGGTACATGGAAACAGACTTACCAGTTATTCAGGTTGGATAAACTGGGGAATAAGACAATGGGACATTAGACTGGGTGAATTGCTCTCTACTCAATCAATTAAAGGTCAAGATGCTATCTCACCTGACGGTAGTATTTCCATCAATGATAGGAATGATGGTTCCTTGTATGTATGGAATGTAAAGGATATGGAGAATATCGCTATCTTGAAGGGACAATCGACTCAAGATCCGTATAAGGAAATAGCCATCTCATCAAATGGAAAATTGGTCGCAAGTGGAGGGAAAGATGCTCAAATTAGAGTTTGGAACACAAGGGATCCTGTAAGTAATTTACCACAATTCACTCTTAAAGGGCACACTAACCCTATAAAAAGATTATCGTTTTCAACAGATGGTAAAACCCTTGCTTCATCCTGTTGGAACCCTAACAGAAGGATTACAGAAATTCGACTGTGGGATCTCACTACCGAATCCATTCGTGCAACTGCAAAACACAAGAACAACGTTAGGGTGTTCGTGTTCTCGCCTGATGATTCAATCCTCGCGACTGCAAGCAATGATTGGACAGTCCGTCTATGGGACACAGTTGATGCCACTCAAATTACGACCCTTAGGAATCAGGAAGGAGTAGAGTCTTTACGTTTTACACCTGATAACAAGACGTTAGCAATCGGGCAATGGAATGGATCAATCTCACTCTGGAACATAAGACACGATTTCAAAGTACCTATATTGTATACGTTATCTTCAGTCTTAAATGGTATAATAGATACTATTCCAGGTGAAAAAGATGTAACCCCTAAGCTTGAAGGACATAGGTTAGCAGTATCAGCATTAGAATTCTCTCAAGATGGAAGTATCCTGGCAAGTGGAAGTCGTGATGGTACTATCCTACTATGGGATTGGCGAAAAGTCATCGCTAAACCTAAGAAAAAAGACTAACCTATTACTTCAGCAAGTAAGACATAGATACAAATCTAAAAGAGAGGACGAAAAGTTGAAAAAGACATTAATTTTTAGCGCAATAGTAATGTTGTTAATCGGATACCAACTGATATCAATCTGTATTGCTCAAGACTATTCAAAATGGGGTCTACCTGAAGGGGCAATAGCACGTCTTGGTAAAGGAAATATAAACGAGATTACGTTCTCACCAGATGGAACAAAGTTTGCTGTGAGTACAACCATCGGTGTTTGGATTTATAGTGCAGAAAATGGTAAAGAACTTGACCTGCTTAAGAGCAATGAAATAGATATAGTGTCTTCAGTGTTTACTCCCGATGGGAAGTCATTGATGAGTGCTGCCGCCAACGGCGAAACCCACTTATGGAATGTGAATACCGGTGAAAAACTATCCAGACTAACAGATGGAAACGACTTCGTTGAGAAAGTGGCTCTTTCGGGAGACAGTACAAAACTTGTCACGAATAGTATGGATGATAAATTTAGAGTCTATGATTTAGAGAATCCAGAAACTGATCCATTGGTCATTGACGATACATTTCAAAGTGTTAAATACTTAGAATTCTCAACTGATGGTGAGATAATCGCTGCAACAAAAATACCACATCATTCCCAATATGGTAAAGTTGTAGAGAACGTTAGAATGCAGGTGTGGAATACTAAGACAAAGAACCAATTATTGAACATTCCTGGTGAAGACCCGTACATCACGGCAATGATCCTATTAGCCGACGGGAACACCATTGTAACTGCTGATGTTGATAATCAAATACAGTTTTGGAATATTGCAGCAGAATCTGTTTCTCACACATTCAAAGTCAGTGAGGTAGGAACTACATTAGCATACGCACCGAAAAGTAGAATACTTGCATCGTGCCAAGAAAAGATCAGTCTGTGGAACATATCATCTAACAAAGAACAGGCTACATTGATTAGAACATTGAAAGGGCATGAACGTACCATTACTGCTTCAGCGTTTTCTCCAGATGAAAACACACTTGTTACAGCAAGTGAAGATGGTATCATAATCGCATGGGATGTAAAAACAGGGAATCAACAATTTAGTGTTTCAGGACATATTTGCATCACGCAACAATTAGCATTTGCTGATACCGATGATACACTTATGAGTGCCAATTCACGCGCGCCTTGGATTGGCTGGGATACAGATATACACGACTGGGATCTCACCAAGAAGAAGATACTATCATCAGATGCATTAGAGTTTATAAGAACTGAAGCCATTTCACCAGATTGTAGAACCGTTATTGTAGAAAAAGAGAATGGAGATATCGATTTTCTGAATATCAAATCAGAAAAACGACAGTATTCTATAAAAGGATTCGCGAAGGATAAACTAAATCCCAACTTCACATTTTCTTTTAATGGAAAAGTCATCGCAACAAATGACATGGATGGGAAAATACATGTATGGAAAATTCCAGACTTGAAACAAACAAGTAAACCGTGGAAAACACTCTCTCTAACTGAAAAACAAGGTTGGATACGAACACTTTCAGCAGATGGAAATACGTTAGCAAGTGTAGAAAATCGTAGAATAGTTCGTGTTTGGGATGTCATCACTGGAAACAGTTATCTCACTTTTTACGACGATATGCCAACGTCTTCAGATAGCACAAAGCAAATAACAGGACTTCGTTTCTCTCCTGATGGCAAGACCCTTGTCGTCAGTAACGAAGAAGAAATTCACTTGTGGGATACAAAAACTGGGGAGCAGATCGCTTTATGCATCCCTGACCGAATTACCTGGAGTATGACATTCACATTTTCACCTGATAGTAGTATTTTAGTAAGTGCATGTAGAGGTACAAAACTTAGTTTGGAAGTCGGTGAGTTAAGAACTGCTACTGGAAGTTCAATAACAGAATTTGTCAGTGAAAATGATGGTGGAACATTCCAACTTTGGGATGCCAGAACAGGAGAACTCCTATCTACACATACCGGACATACGAATAAGATTAATGATCTTGCATTTTCCAATGATGGAAGAACTCTTGCAACGGGAGGTGCAGACGGCACCATTCTGTTGTGGGATTGGGAGAAAATTGCATCAATGCGTTAGTAGGAGAAGTTCGTGAAGCAACATAACATAAGACAAAGACTTAATACATTCAAAAGGAATTTGATCATGAAAAGCAAATTATTCTTTCACATCACATTATGGTTATCGTTAAGCACTGTTGTGTCAAGCGGTTTCTCTCAGGAATACATACAGTGGCGTTTACCTGAAAGTGCCGAAGCACGAATTGGCAAAGGAATAATCACCGACATTAAATTTTCACCAGACGACACTATTTTAGCGGTTGCATCTTCAGTTGGAGTATGGCTCTATGACAGCCAAACAGGTGATGAAATTGTTTTATTGAAAGAACGTAACATGGGTAATCGTTGGGCAAACACTCTCGCTTTTTCACTGGATGGGAATACGCTTGCATGCGGAATTTCACGTGACAACGGACCAATTCAGTTGTGGGATACCACTACAGGTGAGAAAAACAGAACCTTGACAGGTGAAATGGGTAGTATAAGGTCTTTGACATTTTCTCCTGATGGAACCTTACTATTCTGTGCAGGAAATCATAGAAACATGCAACTGACTGCATGGAATCTGACTACTGGTCAACAAGTTTTGGGCTATTCTGATCAGCACACTTCCTACTTTCCATATAATTCTCCGTTAGTCTTTTCTCAAGATGCCCGTTACGTTGCAGCTGGAATTGACAACAGTGTTAAAATATGGGAAGTAACAAAAAAGAAATCAATTCACACTTTTGATAAAGACCTTGGGATGACACCACGGAGTAGTCTAACTCAGGCGTTAGCACTCTCAGTGGATGGAAAGACACTGGCATCCGCTTGGTTGAAAATCCGTTTATGGGACGTAGAGAGTGGTACTGAATTAGGTTTTCTCCCAGATCAACCTCGTGTTATTGTTGAAATGGCTTTCACTCCAGACAGAGAATATCTAGTAACGGGTAATGCTGCTGGTGTTATTCAACTTTGGAATACTGAGAAGAAGCAGCCAGTATTTCACACATCCATCTCGGGACATAAAACATTACCCTTTAACTCATTTTCGATCACTACGGATAGTAATACACTTGCAAGTGGAAGCCGGGATGGAACTATTAGAATCTGGGATTTAAAAAGCAAGATTCAGAAAGTAATGATACAAGGACATACAGAACGTGTAAAAGCATTGGAATTCCTCAAAGACGGCAAGACGTTCTTTAGTTGTGGAAGTGATGGCGTATTCCGATATTACAACGTTGACACTGGTACTGAAAAGTTAATCCCAACTGAACAAACATGGTATGTTTTCGCATGTGCAATATCTAAAGATGAAAAAATGATTGCAAGCGGAAACGTGGATGGGATTGTAAAATTGTGGAGCACAGAGACTAACTCTATAGTAGCAACGCATAAAGGACATCAACATGGAAGCATTTTTCACCGTCTACAATTTTCTAATGATGGCAAGACCCTGGGGAGCGTAAGTATGAGAGGAGAAGCAATCGTGTGGGATATACACAATCGTAAACAGCTCTACTTCTTGCCAGGAGATAGATCAGATTATATCAGTCCATCAGAAATTGCATTCTCTCCAGATCTTAGAATATTAGCAATCGCTAAGGGAGATAAGGTTATTCAACTTTGGGATACGCATTCTAATAAAGATAATAATCAAAATACTAAACTGCCTATCAACGCAATACCTATCGGTCAGGTTGTCAGAGCATTAGCGTTTTCTTCTGATGGACGCACGCTGATAAGTGGTGACTGGCGCGGTACTATAATGTTATGGGATGTAGAAACAGGTCAGCAAATTGCAGAATTCATTGACGCTAAGGGAAGTATTGCTGCCTTGAAGTTCTCACCAGATGGGAGTATTATCGCAAAAGGAGGCGAGTCTGGGGCAATTGAACTATGGGATGTTGAAACAAAATCACGGATATGGTACAACCGTGATGCGCACTCCTCTTCAGTTACACACTTCGCTTTTACACCTGATCAGAAAACTCTGGTTACCGGTAGTGCTGACGGTACAATGTTCATTTGGAATTTAAACAACCTGAAACATAATGGAAGATAATCATGAAAAAATGAAACATCTACAGGCAGGAGAGAATATGAAAAAGTTGTTATTTTTCCTTGCATCCGTGGTTTTCTTAGCAAACCAATCTATAATAGAACCTGACGCAAAAGACTACACAAAGTGGCACTTGCCTGAAGGTGCAACGACCCGGCTTGCTAAAGGTAGAATTAACGATATTGCTTACGCACCTGATGGGAAGCAATTTGCTGTCTCTACAAATATTGGAATATGGATCTATGATGCCCAGACAGGTACTGAAATTGAGTTGATAAAAGAACCTGGACGCGCTTTCAGGAAAATTGCCTTTTCACCTGATGGTAATACCCTTGCATGTTCATCTGGATTTACAGGTCATGGTGCTATCATGCTATGGGATAAAGCAACTGGAGAATTCACGCATACGTTCCGAGCACCGATCGGTCTTTCATCTCTATATTATTCTGAAGATGGTAATAAACTTATTTGCGCGGGGTATTTTGGACGGGTAAGTGTATGGGAGATAAAGGCAGACGATCCACCAACTCTAATTTCAAACATTGAATTGGATTTCAAAAGTTGGAGCGAGTTCTGGCCGTTTACACTCTCACCAGATGGACGTTTCCTTGCCATTACAACCCCAGATTGGCAAACGAAAGACTATTCGATCAAACTCTATGATGGTATCACAGGAAAACTACTTCATACTTTAGATGATCACACTCTCTCAGTAAAATCGCTATCTTTTTCACCTGATAGCAAAACTTTATTGAGTGGGGATAGTTATGACTCAATCCGTGCTTGGCATACTGAAACTGGCGAACTAAAGACATCCATGTATTGGATGAACGGTAAGTCAACCAACGTTTTAGAATACTCTCATAATGGGAAATTCATAGTCAGTTCACATGATGATGGCGTTCGCTTATGGCATAAAACGGAAGATGAAAGCCAAAATGCCATTTATGCTATCGGTGATTATAAAAATATAATGTATTTAGATGAACATAGAGAGTATGTCTACAAAACTGCATTTTCACCGGACGAGAACACGTTAATCACTGGCAGTAAGGATGGAACCATAGTAGCATGGGATACTAAGACAGGGGATCAACGTTTCGAATGTAAAGGCCACCTTGAAGGGATAAAGGGTGTTGTGCTTTCTGATGCAGGAGAAACACTTCTGACCATTAATCAACCGTATAATCCTATGGGTGCATACCAACAGAGACGATGGGACGTGAATACAGGAGAGATTTTGTCATCTGTTGTCTCAGAAAAAATACATTGGGGTACTATGGTAATTTCGCCAGACGGTAAGAAACTTGCCTCCCATCAATCATCTGGTAATTGTTTCTTGTGGGATATTGCATTAGACACCCCACAGTTGATTACCACGTTTGATTTACCAGGATATCGTAGAGGTGGATTAAACGCTAGAATTGCGTTCTCACCTGATGGGAAAATGCTGGCAGCGGGTGGAGAAGATTTTGCAGTACATGTCTGGACAATAGATGATGAATCAAACACACTTACACACAAATTCACATCAAAAGAACACACGAAAGCAGTCTGGTCATTGGCGTTCTCCCCAGATGGAAAGAGACTTGCCTCCGGTGGTAGAGACGAACTGTTTCGTATATGGGATGTAGAAAAAGGAAACACGCTTTTCACACTCAGTGGACATACTTGGCGTGTGAATTGTTTTGCTTTTTCACCTAATAGCAGAATCCTTGCTAGCGGGAGTTATCAACTCTTTCTTTGGGATGTAGAATCTGGAACATTGATACGAAAAATCAGAGAACAGCAGCGGGCAATAATTGAAGATTTAGCATTTTCCCCAGATGGGAAGATGCTATTGATAGCAGCTCGCGATGGACTGAAGGTTTACAGCATTGATTCTGAACGGTTTTTAACACTCAGTCAGGATTACACTGGCTCTTTGAGGTTATCACCGGAAAACAATACACTCGTTACTTATAGCTGGAATGGCGATATTATGTTATGGGATTGGCAAAAGGTTCAGAAAATGTTGCATGATAAATAAAACACTATCTCATCAGAACGATCTCCATTAGTTCAATTTATTACATCTCCGCAAGTTTCTTCTGAAGCCATTGCCGCATGGGTGCATTACCGGGATCACACACTTCAATGAAATGTCCGGGTAAGGGTTGACCAATCAGTGCTTCCACATCCTGTCGCCGTTCTGCAACAACATCTGGGTGTTCACTTGCGATGTTTTGCTTCTCTTCTGGATCACTCCGAACGTCAAAAAGTTGATCGCCTCTTTCGTCTTTGTATCCAACGGAAGTGCAGAAGTTCCAATGATGATCACGGACGCTGACGCGACCAACTGCATTGCCGGTTGCAAAACTTGCCCATCCATTGATGATCCTTTCTCGGAGGAATGCTTTTTCTTGTGTTACCAACTGCCACATATCCTCACCATCTGTCCAACTACAAGGAATATCGATTAAGTTCAGCAGTGTCGGCATCAGATCGTGATTTTGCACAAATGCAGAGATGTCCTTGTCATGCGGTCCATCTGGATGACGTATCATTAGGTTCAGCTGCGTATTGAACGGATGCAGTTTGTTTGCGCCTTTCCCGAAGCTGCCGTGATCCCTCAGTTGTGTGCCGTGGTCTGACATGACCAACACTATTGTATCATCTCGGATGTTGAGTTCTTCAATCTTGTCTAATAAGACACCGACCCATTTATCAACGAATGTGACTTCCCCAAGATAGAGTGCTTCGATTCGGTCGAGTTCTTCTTCAGTGGGTCCACCCCCTTCATTTGCACT
Organism: Candidatus Poribacteria bacterium; assembly: GCA_012267415.1. Lineage (GTDB taxonomy): Bacteria > Poribacteria > WGA-4E > WGA-4E > WGA-3G > MSPOR6. Next base: position 63,949 of record JAAXGN010000153.1, on the reverse strand, counting down.
GCCCCCCATAATAAAGTCTTTACCAGTATAATCCGGCATGTAGATATCTGCGTAAGATTTTGGCGGATCCCACGGTTCATGTGGATCGAAACTATCTACCCATAAGAAAAATGGACCGACCGTATGGTTATCCTGAAGCCAATCTGCTGCGGCACGAAACACGCGTGCACAACTATAGTCATCCTCAGTCTGACGGTGCCGCTGTGATAACAGATAGTTTACTAAACCGGCATGCCGTTTCCAATTGATGGGTTCTCGGACATGTTTACGTAATAGGTCTTCAATCAGTCTTGGATCTCCACTGTTCCAGTTGTCAGATTCTTGTCCACGAATAAAGTCAAAATGTGCGAACCCGCGCGAGAAGTTCATGGTTGGCTTAAACATGTGGTAAGTGTCTGCGATTAACGCTGTAAGGTAACCTCGTTCCAACAGTACTTCAGCGATAGTGTCCTGTTCAGGTGGAATTTTATGCCATCCTGGTGCATGATGCCAATGTCCACGACGGTCGAAGTTATACCGCCAAGGAAAACTCCGCATCCCTGTAAAGTTCCCTCTGCGAATCTGGAGTGTTGGTTGTCCTTCACCGAAAGCGTTTGTAAATCGCACACTATCGGATGCAAACGCATCCAAATTCGGGGTTTGTACGTGACTAAATTTCTTACCATCTCCAATTATGTCTGCGCGAAAAGTATCTAAACAGATACAAACTATATTCATAATTACTTTCCTTTCATTTCATCAAGTATTCTTTCAGCTGCTTCTAACGGGTCATTGGCTTTAATAATGGGTCTTCCAACTACGATGTAATCTGCCCCCATGCTTATCGCTTCGGAAGGAGTGGTGAAACGACGTTGATCTCCTACATCTGACCATGTGGGACGGATACCTGGTGTGACGATTAGAAACTTATCTCCACAAGCTTTCCGTATCGGTTCTATCTCCAAAGGTGATGCAACAACGCCATCTAATCCTGCTTCTTTCGCCTGTTCTGCTAGATAGACGACCTGGTCAGTGATCTTTCGCTCTGAACCGAAGTTAGATTGGAACCTATCCTCATCCATACTGGTCAGAATGGTTACACCGAGTAGTATTGGTGTTTTTTTCTTTGCACTCTTCGCTGCGGCGTTAGCCCTTTTTCTTGCTGCTTGCATCATTTCAATACCACCAGAAGCGTGCATGTTAATCATGCTTGCTCCGTGTTCTGTCATGGTGCCAACATCACGAGCGACTGTATTCGGTATGTCATGGAATTTTAAGTCAAGGAAACACTGAAACTTTCTTTCATGCATCCTTATGAATATCTCGGTACCTAAAGTTGCAATTGCCTGAAATCCGATTTTAACCCACGAGACTGTATCCTTAAGGTCTTCGGTGATCCAATCAATTTCTCCTCCATCATCTGTGTCCAATGCAACGATTAGTCTGTTTTTCAACTCTTTATGCTCCATTCGTATCTGGTTTCGGTTCATCTAAGACTGTTTTAATTATACGTAACGTTTCATTATGTGCGTTGTCAATCTGTATCTGACAGTTATTGATAGTTGTCGCAATTTCATTTATTTGTCTTTCCAAAGTCTCTATCATCCGATTTACCTCAGCAGGCGATGTTCCGCCAAGGCTCTTGTTGTTCTGAAGTGCACATCTTGCATCTAAAATCTGTTGTAACTCCAGAATTGAGATGTTAATGTCTTTCTGTTTTAGGAGCGTGTGCGTTAAATCCCAATCTAAGAATGACTTCTCTTGTTTGATCAATTCACCTACAAGCCATCCAACGATTTCATGACTGTCACGGAAACTGCGTTGATGTTCTTTCACAAGATAATTCGCCAACTCTGTTGCCGTAGCAAAGTTTGCATTTGTTAATTCTAACATACGTTCTTTATTGAATTTTGTAGTTCGTAGAAGTTGCGGTAAAACATTGAGACAGTCATTTACAATATCACATGCTTCCCACAGCGGTGGCTTATCTTCCTGAAAATCTCGGTTGTATCCTAAAGGTAGTCCTTTAAGGTTTGTCAACAGATCAAAGAGTGCGCCGTAGACACGACCTGTCCGTCCCCGTGTAAGTTCAGCAATATCTGCATTCTTTTTTTGTGGCATAATAGAACTTCCGGAACTATATGCGTCATCCAGTGCAGCTATCCCAAATTCATAGGTTGTCCAATATATGATTTCTTCGCTCAATCGGGAAAGATTTGCCATCAGGAGAGATAACGCAAAAAGCGTTTCAGCGATGAAATCGCGACTGCTAATAACATCAAGTGCATGTTCATGTATGCTGTCAAAACCGAGTAATTTGGCAGTTAGATTTCGATCAATTGGGAAAGTTGTTCCTGCCAGAGCGCATGCACCGAGTGGATTCATATTTGCAAGGGTATAAGCAGCTTGTAATCTCTTCTGATCTCTGAGAAACATACTCACATAAGCAGTTGCCCAGAAACCGAGACTAATCGGTTGAGCGTGCTGTGTATGCGTGTATCCAGGCATCACAGTATTAGGATGTTCTTTTGCTATGTTGAGGAATGTTTCCGATAGTGTTGATAGGCCTTGTTGGATATTGCGTATCTCATCTCTTATGTATAAATGCGCGTCAACGAGAACCTGATCGTTTCGTGAACGTGCGGTATGGAGTTTCCCCCCGAATTCGCTTCCGGCGTTTTCAATCAGGTAAGACTCAACGTTCATGTGTACATCTTCTTTATTCGGATCAAGTGTGAAGTTGCCATTCTGATAATCTTCTTCAGCTTTACAGAGCCAGTGTAAGATAACGCGTAAGTCGGTCTTTGAGATTATCTCTTGGTGTTCAAGCATAATTGCGTGAACTTGGCTGCCCCAGATATCGTATCCGATGAGTCGAGTGTCAGCATCTATGGAGTGTGTGAAAGCGATTGTCTCTGTGGACAGATTTGTGCTAAAACGTCCGCCCCAGAGCGTTTTATATGGGGTTTTCATATTTTTCTAAAAGCGAGGGGATTCTCGCATTGATTCCCGTGGGGGGATGTTAAGTTCTACACCACCGAAACGTTTGAAAAGCTTGTGGATTAATGTTCCAAGTCCCTTTTGTGGAATCTCTCCATCAGGTAAAGGTGATGCATTTCGCGTGTCTTTACCTCGAAGAGCAGCAAGATAATGAACTACCTCTTCAAGTTTTTCAGTAGAGAGTTGTTCGATTAACATAGTCGCTTGTTTTTGTAAGTCCATTCTTTGCATCATTAACCCTCCCTCTCTATGTAATGACTCGATTCGCGGACTATGCAACCTGTGGTGGTCGTCGTGGTGCATTTGGCTGTATAATTCTCCGTTGATCAGGAGTCAAACTTTCTAATAACGCGTCTGAATACGGATAGTCAAAACGTTCTCTAACATATTTCGGTGAATAACGATAGACGATTGACCTGCGATATCCGGGATTTGTGCGTTCCGCTGAACCGTGCGTAATTGCATCCGTGAACATCACGACATCACCGGCTTTCAGATGTACCTCTTGTGTTGCAAATGCCGAGCCTGCAGGTTTTCCAGTATACCCATCGTATACGATTCCCTTACCGTCATGCTTCAAACGTGGGTGTATTTCAGAACATTTATGGCTACCAGGGATTAGCACAGGAGCACCGTCACCGGGTCCAATATCGTTCAATGCCATTAAGACATTTATCTGTCCTACCAGCCATTCACCTGTGTTGATCTGACGGAACGTTAGATAACTGAGCGGAACATGTCCACCACAGTGGATATGGATGAACCCACCTGGTCCACGCACATTCAAGAAATTCTCGTGAATAGACAATCCGTTAACCTCATGAACATACTTGCGAATCATATTTATCCATGCTGGATAGTCAATGAGTTTGCGAAATACCTCCCCACCCTCAATGATGTTTTGGAAATTTACGCCATTCTCAACATTGTAGGTATGGGTTTCAATATTACCTATCCATCGCGGAATACGTCTGTTTTCATCATTCGGTTCCCAAGGTTGTTCCACATATTCCCAATGGGTATCTATCCATTCGTTTATCTTAGCGAGGTCATCTTCAGAGATAGCGTTCTCTAAAATCAGATAACCCCGCAGGTCAAACAGATAATCCAGATGTTCCTGATCCATTTTTCCTCCTGAGTTAGATCTTGATATGTAATACCATTTCTATTAGATTCTCCATTATTACCAACTTTTTGAATTTGGAACGGAGAACGGCACAATCTAACAGATTGTGCTACAATAAAAATAAAGAAGTATTATCAATTAGAGATGGTATAATACCATTACAGGTATGAGTTTAGTTCATCCTCTGTTGGTGTAGGGGTAGATATACCGTCCTCAGGTATTTCAACTTTTGCTGTCCATGCGATAGCGTTCAGAATGAATTTCCTTAGGTTGTCGTGTCCCCAGTTTTTGTGGTAGTGTCCACCTGTGAATCCGAATCCGCGCCCTCCATCTTCTCGTTCTACACACCAACCCAGATGTTGTGGTTCGCCTTTTGCCACAGATGCACGGACATGTGGATTTCCACTGTGAGGCCCGTCAGGTCTTGTGAGTGTAGACTCTGGTGCGATTGCGCTTAATACCGGTGTAACACCCTGCATATTCTCACGAAACCGCATGTGGTAGTACCATTCGTCTTCCAGTGCAAAAGGTGTTAGACCTTGGGTTGTCGGATGATCTGGAAATGCGGTGAAGTCAGCAGTCCAATGCGGGTTGACCGATAGGTGTGTTTCAAAATAGCCGCCGATCCAATCCAAAAAACCGTCTCCTGCTTCACCTTTCGGCACTTCAACTGCGTAATGCAGCATTGCAATTCCGATTCCCTTAGCGGCCAATTGCGAAACCTGTTGTAGGTGCGGGATACTCGGATGTCCCCCACCGCCGTCTGAGTAGACGATAATTGCATCTGTATTATCAAAAGCGGATGGTTCTGAGGGCCAACCCTGATAAACAACTGCTTCCATGTTCTCAACTGCATCGTTTAGTCGGTCTGCTAAAAATGAACACCCAGCTGGATGTTCATGGGAACCACTCCCATGACTTGCTCTTCCAGCGACAAAAACGATTCGTGTATCTGTTGACATATAAACTCCTTAAGACATTACTTTTATGAATAAGTCGTTCTGTTTCTTATATTGATCTTTCGGATCATTTTTATAATTTTACATACATGCAGACTTTTTGTCAAACGTTTTGACTTGATTTGAAAAGGTGTTTTCTTGATAGAATCGTCAATGCTACTCCTCGACTGACAAGAAATACGGTTAGTGCTCCCCAGAGACCATGATTACCATACGGTGCAAGTAGATGTGCTGCTATCAAAAACACGACCATCGTTAGGATCATCGAATCCCGTAAAGGTTTTGAAGCGGTTGCTCCGAGAAATATCCCATCCCAAATATACGCTGCGACATTCACGATAGGTGCTATTACGATCCATATCAGATAAGGTGCAGCTTGTTCTATCAGTAATTCTTTATCTGTGAAAACAGTGAGTAATTCTCTACTATACACTATGAAGACTAACATGAACGTCCCACCAAATAAGAACGACCACAAGAATATTAGTTGTGTAGTTCGTTTCAAGTTTAACATATCCTTAGACCCCTTATACTTTCCTATCATACTCTCTGCTGCAAATGCAAACCCATCAATTGCGTAAGCGAGTAGATAGATATATTGTAAGAGAATTGTGTTAATCGCTAAAACTGTATCCCCTAAAGCAGCCGATCTTGCCATGAAGTATGCTTGACTAAATATGAGACAGAGTGTGCGTATGAAAATATCACTACTGATACTTAGCAAACGTCTCAGTTGGGAAGGTTCAAGGATTATAGATAAGTTCCATGTGGTTATAAGGTGTCTATAACGAAAAGCAAACATGATTCCAGCCAGAATTAGACCTACATATTGTGCAACAACAGTTGCATAGGCTACGCCTTCTATTTTCATTCCAAGGAAAATCACAAACACAATATTCAGGACGATGTTAACAATGTTTACAGACACTGTCAATACCATTGGATATTTTGCGTTCTGTAAACCCAAAAAAACACCGTGAAATGCATGTAAACAGAGTGCCGCTGGCGCAGCATAGATGCGTATGTGAAAATAGGTTCGTGTCAGCTTTTCAACTTCCGGACTTGCGGTCATTAGTATAAAACTCACATCCGCAAGAAACCATTGCAGGACCACCAATAGAAGACTACAGATTATACCGATACCAATACTCCGCTGTAGTAATAGACCACATTCTTTAGGATTGTCTTCTCCATAGGCTTGTGCGGTTAGTCCAGTTGATGCCATTCGAATGAAACCGAAACCCCAATAGATAAAACTGAACAGAATACTACCGATTCCAAGGGCACCGAGATAAAGTTTGTTATCTAAACGTCCCATCAATGCTGTATCAACTGCACCTAAGAGTGGCACAGAGAAATTGCTTATAATGTTGGGGATTGAGAGTCTAAAGATCTGTTTGTTAATACTTTCAGTTTTCAACATAGTATATCTGTTCTGTTACCGATGTTTTGATGATTCTGTACTGATTTCTTTGCGCGTGGCTATATGTTCACATATATTTTACTATAACTGAAGAAAGGATGAAAAATCAAGCACTGTTGATCTTGTGACAACTGAATAGACTACTGTAGAAAAAGTATGAAAACAGAAATATCAAAGAATTTCATTCATTAAACAACAAAGTAATATGATAATTCTGTATAATTCAGGTGTGCATGTGATTCATTTTTGTTTGTAAATCTGCCGTAAATTTGGTATACTATATTCCTAATGAAAGATTGGTGTTATGGAATTACCGCCAAACTGATAGGGTTTTGTGTGTCTCTACTACCAAGATCGGCTGCATTGATTCTTGGTGGTTGGTTAGGTGTATTTGTTTATTGGTTTGCCAAAGAGCAGAGAAACTTGGCTTGTAAGCATATCCATCAGAGTATAGATTTTTCAGATGACCATGAGATTAAAGTAATTGCGAAGAAGTGTTTTGAGAATTTAGGTAAAACTGTCGTAGAATTTATGCAGTTTCCAAGGTTGGAAGTGGAGAAGATACGAAAATATGTAAAAATTGAAGGGGTTCAGCATGTTGAGAACGCGATAGCAGAAGGTAATGGTGTCATACTTATTACGGGTCATTTTGGTAATTGGGAACTTCTCGCTGCGAGTATATCCGCACTTGTTGCACCCGTAACCCCTATCGTTCGTGAATTGCGTTCACGTAGTCTGAATTCGTTGGTTGTCAGATATAGACAGAAGGCTGGATATGACACGATTGATAGGGATACTGGTATAAGAGATGCGCTGCGTTGTCTAAGACGTAATGGATGTCTCGGTATTGTTGCTGATGTTGATACGACTGTAAACGGTGTGTTTGTTGACTTTTTTGGACAACCTGCATATACGCCATATAGTCCAGTTGCATTTTCGCATAGAACGGGTGCACCGATCATACCGACCTTTATTGTGCGTCAACCTGATAACACACATCTGGTCAAAATTGAACCACCTTTAACTTTAGAACAGTGTGATGATAAAGAGCAAGAATTGGTTGTTAATACACAGAAATTTACCAGCATTATTGAAGAATATGTACGGAAGTATCCTGAACAGTGGATCTGGATGCACAGACGTTGGAAAACCCAACCGTAGTCTCGTAAACGGATTTTTGGAGAGGTCGTTATTTCTTAATTGCATCTTTTTTATAGGTCTGTACTGTTTCTTTCCTATATACATTATTGGATGTGAACGTGAAGAGGACGTTAGTGAACCGACAGAGACGTTACCTGTCCAGCAATTGGATTCTTTTTCAACACAGCATAGAGAAGCTGGCATATTGAAGTGGACACTTGTTGGTGATTCGTCAAAACTGGTCAGCCATAATTCCAGACCTGCCAATAACGAGATGATAGTCCAGAATCCGATAGTTGAAATCTATGAAGACGGTAAAATCTCATTGAAGATTACCGCGAAGACTGGAAAGTACTATCCATCAGGTAAGAACAAAAATGACCTGTTTCTATACGACGATGTTGTTGGTATGAATGAAAAAGGTCAATTGTTCACAGATGAACTCCAGTGGCGGAACAAAGATGGGACCCTCTATTCACCTGTTGAAGTTGAGATAGTTCGTGGAGATTCTACATGGTATGGTACTGAGATGGTAGCAAATCCGGACCTTGAAACTGTTAAGATGTCAAATAATAGATTTACACTATATCCTAAAGATGAGGAAATAAATGAAGATGATGAATGGCAAGATAATGAAAGGCAATAACAACCCATCCTGTGATCTTTTGCACACCGTGAGAAATTGTTTCGCTTTCATAGCGATCCTAATGTGTCTGATCCTGATTCCAGCAATTGCTGATGAAGAAACTAACACTGAAAACACAGATGAAGCAGTCGTAGAACAGGTAGAAGAAAAGAAGGTAGAACCCAATAACACTGAAGATGACAAGAAGACATCTGAGAAGGAAGAAACCAAGACAGATACTGAAGAGACACCCACAAATATTAAAAAGGAAGTGATTACAGGTACTTCAGATGAAATGGAACGGGATCAGAAAACTGGCACTACGATTCTGATCGGTAAAGCCAAAACTTTGCGGCATAACGAAAAAGGTGACATTATTGGGTTTCTTAACGCAGACAGAATTACGATTAAGACCGATGTTGATACAGGTGAGACAAAAGAGATAATAGCAGTCGGAAATGTTGAGATACGAGACGATAAAATATTCGCTACTTGCGACCACGCTGTCATGGATAATCTTACGAACATCATTACACTTAAAGATAATGTTGAAGTCTTGCAGAATAATGATAGACTTGAGACTAAACTCTTCACCTTCAATAGAACAACTGGTAAGCAGACCGGAGTCGGAGATGTCAAATTCAAAGTGACGATTACACAAACGATACCAGAGGAAGAAAGTGAGGAGGATGATGGAAGTCAGGAGGGAGACGGAAGTGAAAAGGATGATGCAGGGAAGGATGGAAGTGTAGAGAAAAATGGAAGTGAGGAGGAAAACGGAAGCGAAAAGGATGATGGAAGTGAAAAGGATGATCCGAGCGAAGGGGATGATGCAGGGAAGGATGGAAGTGAGGAGGAAAACGGAAGCGAAAAGGATGATGGAAGTGAAGAGGAAGATAAAGAGGAAGATGGAAACAAGGAGGAAAGTGAAAATGATGATAAAGAGGAAAGTGATGAGGAAGACGAAGAGGGAAGTGATAAAGAAGATGAAGATGAGAGTGATGAGGAAAAATAGTTGGGTTAAGTAGGATGCTATTTACATGGGACATTTCACAGTATACGGTTTTTTACGTTAATTGAGAATATAGGGTAAAGTAACGTGTCAACAGAGTTTCAAGCGCATAATCTTGTCAAAAGATATACTCGGCGGGGTCCAATCGTTGTTAATGAAGTCAGTGTCTCTGTGGAGCAAGGTGAAATAGTTGGTCTATTAGGTCCCAATGGTGCGGGGAAATCAACGACATTCTACATGATGGTCGGACTAATTCGTCCAAATTCGGGTCGGATTACTTATGGAGATAGTGATATAACTTTTCTGCCGATGTATAAACGCGCCAGACTCGGTATCGGTTATCTGTCACAGGAAACTTCAATTTTTCGTAAGTTAACTGTGAAGCAGAACATTGAAGCGATTCTGGAGGCGAGAGGTATGCCGAAGAATGAACGAGAGGCGCGGATCGAAGAATTCACAGATGAACTCGGTATTTCTAACCTATTACATCGTAAGGCGTATACCCTTTCGGGGGGTGAATGTCGACGCGCGGAAATTGCACGGGCATTGGCTGCACAACCGGAATTTATACTTTTAGACGAACCGCTGTCGGGTATTGATCCGATTGCTGTTGCTGACATAAAACAACTGATACTTCATTTGCGGAACAGAAATCTGGGTATTCTGATTACTGATCATAATGCAGTAGAAACCCTTAATATTGTTAATAGAGCTTATCTGATTGCGGATGGAAAGATTACGCTATCAGGTACACCTGAGGAACTCTTAGAAAGCGAAGTGGCAAGAGAACTCTATTTTGGACATAACTTCCAGTATACCAAACAGAATTTTGTCTCGTAGTCTGTCATTAGTCAGTATCACTCTAAATGAACTTTTTTGATATTCATAAGAAAGTGTAATCGTATTCTCAAAATGGAGTGCACCGCAATGAAAATGACGCCGAAACTTACTCAGCATCAGACTCAGCAACAAAGAATCGTGATGACTCCTAAGTTGCAGCAAGCGATAAAGGTGTTGATGTTACCCCAATATGAGCTGTCTCAATTTGTTGAGCAAGAGATGCAGCAGAATCCATTTTTGGAAATTGAGGAAGAACATGAAACTGCTCTGAATAAAGAAGAATACGACCCATCCCCAAAATTGAATACGCCTGAAATTAATATAGATAAGAGAGATACAGAAGTTGATATTGATTGGCATTCTGTGTTTGATGACCTACGAACACCAGTCGCAACGGGTAATAATAATGCAATTGATCCAGATACCCCTGAACCCGATGTTGCTGAAGCAATTTCACTACAGGAATTTCTCTATCAGCAACTTCAGTATTCACCTTTCACCGATAGACAACGCGAAATAGGAGAGTTGATTATTGGAAATTTAAATGATGATGGTCAGCTTGTCATGAAACTGTTTTCACTGCCAATTGAATTCTGTCAGGATTTTGAGAATGGTGTTATATCCACAGAATTAGAAGTACTGCTGGCTAAGCAACTGCAATATAGTAATGATAATGCCAAACACTCGGAAGAGGATGATGATGAACAGAGATTTAAAATTATGAATAGGGATGTATCATCGTCAGGTGTAGACAGTAGAAATAGTCCAGATAATTGGATACTAAATGACACAGAGGAACTGAAGACGTATACGGTTGTAAAGGAAGACGATGCACTTACAGTGTATGAACTGACTTTAGAAGACATAGCTTGTGAAGTAGGTTGTTCGGTGTCTGATGTGGAGGATGTACTTCAGACGATCCAAAATACATTTGAACCCGTGGGAGTTGCTTATCGTGATATCAAAGAAACGTTAAGTCTTCAGATAGACCATCATAGGTTACATTCATTTAATTCTAATGGTCAGGATAAAAGTCGTAGCGAGGAGCCTTTAGATTTAGCAAAATGCATTGTGGAAGAACATTTGGATGATTTGTTGAATAATAAAATTACCAACATATCGCGATCACTTGATGTAGAAAGAAGCAAGATTCAGGAGGCATCCCGATGGATCAGCACATTATCACCGTATCCAGGACGATATTTCACTGATCCTGCTGTCAAAGATTTAGCGAAGCATCATGGCTCAGTGCAAGGTATTATCCCGGATGTGCAGATCAAAGAGATAGATGGTGAGTATCGTGTATTTCCATTGGATGACTATGTGCCACGTTTGCGAATAAATCCGTACTATGTTAATCTGATGCGAAACGATAACCAGACTTTAGAACCGGAAACAAAGAAATGGATTGAACAGAAATACAGTGATGCTGCTGATCTTCTAAGCAGTATTACACAACGAGGACGTACGATTGAACGTGTTACCGAGGCGATATTTGAGATTCAGTCTGACTTCTTGACAGATGGTGCCAATGCGATTAAACCCCTCACGTTGAAGACAGTGGCAGATATGGCAGGTGTTCATGAATCGACGGTGAGTCGTGTCACGAGTAGCAAATATGTAGAGACGCCGCAAGGTACTTATCCTTTGAAGTTCTTTTTTAGCAATCAATTAGCTACAACACATGGCAAATCTGTGTCAGCAAAACAGGTGAAAGCAATTATCCAAGAGTTGATTAGTAAAGAAGATTCAGCCAAACCGTTAAGTGATCAAGCGATAAGTAATTCACTAAAGGAGCAGGGAATAAAGGTAGCACGTCGGACGGTGCAAAAATATCGTGAAGAACTTGGTATTCTTGCTTCTCGGCAAAGAAAGAATGTATAGTTGTTTCTGTCATTTTGCTTCGGAGTCAGGTGTTATTAGATAACTGCATCTTTTTCTATGAATAGCGTTAATCTGGAATTATAATTTTTTATTATATTACTAAGCGGAGGAGACATCATGAATATAACCTACTCAGGACATAACGTGACAATAACTGAGGATATCCACAATTATATATTGAAACGAGCACAGAAAATTGAACCTCGTTTTGGTGAGATGCAAGAGTTCAATGTTATCCTAAGGTCAGAGAAGAATCGTTTTGAAGCAGAGGCGAAAGTATTGGCACCCCGTGTGTCGTTCTATGCCAAACATAAGACACACGAGATCATATCTGCCTTAGATGGTGCTTTTGATAAGGTGATAAGTCAGATCCGCAAACACAAAGAGAGAGTCAAAGATCGGCGACAAAATGTTCCACATCGTGAGGTAGTGGAAAAACTAAATCCCGCAACTTCGGAAATGACTTTAGATGTTGACATTGCTGATCCACCAGAGATAGTGCCTGCATCTGATAAGTTTGCTGCGAAACCACTTACGGTGAATGAAGCTGTTGCAGAATTACATACCTCTGGCGAGACATTATTGATGTTCTTGAATTCAGATACGCGGCAGGTTAATCTACTCTATCAATCCGACGATGGAGCGTATGGCTGGGTAGAACCATCTTTTACATAACAACTCTGTTTAGTTGGACAATTGATTTCTTTTAGGTAAGTATATGTCAAATCTTCCAAAGGTTTATGAACCTAAGCCTATTGAAGACAAATGGTATAAATTCTGGCAAAATCACGGTTTTTTTCATGCTGATTCCACTTCCGATAAACCACCTTATGCGATAGTCATTCCTCCACCAAACATCACGGGTAGTCTGCATGTTGGTCATGCACTTGATAACACGCTTCAAGATTGCCTAATCAGATGGAGACGCATGGAGGGTTATAACGTCTTGTGGATGCCGGGTACTGATCATGCAGGTATTGTTACTGAACTGATAATGGAAAAGAAACTTGCGGATGAAGGTACAAGCCGCAATGAACTGGGACGAGAGAGATTCATTGAACGCATGTGGGAATGGAAGGATGAGTCTGCTGACTATATTATTTCACAACTTCAGCAGATTGGATGTTCTTGCGATTGGGAACGGCAACGTTTTACACTTGATGAAGGTTTATCAGAAGCGGTACGTACAGCGTTCGTTAAGCTCTTTGATCAAGGGTTGATTTATCAAGATACGTATATGGTTAATTGGTGTCCTCAGTGTAATACAGCGGTTAGCAATCTTGAAGTAGAACAGACTGAGATTGATGGAAACTTCTACCATATCCATTATCCTGTTGTTGACAGTGATATAGTACTTGAGATAGCCACCACCCGTCCTGAAACGATGCTGGGTGATACAGCGGTTGCTGTTCATCCAGATGATGAACGTTACCAGCACCTGATTGGAAAAAAAGTTCTCCTTCCCCTTGCAGATAGAGAGATTCCTATTATTGCAGACTCTTATGTTGACACAGAATTTGGAACAGGTGCATTAAAAGTGACACCAGCACACGATCCAAATGATTATGAAATCGGTTTGCGACATGACCTTAAGCAGCTGACAATCTTCACATCCGATGGTTACATGAACGATGAAGCAGGAGAGGATTATGTTGGTTTATCTCGGTGGGAGTGTCGGGATAGGGTCGTTGAAGATTTGGAGAAGTCGGATAGGTTGGTAAAAATAGTTCCGCATCGACATGCAGTTGGACATCATGATAGATGTGATACAGTCGTTGAACCGTCTGTTTCTTTACAATGGTTTATGAATGTGCGTCCACTTGCGGACCGCGCCATTGAAGCGACAAAAAAGGGTGAAGTTCAATTCATACCGGAACGAGAGACGTTAAGGTTTCTTCACTGGATGGAAAACATTGAACCGTGGCCCCTCTCCCGTCAGAGATGGTGGGGACACCGACTACCTATATGGTACTGTGAAGCCTGTGGTAAAGTGTCTGCTGCGATGGAAATGCCTGAGGAGTGTGAATGTGGCGTAACGGCATTTCGTCAGGAGGAGGATGTATTAGACACTTGGTTCAGTTCTGGCCTTTGGCCCTTCTCAACATTGGGGTGGCCCCAAGAAACCGAGGAGTTGGACACCTTCTATCCCACGTCTGTTCTGGTTTCAGGATGGGACATTCTGTTTTTCTGGGTAGCCAGAATGATTATGCTGGGGTTAGGTTGTATGGATGAAGTGCCATTCCGGAAGGTCTTTTTACACGGTCTTGTTGCAGATGATAAAGGTCAGAAAATGAGTAAGTCGAAAGGGAATAGTATTGATCCTTTAGATACAATCGCCAACTACGGTACAGACGCTTTACGATTTGCGCTTGCTAACATTAGTACGCCGATTCCTTATGTGCCATTACCAGAATCTCATATTGAGTCTGGTAGAAGATTTGCTAACAAGGTGTGGAATGCTGCTCGTTTTATTCTCATGAATTTGGAGAAATTCCCTGTGCCAGATGAGAGTGAGATGTCCGATAACGGACAAGAGTTATTAGAGGTGCAGTGGATACAGAGTCGTCTGAGTCATACTATTGAGGCGGTAACGGATGCTTTTGAGAGTTTTCGATTTTATGAAGCAGCGCAAACGTCGTATGCTTTTCTCTGGCATGAATTCTGTGATTGGTATGTAGAATTAGCGAAACAACGTCTTACCAAAGATGAGCCTGAAGCTTTATGGGTTGCAGCAGAGGTCTTGGAGCAGATGATGAGACTGCTGCATCCTATCATGCCATTCATTACTGAAGAGATATGGCAACAACTTCCACGCAATGGTACTGATACAGATTTAGCCGAGGCTGTATCTGTTACCGTTGCCCCATTTCCTAAACCGAAAGAAAAGTATTCAACTGCAGAAGCAACTATGTCAATTCTCATGCAGGTGATTGATAACATTAGAAGTATCCGCGGTGAGTTGAATGTGCCAATTGGTGCTTCTATAGATGTCATCATTCAGACACCTGACAGAGAAGTTAGGAGTCAACTTGAAACCTATCTTGGTCATTTTTTACCTGCATTTACACGCGTTGATAAAATCGAAATTGGTGAAACGATGGTTAAGCCGGCTGCATCTGCAGAAGCAGTCATTGGAAATATGGTAATTTATGTCCCGTTGGCAGGTGTGATTGATTTTGATGCTGAAAAAGCGCGTCTTACAAAGAGACATGAACAGATTCTGAAAGACATTGCTTCTGCAAAGAAAACTTTAGACAATCCCAACTTTAAAGTTCGTGCACCTAAAGAAGTTATTGCACAAAAACAGGATCTTCTTGAGCGTTTAAATGCTGAAGAGGATAAATTATCGCGTAGTCTGACAATGCTTTCCTCATCATAGATGTAAGAAACTAATGAGATATACATTGGGACAATTATGGGAATAGAGAATAACGATCGATGTTTTGTTTGTGGTAAGCAGAATCCTTACGGCTTGCAAGTTAATCCGGAAGTAAAACGTGCGGGTGCAGAAGTTCGCATTGAATGCACACCACCCAAACACATGCAAGGGTGGAAAAACATACTTCACGGAGGGATTATCAGTACCCTATTGGATGAAGCGATAACGCATATAGGTATTGGAACTTATGATGGTCCTGCGGTTACAGCTCAGCTTGAAGTGCGTTTCCGAAATCCCGCACCGACCGGTGTGAAGCTATATGTGTCAGCTGAACGGATAAAGACCTCACGACGATTGATAGAAGCAAAGGCGACGGTAAGACTTAGTGACAATACGATTATCGCAACTGGTACTGGCAAGGTGATGCCAGTAGACGAGAGTTTTGCCCCTACACCTTCACAGGAATGAGTCCATAAGTAGAAAGGCATACCCGTATTTCTATGAATACAGAATCACATTTTACTGCGCTTGAATCTGAAGCGCATCCCCGTTGGGACACAGATGTTCTCATAATTGGAAGCGGAGCTGCTGGACTTCGTGCTGCACTCGCAGCAAGTGAAAATGCTGATGTCACACTAATTACGAAAACGACGCTCAAAGAAAGCAACACGCTTTACGCCCAAGGCGGTATTGCGGTTGCTATGAACATTGACGACACCGTTGAACTTCATGTGCAGGACACATGCAGTGCAGGTTGCGGGTTGTGCGATATTGATGCAGTTGAAACGATGGTGGCAGAAGGTATCCCCCGTGTGACTGAGTTATTAGATTGGGGTGCCAACTTTGATTGGGAAGGAACGTTACCTCGTTTTACACAAGAGGCAGCCCACAGTCGTCGAAGAATTGTCCATAAGGGTGATGCTACCGGACGCGAAACTACGGATGTCCTTATACAACGTGTTCTAAATACTGAACGGATACGCACGATATCTAATGCTTTTGCAATAGATATGCTGACAGATTCCACGGCACAATCAGGTAATAACAGTATCACGTGTTACGGTATTACCGCTATCGTAGAAAACCAACTCGTAAACATCTATGCCAAGGCGACAATACTTGCAACGGGAGGACTCGGACGGTTATATCCGTGTACTTCAAATCCAGAAGTAGCAACAGGTGATGGTTTCGCTGCTGCATGGCGTGCAGGTTGTGAGATGATTGACATGGAATTTGTGCAGTTTCATCCAACAACGTTATACCTGGATGGTGCTCCAAGTTTTCTTATTTCCGAAGCTGTTCGCGGTGAAGGGGGACGCCTGATAAATATTCGCGGTGAACGATTCATGGAAAAATACCACGAGAAAGAGGAACTTGCACCGCGAGATATTGTCAGCAGAGCCATTCAAAACGAAATGCTACTTACGGATTTCCCATGTGTATACCTGGATATAACGCATAAATCTGCTGAATTTATTCAGGAACGTTTCCCGACAATTTCTAACACAACTACACATTACGGTTTAGATATTAGTATTGATTTAATTCCTGTGAGACCTGGTGCTCATTTTATGATGGGAGGGGTTCGGACGAATACCGCAACAGAGACGAATCTTAATGGACTGTTTGCTTGCGGCGAAGTTGCTTGTACAGGTGTTCACGGCGCGAACCGTTTGGCAAGTAATTCATTATTAGAATGCCTCGTTTTCGGTGTACGCGCTGGTGAGAATGCCGCAATGTATGCGACTTCACAGGAAAGCACGTTACCACCCAAAATCCAGATTCCCCGTTGTGATTACATACATCTAAATGATGTCAATTCAGAGATATTTAAGGATACGGTGTTAGCTGCCAAGGATGTAATTCGCGATACGTTGTGGGAAAACGTAGGAATTGAGCGAGATGAAGAAGGCTTGGAATTTGCGTTGACTGATTTAGCGGAAATCGCAACAGAGATGGGACTCAATCCATCAACTTCTATGCCAACAACTTCTATGAATGGGCAATCTACTGATATCCACTTAAATGAAACGGTCAATATGCTGAATGTTGCCTGGATGATTACGCGCGCATCGCTTATTCGCACAGAAAGCCGGGGTGGACACTATCGCGCTGATTTTCCTGATCAGGACGATGTTAGTTGGAATCGGCGTGTCATAATGAAAATAGGTAATGAACCCGAATTTGTAGGTCTAACGTGATAAATCTATAAACATATCTCACCTACATGCTCTCCACAGACTATTCACTCAATCGTCCAAGTACAGGATTCTTCTGTTGCTTGGTTGGAACATTCAAAGCGGATTTCACTGCTGGCACTTCGGGTTGACCATATATCTCAACATAATTGTCGTAACTGTTTATCACCTTTTTGATGTGCAACCGTGTTTCTCGGATTGTAATTTTCTCAACAAATTCATCAATGTCTTTGATGTTTTTGGATTCTAACCAACGTCTCATGCGTCCTGGCCCCCCATTGTATGCACCAGAAACGAGCATTGCGTTATCGTCAAAGATTGAGTTTAGATAGCCGATGTATTTTGTTCCCATGCGTATATTGACATCAGGGTCTTTTAGCATTGATGTGCGGAAACGTCGTATATTAAGTTGACGTGCAAGTTCTCTACCCGTTGAAGGCATAATTTGCATGAGACCGATTGCCCCTGCCCAACTGATTGCGTCTGTACGGTATCTACTCTCTTCTAATATCATGGCGTATATGAGTGCTGAATTGACATTGTACTTTTCAGAATATTTTTCCACCAGATGTTGGTAGTGAAGAGGGTATAGGAATTTTCTCAGTTTCGCAAGGTCCCCACTTGCTTGATTCTGGAAGGATGGACTCATCAAAGCACTATCAGCAACCTCCCTTGCTTTGTCATACTTTTCCATGTTTTCATAGCATGTCACCAAAGCAAAGTAGCATTCTTTTGCAGCGTTTCTGTTCTGTTCAATGTAACGGGTTAATTGATAAACTGCGTCTTCATACAATCTTAGTTTCATCAATAACGGTAGGTTTTCGGGACATGCTGTTTTTTCAGGTAGGTTTGCATCCTGAATAGCTTTTGGTTCTAATTCTGAAGTTCTGATATTGAGAATTTCTTTTGCTCTTGCGCTATAATACCAGTAGCGTGCCTTCGCGACTTCTTCATATATTTCTTTAGCAAGTTCAGGTTTATTCTGTCGTTCGCGTATTTTTGCCATCCAGAAGTGTGCGCCCATTGCATATCGGTTTCCTGGGAAGTTTTCTTTTAGTCCCTTGAATGCCTTGTAGCTTTCTTCATACTGTTTTCTATCGAACCGTTGCCATCCAATACGCCAGGCTGCCCAATCTGCGAAATCACTACCGGGTGCAACATCAATAAGTCGGGAATATGCTTTTAATGCTAATTCTGGCTTTTCTCGTCTTTCATGGATCTGTGCAATGTCGTATAATGCGTTATCTACAAGTTCACTCCATGGATATGTTTTGACAAAACTCTCAAGTCGGTTAACAGCAGTTGTGAGACTGCCTTTTAGTCTATAACATTGTGCCACCTGATAATGTGCACGGGTTAGATATTCAGTTTTGTTGCCAAGCGCGATTACATAATTGTAGTTTTTTGTCGCGGTATTATACCACTTGCGTCCTTTATAACTTTGTGCGATATAGTAGAGTGCCCTTCCTTTCATCTTTACATCAGAACTCTTGGAAAGAGATGTCAATTCATTGATTGCCGATTTCCAGTTGCTTTGGTAATACTGTACCAGTCCACAATTTAACCTATCTTGTGTCGTCAGTTTCAGCCTGGTGTGGTCAGATGCAAGCATTTTCAACTTACGGACTGCTTTTTCAGCAACCTTATCTGATTGTTGTTCGGTAATAAGTTTCTGATGAATTTGGAAAGCTTCGTTATACCTTCCTAAGCCTTCCTCACATCGTGCTAATGCGTATTTTACTTCTCGCTGATTTTGGGTAGTATCTATAATGTTGGTAAGGAGTGCCCTTGTTTTTTCGTACTGATCCTGTTCCAAGTGAAGTTGTGCAAGGTTCCAAATTGCCTCATTGAGGTAGGGATTTTCGGGGTAATCGTTAATAAGTCGTGTGTACCATTTAATTGCTTTCGTCTCGTTTTTCATGCCTTCATATAGCTTAGCGAGTCGGTAGGTGGCACTATCTGCAAGTGGGTAATTGTTTGTAATAACTCTCACATAGTTTCCTACAGCTTTGGGACGATTTCCCAGTTTCTCATAGTTATAGGCGAGTGCGTGATGTATCTCAAGTTTTTCGGATGCAGTAAAATCATATTTCAGTAACATCTCTAATTTTGTAACTGCAAGTCTGGGGTCCTTCCTATCAACTGCCTTAAATGCCTCTTTCCATGCAAAGTCTTGTGCTGTGTCTGCATATATATCCGTTGTAGACATATAGAAACTGCAGCCAACTATGAAGAGACCGAATAGGATCAAACATTTACTGGATGTTCTGGATTTGACAGGATTCTGAGTAGTTTGCATAGATGACTCAACAAGCGTACTTAACGCTATTTCCTCCTAATGTGATTTTTTCAATAGTAATGTTCTTGTGTTTTTTGATTAAATTCGAGATTGTTTTTTATTTTCTATCTAAACAGTATATTATAACGTAATTAATGTGCTAAAGGCAACAAAATTTGGATTTTCAATTTTTTCCAATACTTTTTCCTTGCTTTACAATGAGAATTCGTCTAAACTTTGCCAACAACATAGTGAGATTATGTATGAGGAGAAAATGAAGTGGATATACGCGTAGGAATTGTTGGTACAGGGGGAATTTCTCGGGCACATCACAGAGCCTACACGAAAGTGGGCGGGTTCAAAATCGTTGCTGTGTGCGACATTTTCCGTGAAAAAGCACTACAGGCTGCTGAAAACTGGGGTGTGCCAAAAAAGCATGTCTTTACCAGTTATAACAGAATGTTAGAAATGGATGAGATTGACACGGTGAGTGTCTGTACATATAACCAAGCACATCGGAGACCGACAGTCGCTGCACTCAACGCTGGTAAGCATGTCTTTTGCGAAAAACCGATGGCTGCGACACTCACAGATGCAACTGCGATGGTACGGGCAGCAAAATCCTCAGGAAAAATACTTCAGATCGGTGTCAAGAGCGCATTCTCACCACAGATACAATTCTCAAAAAAGATTATCGCTGAAGGAATACTTGGCGATATTTACTATTCAGAATCTGTTGGGTGCAGACGTCGCGGAATCCCTGGACGCACATTTATCTACAAAAAGACTGCAGGTGCAGGCGCAATCGTTGATATTGGAATCTATAACTTACATAATTCGTTGTATGTGATGGGGTATCCGAAACCGGTGCGTGTGTCTGCAATTACAGCGGATTATCTTTCACAGCAAGATCCGCGATTTAAGGATAAAATGGATGTGGAAGAATTCGGCTCTGCATGGATCCGCTTTGAGAATGGCGGTGTCATGGTCTTTAAGATATCCTGGGCAGTTCACCAAGACTCACTCGGCAGCAGCTACTGCCTTGGCAAAAACGCGGGTATCTCATTAAGCGGACCGACAGTCTACGCTGATTCCTATAACAAAGAACTGAAAAAACTGGTAGAAGCTGAAGGACTTAATGCTATACCTGATCCCCCAGAGGGTATGACGACAATACGATTCGATGGATTACAGAAGGTTGATGTGTGGGAAGCACAGATGACAGCATTCCGTGAAGCGGTGAAAAACAATGCTCCATCTCCACTTCCACCAGAAGGGGTCTTCCTGACGAACGTAATTATGGATGGTATTTTCCGATCTCATGAAAAAAAGAAGGAGGTCGCGGTGAGAATGCCAGAGGTTTAGTTTCATAAGTTTGATAGATAGCATTGCATAGAATAAAGTTAATCTGATACTACACAACTGATTTATTTCTCATAAGGAGATGACGATATGCCTATACGAGTAGGAATTGTTGGCACAGGTGGCATTTCAAGAGCACATCGCCATGCATACAATAAGGCAGGTGGATTTGAGATTGTCGCGGTGTGCGACATTGTTGCAAAAAAGGCACGACAAGCAGCAGAAGAGTGGGGTGTGCCTAAAAAGAGTGTCTTCACAAGCTACAACAAGATGCTTGAAATGGAAGAGATTGACACGGTGAGTGTCTGTACATACAACCAAGGACATCGCAGACCCACTGTTGCCGCATTGAACGCGGGTAAGCATGTGTTCTGTGAAAAACCGATGGCAGCAACGTTGGCTGACGCAACTGCTATGGTAAAAGCTGCCAAAACAAACGGAAAAATACTGCAGATTGGAATTCATAGCACTTTCAATCCGAGACTTCAGTTCGCAAAAAAGATAATAGCGGAAGGGATTTTGGGTGATATTTACTATTCAGAATCCTCAGGGTGTAGACGACGTGGTAATCCGGGACATACATTTATCTATAAAAAAACTGCTGGAGCAGGTGCAATCGTTGATATCGGGGTATACAACATGCACGATTCTCTATATGCAATGGGATATCCCAAACCCGTGCGTGTGTCTGCTATAACAGAAGATTATATCTCACAGCAGGATCCCAGATTTAAGGATATTATGGACGTTGAAGAATTCGGTGCTGCCTGGGTCCGGTTTGAGAATGGTGGGGTGATGGTATTCAAAATATCGTGGGCAGTACATCAGAATTCTCTTGGTGGCAGTTTCTGTCTCGGAAAGGAAGCAGGGATAGCATTGGGGAGTCCCGTTGTTTTCGCCGATTCTTATAGCAAAGAACTTCAGAAACTCGTTGAATCGGAAGGATTAACAGCAAAACCCGACCCACCTGAAGGCATGACGACTATCAGTTTTGAAGGTTTTCAGGGAGTTGATGTGTGGGTAGCTCAGATGACGGCGTTCCGTGAAGCGGTATTGACCGATGCCCCGTCTCCTACTCCGCCTGAAGGTGTGCTATTGACAAATGTCATTATGGATGGTATTTTTCGTTCACATGAAACTGGTAAAGAGGTCGCAGTGAGAGTTCCAGAATTCTAAACGTGGTAAATTACAAAGATTCTGCCTCTCTTGCCGCTGACATCTACATTGACTTTTTGTCTAACTCTCAGATTGTTGTGTTGTCTGATACGTTTATCTAATTGGAGTGGATCCAAAGTCAGTAATACCATTCTACCTCTTGGTTTTAGGACGTTTTCAAACTGATGTAGCGCGTTACCCAAGAAGTTAGAAATTTCAGAAACTGCTTCTCTCGTTCCTGTGTTAATTGTCATGTTGCAGACGATTTTGTCTACAGCGTTCGGCTGAATTGGGAGTTTCTGTGCTTCCCATTGAAAAAATTGACGCGGTTGGTGCTGACGACCAAAGTTCACTTTGGTAGCGTCCAGAGATTCTGTTGCGATGTCTCCACCGATAAGGTAACGATATCGTCCTGAATATGCGCGTTCTAAGAGGATTGTTCCAGCACCACACATGGGATCTAAGAAAACATCATTTGGATGTGGTTGTGATAGCGCAACCATTCCATAAGCAATAGTGGACTTGATGGAATGCGCTATACGAGTCTGTTTTTTTATTCGTTCACCCCAAAACTGCTTAGAGATTCTGATGCTAATATACGCATCTCCGCCATGCAACTCAACCAATATATCCATTCCTGACTCGGATCTGGTCAGTTGCCATCCACGATTGATGAATACTTTCTCAACGACTTGCTGCAGATCACGTTTTTGAAAGTTGCGTTGACCAGACATGCGACATATAACACGAAAAGGTATTCTCTTACGCAAACGCATTCCTGTCTGACGACACCTATTTACTATATCCTGCAGATTCAGTCGAGAAATCGCGTTACGTATTGCTGTTAGTGACTGACGTGAACGTGTCATTCCAGTAATATGTTTAGCGATGATGTGCAAATGTTCTGCAGTTCGGATTTCTAACAGATCTTTTGGATTTCCGTTAAATTGAAAGACTATTTTCTGCGGTTCTCGTTTTAGAATTTTGAGATTGTCCCTATCACCATAGCGTGCAAGTATCTCTTTTCGTGCTAAACTCTCTAAGCCAGATGAAACTAAAATTGAATAGATCATATTGTCACTTCTTACTTCTAAATGAACAACATTCTTATACTGTCAGAAATACCAGTATATGATTTTACATCATTCTCAGTATCATGTCAAATAATTGTAACAGATTTTACATACCCATAGAGAACATTTTGCTTGACATCCATGATGAAATTACCTTAAAATGAATCAATGCTTCAATAGGAATTCAACCGAATGTTTACGCATCAAAAACCCGATCTCACATCACTACAGATCAAGGATATTGCAAGAATTACAATATGGGGAGTCGGTTTAATTGGGGGTTCGCTCGGTTTAGCATTAAAGAAAAATGGTTTTGAGGGTGAACGTGTCGGTTTAGGTAGGAACATCGGTAGACTAAAGATTGCTCAAGAACTTGATGCAGTTGACACTATTACTATTCATGTGTCAGAAGGGGTTCAGAACAGCGATCTGATTGTGCTATGTCCACCCGTAAATTATGTCTCACTATTTGTCAGAGACATATTAGAATTTGTTAAATCTAATGAAAAACATACTGTATTGACAGATGTTGGTAGCACTAAGGCTGTGACCGTCACGGCTGTTGATAGAATGTTAGATGAGACATGTTCACGAAATGTTTCTTTTGTTGGCGGACATCCTATGGCAGGTTCGCATAAAACAGGTGTGGGGGCTGCAGATGCAGACCTATTTGACAATTCAAAGTGCCTTCTAACACCAACCGAATACACAACTGAGCAGGCATTGGTATTAGTAAAAGATTTGTGGCATTTTGTCGGGGCAGAGACAGTTCTGTTGTCACCTGAGTCACATGATCAACTTATAGGAGCAGCGAGTCACCTTCCGCATCTCATCGCAAGCATACTTGCAAACAGTATCGCAAACGCTAAAACAGATGAACGGAAGGCATTGGACTTCACAGCAACAGGTTTTAGAGATACAACCCGTATTGCTGCAGGGGCGCCAGAATTATGGACAAGTATCTTTGCTCAGAATACTGAAGTCGTTTTACAGTTAATAGATAATTTTGTTGACAACATAAGCGAATTCAGGACCCTGTTAGAAACAGGAAATCATGCAGAGATTGAAAGGATTCTTACTGAAGCACAAGAAATAGTAATAGAACAGAGAAATCTAAGAGAGTAGATGGCTGAATTAGGAGAACGAGTGATAATTGCTATGGATGGACCAGCAGGTTCTGGAAAAAGTACTGTTGCCAGAAAGGTTGCAGAAAAACTCGGGTTGCTTTACCTTGATTCAGGAGCAATGTATAGAGCGGTAACAGTGCTTGCAATCCAACATAACACACAGGCAAACATTGGCAAACTCATTGAACTGGTAATAGATTGTGAAATTGCATTTGATGATAATGGGAAGAAGATTTTCCTCAATTCTGCTGATGTTTCTGATCAGATACGCACACCCGAAGTAAATCGGTTAGTTGCGGATATTGCAAAAGTACCGGAAATACGCAAAGAGATTGTCAGACATCAACAGAAAATCGGAGCTGATGGGGGTATAATTGCAGAAGGGAGAGACTTAACAACAGTTGTATTTCCGCATGCTGATTTTAAAATCTACCTTGACGCTTCTGTGCATGAAAGAGCCAAACGTAGATTCGCTGAACTAAAATCCCAGAATGTTGATACCACATTGGAATCCGTTGAAAATGAGATTAAAACACGTGATGAAAAGGATACATCACGAGAACATAGTCCACTCCGTGCTGCGGAAGATGCAATACAAGTTGATACGACAGGAAAATCAATTGATGAAGTTGTTGACATCATTGTTGGAATAGTTGCAAATTAGATTTTGAATCGTTAGGTAATCTCAAGAAAGGTTTGAAGTTTTTACATTAAAACAGATTATACATGTGGTATACCAACAATCAATTCTGGTCACCCCGCCGAATATATCGGTGGGCACATAGAATAACATATCTTTTTTGTAAGGTAATGGGACATATTGAGACACATGGTGTTGAGAACATACCTCGTGAAGGAGGGGTATTGTTAGTCTCTAACCATATTAGTCTATTGGATCCTGTGATAGTAGGTTCTGCTGCCAATCGTGAGATTCATTTTATGGCGCGTAGCAATGTTTTCAATGTTCCATTATTGGGTCCGCTCATTTCTGTTTTTAACGCATATCCTGTTAACCGAGGCAGACCGGATTTAGGTGCATTACGTAGAACGATTACGTTGTTGAAGAAGGGTAATGCTGCATTAATTTTTCCTGAGGGTACTCGGAGTTTCGATGGTAAGTTAGGGAAAGCACACGACGGTGCCTGCTTTATAGCACACCGTGCTAATGTGCCGACAATCCCAGTATATCATAAAGGTGCTGAAAAGATGATGCCGCGGGGTAGTAAACGGATTCGCAGAGCGAAGCTTTCAGTTACGTTCGGTAAACCGATCGATTTCTCACATATCGTTGAGTCTGAAATTAAGCGGGAGATGTATCAGGAAATGGGTGTGCAGATGATGGGAGCGATATCAAGCTTGGAGAATCATACGTTACATAGAAGGCCTCCATAAAATACGGGCGGGGAAATGAAGATTAAAAAATCCTTTGGGTAATCGACGGGCACTGAATTGCCCTACTACAAACGGGCGGGTTCGTAGTAGGGCAATTCAGTGCCCGTCGAAATATTAACCAATTTAAACCTTAATCTTCATAACCCGCCCCTACGAACGGTTTTATGGATTTGCCAAGATATTCAATACATCTCCTTCCTGAACTTCATAAGACTTTCCTTCAACTCTCAACACCCCTTTGCTTCGTGCTTCTGAATAGCTGCCACAGGTAACCAAATCTTTCCAATTGATGCATTCAGATCTGACAAATCCGCGTTCAAAGTCCGTATGGATTTCACCTGCGGCTTCAACTGCAGTCTGACCATCACGTAACGTTCTTGCTCTTACCTCTTTTGGTCCACCTGTGAAAAAGGTTATCAACCCCATCAATCTATACGATATTTGTATGAACCTTTCCAAAGCGGATTCCTTCAATCCCATCTCAATCATAAAGACTTCCGCATCTTCTTGATCGAGTTGTGCAATTTCCATTTCTAATTGTGCAGCGAGGACGATAATGGCAGTCTTTGGATATTTACCCAATTCTCTAAACCGATTTCGCGTTTCATCAACCTTATGCAACTGAGTCTCACTAATATTAAGGACTATTAGAATAGGCTTTAGTGTTAAGAAACCGTATCCGCGAATTAACATCTCATCCTGATCAGATATGGTTAGGGAGCGCAAGGGTTTGCCATTTTTCAATGTTGTTTGAAACTGTTCTAATACACGATATTCGTTTAGGTGTTCTGGTGTTTTCTCATTCTTCAGTAATTTCTCAAGTCTATTGAGTCGTCCTTCTATGATCTGTAAGTCGGCGAAGATGAACTCTAAATCCACAGTCTCAATATCTCGGATTCCGTCTACGTTTCCATCAACGTGAGGTACAGTGTCGTCTTCAAAAAGTCTAACAACATGAGCGAGTGCGTCAACTGTTCGGAGTTCTCCTAATACTTCAGCATCTAAAGAATTCTGTTGAGCGTTCTCCATCTTAGGATTTATGGCATGAGGAGAAGTTGCTCCTCTATCAACGTAATCAATTGTAGCCGGAATAGTCTCTTTGGACTCAAAAACATCTTGCAATGGTTTCAACCTATCGTCTGGCACACTAACAGTACTAAGGTTAACTTGGTTTTTGTTAGTGTAGTTGCCAACTTCTGCGTTGGAATGTGCTATAGCGTTGAAGACTGTTGTTTTTCCGACATGCGGGCGACCGACGATACCTATTTTCATAATTTTGATGCTTATTGCGTTCTGATTTATAATGAACATTGAAAATAATAATACAAAGACCTTGTAGGAGGGAACTCCGATTCCCGACTGAACGCTTAGATAGTCGGGAATCGGAGTTCCCTCCTACAAGTCAAAATGTATCATCAAATCAATAGTTCACTATAGTTTTGTTTTAGTTTGACAACATCAATATAAAATGCTACTATATTCTATCATATTTCCTGTTATTCTTATATAGAATCTGATGTTTTTTGGTTATTAATTCCCTATATTCTACAAGGACAGAAGCGATGAGTACCGATGCTCCAAAATGGAAACGTCATCTAACGAAGGCTCTGATAGTTGTATTAGTGGTCATGGTGTGTATCTCAATATTGCAGTGGTTTGTTATTATTGCACTATTTGGATTTGGAACAGAAATGCTAAAGGAGGCAATGGTGAGACAGGCTCCAGAAGATGTAGATCGCCTATATATAGTCAACACCCTTGATCGTGTTAAGAACAGAGCACAACAGTTACCGCTTAGTTTTATTGCAGGTAAAATCAATCTAAGCAAGCTCAAAGCTGCCGGTGAATATGCTATTGAAGCAAATGACGATGAGGTTTGGAGTGCTGAAGAGATCACTACACTTCTGAGATTTCTCAACGCTTCTGTAGGTTACAAACGAGAAACCGAGTAATAGATGTCTATGCATTTAACACCACCCTACGAACAATTCTCCTATGCTTATGACCGGATGATGAAGAACGTCAATTACACAAGGTGGTGTGATTATATTGTGTCACTGTTCAATATGTATCGGTGCAGCCCACGCAACATACTTGACTTGGCGTGCGGAACAGGTTCCTTGACGATACTGTTAGCGTCAAAAGGATACAAGGTTACAGGCGTAGATAGAGCAGAAGGCATGTTGAATGTTGCTCGTGAGAAAGCTGAAAATGAGGATCTGAAGATAACACTCCAACAAGGAGACATGATCGATTTTGAAATTTCTGAGAAGTTTGATGCTATCCTCTGTACCTATGATAGCATCAATTACGCAATCAACGAAAATGAACTTAGTATGATGTTTGAAACTGTAGCGAAACATCTCGCATCAAATGGTCTCTTTATCTTTGATGTTACAACAGAGCGGAATATCGTTGAACACTTCCACAACAAGACATTTTCAGAAAATCATCAAGATTATTCATACATCTGGAAGAATACCTATCTATACAACACCAAAATGTGCCGTACATTCCTTACTTTCTTCATACGGGACGGAGACCTATTTAGACGATACGAAGAAATACATCAACAGCGAATCTATGAAGTTTCTACAGTAAGCAGTTTACTGAAAACAACAGGTTTTAAGTTGCTGAGTGCTTATGATATGTATACTTTCAACAAATGGACTCGTTCTTCAGATCGGATAAACTTTACGGCACGCTTAGTTTAAGCATGCATTCACTTACTTCTACTGTTGATGCGAGTCTATAGTCCTTCTGCAATAAGATCGCCAACTTCTTCAGTCGTGTACCCCATTCTTCCCGCGCCGAGATCTTTTATTTTTCCACTTGCCAATAGATCCGAGATTGATTTTTCTACTTTTTCTGCAGCGTCAATATGTCCGAGGTGGTCCAGCATCATCCCTGCTGCGCCGATAGCCGCGATCGGATTGATCTCGTTCTTTCCAGTATAACGTGGTGCTGATCCGTGAATCGGTTCAAACATTGCGACACTTTCAGGATTTAGGTTGCCTGATGCGGCGACCCCCATGCCACCTTGTATCATCGCGCCGAGGTCTGTAATGATGTCTCCGAACATATTACATGTTACAATCACATCAAACCATTCAGGATTTTTTACCATCCACATGGTAGTAGCATCAACAAAGGCGTATTCTTTCTTAATATCTACGTATTCTTCACCGACTTCATCAAAAACGCGCCGCCACAGGTCGTGTGCATAAGTGAGAACATTCGCTTTATCGCAGAGGGTTAGAGTATTCTCTTTGTTGCGTTTCTTTGTGAGTTCGTAGGCATAACGGACACAACGTTCTACGCCTTTATAGGTATTTATCATCTCCTGAATAACGACTTCATCGCGTGTACCCCGTTTTAAGTGTCCACCAATTCCGGAATATAATCCTTCCGTATTTTCTCGAACGATGATGAAATCTATATCTTCAGGACCTTTGTCTTTTAGCGGTGTAGGCACACCGGGGTAGAGTTTTACAGGACGTAGATTGATATAGAGATCCAGTTCGAATCGGACTTTTAGTAAGATCCCCTGCTCTAATATTCCGGGTTTGACATCAGGGTGTCCGATTGCGCCGAGATAGATAGCGTCAAGTCCACGTAGTTCCTCAAGTATTGAATCTGGTAATACCTCACCTGTTGCGAGATATCTATCTCCGCCGATATCGTATTCAACGGTGTCATATTTAATTCCTTTCTGTTCAGCTGCTGCCCCGAAGACTTTCATTGCTTCTCTCGTCACTTCGGGGCCTATTCCATCGCCAGGGATGAGACCAATTTTATACATATCCTGTTTCATAGAATGACTCCCAATGCTTTTCTATAAGGTTTTTTCTCCTTATATTTTAACATACATTGGTTGATATTGCAAATTTGACTTGTGCCGAAGGTTCATAAATAATGGCATCCCACGCGAACAGTTCCGTGCTTGGAATATGATTTTATCAAGTTGTAGCACATTCATCTTGATTATGCTTCTTTCAAAAACACTGCTCCATCCTTACGCTCTCCGTACATAAAACATCGTGAAAAAGCCGTAGCACATTCATCTTGATTGTGCTTCTTTGGATAACAACCATCCTTCACTGCGTCTCTCAGCACAACATTGATAATACCCAATTCTTAGCAGATACTTTATCGCATGGGATAACGGGATGCGTAGCACAATCAAGGATGAATGTGCTACAACTTGATAACGCAAATGCTTAGCAGATACTTTATCGCAGGGCATAACGGGATGCGTAGCACAATCAAGGATGAATGTGCTACAAGAACACCGTAATTCATTCGGTGGAATCAGTATTCTCAAATATCCGCCACGTGCTACCTGGACCTTTGGAGATGTTCTCTGTCAACCTTTCTTCCTGAAGATATCGCAGTAAAAATATTATGACGTTGCCTGATAGAAGACGTACATATCTTATCTGATAGTTCGTAACGTTGAAGTTACGGTTTCATCTGAGGAGTCGCCCTTAAGCGATACGTGGAATATGCCACGTTTTTCTGTACCAATGTAAAGTTTATCGGTGTTGGCAGAAAGAGATACAACTTTATCTGGGATGTTTTCTATGATCTGTTTCCATCTACCGTTAGGTTCTAAGCGATAAGTACCCATATCACCAGCACCAAAAAGATTGGAGACGTCTGTTGCAAGCACATCTATTATGATCTGTGTTCCGATATTATCCGTTAACATAAGCCAGTGTTCTCCAGTATGTGAAGTCAAAACACCCATATCCGTAGCGATATAGATCGTAGAATCTACGAAGAGCATATCCTTTATATTGGTAAACCTGTATGGAATATTCGGTGTAATATCTTGCCAACTGTTTCCACTATCAGTTGATTGGAACAACTTACCATCTCGCTTACCCATGTAGACAGTTGTTGCTGAAGCTGCTAATTTTGCCCCTCTGTCATACATATTATCAATTTTCAAACTCATATCAGTTAAGCCGGTATCTATTGTATCACTACTACCGAGAGTCCATTTTAAGAGTTTACGTCTATATTCTGCGTAAATGGTATTGCCACTTACAGCGAACCTGCTAGCTTTCGGTCGCCGTTCAAGAACCAATAGGTCTATATGATCTAAATCTTCAGCATTTACCCACAGTTCAGAAGAAGGTATCCTGTGAATCAGAGAAAGGACTTCATCATCACCTAAACGAAAAATGCGCAATTCATTTTCTTGTGGTATTACGGCATACAAAATGTTGTTAGCAATTGTCAATTTTGAATGAATTAGATAGTTTGCTAATTCCGGTTTATTAACCATAATCTTTGGTGTGAATTCTCCGTAATCAATATGAACATCTTCCCATGAGTTCCCATTGTCATCTGATTTAAAAAATCCATTGCTAGTATACACATAGAGGCTATTGTTGAAGGCAACCATGTCTAACACATTAGATTTTACCAATCCATCTGTGAATTCCTGCCAAGTTTCACCACCATCGAGTGTGCGTAGCATTCCTGATGGTCCGACCTTGTAGAAAGTATACGCATCTATTGCTAAGACGGCAGAGTACTCTGATGGAAATAGGTTCATGTCAAATCCAAGGTTTGTCCATGTTTCTCCACCATCTTTTGATTGGAATGCCGGCATGCTTAATACAAAAAGTGTTTTATTTGCAGCAGATATTTCTGTAGGACCTGTGTATAACGGTCTCTTGATAAATGATTCATCTTCTGGTGTTATTTCGATCCATGAAGAACCTGAGTCGGCTGAGTGAAAAATTTTACGGGATATTTCGTCAGGTGAATCATCTTTGAAAACTTCTACACTAAGAAAATCTGGTCCCGTCACGACATAGAGGTTATTTTCAGACACTGCCATAGAATGAACAGTTTTTGATGGATCAAGTGGTATTTCAGTCCACAGACCTGATTTTAGGCGATGTAGATTTCGATCTGTTCCAATAAAGAGAGCGTTCCCAACCGAAGCAACTGCGGTAATTGTTTCCCCTGTCAATCCATTGTTCAACGAAACCCACGCTTTACCAGCATCATCGGACCTGAATAACCCTTTATCTTTCAATGCAAGAAACATGCTAAAGTTTTCTTGTGTATCCCCTAATATTATTAACCCAACGGCATCTCCTTTGGGTCGTGAACAGAATCTATTCCATGTCTCACCCGCATCTGTTGAAGCGACTATCGCATCCGTATTGACTGAATAGATGACGTCACGATGTTCGGTTATGGGTGAGTGGTGCATGTTAATGGGAACATTTGCATTGATATTCATCCATGATGTGCCATCTTCAGTTAGTTTATAGATACTTGTTCTTGAGATTGCGTAGACATTGTCTGAAGCCTTGAAGATTCTGGCTTGTGAGGACGTTTGCGGTCCGTTTACATGGGTCCACGGAGCAACTGAAGCATTAAAACCGTTATCTTGAAGATTTGATGCCAAATCCTCATTCGAAATAGTTATTCCAGATCCTTGATTTTGACTATTCGTATCTCCATTCCCAATTCTTCTTTGTAAAGTAGGTATGGAAACAGTATCAATGTGTATAGGTGATTCAACGATTTCAATAGTTGGTTCAGAGAGTGCCTCAAAATTGTATGGCTTCTGAAAATGCGTGAAATATTGATTCATTGATCCCAGTAGTAGAAGAATGACTAACGCAGCAGTGCCGAAAGCTGCCCAGGGTAAAATCGGTTTTGCAGTTGGCGGTATAGGATCTGCATCTGCAATTCGTTTCATAATAGAATCGGTGAGATCCTTAGAGAACTGAATGCTGTTAATATATTCGGAATCTAAAAGGTCCTCTTTTGACTTAAGCCGTGTTCGCGCTCGGTGGATCCTGCTCTTAATTGTGTTCTCTGATACCCCTAAGAATTTGCTTATGTCTTTGGAAGTCATTTCAGCAAGGTAGAAGAGCTTTATCACTGTACGTTCACTCTCTGGTAACTTTGCTAGTAGTTCTTCTACAATTTTACGTCTATTCGCGTTAGATTCCCTTTCACTTTTTTCCGCTTCATGTTGTCTATAATATGCCTCTTCAACCTCCTCCATTGACATATCATCCATGGATTGAAATCGGGGTTTCTTCCTATGCAACCAATTAATACAAAGCCTATCCGTGATAACATATAACCATCCATCAACCTGTTTAGGATTTTTTAGTAAATGTAGTTTTTCATACGCCTTTAAAAAGGTATCTTGTGTTATTTCTTCAGCTATGTGATAGTCACCAATCTTTCGCCAAGCGATTGCGTGCACCTGCTTCTGATACTTTTTAACGAAAATAGCGAAAGCGGCTTGATCACCATCTAAGACCTTCCGAATCACTTTTACAATATCTTCTGTCATTATAACAACTCCTAAAGTTAATCCGATTTGTTGGGAAAACCAGAAGCATTAAATCTCACAAGCAAACGTTAACCAATTTTCAATTGACATCAATGTTTGAACAAAAGATCTACTTCAAATATTAATACACAGTTTTTTGGGTCAAAAAGTTGGAAAAAATGTAAAAAATGAAATTAAACAGTGAAAATATTATACCTATCCGTATAAAACGCTAATTTCACAGGCTAACGTATCAATTTGATTTAGCGATATAATACATTATTTACTCTTTTTAGACAAGTTTTAATTAGATTTAAGTCAGAATTATTCAATTATTATACCTGTCAGTCCTTGTTCACATTAACGCATATACAGCCCAGATTTAATATTTTTTCATAACTTATCTCACTTTTTGCACCTTTTCCACTAATTTACTGTGTCATGTATTATACAAGGTTAATTAACTTTTTGACAGAACGTCTGTTCAGTCAAATTTTATGAGATGTTCTCATGTTAAGTTTCCAACTCACTAAGTCCGGCCCCGATAGCCGGAGAGAAAAGGAGGTGAACCCTAATGTTTAGCCAACTACGCGATAGGATTATCGAATTCATCAACTCCGAAGAAGGTAAAGTAGGAGTCAAAACATCGCTATCACTCGGTTTAGTAGGCGGAAGTTTACTGTTAATGCAAACTATGTTTCCTTCTACTGCTAAAGCGAATTTTGAGTGTTTTAGCGATAGTGATTGTGCAGGCGACGAAGTATGTCACTTTTGGAAAGATGAGTATGATAGGTGGCAGTCTGAATGTAGAATCCCTTAGGTAATTGATTCATTCCATTGGTTCCGCTGTTACCGCAGCGGAACCAATAGCACAAAAAACATAGAATTATTATTTATTTTGATATTAGCAACGTTATTAACAATAACAACAAGGAACCCATTTACATGCTTTTTATCGTAAAAGTACAGTTTATGAATGCGGTTCCTCAAGAAAACCAAAATATAGGTTCATATTGAAAATAAAAAGGAGAAACACATCAAAATGAAACGGGCAATTATGTATGTTATGTTAATAACTTTATTATGCGGATATAGTAGTCGATTAGTCAATTTGGTTGGTAATGTGCAAGCGACTGAACATTCCGTTATATCTTTTCTTTCTAATGAGAAGGGAGATAACGATATATTTCTTATAGATACAGATGGGAAGGTTCTTCAACGCTACACTACGGATATGATGAGAAAGACCTCACTCACATGTTCCCCCAACGGTTACTTTTTTGCATATTCCTCTAACGAACACGGGGACCCTGATATTTTTAAAATGGATATTAGGAACAATAAACCAATCCAGTTGACACAGCATGCTAAAAGAAATATATTGCCTGCTTGGTCGCCTAATGGAGAGTGGATTGCTTTTGTGTCTGATAGAGAGGGAACCCTAAATATTTATAGAATGGATGTGAACGGTACCAACATAATCAGATTAACTAATCAAGGAACTAACGGTAGACCTGCCTGGTCTCCAGATAGTCAGTTGATCGCTTTTGATTCCCAGAGGGAAGGACATCACGCAATTTATATCATGAATGCTAATGGTGGACAGTTAAAGCAACTGACAGAAGATCTTCCGCTGTGGACAGGTTGTTCGTGGTCACCAGATGGAACACAGATTGCATATCCTGCGGGGAATTTTGACAAAGAAGGCGTAGACATTTTTACTATGGATGTTGATGGTAACAATATCAAAAAACTTACAAGCATGGGGAACGGTTTCCGTTCCGGTAACGCTGCGTGGTCTCCTGATGGGAAGTGGATTGCCTATTCAGCTGTAGAAGTGGTTGCGTGGCCAAATCCCGCAAACGGCTTTAGACTTATTTTTAGCGATAGCACTATATACATTGTGGATAGCAGTGGCAACGGTGATGCTATGCCTCTTGAAGAAACAACGGGACTATCAAGTGATCATGTGCCTGTTTGGACATCCCGAAGTTTTTTTGCTGTAACGCCAGATGAAAGTAAACAGAGAATCACATGGGGAAAACTTAAGATTATGGGTTCCAAATAAGTTATACCATTTTCGATTAACAATACCTCAATATCCTGTAGGTCGGGTAGAGGCACGAAACCCGACATGACGTGCCCAATCAAGACATGGCGCCAGTTAATATTTTAATGGCGTTCCTCTACCCGACCTACGAAAGAATGCGATAAGAACAAATAGAATTGGTTTTATTATGTCTTACTACGAATACTACATCATTTTTTTAGCACTTATCTTCTGTGGTTACGCCTGTTACACCGACATAAAAACACAGAAGATTCGTAATATATGTTCCTTCGGACTCCTTTACGCTGGGGTGCTGAGCCAACTTATGGCGTGGTTTCTTGGGACAACGACACCGCTTTACATTATCGGACTGTTTTTTGGAAGTGGAATCGTAGGGTTTGCTCTTTATTGGTTTGGTGTTTTCTCACCGGGTGATTCCAAACTCTTCTGGGGACTTTGTCTGATCTTGCCACCACCACTCTTCAGATTGTTGAGTGGCATTACCAGTTTTCCGCCTCTGATACTTACACTTAACATCATTATCCCTTACACAATCGGGATACTCGGTTTTCTACTTTTCAAATTCGTCTTTATACGTCATAAACTGAGAATTATCAAAAGAAGTATTATACCGAATTTTCAAAAAGAGATCCTTTTAATGCAAATCTTCAACTTATTGCTCTTAGTAGGTATAGGATCAACAATTACCTATATAGCGGGTTTCTTTGCGTGGGAAATCAATAGACCTTTACAGATCGGTCTCGTCTTGACGACATTTATATTGGTACGAACATTACTGTCCAAAATACCCAAAACTACGACATACTATGCAGTCATCGGATTCGCTTGTATTTGGGTTTCATTGAATGTCAGTTCATCAATTACTGGGTTCATTTACAGTTTTGGTATTTTCTTAGGTATATACTTTTTCATTTTCATCATTGCCAAACAATTGGTTCTTGGGTTAGCAATGCTGCTGGTTAAGGATATTGATATTGCCAACCTTCAGATCGGTATGATTCCTGCAGAACAAATTGTTGAAAGAAGGCATCAGGACGGTAGTATCTATTATGAAAAACGACAAGTCACGTTTTCAAGTGGTATAACAGATAACATTATTGTTACACCGAGTGCAACGGGTCTTAGTAAAGAAACAATAGAAGGATTGAAAAAACTTGCTGATCAAGGGGTATTTACAAAATATGGAAATCAGATCAAGATTCAACCCGATATCTGCTTTGCACCAGTTATCACTGTAGGTGTAATTCTGACTGTTCTTTGCCAAGGTCCGTTTTATCTGCAATTCATTCAACTATTTTAATTTTTATTTTTGAAAGGAGAAATCAATAATGAAGATTAATAAATCCTTCGGATAATTGACGGGCAATGAATTGCCCTACTACAAACGGATGGGTTCGTAGTAGGGCAATTCATTGCCCGTTGAGATATTATCCAATTTAAATCTTAATCTTTATAATTTGGTTCTATTAACTTATGAAACGGACGATTTTTATCATAGTCATTTTAACATTTCTTGTAACTTCACCACCCTTATTCTGGGAATGGTTTGAATCTCAAAGGATAAAACAGATTCAGGAAATCAAACAGCAAGCGAGACCGATTTTCGGTGAACCTTTGGAAAAAGTAATTTCTGAACTTAAAAGCAGTAACCCACCTTCAGCAATTATCCTATACACTGGCAACACGAAAAGCCATCTTGAACCGTGCGGGTGTTACCAAGAACAATCCGGTGGTCTATCAAAACGCGCTTACGTTATAGAACGAATCCAACAATGTGGATATCCAACATTTGTCGTTGATGCTGGAAACATTTTTGATGGACAAGAAGATATAGACGCAGAACGATGCAGAATCAATATGAAAGCGTTGGTAGAGATGGATTATTCAGCAATTGCTCTGAGTGATAGTGATCTCACCTACGATGACAATTATCTTGTTCAACAAAAAGAGGTCGCTACCTTTCCGTTCTTAGCACCAAGTGACGCACAGAAGGAATTCACGCAGCCGTTTGTCACGCAGAAAGCGGGTCAATATGCCATCACCTTTGTTGCGGGGGAAGCACCTCAACAAGCAGTATCAAAAGCAGATATAATTGTTTCTTTAGGGTATCCTAAAGAACTTGAAGGTATTGATGTTGTGATTCTACCAAATGAAGTAGAAGCAGTGGAATCTGATACGAAAACGGTGTATGTCGGTTCTAAATCAGAAGGTAAGACATTAGGTGTATTGGCAGTTTGGTTGGATGAAAATGGAGAGATTGCAAATCATTACACATCGCAAATTGCGTTGACCGGTGAAGTCGGTGAGTCAGTATTGATCCATCAGATGTTGACTGACTTTTACAGAAGCACTGCAGATAAACACAACTCTTCTGATTTTCGGCTTTTTGTTGAACAGATGCTGGAAAAACAGAATAGTGGATATATTTCAGCAGAAACATGCAAGGGATGTCACGAACAGGAATATCTCCAATGGTCCGGGACGCGCCATGCTTTTGCTTATCAGACACTCTTAAAAAAAGAGCGATACTTTGATCCAAACTGTGTCGTTTGCCATACGACCGGATTTGGATATGATACAGGGTTCCAGATAGGTGATCAGGATTCAACGTTAAAAGGTGTGCAATGTGAAACATGTCACGGTCCTGGCAAACAGCACGCGGGTAATCCCAAGAAAACAAACATCCGTAGTGGAAAAGATACATCACTCTGTTTGCAGTGTCATGATTCAAAACATTCCCCAGGTTTTTCGGATGTTGTTGCATTAGTTATGAAGGATGTTGACCACAGCCGGGAACCGATGAACTTAGAAGAACTGTTAGCATCGCGGATTGAACGCATGGGAAGACCGACTCTGGAGTTGTTTGTCATGAGTTATTGTCCTTTTGCTATCCAAGCAGAAAAACAGATCATCCCGATTGTCAAGAAATTCGGAGACAAAATAGACTTCAAACTTCGGTTTATTGCCCAAGAGAAAGATGAAGAATCCACACACGACATAACACCCTTTGTCAGTCTACACGGTTACCCGGAAGTAGCAGAAAATATCCGGCAGCTACTAATTGCGCAGGAGTATCCAGTATTGTATTTGGATTATCTCTTATGTCGTGGCAAAAAGTTGAATAAGAGTTGGGAAGATTGTGCGAAGAAACTCGGTATTGATGTAAATAGAATTCAACGACTGTTTGATACACCTGAAGCAGAACAGGTTTTCAGAGAAAACATCAAACGATCAGCAGAATTAGGAATTAAGGCTTCTCCAACAATTTTAATAGATAACCATCAATTCCCAACGAATCAACTGCTACGTGCCAGCGGAACTCCTTGTGAGCGATTTTCACTGAATCTATCGTTTTTTTGCCTGTTTTGACTGAAATTTTAGAAAAAGTTCATTTTTTTTTCATATTATGCGTCATTTTATGCACCTTTTTGGGTAAAAAAATACGTCTTTAAGTTATGAAGGGTAAAATGTGATCAAATTCCTAACGTGTTGGAATTTTATTGAATGAATTATTCAGATGAACTCAAATTGAGTGATTTTCACGGAATCTATCGTTTTTTGCCCGTTATGACTAAAATTTTAGTAAAAACTTCATTTTTCTTTCATTTTATGCACCTATTGGAGTATAAAACTGTGTCCTCTCTTATAGAGGGTATAATATACAATTGTAATTGAAAGATACCATGCGAAAGAGATGTCTTAGACGGTGCATGATTTCTGTCAATTCACAATTGCAGTTATACATTGCTAAAAGAGTTATCAACTACTTTGGCAATATCATTAATTTGGTAAGACTCCGGTCAACATGCAATAAGCATAAACAGTATGCAAACTCATAGGAGAATTAAAACAATGCGTAAACAATTGGATTTAATCTTTACTGCTTTACTGCCAGTAATAGCTTTAGCAATAGGTTTTTTTGCCATCAATTCAAATGCGGGTCTGAATAATCGTGAAAGGGCTAATCCTACGGGAGCGGGACCCTATTATAGAGCCCCTGGTGTAAATGGTCAATATTTTGGTGCAGAAATCAATTCCGATGATTTGTGTGGTGTAGTTAACGGTTTTGACATTTACACAACTTCAGAAAGTGCAAGTACCTCAGCAGGAAATAGACCACGAGTAGTAAATTGGTATCGTTTCCAGCGTTTTGATTTTACCTCAGACGACACACCCTGGGGAACCAACTCCGCCGAAATTACCTATAGTGGTGGACTTAGTTGGACTTATGATGTCAGTTCCGGGGGAGATCATACGACAGGTTATCCTTGGAGCGGGTCAGAATCACACTCGCTACACTCTCCAAGTAGTGGGGATTATGTGTCAGTTTATGGTTCTGTGACAGGATGGAAGAAAGAAACAGAAGACGGAACAAGATATATCTGTCCTAATTACTACAAGTCTCAGACGACTTATCGGTATTATTGTAATGGCGTAACTGATTATGGTGACTTGTTGGAAGTAAAGGATAGTGATTTTGATGATCCTAAATCTCATCCTGATAACCCAGATACACTCAGTCGTTGGTCAGACGATACTAATAGTTGGCACGACTGCATTGAGATAATGTAGAAAGGAAGTATCACATTTCATGATAAGCAATGGGAAACGAATCCAATTCTTTTCCCATTGTTCCTTATCTCAAATCTAAGCGATTATTGATAATTCTACTTTCAAATTGTTATAAAATAATATATGCTGCAAATCATGTTAGTCTCAGCACATCTCTTATGGTAATAATTTACCACATATTTAGTCTTTTCTAATCATTTGCGATATTTAGTTGGTTTTTTTATTTAATATGTTTTTTTATTTAATATGTTTATTTATTTAATATGTTTAAAAAATCACAGATATTTCATAGATAGAGGTAATTAATGAAAGTAAGAACTATATATGCTCCCTGTTTGTTCCAGTATGTTCGCAATCTTTCGCTGCACATGAGAAAGCATGTGACAAAAATAGCAATTTGTGTCGTGCTTTTAAGTGCTTTCACAATTGGACGTAGTTATGCCGGAGTCTGGAAGGACCTGTTTGATGTGCCAGAACTGATTGGTTGGGAACGAATCGTTGAAGACAATCCGTGGTTTGCGTCTTGGGAATTTGATGAACTTGTCCCTGGAGATCTTATTGGAACCATTGAAAGATCGAAACAGGAGCATGTGACAGCTGCAGATTTTCTACACTGGAAGGCACATCAATTTCAACTTAACAGGGTAGCAGTCGTGGGTGAAGAAATACGTTACCCAATAGATGTCCAAGATATTGCGGGTGAGCTCTGTCTATTTCTTGGTAAGCGAAAACCCGATCCTGACTTCGCAGAAGGTTATATTTTCAGTCCTGAAAAGACAACAAGAGTACAATTTTCCGCCAAAGGTGTTTACAAAATTGGTGAAGTGAAAACAAATTATAATGACAGGTTCCGGTTAACATCAGGTCATTTAAAGGTTGTTTTTGACACTGGACAGTTTCAACTATTTACACAAGAGATTTTAATCGCGGAATTCACTGACGCTGAGTTTTCTATGATTGATGTTGCCGGTCTGATGGTAGTTCCTAAACCTTCTGCCAGGTGGTTTGAGGGAACGATATCATCCTTTTCAATTTCTGGGAAAGGCATCCCTAATCACAATTCACTTGATGTGCAGTTGCATCAAGAACATTTAACCACGATCTGGGGAGAGTTGAAACGTTGATGAGTGAATTAGCATAAAAATCAAAGTGTTCAGGTAATTCTAAAATCCAGTATTAATTAGAAGTGACAACATGAAGACCTTTTCGTCCATGCGACATTTTAGTAAGTA
Source organism: Candidatus Poribacteria bacterium (assembly GCA_012267415.1). Classification (GTDB taxonomy): domain Bacteria; phylum Poribacteria; class WGA-4E; order WGA-4E; family WGA-3G; genus MSPOR6. Next base: position 22,804 of record JAAXGN010000153.1, on the reverse strand, counting down.
TTGGTTCAAACCCTCTGTTTCATCAGTTGTAATTTTGGGTTTGCTCAGTTGTTCTTTATTGCTCTGTGTTTTTATACGGACAGCGAATCAAGCGCACTTGGAAGATTCACTTCTACTTGGAACCGATTCCTATCGTTTTCTTCGCCAAGCTGATCTCATTGTTTCACAGGGACACCTTCCCGAGATTGACAAGCAGCGATGGCAGTTGGAAGGTAGAGATCTGTCAACTTCTCTTAACTTCTATTCTTACGTTCTTGCTTATACTTATCACCTTTCGCATTGGGTTTTTCCAAGCATTAACCTATATACAGTTGCGGTGTATACCCCCATCGTTTGCTATACACTTTGTTTGTTAGTGTTATACGTCCTTTGTCGGCAGGTTTTTGATAGTTCAATAGCACTCCTTGCTGTTAATTTTACCGCCATTTTTCCTTCCTTGAATCTGCATCGTTCTACCGCAGGTTTTGCAGACAGAGACGCGTTCATTCTACTCCTGTCATTGGTTATGTTTCTTTTTTACTTGAAAGCAGAATCCTCTCTGCAGAAACCGAAGTTGTCATCTGGTATTGCTTCAAAATTATCAAGTGGTAGACAAAAAGGATATATTTATGTCGTTGTATCTGGAATTGCTGGGGGATTGATTGCACTGTCTTGGGAAGGTGTTGGTCTCTCAATAGCAACCCTTTCTATCTGGATAAGTGTCCGTGTACTGCGGGGAGGTTTTTCTCGTCTAAGTGCATCGCTATATGTTATATGGTATATCTGTTTTACTGTACTCGCTTTCTCATTTACACGCGCATACTATAACATTTGGATACCGTATGCTTTTCTCGCAATTGTCATACCAACAATTGTTCTCTTTTGTTCTCTCACATATTTTGGTAAAGAGGATTCAACAACCGCCGAAACAGGAAAGCCGGTTTCTATAAGCAGACGGTTGATGAAACACGTAAGACACAGCAATCTTCATCGATGCTTTTTTGGTTGTGCCACCGTCACTTTCTTATTATTTGGTTTAACTTTGTTGCAATCGCCTAATATTGGTGATACGTTTCGTCAGTTGTTTGACAATGTAGTCTCACCATTAGGACAGAGTCGGCTTATGCTTACTGTATCTGAACTGTTTGACTTAAGCGGCATCAAGTTTCTCAGTAGGTATTCAGTCATAGCTTTAGCTGCAATGGCAGGTTGTGGTATATTAGTTTATAATTTCTTCTCAAAAGAAAGTGCCATTTTTCGTTTAACTCTTATCGGATTCGAAATCGTGCTATGTGGAACACTCCTTTCTCTATTTATTACGAATTCAGATGTCTCCTTTGGCATATTTGGAGTTTCTCTTTTGGTTGGCGGAATTACAATAGGAGTCGCATATATTCTTAGAAGAGGGGATAATCTTGGAGACGATAGGTATTTATTGGTGTTAATATGGATACTTATTGGTCTTTCAAGCAGCCGTGGTGCAGAACGATACCTCTTTTTTATTGACCCGGTATTTGCAGTCCTTGTCAGTTTACTATTTTTTACAGTATTACGCAGAGGTATTAGTGAGCGAATTGAAAATGATTCTTCCGATCAGTTTGAAACACCAGGTACTGTGTTAGGAAACATCCCAACCGAATTATGTGTGATAAGTCTTATTATTGTATCAGAATTGTATGTCGGATATAGTTTATCTTATACGACAAGTATCATAAAATGGGTTTTTATCGGCATGGCGATTCCGTTTACGTTCATCGGAATGTTGTTTTTATACAAAATGGTACGGCTAAACATATCCTATCTACAGAGATTTGCCTGTCTCTCGACCATCGTTGTCCTTATTCTTTTTACAAGTACAGATGTCTTTTCTGCAGGCGGGGTTTTAAATCCTACCCCCTTCCCGTTTCACAAAGGGTTCGTCCGTGCCAGTACTGAGGCGGTGCGTCAAACAGCAGTTCCTCGTTCTCCGAAATTGCAGAAACGTCTGGCTGATATTATGGAACATACCGATGAACAAGATGTAATTGCTGCTTGGTGGGATTATGGGAGCAAGGTGCATTGGTTTGCGAAACGCGCTACCATTGTTGACGAAGATCATTATATTCCTTACTGGATTTTTTTGACAGCACGTCATGTCTTTAGTGGTATATCTTCAACCGAAGCACTTACATTTTTAAAGACACATAATGTCTCACATCTGTTGATAACTACGAATGAACTCCTAAAACTCGATGCAATTACGTTTACAGGATCAGATGAAACTTTTGACCGTGGTGCATCTGTTCATTTTCGCAGACCGGCTCAAAGTCGTGAAGCTACACCCTCTGTACAGCAAACTGACTTTATTCCTCATAGTTTTAGAACTATGGACGCGCTGACGTTAGATGGAAAGAACTATCCTCCGGGGAAATGGATACTGCGAGGAGTCTCAATTACATTTGACGGTGATACTTGGTCAGCGAGGGTTCATGGAATAACTCAAGACGGGATATTTTCTCTACCTCCGTCCAAATTAAAAGTTGGTAAATCCGTCAGCATGCATGAGAAAAACGGTGTGCCCGGTGCTGTGGTTGTTTTTCGGAACGAAACAACTGGACATTTTCAAGCATTCTATCTGTCAGCAGGTGCTACACGTTTACTAACAGTAAGATTATATCTGTTTTTGGAGGACATTCCAGGTTTTTCATTGATTTATGATACGAATTCCGATGTAAGATGTGAACCTGATGGGTACCGACTATGGAAAATTGAATATCCGAAAACAATATTACCCGATCCAAAATTTCGGGAGCATGATTTTTCAAGTTCTGAGAAGAAGCTAAAAGCGTCTTGGGAAAGGGGTAGATCTATTCTTAAATGAGATTACAATGTTCATTTTTTTTAGATATGCACCCTTTTCATTTTGAAACTGTGTCTTTTGAAGACCCAGATTTCTCAAAAATACCCATCATCGGGTTTTTAATTCAGTCAAACGGAATTGAGATTGGGAGTGGATGGGTGGATTCTTTTACGATTTCAGGTCCTGGACTTGCTGTTTCGCCGCAAGCGAAGTTAGCAACAACATGGGGACAATTTAAAACATCGAGGTAATATCATGTCAAAACGTACCATTTTCACAACAATCATCTTCCCGATTCTACTGGTTGCTGTGTTGGTTGTCGTGCTCGTGAATAATCAGCAGGAGCTCCCTGGAGAATTGGTTTTTACCGAAAATAAAGTGAACTTCGGGACAATCCCTGAATGGGAAGGTACCGTAACACGTTCCGTGAAAGCAAGAAATATAGGAAAAACTACTCTGAAAATAAACAGAATTAAGGCAGGATGTAGTTATGCCAAGATTACAGGACCAGAATTGCTTCAACCAAACGAGGAAGGAACGTTCACAGTTGTGCTTGATCCCAAAATAGTTCCATCTGATGCAACAGCGGCGACAGCCATAATATTCACAGACAGTCCGAGGACACCGCAAGTTTATCTAACGATAGTTGCCACAGCTAAGCAGTTCGCAACACTGAGTGCCGACATTTGTGATTTCGGACAAATAATACCCGAAACAACTTATGATAAAAAAATAAGACTATGTGTAAATGCACCACTGGATTTGGAAGCAATTAGACTCCTACCATCATCACATACAAGTCTTAGTTGGGAAATGTCTCCAGATCCGAATTCAGAATGTTTTATCATCACAATCCAATTGCAGTCACCCGAAAAATGGAAACAAGAAAACACAGAGACTCTATCTGATAATTCGCCAGATCTCTTTTCTTCTATATTGACAGTGGCTTTTCCCAATGAACGAACTTTGTCCCTGCCGATTACTGCAAGTATCGTAAGACCTGTGACGGTTCAACCGACGAATCTCTCTTTCGGTATAGTGGATAAAGACGCAAATCCTTCAACCGAATTCACTATCTCAGCGAAGAAAGATTTTAAGGTAAAGAGTATTCAGGTTCCTGATTATTTGCAGATTGCTGTACCTGACGATTGGACCCAATCCCTGCGTGCCTACAATGCGTATTTACATCAAGAAAAACGGTTCAAAGTTTTTTGGGACGCGCCAAACTCACCTATACTACTCCGTGAAGAAATTCAGATACTGACTACTGCAGACAAAACATCGATTACAATACCTGTCTACGGATTAATTCACAACCAAGAGTCAAATAGTAAAACCGCATTTTCAACAGAAGAGTAAGACTTATGAACATTAAAGCAGGTCGTATTTTCAATTCTCTGGCGTACGTTGAAACATTCTCTGGAGTATTAAAATGTGATTACAGAGAGGCCTATATCTTATGTACAATACTTTAATTATATATACAATATTACTATTCTGTTTTGTAGTTCCTAACGAATTCTGTCATTCCCAAGAGGAATCTTTCGTAATTCAGGGACAAGTCACAAACGAAAAAAACTACCCTCTTCCAGATTATACCGTCTCAGCAGTTTCACATAGAGACAACATAACGTACGCAACTAAGACTGATTCAGGTGGACAGTTTATACTTAGAAACCTTCCTTCTGGTCTCTGGATGGTGAAGGTTCGTAACTACGGTACATTACTCATACAACGGGAAGTTACGGTTACTGAAAAAGCCGAAGTGAAGACAGATTTTGTTATTGAAAACACAGGGATTATTTCAGGTTTTTTACTTGATTCCACTGATAAACATCCGATATCAATCACAGGTGAAATACAGCTCGGTCTTCTCACACATAACAAAAGACGAATTGAAAGAAAATTTAAAGGCAAGATTGACAATGGGTATTTTGAAGTCAAAAATCTGTCACCTGGTCAATACGTCATGATTGATGCTTTTGATGGTCATGTTTTTAATATGTCTGATCTGCCTGTGATGACGGTTTATCCAGGAAGCAATATCGGTGGGGTAGAAGTGTTTATAAAACCGGGAGCTACTTTACATGGACGTTTCGTTGACATTGAGAATCAACAACCTATCACTGGAGTATTGATCAGGGTAGCATCGGAAAGAAGCGATAGTATTTATCGTGATGGTAAATTCGCGCATAAAACAGAGACAAACACAAACGGTGAATTCCGCATGACTACACCAAATGATGCCGATTTCTACTATGCCTTCACACTGATTGCATCACATCCTCAATACCAAACGGCTCATTGGAAATTTGATATGTATCCAGAAAAAAACGTATATGATTTAGGTTCGCTTTCACTGAAACCTTTTCTCTCTCTACAAGGCAAAGTTTCTGTTTCAAACCCACATCATACAGTCAACGGACTCAAGGTTCAGTTAAAGATGCACAATAGATCCGCAGATTTCTTTCGCGCTGCAGCGCAACATGAACACACCGTAAAGACCGATGCAGAAGGTAATTTCCTGTTCTCTGAGCTTCATCCGATCGAATATACGTTGACAATATCCAGAAATAGTGTTCTTATTGCTTTTTTAGAATCTGTCAACCCTCAAAGCAAAAAACAGATTATAGCCCACGTACCAAAACTGAATACTTTACACGGTAGAGTTGTTAGTGTTCAAGAACAACCTATTTCAGATGTGCAGCTTTACGCAACGCACCGCAGTGAAATTCGGCATGGAAACAGTGCCCATATTTCAATGACTAAAACGGATGCAAATGGAACTTTTCAAATGCAACTGTTAGAGACAAAACCACATTTACTGTCGGTAGAAGTGTCAAAAAAAGCCTACCTTTCAAAGGTATACCGGAACGTAAAAATCGGAAAAGATCCACTAATTATCCAACTTCAAAAAGGATCTGTTATTAAAGGACATGTTATCTTACCGAAGAATATTCCACCAGATGGATATTATGATGTGAAAGTATTTCCCGATAAAACACGCATGAAACCGACACTGACTCCTTTCGGTTTGATTAGACCGATCATGTCAAGACGTTTTTCCCAAACCCAACCCACTTTCCTATTAGAGGGTCTCTTAGATGAAAAGTATATGCTCTATATTACTGGAGATGGAATCGCTGCAACCCAAATCAACCTGAAAGCTGCGGAAAACAGTAAAAAGGTGTTGATTATAGCGGATAAACCGACAGTTGGTATAAAGGGGATAGTGCAATGGGCAGATACAGGTGAACCCGTGCAGAACGCCATAGTGGCACGCTCATGGTACCCGTGGGAACTGACGACTTATGATATGTCGTTAACCTTAGATCGTTTTGAAACGGAGACAGATGTAGATGGTAAATTTGCATTCTCAAATATGACACAGGGGAGCTATCAGCTAAATATCCGTGCAGTCCAATCAGTGTTTGATAAAATTACAGCAAAATATCATCGTGTTCACATGCAGAAACAGATCGCAATTCGTGTCGGTACCGATAATATGTATCACATATATCTTGGAAAGGCAGATGGCACGCCATTTGCAAGATAGGTGGCACAACTCGACATGATAGTGCATAGTTTTTCAAGACAATCTCAAGACGATAATAGAATCTATTATATAAGGTAAAAAAGTTGAAACAAGTTATCAAGGACGTGCTTATCGTTTGTATGTGGATCAGTATTGGATCCGTAACGCTATGGGGAATGGATCTGTTTGGACTTATAGTTTCAACCTCAAATGTATCCAACAGTTCCTCCCTGCAAGTTGATTTTCCAAAGGTTCACCAATTTTGGAAGAGAGGAGATGCTGTTTTTGTAGACGCAAGATCCGCATCAAACTACCGGCAAGGACATATTCCAGGTGCCGTAAATCTCCCTATTAATCGTGTGAAACATTACTTGAACGTTCTTCCAACAGACAAAAGTATGCTTTTGATTACATACTGCGGGAGCATTGAATGTCCAAACGCCTATCAGTTGATGAATGTGTTAATCGGATACGGTTACCAAAACGTAAAGTTCTTTCCGCGTGGAGTGCAAGGTTGGCAAGCATTAGGACACACACTGGAAACAGAATGACAATTCCATTACTGTTGATAACAACTCTAAGAATCTTTCTTGGTGCGATTCTACTATTCTCAGGAATTGCTAAACTAATAGGTTTCAGTGCTTTTATCTCTGATGCTGTCGCATATCAAATATTACCAATTCTATTGGTAAAACCCGTAAGTTATCTAATAGTTTCTGCGGAAATCACGTTGGGGATAACATTATGCATCGGTTATCATTCAAGAAGTTCAGGTATACTTGCATCGCTCCTGTTTTTGATATTTGCTATAGCGATAACAAAAGTATTGCTGCAAAAACTATCTTTGACGAACTGCGGCTGTGCAAATTTTCTTTTTAATATTTTAGAAACCTGGGGATTCTTGATTTCATCGTCACCTAATTGGAAGATAGTTTTCATTGATGTTATATTGGCAGCTACCGGTTTTTTGACGGCATGTTTACCTCAACATAGCTATGGAATAGATTTATTTATCCAGCAGGAGTAGTGCGATTGATAATTCTGACAAGAGCTTCAATTATCGCGAGAATGACAAACTGAACCTGACTTTACTCGTCATTGCAGTGATATGTGGTTAAAAGGGTATCCACCGTCTTTGCAATATCATTAGTAAGAAAAACCCTTATTCTATAAGCACAAGTAATGTGCAAATATCAAAGGAGAACTAAACAATGCGTAAGCAATCGGGTTTAATCATAGCTGCTTTACTTCCAGTAATGGTTTTAGTAATAGGCTTTTGTGTCGTAACTTCAAAAGCGGGGTTAGATGTAGACGTATGTCCAGCAGGTGCGGAACCTTATTATGGACCCCCGGGCGTAGATGGCATGTATTTCGGCACAGAAATCAGTTCCAGTGATCTCTGTGGTGTAGTTAATGGTTTTGACACTTACGTGACTACAGAAAATGCAAGCGTATCAGATTCATGGGTGCCAGATGAAATTAATTGGCATCGTGAACAGCGTTGGGATTTTACCTCAGACGCTACACCATGGGGAACTAACACCGCAGAAGTAACTACAAGTGGATTACTCAATATATTTGGAGATGTAGTAGATGGGTTTCCCTGGAGTGGATCCGAGTCACATTCGCGGGTCGTCCCAAATGTTGGTGAGACTTATGTGGCAGTTGATGCTTCTGTGACTACATGGATGCACCATTCTCACGACAATGGAATAGAATATGTCTGTCCATATTACTACAAGGAATCGACCACTTATAAGTATTATTGTGAGTCTGCTGAGATTGATTTTGGTAATTTATTGGAAGTCTTTGATGAAGACTTTGGTGATCCTGAATTTCGTCCTGATCAACCAGATACACTCAGTCGATGGTCGCAAGATACTAATAGTTGGCATGACTGCATTGAGGTGAATTAGATCTGAAACTTAGCAATTCCTGCAATGGGAAGAAGCACTATCTTCCCATTGCTTCTTTCTTAAACAAGATTTTGATTGGTTTTATTCCTTCTTATAATTGTCTTCTATTTTGATGTATTGACTCTGCAAGCTTAATATTATGATTGATCTACTACAAACAGGTAACCTACTATGAAAGTAAAAACAGGAAATGTTTTTATATTTTCTTGGTGTATTTCAAATTTTGTTGCAGGAACGAGAAAAGAGATAATTACTATTATATTCTATATAGTAATCTTGAATGTTTTATTAAGTGGATTTGGTCATGCAGGAACTTGGAGAGATGAGTTTAGTGAAGCAGAGCTGAATGGATGGGAACGTATTGCGGAGGAGAATCCGTGGTTTGTAAGATGGGTACTCGTGGATGAACCGTTCCGACTCTTCGCTAAAATTCTAAACCCTAAGGATGAAAAAGTAACAGCAGCGGATTTTCTGCACTGGAATGTTCAACATTTTCAACTTAATCGGTTAACTGTTGTTGGAGAAGGGATGTTCTATGATCGGCACTCAAGACACAATTCTGGTCATCTTTGCTTGTTCCTTGGTCTAAATCAAACTGCACCCGACTTTGCCAAGGGTTATATTTTCTGCCCTGAAAAGACAACAAAAATGCAATTTTCGACCAATGGTATTTACAAAGTTGGTGAAGTGAAAGCAAATTATGATGACAAGTTCCGGCTGACATCAGGTCATTTAAAGGTTTTTTTCAACGCCGGAAAGTTTCAATTGTTCACACAGAACCTGTTAATAACAGAATTCGTTGACGTTGAGGTTTCTGTGATTGATGTCGTCGGTCTGATAGTCGTGTTTGAATTTCCAGGAGATTCGTTCATAGGTAGTATATCTACTTTTTCTATTTCTGGGAATGGTATTCCTAACCACAATTCGCTTGATGTGCGGTTGCAGCGAGAGCATTTAACCACGACCTGGGGAATGTTGAAACATTTCTGAGTGAATTAACATTTATTAAAGTATCATGAAAAAGTGCATCATCATAATCACCCTTTGTGCTATGCTTTCAAGTACTTTTGCAGTTGGATATAGTCAGGCTGGCACTTGGAGAGATGCGTTTGATGAAACAAAACTCAACGATTGGGAACGTATTTTAGAAGATAACCCTTGGTCTGCTGCCTGGGAAGTTGAAGAAGGACTTCTCATAGCAAGTATTAAGAAACCTCCGCAGATTCAGGTGAATGCATCTGATCTTTTGATCTGGAAAGCCCGTCAATTTCAACTTCCCAGATTAACTGTGATAGCTGAAGAAATGCGTTACGGACAGTTTCAACACAATGGTAAGAGTGAATTTTCTTTGTTTCTTGGCAAACGTCTACCAGCTCCTGACTTTATAGAAGGTTATATGTTCAGTCCAGAAGACACAGAAAAAATGACATTAACTGCAAAAGGAGTTTACAGGATAGGTAAAGTGAAAGCACAATATCATGATAGGTTTCAACTAACAACAAACCATTTAAAGGTGGTTTTTGATACTGGAAAGTTCAGACTCTTTACACAAGACATTCTATTGACAGAATTTTTTGATGATGAGATCGTGTTGATTGATGTTGTCGGATTGATAATTTCTTATAGACCCTTTGGGGATCAATCTATGGCATCCATCAATACTTTTTCTATTTCTGGACAAGATATTCCTAACCACAATTATCTTGATGTAAAGTTACGTGGTACACATCTTACTTCTACTTGGGGCACGTTAAAAGGCTCTGATCATCATTAACATACATCTGTTAATACCACATGAGGTAAAGTTATGACAAATAAAATAATAAAAGCCATACTCCGAATTTATAGGTATCTAAGTTTTATTGCTTTAAATTCACTATGTATTAAATTGCATCAAAAAAACGTCATCTGTTTCGTACTATTGAATTTTTATTTCTGCGGATATAGTTTCGCTGGTGTTTGGCAAGATACCTTTGATGATGAAGAGCTCATAGGATGGGAAAGAATCGCAGAGGGTGATCCTTGGAACGCCACATGGGAAGTTGTGGATGGTATCCTTTTCTCACAAATTAGAAAGCCTCGTGCAAGTCCAAGATGTGAAAAAACTGCAGCGGATTTTCTGCACTGGAACAAACACCAATTTCAACTTGATCGATTGATAGTGACAGGAAAGAAAATTAATTATCCACAAGAAGGGCCAAATGGTAGGGGGGAGCTCTGCTTGTTCCTCGGGAAAATACTGAATATCAATGATTTCGCAGTTGAGGGATACATTTTCAGTCCCGAAGAAACAAGTAAAGTGACTTTCTCAAAAAAGGATGATTATAGTAGAGGTAATACAAAAGCGTGGTATGGAGACAAGTTTCCATTCACGACCCGTCACTTGGAAGCAGTTTTTGACTCAGGACAGTTCCAGTTGTTTACAAACGGAGTTCTGCTAACCGAATTCATTGACGAGAACTTCACGAAGATCAATGTTGTAGGGTTACTCATTACATGCCATTTCGGAGGCGAATGGTTTGGAGGAAACATCTCAAGTTTTTCAGTCTCTGGGAGCAATATTCCTAATCATAGTCTTGCAGTTCAGTTAGAAAAAATGAAACTTACAACAATTTGGGGACAATTGAAACGTCCTGAGTAAATTTCTAAAACAACTCTATTTAAAATGGTGTTATATGAAACAGAAAAGAAACATCTTAGTGTGGATTGCCATATTTTATACGTCTACCGTTTTTTCCTTATACAGTTTTGCAGAAAGTTATCAGACAGAATTTGATGCTTGGAAAGAAGATAATTGGGAACTATGGGGTGAACAGTCTATATGGAATGTTGAAAGAGGTCATCTTCGGGGGAGGATTCAGGTGCCACGTATCACAACTGAACTGTTTCAATTTAAAGGTCTGCTTGCAACCTATGAAAGTTTTGACATTTCCGTTCGCGGAAAGATAATTCAGAGACAGGTAATAAAGCCTGGATATAGACACTTCAAAATTACCTTAAAAAACTTAGGATCAAAACGATCAGATTTTGGTGTCGCTATCGGAAAGTTATTTGAGCATCCACCTGAAGAAAGACCTTTTTTTTATCTGTTTTATACACATACCATACGTGCAAAAAGTGTGAACGGTTGGGACAGTCCAGATCCTTTTCCGAAGTGGCATATTCCCCGGCATCCGGGTACTATTTGGGAAACGCGAGAGCTAGAATCCATGCAACTGCGCTTTAATCGTGGACATTTTCAGTGGTACGCGGATGGTGAAAAACGCGCTGATTTTAAAGATACTGAATTTTCCTCTATAGAGATAATCGCGTTTGTATTGAAAGGAAATGAAACTCAGATTGGAAATGCATGGGTAGATTATTTTGAATTTTCAGAGTTAGGACTCGCTGTTTTACCACAATTGAAGATAGCCACTATCTGGGGAAAACTTAAACAAGGCAAGTAACCGTATAACAAATCGACTAAAATTTTAGAAAAAGTTCATTTTTTTCGTTTTTTGCCTTATTTTATGCACCTTTTTGGGTAAAAAAATACGTCTTAAGTTATGAAGGGTAGAATGTGATCAAATTCCTAACGTGTTGGAATTTTATTGATTGATTATTAATGGATCGCTATTTGAGTAATTTCCACGGAATCTATTGTTTTTTGCCTGTTTTGACTGAAATTTTAGAAAAAACTCACTTTTTTTCGTTTTATGTATCATTTTAAATGGGTGAAATCCCTCTTAGTTTTTTTGCTTGAACTTACAAGTTTGATGGAGTGTTAGATGAATAGGTATCAGTATATAAGAACTCTTACATATCTTTTCATATTTCTACTCTTAGTCTGTTCTGTGAAGTCAGTAACGGCATTGACGATTTTCTATTCAGGTGAGGAAAACGGACAACTCGCTTTACACGGCTGTGGTAGTGAACAGGTAGGCGGGTTAGCACATCGGCACACCCTTCTATTAGACCTCCGCACTGAACTTGACGCGGTGTTAAATCTGCATACCGGAAATCTCATTGATGCAGCCGATAGAAATTTAGATTTCAGTGCAGAGTGGATTTATCAGATCGGACTTTCTGCGTTAGATGCGATGGATGTAGATGTCTTATGTCTCGGTCCTCATGAGTTATCGTTCTCTTCAGAAATGCTTGCTGCACTTCACGCGAACCATCCAAATATTGCTTTTGCTTGTGCCAACGCAAAACAGGGTGTAGTTCCTCCATATCTAATTCAAAAAGTGTCTTCAATGAATGTAGCAGTTGTCGGCTTAATATCTGAAACATACACACAAGAACCCTATAAGCTTGAACTGACACAACCGCATACTGCTTTAGCGGAATTGAAAGCGGAACTTATTGGCAATAGTGATTTTGTGGTCGTTGTGTATCACAGTACCCAAGATGAGGCACAGACTTTAGCCAACACAATGCCGTGGATAGACGTTCTGATTGTGGCAAACGGTGAACAACCTGAAACTTTGCGTTCTGAACATCCGACTTATGATAAGGGGACGTCGATTGTGGTAAACGCAACAGAAGGTGCTGCTGTCGGTGCATTAACAGTGGAGATTGACAAAAAAGGAGATATACACACATTTGAAAACCGATACCACAACGTCTCTGAAGAAATAACACCGGACGCGAATATCTCACATCTATTAGAGGCTTATGTGACGTTAACATCAACATCGGAATCTTTTGACACGGCAGAACATCAAGGGTCTGACAATGGAATACATCTTGTCTATTTTCATAAACAGGGTTGTCAAAAATGTGCTCGGGCAGTAAAAACACTCAAAAAACTAACGGAAAAGTACCCGCAGCTCGTTGTTGACCAACGCAATGCCAAAACTGAACAAGCACTTTTTGAAGCGATGGGTACACTTTACGATGTTCCTGAATTAAAACGGCTTACCACACCCGCTGTTTTCATCGGAGATTCTGCTTTGATAGGAGAACTAAACGAACAAAGACTTGAGGATGTTATCCAAACACATCGGACAACTGGCGTTGCATCCCGAATAAAGGAAGCTGAATCACAATTGGAAACTGCAGAATCTGAAATCCTTAATCGGTTTCACGGATTTGGCATTTTGACAGTGGCAGGTGCGGGTTTGCTGGATGGGATCAACCCGTGTGCGTTTGCTACGATTGTATTTTTCATCTCTTATATGAATTTGGTCGGACGCGGAAGAAAAGAGATGTTAGTTGCTGGTGGTGCGTTTGCACTGGCAGTCTTTGGAACGTATCTACTTTTAGGATTAGGCACACTTTCGTTTATGAACTATATCAACCAATTTTCGGGTATTGCGAAATGTGTCTATCTGTTAGCTGCTACTGCAACATTTGCATTAGCAGGACTCAGTTTATATGATGCTGTTAAGGCTAAACAAGGTAAAACGAAAGACATCTTGTTGCAGCTACCTCGTGCTTTGAAACAGCGGATTCATAAGGTTATCCGAGAACAGACCCGCACCTCTGGTGTTATCGCCGGTGCACTTGTTATCGGATTTGTTATATCGGCTTTAGAACTTGTCTGTACAGGACAGGTCTACTTGCCGACATTGACATTTGTCGCAGGAATAGAAGGTATGCGTGCACACGCGCTTTCCTTTCTGCTCCTGTATAATATTATGTTTGTTTTACCGTTGCTTGTTGTTTTTGGATGTGTCTATTGGGGCACAACCAGCATGCAGCTTGGCGGTATATTACAGAAACACCTAGTCTCCGTCAAGGTAGGAATGGGACTCCTGCTTTTTGGACTTGGTGTATGGTTGGTGCTAAGCGTTGTTTAAAAACCGACTACATCTTAACACCCAAAGTTGTCTAATGGGAGTACATGTGAACGTGATTTCTGGCGTTGTAATTGTGTTGTGGGACCACATGATTTATTTGACTTTGTAGTTCGGAAGGAAGGAATTAGCAATCAGAACCATGCTGCAGAACATTTAGCAAAACAAGCAGGAGTTTCTGAATAAAGGATCTATACATGCCTTACTTTTCTAAATTCTTAATGTATTTGACAATATTCGTTAGTTTACCAATGTTTTACTGCTGCTCTTCAGAGCACGCTCCCAAAATTGTTTTTTCAAACTTAACGTATCAATTCCCTGACGCTTTTATTATCGGTTCGGAAATTACCACCACATTTTCTTTTACTAACGAAGGCAACGTACCATTGCATATCCAAAAGATTGAATCGGATTGTGGGTGTGTTGCGACGAACTCCTCTTCGGACAAAATAGCACCGGGGAACAAAGGTGAAATTCGTGTCACTGTTGAACAGGATGTAGGTAGGTTTCATCATAACGTGTTCGTCTTTACTGATGATCCTGCTACACCAATCACACGGTTAGAAGTTTCAGGTATCATTGTGTCGCCTGTTGAATATCCTAAGAAAATTGATTTAGGACTATCTGAAAAAGGGAAGTCAATCTCTAAAAAGATAAAGTTTACGAATAACTTGAAAAAGGCAGTTGAGATAACCAAATACAAGGGGAATAATAGAGACATCGTTGTTACGCTACCTAAGAAAAGTATCCCTAAAGGCGATAGCATAGAATGTGAAGCAGTGTTAACTATGAACGATTTAGGATTGTATAGTGAGAAACTAACGATTACCGCACTTGCCCAGGAAGTACTCCCTGGTACCGATTCTAAGGAATTGGAAATCTCAATTCAATTTCAGGGACGTGTGTTAGGTGGTATTGTCGTGTTACCGCAGAACTTATTCCTCGGTGTACTTGACAGCTCAGGAAAAAGTCTGCAGAAGAAAGTTCAAATCAAGACAGATGGCAGACGACCTTTTGCTTTGAAAAAGATAACATCCAAAAACTTTTCAGTTGCTGCATCCCTCTCACAGAAACCGCATACGACACATGAAGTGACACTTACTATCACACCGAAGGTTAGCAGCAAATCTTCTGGTCTTGTTGAGGGGACAATTTATATATCCACAACACATCCGGATGTACCTAAGATAACTATCCCCGTTAAGGCTGTAAATCCATGAGAAGTATACATGTGAAACTTTTTTTGATATTTAGCATTATAATGGCTTGTGAACTCCCCGGTCCACGGCAAGATGATTCTAATAAGGAGCAACAGATGGCACAAACTGAGATGATAATGATAGATGGCGGCACCGTAGACCCGTTCGGTACTGGGGAAACAGTGACTATCGCCCCATTCTATATTGACAAAAATTTAGTTACTTATGAACAGTATAAGAAGTTCATTGAAGATGGGGGTTACAAAAAGAAAAAGTATTGGTCGGAAGAAGGGCGCAAGTTCCTTGAAAAGTATGAGTTCTGGGTGCCATCTACATATCATGAGGAATATCTTAATCGGAAGACACTACCTATCACTGGTGTAAGTTGGTATGAAGCGGAAGCTTATGCAAATTGGCGTGGTGTGAGGCTGCCTACGGCAGCGGAGTGGACACTCGCCTGCCAAGGTGATACAAAACAACGTTACCCTTGGGGAAACGATTTCGATTTTGAAGCAGTTGACTATCGCGCCCGTTTAGCTCCCTACGCTGTTGGAACCCGTGAGAAGAACGTTAGTCCTATTGGTGTTTACGATCTTGTCGGAAATGTATGGCAGTGGTGTGCGGATGCTTATGAAGGAAAAGATTTTCGGTTGGAGGTTGAACCAACTGGTACCAAACCCGGTCCGCAGAAAATCCTACGCGGTGGTGCATGGATGTCCCTCCGAAGACACTTCGAATCGGATTATCTATACTATGATAAACCTTTTCATAGACTTGCTACTTATGGGTTCCGATGTGCTAAAGATGTCGAATAAAGTTTCAGTTAGATGTTTACCTTACTTGAAGGACCCTTTGCAGTACATTCATTAATACTTAACACCGAAAGTCGCCTAAAGCGATACTCGGTGAATGTGAACAAGTTACATTTAGGGAATAGATGCCTAAATAAAGTTAAATGTTACACAGTGATGAATGTGTCAATCTATTTCATATTTCAATTCTTTATAAAAGAAGGAGAAAATTAATGTATATTAGGATTTTGAAACTCACTACTATTCTTTTTCTGCTAATGACACCTTTTGTTTTCCATCAGAATAATGTTAGTAGTCAACCATTTAATATTAAAGAAAACAAAAAGTGTAAGGGTAGGAAGGAGCCAGAAGCAGTAATCAAAAAGGGTTATACAGAGTGTAAAGACAGACAGATTCAGTCTTGCACAAGTAATAAACCAGATTATAAGTTAGTGAAAGCTGAGGGCTGCGAGAAGTTTACTGAAACGGGTGTTACGTGGTATTGTTATATATATACGAGAATAAAGCCAGTTGAATATGGAACTGTTGACTGTCAATGGATTTCTCTTAAAGGAGGGTATTGTCAAAACGATGAAAGTACTTGGTCTAAAAAGAAGTCCAATTTAAATGAATGCTACGATTTTAAAACAGACTTTTGAATTAATGGGACACTTTTAGATATATGAGGGAACTCCGATTCCTGACTATCACTACGTTAAGTCTCAATTTGGAGATCGCTCCTACAGGGACTTTGTATCATTATTTTCAATGTTCACTACAAAGTATAATATGTATAATTATACTTTGTAGAAGTTTGATGACACACTTCTCTCGCTGAAGCTTGTTATGGTGGGGTTTCGTTGCTATATACCTGCCTTTCTGCTGAAGTTGCTCTATATCGTAACTCATATAGAAGAGTAAATATCGTGCAAAATCATAGAAACATGAAAACCTTATCTTACTCAACAGAAACTGACAAGATTTATCCAGATTTTGTCAGTTTCAAGTTCTTTTGTTTTATGCGGGTTATGTATTGTGTAATAGAGAGTTTTGTATTATGTATAGAATCGTAACTTTCCTATAATTTCTGCAGTCCAAAGCGTGGCTGCAGATAAATTAATTTCTTCATCATAGCATCTTAGTTGTTATGAGCAGCGAACCTACTTTTGCAAACACCTCAGTATAGTCATGACTGATACTCAAGGCTCTTTCGTATCAAGAACTTGGAATTCATTGATATTTGTTTCACACTTGTATTTCTTACACACCTGTTAAGTATCTCACACCATAACAAGAATTGAGGCTCAATAGACAGGTTGTTATACCAATATACAGAGAGATCCAACTTATGTTTAATCAAGGGCATTTTATGAAGTTATCTGTCTATGTAGTTTTTTTACTGTTTGCACTTTTAGGGATCCAAATAGGAGAAGCCCAAATGAAAGCAAAAACACTGATTGATCTTTTGAACTATTCCAAGACACTTATTCAAAATGGAGAGGTCAAGTTTATCTATTATAGGCAAAAATTTTTGCGTCCGGATGAAGTAGGTGAAGGGCATCGTAAAGTTGTAGCAGATTTGAAACGCCAGCTGCGTGAGGAACCTGCGAAAAGTGATGATCCAAAAGCACTTCGAAGGGAAATAATTCGACATATTGAAGATGAAAAAAAGTATGGTGCGTTTGAATATTCAAATGGGTTTTTTGATTTTGTGGAAGGAAACCTTGTATTTCAGGATAAATACATGTACCGTTTAGAGATTATTTCACGATTCGAAAAATATCCATCCCTTGCTTCAATCCGTCACTACGGTGGCGGTGGTCAATACTATTATTTCTCAAATAGCATTAAATCCTTTAAAGGACTCTTCCCAACACCTAGTCAGAATGAAGAGCGTGTTGCTGCTTTACTAGAGTTTGAATTAGAAGTACCTAGTGATGCTTTTATGAATGTGGTTGAGTTAGCGAGTAATTCACCTCCTCCGAGTGAGATTATTGATGAGACAAGTGTCAAGGTACATTTTACAAAAGACAGTTCCGATATGCCCATTTATGTTATTACCGAGTATTATAATGAAAAAGATAACAAAGAAAAAGTAAAGTGGAAACGTTATGTAAGGCTTAAGGATGGTTTACCAGAGGTTTTCCGGACAGAATATTATTATATAGATGACGAATCGAACCCTGAGGAAAAGAGGCATTTTTTAGGTGTAATAGTCTTATATAGCGATTTCAGACGTGTTGAAGCATTAAACATCACCATACCCTATAAACGTGAAGAGCAGCAACTTCACCATAATGATGGATTTATTCACCAACGTTCTGTGATGATGATAAAGGAGATAGACTTCAATCTTGAATTGCCTTCTAACTTCTTTCATTGGAATGAGTCTGAACTTGATTATGATGATGGCCAGCGTAAACGGATTCACTAAGTTTAATTTTGAGAAAGGAAACTTAGTGTATCATCTACAACATGTGTATCGTATGGAGATTATCTCTTGATATGAAATGTGGCCGCCCTTCATTGCTTTTCGTTTCTACAGACAGTCCGAGTATGCCCGTTTACGTCTGACAGACTTATCTAATGACAAACAGAACAGAAATATAATGTGGGAATTAAAGTCGTTTTACGGAAGATTTTCATAAGTGAAAATTACTATAAATCTTACCAACAATTGAGGTGTTGAGTGGGATACTCTGGGTATCGCTTACAAGAGCACCTTGGCGGGATTTATCACAAGAAGTATTATCCGTATCAAACGGGCCCTCGTCGTTTCCGACAATGGTCTGCTTATGAGCACTTGAATGAAGATTAATATTTTAATTCCGTAATTTCTCTACGTGCGATAAATCGCACTACTACGATCTCGCCTGTTTAAGGATGAAAATGGGTAACAATGTGCACGCTACTTTCCCTCAATGGTGTCGAATTTGCACTTATCTTTTTGGTACTGTCTTTTTTTTCTGGATTGGGGATCGTGTACAAAATCATCTTGTTATTCTTGATGATAATCTTGATAATAACATACTTCTGGTTTTACGGGAGGCACCGTATCTGTCCTTCACTTTTCCACTCTGGAGCGCAAATCTAATTGCAGGTGTGCTTCTGTTTGGCACTTTGCTCCTGATAGTACCGATTATCCGCGTCTCTCGGCAAAGATTGCTTCATTTTACCATTTTTTGTATCCTACTATTTGCCTGTGCGTTACCACTGCATTTACAATTTGATAATGCCCGTTTTAACTACGAGAATCTTCTTTTTCTTTCATATACGCTGATCCTCAATAGTATTGGCGTAGTCCTATGTTTTCGCGGTCTGATTGGAATGCAGTTTCCTCGTCTGAATGGATTTTTCTCCCGACTTTTCCTTTGGATACACAATCTTCGCCCACGTTTCTTTGTAATTGGGATATTTTCTAGTGCTATTCTGATTTGCAGTTTTATCTCATGGAAGGTATATAATGGTGTTCCAGGATTTATTGACAGTTGTATATACATGTTTCAAGCACGTCTGTTTGCAGACGGGACGCTTTCCGCACCACTTCCTCCTGAACCCGAATTTTTTGGAATAACACATGTCATCCTCAATAACAAATGGTATACGATGTATCCGCCAGGATATCCTGCCATACTGGGATTAGGTGTACTTTTCAAAATAACATGGCTTGTGAACCCACTTCTTGGAGCCCTTACAATCGTGTGCATTTTTCTACTTGCAAAGGAACTTTACGGAGACAGCATTGCAAAACTCTCTGCTATATTAGCATGTGCAAGTAGTTTTTTTCTGTTCATGTCTTCAGAATTTGCGTCACATACTTCAACACTCTTTTTTGTGACGTTAGCATTTCTCAGTTTTGTGTGGATGGTAAAAAAGAAACGACCCCTGCTATCATCGGTTGTCTGTGGAATATGTATAGGAATTGCACTGTTGTGTCGTCCCTACACAACAGCTTGGATTTGTGTGCCGATGGGAATAGCCGCAGTTGTTATGCGGAAAGAGCTCTCGCTGCGTCATGTCCTTATAGGTGTAATACCTATTTTGGCTGCGTGTCTGGTATTCTTCGCTTACAACTATGCTACGACTGGACACCCACTTCTTTTGGGATATATTGAAAGAAACGGTAAATTGCATTATCCAGGTTTCCACAAAGACCCGTGGAGCCATGAGTTCCACACGGTAACACAGGGAATCAAGTATATACTTGGCTATCTCAATGCTCTAAACTATTATCTGTTTGAGTGGCCAATGCCTTCTCTTTTCTTCACTTGCCTTTTCCTTGTGTATGGAAGGAAGGCATTCTGGGAATGGGTATTGGTTGGATGGATAGGGGCATTGCTCATAGGTCATTCTTTATATTTTTTCAATAAATTGGATTTCGGACCGCGCTTTGTGTACGAATGTTTACCAGCATTAATAATTTTAACAAGCCGAGGGATATCTTTGAGTACGCAATTCATAATTTCACGGTGGAAGACTATATCTGAAGCACACGCTCGAAATATCCTCTGTTTTACGCTTGTCGGTCTTTTTCTGTTTGCCTTCCTTTTCAATGTCCCATCAACGGCAAAACGCTATCAAAATTACTATGGAACAGATGTGACGATTCAGAAGTATCTTGACAAAAACGATATCCTACAAGCAATAGTCTTTGTGAAAGGGATTCGTTCCTATCAGGTGCATTATCCATTTAATGCCCCTTTTGCAAAACCGCATATCTATGCCAAAGATAGAGGCAGTGAGAACAAGAAACTTGCTGAGAAGTTCCCAGACCACCGCTATTTCATTGCTGATCAAGGAAAGGTTGAAGAAATTTATTTTGATGAACTCTGAGAAGAAAAAGGTTGGTAAAACAATGCGCAGCATAGGTTCACTGAGTTTAACAAAACGAAACGTTGCAACAACAATATTTATCTTATTTCTCATTTTATTAACCTTCTTGCCGCGCCTCTTTTCGTTGTCATTGCATTGGGCAACCGATGAGGACTTATGGATGCAACGTTCGCGTGATTTCTACTTTGCATTGCAAAATGGTGAGTTTGAGGACACCCACGTGGCATATCATCCCGGTGTGACAACGTGCTGGCTTGGGAGTCTTGCTATCTGGTTAACATCTCAACCCGGTTATTTTAATAGTTGGTTTCATTCTGATCAGTTTTTGTCGCCGAGTATGCTTTCTCGTGTGAGATTTCCAATAGTCTTTTTATAGCGGGATGCTTACTTTGATAGCAGGAATTCTTCTCTATCGCTTGTTCAATGGATTGCTTGCATGTATAGGTACGCTGTTTTTAGCAATTGAGCCGTTTCTAATTTCAGAGAGTCGTCGCGCACACACAGATGTGTTGACAGCGCTTTTCTTATTTTTAGCATTATTATTATGGCTATGCTATTTGGAAGGTGAAACGCGCAAACATCGACGGGACCTCGTTTTATCAGGCATCTGTTTCGGGTTAGCATGTCTGACAAAAAGCCATGCGGGGGCATTCATTCTCTTTCTTCCCGTTATGCTGATTTGGTACCGTTACCAATGCCGCATTCATTGGTCTAAACTTCTATTGAGTGTTGTGTTATGGACAGCATCAACACTGCTCACGGTAGGTGTTGTATGGCCTTATCTATGGACTGTTAAATTTGGAAACCTACCGTTATCACCGTTCCTTTTCGTTGGAAGCGGCGTGCTTTTATTATGGAGTTAGAGAAAGTTCTCACAGGAAACAGACTTTACATTCTCAAAACCAATTATTATCTTAATGGGTTGTGGTTCTCTCGTCTTAGGTATTCTGATCTTATTTGCATCCAATGTAGTTATTGCGAAAATGTATAAAGCAATAACAAGCACGCATCCAGCACCAACCCCATTTTTAGGGGTGAGTCGTTACAATCCTGGTTATCTCTTCTATCCAGTAATGTGGTTTGTATGGACAGGGATTTTGACACTCCCATTAATCACTTTCACGATGTATCGGTCTTGGCAGATACGGCAAAGAGAAGGAAAGATATTTCGGATTGTTGTCGTGTTGTTGATATTCGCTGTATTCTATATCATCGGATTGAGTTTTGTCGCTCAAAAAACATCTCGCTACATGGTTATCTTTCTTCCAACGATAAGCCTTTTAACAGCCATAGGTGCAATGCAGATTGCAAGACTTACACAAAAAAAGTGGATCAGTTATCTTGTTCTGGTAATTATTTTCAGTGTGCAAGCTTTACCAATCCTTCGTCTGTATCCGTATTATCGTGCGTATTATCATCCTCTTTTATCTGCAAAGTGGGTTGAAGAAAAGACAGCACCTATTACAGGAGCAGGATTAGATCTGGCAGCAGACTATCTCAATGCAAAACCTGATGCTGAACGGCTTCGTGTTAGGCACACTTGGTTCTGCAAAGATTTTGCACACTACTTTATCGGTGAAACAGGCTACTACAAATATGATCCGTCAACTCACAATTTCGATTACGATTTGGAGTATCTATACGATAGACAGATTATACATACCCCAATGGATATATCAGAGGATACAACTTACCGCAAAGCAGCTCTAAAACGCGAGCAAACAGTGCCTCGTAAACTTGAACATATCATTCGTTTAAATGGTGTGAATTATGTGTGGATTTATCGTGTGATTAAACCTGAACCTACAGACAATACAGACGGATTGTCTGGGTAACAGCACGTATTCATTGTCCGTAGTCAAATAAAAACTTGACGTAAGATTAACAGGACTTACGCAGTTTCTCTTAAGTCCCCTTGATAAGGGGGATTTA
>JAAXGN010000165.1:1690-2539 GCA_012267415.1 Candidatus Poribacteria bacterium | reverse complement strand
CCCTTTAACTCATGTAACCACAAAAGAGACTAATATTGCACCATGCTGACACACCCCTCACCCCCCTCCCATCAAACACCTAATAGCTTCAATCTCACACCTCTCCCCTTCTAGTAAGCTCAAGGTAGATTTATTAAATGGTGGAAGGTAAGAGTGTTACAAGGTCTGACCCAAAGCTCTAACCTCGCCTTGAGATGTAAAAAGCCTACCACCTAATTGTAAAGCCAAGGCAGTGAAGCAAGCTAACTAACTTACTGCTGCTCTCCCAGTAGGAGTCTTCTTCGAACTCTACTGTACTCCCACCACCGGCGTCCATTTTATTACATTGCTGCTGCTGCTGCTGCACTTGGGGGCTGAGCCCAGCTGAGCTCAAATACCCTGGAGCAACAGTTGCCATGACATTAGACTCAAACATAACAATAATGAGGTGTGTGTAATGGGATGCTGTGAATTCACAATGGGGGGAACCATCACAATACCCACTTCCTGAGAGGACTGAACTCACAGTCAAGCCTAGCATGGTGTCACAGCATTAGTGTTATGCATCTTTCAGGTGTCCCCAAGGCTGATCAGTGGTAAGCCTAATTATCATGTTTCTCCTGACACCTACATCAGCTGGACAAGGTCTGGTGTATGGCAAATTTTCACACACTTTATAAACAGTGTGATTCCATGCCATTGTGGCATGACTGCAATGACCAGGCTAGCTAGCATAGTTTAGCCAGTGGAATGCAGGTAAGTAGCCAGGAAATGTTAGTCCTCACCACCCCAGCAAG
This sequence comes from Candidatus Poribacteria bacterium, assembly GCA_012267415.1. Lineage (GTDB taxonomy): Bacteria > Poribacteria > WGA-4E > WGA-4E > WGA-3G > MSPOR6. The sequence continues at coordinate 1,763 of JAAXGN010000165.1, read as the reverse complement.
GTAAGTTCAGCTGTCATCATTCCAGCATTCACAAAACATGCTAACCTCTGCTATATTTGCCTTCAATTTTAAT
>JAAXGN010000165.1:0-1666 GCA_012267415.1 Candidatus Poribacteria bacterium | reverse complement strand
AACAACAATGACAGCAAAACAATTACATGACAGTCTCATGTCACTGATGATAATATGTCACTGATGATGACATGTCACTGGTGGTAAGCTGTAAAACAGTCTATGCAGAGCCGCACTCGGCAGAATGAACAGCCGTAGGAAGTGTACTTTGGCTTCTTCTTGGTGTGGATGGAATGCTGGCACCTACCCCTACTCATACCCATGTCTTGCAATCGCTTTATGCGACACGTGCTTGGGCCCCATTCAATGTTATGTGCGCTGAGGCTTGGAGCCTGCCTATATCTGCACATCTTACCACTTCTATGCAAAATCTGACGAACTAAATCCAACCTAAATTCTTTCAACTCCTTTGCTTTGACTTTGAAATGCTTACAGTTGCGTTGGTACAAGAAATATGCATTATTCACAGCATAGTCCAAAAACTGAAAGAATAGGCGAAGCCAATAACGTTTAGACTTCCTGTCAAAACCGTAAGTTTTTTTATACTGACTTAGTCGGTCCACAGCACCCATGAATTTGTTGTAGGCAGGTAAGACAGGAGGAACAGACTGGCTCCGTAACACCCCATCACTCTGTACTCTAGCTACCTTTCCTGTCATGTGTGCTGGGAATGCATTGGTGGCAAACGATACTACCTTACGGTCATGAAAAACAGAATAACATATGTCCCCCACCATCTCCGAAGCATAGCTACCCTTGGGCAGATCAACCTCCTTCAAATTACTAGGGAAACCGCTAGAACTCTGCTTTATTGTACCCGCAAAATGTATGCCTTCCTCAGCTAATTCATCAATTAGGGGCCCACTGGTGAAATAATTATCACAGTACACAACATGATTCAACCCTCCAAAGGGAACGAGCAAGTCCTTTACAACCCTTTTTACCATGCCTTTTTCCGATGTTTGTTTGCCTGTGCATGGGTCTACAGGCTTGCCATCATACACCTGAAATGTACACAGGTACCCACAGCAACAACAGCAGCAACACCATATTTTAAAGCCTCTCTTTATAGGTTTCTTTGGCATATGAACTTTACCCTTCACACGACCCTTATATTTACACATGGCCTCATCAATGGAAAGCTCTTGTCCAGGGTCATAATGGCTCAGGAATGTATCACTAAGGGTGTCCAAAACAGGCTTCAACTTCCTACCAACACCATCGCCAGGGGAGAGAAATGCGTTATTAACTACATGCAAATTTGACCATATTGCCCAGAACCTATGAGAGGACATCAGTTTGCTTACACAGGTCACACCAAGCAGCCAGTCTTTGCTCCAGTAATCACTTATTGCAGGGAGCCTATGTATTCCCATCAAAATGACAATCGCAAAAAAAGTCCACAATTCCCCTTCCCCATGAATATCCACCCACTTGGCATACATCCTATCCCTAGCATATCTATTGGTTTCCTGCACTATTACATCACAGAGTGCTGTGGGCCACAAGCAGTGAACGAAATCGTAAGCATCAAATGAAGCAGGGTCCATAAGGCTGCATGGACCTTCTGTCCCCTTGTACTCTGGATATCTACCAGAGTTTAGCGAAAGCTTTAGCGACCAGTAATTAGCTATTTTTCGACGTTTAAGGGTAGGGGCACAGCCTACATCCAAATCACCTTCTTCGTCTTCTTCTTCGTCATCTTCCTCACTATCTTCTTCATCTT
>JAAXGN010000040.1 GCA_012267415.1 Candidatus Poribacteria bacterium | reverse complement strand
GTGCCGGTAACTGTAGACTACGATGAAGATATTGCCATTCTCTGTGAGACAAGTTTTCAGTTTCGTTTACCATCCATCCTGTCAGGAAATTCTTTTAAAAGGTGCACGTAGAGAAACTTCCATAATTTGTATCAAAAATCTTTTACATATCTCGTGTAACAGGAAGGATTTGTGATTTTCATGAATATATTTAAGATTAAATCGAAGTCAGGCGTAAACTGTTTAAAAGACTCAACACTGCTATTCACTGATGAGTCTTTTCCCAGCAGATAACACTGACAACGGGTTTTTTGACGTTGATCTACTGGATAGGGATTTATCCGGTGGAAAGACGTTATCTACCTTTCAGACACTTATTTCTTCAGAAACGAAGACAAACATATTTCTTTGATGTCTGAGAGTCCAGGAAGGTTAGGGAAGAAAGAAGCAGCAGCTAGATGATTCAGTTGGCAGTATCAACCAATAAGAATCTGGCATGAGTTTCGTCTAATACTTTGGGCTTTTCCGCTCCCTCTCTCTTCAGCTGCCTTCTTGTTTTTCTTCTCTTTCTACTGTTGCGCCGTCATTACTATTGAACTTTTGGAGGTTCCTGCAATAGGATATATGATTTCTCGTCCGGGGGAAAAGTCATACTCCACCACGATGGCACAAGCTTGTAACAGAATGGCTTCTTGTACGTTTGGTAGTCGTACAGTCGTTGATGACCTTGTCTTGAATACAACATCTGTTTTCGAAGTGATCAGGGAAAAAAGCAATAGACCTGAACATTTTGGTGGTTTTAGCTATTTTTGGCATTAACTTAAACAGAAGTCATGGGAGGGGTAAATTCACATTTGAGTGAGAATTTACCAGCAACTGAAATAAGCAGAATAAATGTTGGAGATGAAATATATACTACCCCCTCTAAAGTTTAATTTTACTGACATAGGGCCTGGGTTAGCAAATGATATTCCCCAAACTAATGAACGTTTTGAAGACTACATTATGCCGTCAGATTCACGTTTTACGCCGAGGGAGACTCATGCGGTGTTGTACAAATAACCC
>JAAXGN010000132.1:1239-1373 GCA_012267415.1 Candidatus Poribacteria bacterium | reverse complement strand
GGTACCATGTGCCAGCAGCTTCCATCGGCTGACCGTCAAATCGTTGACTCTGGTTCAGCGGAACTACGTCAGGCAACTACTGTCGACGCTGAGTCTCCACAGGACGGTGTTGGCGCCCAGGTTTCATTGAGTCT
>JAAXGN010000132.1:458-1176 GCA_012267415.1 Candidatus Poribacteria bacterium | reverse complement strand
GAACTTGGAGACATTGTGAGTGTTGATTCATCTGATGTTGATGTTGATAATTTGATGAACACTGCGTATGGCGCAACTCTTGTACATTCTGGTGGTATGAATTCATCTGATACCTGGTATAAGAGGTGGGAGATGATTATTCATTTGAGTGGCAAGCACTATGTTCTTCCTGGTGGTTCAGTTGGTCGCAAGTATGTTGATTTGTTATCAAGGGAGGTACAGCATTTGGCAACTGGGAATTACCCAGCTGACCGGTTAATTGTTTACAGTTCACTTATGCTGCAGAGAGACCGTATGGTGAAGAAGGCTACTGATATAAGAAGAGTTCTTGAGCGACGGATGCAGATGTGGGACAATGGGGATTTCGACCAACTGGTACAAGAAGCGGTGAGATGTGACAACTTATTGAAGAATACCCGCAAACGCACCCAGGATGATTCACACACTGTCAAAGTGTTTACAAGGTTGATGTTGCTTGGCAAGGTTCGAGCTGCAGTTAGGTGGCTATCAGAAAGCTCGAACACTTCAGTACTACGGCCTACAGACATGGTTGATGTGAAAGGTCTAGATGGGAATACGTCAAAGCAGCTGGTTATAGATGTGTTACAGCAGAAGCACCCTGGTCCTCATATTCCACCAAAATCAGCCCTGCTTGATTCTACAGATCTACCAAGTTTTGAAGATGTTGAAATTACTGATAATCATATATTACGGGTGG
>JAAXGN010000132.1:0-334 GCA_012267415.1 Candidatus Poribacteria bacterium | reverse complement strand
TGTTGCTGCCCTTACCCGTAGGATGACTAACTCCATTGTCCCCTGGGAGGACATTAAGGCTCTTTTGGCAAATCGTTTGATTGCCCTGGACAAGTGTCCTGGCATTAGGCCTATAGGTGTTGGTGAGTCACTAAGAAGAGTTATTGGGAAAGCAGTTTGCATGGCAACAAGGCATGATATCGAAGAGATTTCTGGGGTTAGTCAGTTGTGTAACGGTTCTAAAGCTGGAATTGAAGGGGCCATCCATGCAGTTAATGAGCTTTTTGATGAACACAAGAATGATGGTTGGGGCGTGCTACTGATTGATGCCACTAATGCATTCAATTCTTTAAAT
>JAAXGN010000054.1 GCA_012267415.1 Candidatus Poribacteria bacterium | reverse complement strand
GATGATGAGGACACCGAGTCCCCAGTAAACTTTATTCCTCATGAGTTTTACTCCTTATTGTGTCGTTATCCTTGCTATTTGCTGCGTCCAATGGGCAAGGCGGTCCACCTTTCCAGGTCTCCCGTATATAATCTTTGGACATCCTGTCAGGATTGCATTCTGGATTGATGTTTGAGCGTTCACATTCGGAAGTCTCTACCGCTGCGTTCAACGGACAAGGCGGACTGCCTTTCCAGCATTCCCGTATATAGTCTTTGGTCATCTTGTCAGGATTGCATTCAGGTCTAATTGGATGATAGAACGGTTGACAATTTTCTGTTCGAGATGGTTCACAATTCCCTGTGCTAAAAGGTTCACACTGCACAGGTTTGGGAGCGTCGGGACGCGCTAATTTTATCCCGATACTTCCAAACGCCAATGCTGCAAGGATGAAACCATAAATAAAATACCGGATGTATTTACGATGTTTAAACTTGTAGTGTCGTCTCATCTTGTACCTCCAATTATATCATGAAATAGGTTAATAATCTATTATAGCTTTGACAGTTTTGCTGTTGCACAATGTGCAAGCAGCGACAAGCATCGGGACATGCCCAATGCAACATTCATATATGAAAATTCCATCTGTCGACTATTCATTGTTAATGTTAAACCCCAATAATATAAGAAACAAACGATAACACAGTTTGTTATAATAATTATAAGACGTAATAGTATTATAACACAATTTTACATATATGTCAAGAAATTACGGAAGTTTTACTTAATTTTTTGGTTTTTCTTGTAATTTTTTATCACATACTTAGGTTATGCTAACGTGAGTTTGATAAATATAGTGAACTTTCAAAATATTGGGACACTTTGATAAACCTGCTTCGGGAACATAACGAACAACAGAAGTTGTAGCACAAACTTTTAGTTTGTGCTGATGAGACGCAAACTCAAAGTTTGCGCTACAGAACTGTCCCATTAATTGTCCATTCCACTATACTTCCAAGTCGGTATGTGATACCCTCTATAATTAAAGACACAGTTTTCGACCTATAAAGGGTGCAAGTGTAAAAAAAATCTTCATCAATTGATTACATTCTTACCTTTCAACACTTAAGACACATTTTTTTGCCCAAATAGGTGCATAAAATGATGTATATTACGAAAAAAAAATGAACTTTTTCTAAAATTTTAGTCAAAACAGGCAAAAAAACGATAGATTCCGTGAAAATCACTCAAATTGAGCTCCTCTGATAATTCATTCAAAAGGCAACCAAACTTACATACCCATATATTCAGTGCCGTAGGCTGGAAGTGGGAAGGGTGGAAAAGTGGAGATGGGAAGGCTGGAAGGGTGGAAGAGTTTTTGTCTAATAAGAGATCTTACGGAAATAGGTTCGGATTTGTGTTAAAATATGGATAAGGTCTACAATCACACATTAGATAGATATTCGTATAGGCTTAAGGGACGGTGTATCAATGCGTAAAATTGCACATGTTGAAGTATTTCCAACTGCTGTTGGTATGAAGGATGTGTTTACGATCGGAACGGGTTTTGTTGGGGATACTGATGCTGCTGGAGATCATGTATTTGTAAAGATCACAACGGATGATGGTTATGTTGGTTGGGGAGAACAACGCGCACTACCATCCTGGAGTTATGAAACGACTGAATCTATCGTATCAACAATTGAATTTCATATTACGCCACTTCTCATTGGAAAAGATCCGCTAAACAGGAATGAAATAGATACATCTATCTATAATACATTAAAACCCGCAGTCAGTAATGGACATCCATTTGCCAAAGCAGCAGTAGACATTGCACTATACGACCTCTGCGGACGTATTTTAGATGTGCCAATACATATCCTTCTGGGTGGAAAACGTCATGATAAACTTCCGTTGTGCTATGCGTTGAGTATTGACACGCCAGAAATCATGGGATTGAAAGCAGAAGCACTGTCTCCATGTAAATGTTTCAAAGTGAAAGTCGGTGGTGATCCTGATTCGGATGCACAGAGGTTACGTGCTGTTCATGAAGCAGTACCGGATGCAAAACTGTGGATAGATGCTAACCAATCATACACACCCGCTAATGCAGTCGCTTTACTCAAGCGAGTTGAGGATATAAGAGAAATATATTGTTTGGAACAACCGGTAGCAAGCCAAGACTGGTTCGGGATGAAACATGTAAGAGAGAAGGTATCTATACCTATTGCGATAGATGAAGGTTGTTTTTCGCATTATGATCTCGGTAAAATATGTCGCCTTGAATGTGCAGATGCTGTTGTATTGAAAGTTTGTAAGTCGGGTGGACTTAGTGGATGTATAAAGAGTGCCAGTGTTGCTGAAGCAAACGGTATTGAGCTTCTTGGAAGTGGTTTGACAGAGGCGGGTGTAGGCTTTATTGCCAGCGTCCATCTTTTTTCTACAATGGATTTAGTGCTTCCGCCAGAATTAAATGCACCTGCATTTTTGCAGACTTTGGCGGTGAATGGTATTGAGATTGAAGACCATGTTGTAACTGTCCCAGATGAACCTGGTCTCGGTATTGAACCGGATGAAGATTATATTAGGGAACATCCGTTGCTGATCTGATCTTTGATGCAATTATCACCTCAACAAAAATCGCAACGAGAATGACAACGGCACAGACCAGATAAGGACTCTGCATGCCAAATTCTGAATCAGCAGCAATACCACATATCAAGGGTCCTAATAGACTGCCGAAACCTAATACTGCTTCATGCCACCCACTCTTATTTCCTTTGTCAGTATGTTGATCTAAACCGTAGTAGAGACTGCCAAAATACGAGAAAGCAACAGATATACCGATTATGACAAATGCGATGAACCAGATGAACATGTGCTGGACTCTCCATAAAACGACAAAACTAAGAATTGCTAATACTTGGGTTATTACCATTGGACTCAAGCGATAGTGCCATCTGGTAGAGTAACCAGTTCCGAGAAATAAGAAAGTTAGGGTTTGAAAACTACCGAGTGTTAACATAAGGTTACCGAAAACGACAGTGGGTATTCCCATCTCCTTTGTTAGTTTCGGTGCCAGCCATCGCAGTACAGCCAATGCAAAATATGATGCGAAATTTGCACATCGTGCTATGTTCAGATAACGTCTTCTAACTTCGGGTGGTGGGAACAGTGTTTGCGTTGATTGCTGGGGTTCTGTATCGACTTGTTCCTGTGATGATTTACTTAGTAAGAGCACTGTCAATGTCAACAATCCCAGTACGCAGGCGAGATAAAATGGTCTAAAGGGTGCATCATCTTGATAAAGGTAGCCAGAGACGGTAGGTCCCATCGTTATGCCAATACTCCAGAACAGATTGAAAAGCATCACCCTGTGCAGTAAAGTTCCTTCACCTTCTCGTTCTGCAAGCCATGCTTCATAGGTGGGCCAAAAGAGTGCTAAACTTATGCCTAAGAAAGGGAAAATCATTAGAAGGTGTATTTTCTTATAGCAGAGAGGGATGACAATACTCACAATGCTGATTAAGATACATCCTGCATAGAGCATCAGAGTGCGATCAATTCTATCGGAGAGTTTTCCGAGCGGTATGGCAAGGAAGGCATAAAATGCGGTGACGATTGCCACGAGTATCCCTAAGAATGTTGAGGAGAGACTCAGATAACTACTATAGAAGGCGGAGTTCGTTAGGACACTACTAAAAGCGAAATCGATTAAGAGTGCAGGGAAATAGACGAGGAAGATTCTGGTAGGCTTCAAGTGCATCTATGGCATGACGTAGGTTGTTGTATGAGATGTGAGTGTTGTTATATTTAGGGGTCCACAATCTTCACATCTACTGTATGATATCCGACTGTATCAACGGGTTCAACTTTGAGTCCGAATTCTTCTTGTGTGACACCTGTATTTGTTGTTGCTCTTGCGTAAATTTCAGCATTCCCTTTTCTGTTTGGTATTTTCCAGTTCCACTTCCAGAGTACCCATGCTAAGGGTGTATCTTTTGCCCAGATTTCGGCTTCGTGCCATGACTCTCCGTAGTCAACGCTGACTTCAACCTTTTTTATACCACCGTGATGTCCGGCGTCAAAAGCTGCGCCGCTGACGGTGAGATTTGAATCTGCGACTACCTCTTCGTCGGTACTGGGTGTTCCGATGACTGTGGCGAGTTTGACATTGGCGATGGGGTCCCATCCGCGTTTTTCCCAATAACCTTCATGTTCTGTTGCTAACTGTATATTGACTATCCACTTCGGATTTTTTGTCCCGTAATGTCCTGGGTTAAGCAATCGGACAGGAAACCCGTGATCAACAGGTAGGGGTTGCTGATTCATTTGATATGCGAGGATAGTTTTTTCATTTAGCGCGTCTTCTATTGGAATGGCAGTATGGTAGCCATCAGCACATTGGAAAACTGCAACTTTTGCGTTCTGCTTTACACCCGTTTTCTGTAGTAAATCTCGCAATCTGACACCTTTCCATTTTGCATTTCCCATCTGTTCTGTGCCGATAGGATCCCCTATACATTTTAGGGTACGCATTGTTTCAACAGGTTCCATTGCTTTAATTTCATCAAGTTTCAATGGAGGAATAGGTTTCTCCACCAATCCGGAAATAACTAACCGCCAATTTGCGACATCAAGTTTAACAGGGTCTCCTATCTGAAGGATATAGAATTCCTCGTTAGGTGTGATCAGTGTCTTCGGTTTCAGGAGTATGGGTATTTCTTCATTCTGTGCTTGCAGATTTAGGGGATATATCATACCAGCTGCACTGATTGCGCTTAATTTTATAAATGTTCTACGTTTCATTTTATCACCTATGGTTTTATTTAGAGTCTGTTTTTGATGCGCGCATACGCATTGTGATCTTTATTACTCCCCTTATCATTATGAGTGTGCCGAAGATGAGAAGTAGTGGTAAACCGATTTTCCACTCTAAGAAGAAGTAAGCTACAGCACTGATTGACATCAGGATGATGAGAGTATTTAGTAATGCTGTGTTTTCATACCATTTATGCATTGATTTTTTCACGAGCTTCTTAGCGGATTTCATATTCTGTAATACGGCAAAGTAAATAATAGCACACCAATGAATTTTTTTCAATTGAAAATAGAGTAGGCGTGAGTAAAGTAATTTGCAGAAATGGCAAAATAAATCGTGTAGTACTTGGAAAACCTATTACTGTAGATTTAAGCAGTCTTTCGTAAGTCGAGTAGAGCAAAGTGAAATCCGATTTTTCTGTATAGTGAGAGGTTAAATCTCGGGTTTCGCTTCGCTCTGCCGACCTACGAAAGATGTTAATTGGCGAATTTCATGCTATGAGATACGAATATGTGAAAAACTTTACACACCCGAATCGTATGTTGAATTCTATATTGGATTGGAAACCGCACCTATCAAGTTCGGTAAATCAATGTTTTGATACATTACGGTTTGATATTCTACCATTTCTACGAACTAAAATGCCCGAATTACTTTTGCGACTAATCGTAGTTTGACTTTTGGGGTGTTTGGGTCACCGAGGATGATAAAATAATCTGTACCAGCATATCCAGAACGGCGTAATATGAAGTATACGTTGACTCCTTTCACTTGCCAAATTAGACGACTACCAAGGCTTAAGGCTGGCGTAAAGTCGTAGGTGAGGGTTAGGATCTGTTGGTAACGTCTGTCAAAATGCCATTGGATACTGGAGGAAAGTCCTACAGTGAAATCGTGTAAACGTAGAATTAGGTTTCCATTTATACGATGGATCCGTTCATCGGCTTGTTCACCCCAGTTATATCCAAAACTGACATTGTTGAAACTATCCGAGGCACGTAGGGTTATTCCAATGTTAAAAACACTGTCAAAGTATTCGCCAAACTTTCCACCATTCCATCCAAAGGTCATTCTGTAATCGGTATGTGTTAATAGGTTTGCCAAAAGACCAAGGTTACGCCGAAATACATCACCTTCATAAGTATTAGATCCTATTATTCCTGACCACATGTAGAAATTGCGAATATACCCTTCACGCCAATCGTTCTGTAGGGTTGTCTGGATATATCCACCACGGAAGTTTGTGAACGGATGAAAACCAAGGTTGTTAACGAAATCAGGATCTGTGAAGAATAAGGCGAGTTCGGGCTGTAATAGTGAACCCTTATAAGTCATACTTACATTTCCTGCCCTTCCATCTGATTTTTCTGCCCAACTCTGTGTGAAACTTGATGCTGTCAAGATTTTACCAAACCGAACATCTCCTGAAATGTGCGCTACGTTATTCGCACTTGTTTCACGGAGATGGTGCGAAAAAAATGCTGTGCTGAGATTTGATGTTTCTGTAAGTGTCCGTTTAGCATGAAGCACAAAGTTCTGATTGTTCTTATGATATGTGCCTAATGCGCCAACCGATGTGCTTTTACCGACTTTACCAAAAAGTTTTAAACCTGTATCCATGTCCACTATACGGGTTGAATGGAATAGACCGCCAACGACGTTGTAAACGTTACCACCTTCCAAAAAAAATGGTCTCCAGTCCGATACGAATCGTTCACCGTAAGAGAAATCAATGCCTTCAACGGATTGTTCAATGTTACCAAAATCGGGGTTAACTGTTCCGATGAGACGCAGTTGTGGAGTAATCTCAAACCGAATATCTCCACCAGCACGGGCAGTGTATTCTCTTTTACCCATTTCTGTTTCACTGATGCTACCAAGCAGATAAGATAAGAACTTTAAACTACGTTTAGGGGAAGGTGGTAGTACATCAATCCAATGTCCGTCGTTTTCCCGAAATTCTTGAACCCCTAAATTACACCACCATGAATGTTCTCCCATGCGTTGTTGAAATCTCCCAAAGTTAATACCCATCCGAACGGGTTTTTTTGTGTCAGGATAATCAAGCATCTGCCAGGGAATTTCCATCTCTACGACCCATCCATCTTCTACTATCTGGGCTGTCGCCTTCCATAGACCGATCCATTCACTTTTTGCTGCACGTCCTGTGGCGAGATGCGCGTATTTTGTACCAATCGGATTTACCATGAAGAAGTTCCTATCAGCATTTTGATGCGTATGAAATGGATCAAGACTAAAATAAACCCAATCCTCTCCTCCGAGTCCTGTTTGATCTTTGGTTTGGCGTGCAACAATTTCATCGGGAATATCATCATATAAATGAAGACCTACATAAATGGCTTGATCGGTATAAACAATCCTACTGACCGATTGATTCTTAGCAAGTGTTTCGGTTCGTTGATCAGTAAAGTCTGTAGCCAGCGGTGTATCTTGCCAGCATCCATCGTTTAGAACACCATCAATGTCGGGTGGTTGTTCGGTTTTGACTGCGGGGAGATCTTTCTTAACTGTTTGAGTGTTCTCATCTGCCCAAGTATGTCCGTATATGATAAGGATAAAAGAGAGTGCAATGAAAAGAACTATTGCATGGTCTTTATATAGTTTAATCAATTGGAGTGCTCCGTGATAGATTCCTAAAAATTGGAAATAAATGCCGAATACAATCGAGCAAGTGCTCATAAATCGCTTACGACGATTCGAGATTTATAAGATAAAATGATCTTACTTGTGTCCCAGTACCTTCAAGAATTCCGGATCATCCTTTACATCCGAAAATTCAGGTGTCTCAAGGAAAGCTTGATAGAAGGTATTCAGATAATTAAGGGTAGTTGTCACGTGTTTTTCCTGGGCGATCTTTAGATAATTTAGTGTTTTCTCGCGATCTTTCTCAGATGCCCATATATTCACAGCAAGCATGAAGTAACTATTTTTATTCCAATTATCCAAATCGATCGCGATTTGTAAGAAGTGTTTCGCATCTTTGTACTTCTTTGACCATACCAGACAACAACCAAAATTGTGAGCAGCACAAAAAAGTTCATAAGTATTTAGTGGAAAGTTCGTCTCCAGTTTTTTCAACTCTAATTCCATATACATGTTAACTTCCGTAAAAATCTGATCAAAACGATCCCACTCTTCCTGTTTGCTATACAATAAAAGTCTATTTACTCTCACAGCCAGCCAGAATTTGAAATAATGCTCCCAATCTTGTTTTTTGTTAGCACGTTCCAACTTTTCAATTTCAAGCAGTGCATCATCAACCCGGTCATTGTGTCGTAGCACTTCAGCACCTTTTTGTAAGAAATCACACCGTGAGTAGTCACTCACTTCAGGATGCCCTAAGCGTTCAGAGGCCTCATTATAAAGTTGAATCCAGTCATCAATTCGACCTTCTGCTTTCCAACATTTAGCAATATTTAGATCGGAAATAATCCTCAACACATACTTTTCTGTATGCTGGCATGCCCAACGGTAGAGGAGTGTCTGTTCCTCAATGGCTTCTCTATTTCTTCTAAGAATAGCGAGACCATTCACTAATGACTTATGCGACCAGTACTGTTCTGTATCATCTTTTGGATCATCCATATACTTACGGAGTAGGGATACGCGTTTTTCAATTCCGAGTTTACCCATATACGGGTATATCCCATCAACCGCAAAATGCACCAACTCAGATGTGATTTCACTCTTGAGCATAGCGTCAATTTCGCAGTCTGCTTCTTTTAGTATATCTTCTCTGGATGTAGGATCAGATTTCATCTGTTCCATGAATGCATTGAACTTATTGTGAAGTTGCTCTAATTGACTCATAATATTCTCCTTCAGGTTATCTGATAATGGTAAATTACCAAAGAATTCTTGATCTAAGAGTTCCTGATCAGTTTGCAAACGTTTTCGTGCGCGTTGGAGTCGACTCGTAATTGTATTTACTGATACTCCCATGAATTCACCGATCTCTTTCGTTGACATTTCGTCAAGATAGTAGAGTGTTATGACCGTACGCTCATTGTCTGGTAGTCTGTCCAAGAGTTGTTGGACAAGCTCCTGGCAATACTCAGTTCTCTCTGTCATCCGCTGTTCCAACATGTGGTATGCATAAAAGGATTCCTCAATTTCTTCCAGACGCGTGTCATCCAAGGATTGCATCACAGGTTTTTGCTTTCGCACCCAATCAATGCAAAGTCGTTCTGCAATGACATGGATCCAACTGGCAAATTGATCAGGGTTTTTGAGTGTCGGAAGTTTTTTGTATGCCTTAAAGAACGTGTCCTGCATAATCTCTTCCGCATAGTGAAAATCTCTAATTTTCCGCCAGGCAAGGGCATGAATGCTCTTTTGGTATTTTTCTACCAAGGTGCTAAACGCAGCGTCGTCACCCGATAAGATCTTGCGAATCAGTTGAATATCGTTTTCTCTTTCCACGAGTCAGTCTCCTATTGAAAAATGTTTTTTCCTTTTATTATAATGTGACGAATGTTTGATTAGAAAACGTGCATCATGGCAAAAAAATATAAGATATTTATAGATGCATTTCACAAGTTTCAAACAAGAGGTTTGAGATAAATGATAGGCGCGACCTATCTCGGCAAGCAAGAAAGATCGCGCCCTTTATGAGTCAAACTTATTCACATGAAAAAAATTCGTAATTTCTTTGCAATATTCAGTGTGGTTGAGGAACAGAGCATACCTTGGTAAGTTTGAGAAATGCGTGATTCTTAAAAAGATAACACTAATCCAAATATTCTCTGGGGTTTTATCAATTAGTATCCTCAGTTTTCAGATATTTTAACGGACTTTCTACAATATATTTTCCTGACGCCTCAAGAAAATGTTGGACAAGATAGACATGACCTGCACCGATAATCAATAGAATACGTTCATCGGCGGATTCAGTAATCCGCGTCAGGTTTACAAAGATTTTCAGATTTCGTGTATACCATTCATGTCCAACCCAATTCGCTCCATGATAATTCTCCTTTAAGCCAATTTGTGCCATCTGTAAATAAAACCGATGTTCAGCCTGTCTACCTTCAGGTTCATTGAGATGAATGAACATCTGAATGATCGGTTCGTATTTCTTAGGTTCAATCCAGACTCTGCCGTCTTCCTCTTCACGAAATTCTACGTTCTCACCAGCAAAAAAGTCTTCTACACTTGGTAGGAGGTGTTCTTGATTATGTTCTTTGGCGAACGTTTCCATATCAGTCAAGTTCCAGTCAAAGTCATCTGGAAAAAACGGATTTTGCTTCGGAAAATAGTCAACGCAGTATACCTTTGAGTGCCCCATCTGCTTTGCTAACCGGAAACCGATCTGGTCACCTTCGCCTCGCTCAAGTTCGTAAGTGTCTTTTAGGTAGCCTTGATAGTTTGTTTGTGTTTCTGCGTCAAACCTTTCGTCAGCCTCAAGTGCTACCTTTGTGGGACGAAAAGGTTTGAGTAGTGCAACCAATTGTTCAATCTCACTTTGACGTTTAGGCAGGAGTACATCATCCATTCTGTAATTGTAGGCGTCCATTCCAGGATTCGCAAAGTGTCCGCTGCCGAGAATCATGATTGTTGGTTTCATGCTCGTGATTTCTCCTTATGATATTCCAACATTATAGCAGGTGTATGAAACTGATGCTATGGTAAAACTAACGGTGGGAAGCCAATCAGTTGCTTTTATAGTGAAATACAGAAAACTATGTACACTTTTGGTACGTGGGACCTAAACAGACAGACAGGACTGTGCTGTAGCACAAACTTTATGAAGATTAAATAAATAATCAGGTAATTTTGATTACCCCATGCCGGTAGGTGCGATTTCCTTATCGCACCGGTTTTTTCCCAACCCGCTTCATTGAAGGTATCCGCGTAGGATCCGGTGCGATAAGGATATCGCACCTACCGAGTTTGGGATATTGAGAATTACCGAATTAATAAATTAATCGGGTAATACACGGGCGGGGAAACCCCGCCCCTACGAAGCCTTACTCTTACAAAGTCTACTGACGGAAATTAGATATTTCAGGTTCTATATCATGTTCTATCCTATATGAGACACCGTCGTATTGACTAAAAGTACTCTGTACACTTATAAATGAACCTAATTCAATCGGTTGCTTATGATTATGATTTCCTCTGTCAAAATTTCCATCACCGTTAAACTGGACTTTGAGATGGACTGAATTACCACTATTCTCATCTATAGAACCAATCTTGGTACAAGTCAGTTTAACTGAAATTCGTGGTTCCTCAGAATCAAATGATATTGTCTCACTAAAATCTTGTGTAACAGTGTATTCCTTTTCACTATTGTGGATGATGACTTTATTACCGAAATTGTCCCATTCTTTTCTGTAGTCAGTAGAGATAATTAGCTTGAATGCTGCTTCTGTGGGTGTTTCTATGGTCACAGTAGCACTTTCAGGGAGATCAGTAGCAGGGAACATCATTTCGCGTTCCGTTTCAGCACAACTGATTAAAAACGGTAACGTAAACAGAGAAACAAGAACGGTAAGTTTTAAAAACTGATTCAATTTTCTCATTGGACTCTCCTTTCAATCTCAGTAAGATTAAAATGTGCGGGACCATTTAAAATTGGCTTGATATCCACGATCCTTCTCAAGAGATCTTGCGAAGTTCAACCTAAATATATCGAATTGGAAACCGAGACCGAGATTGACCTTCGGATATTCATGTCTTATATCTGACAAGTTCTCCCACGCTTGTCCTATGTCTACGAAAGGCACAATGGCAAAGTAAAAACCCTTAGATAAACTATGGACATATTCCATATTGAAGAGAAATCCGTGGTTTCCTACAAATTCATAGAGTGAGTATCCGCGTAATGTACCAGTACCGCCAAGAACAAATTGACGTTGGTAAGGTAACGAATAATCTGTCGCAGCAACTCCGATTTTTAAACGTGTGTCAAGTCGGTTTTCTCCGATAGGATGATAGTTACGAAGATGTACCACAAAACGCGTAAAATCATACGTGGAACCAATTCCAGAATTAGAATGTTCCAAAATGAATGTGTTATACCACTCGTTTTTGTTTCCTCGGTTACTGAAGTCGTACCTAACTTTAGTGTCTTCCCGAGTATCAAAATCGTATTTTAGAGAGATACTATGCATTCTGCCATCGTATATTGGAGAATTCTGTCTTACATCTGGGTTTAAGTGATGGCTTGATGTGCCAATTCTAAGATAAGAATCAGTATTATCTCTTATGCTTTGGTGTTCTTCTAAGAGTAGTGATAGTCCCAGCGTATGCTTCAATGTTGTATTCTGCCATTGAATTGCCATCACTCCCCCTTGTCTGGTATAGTAGTCTTGAAAGTCAGCATTAACGAATGCTCTCATGAATTGCTCACTGCCTGTTAACAAAATATCTCTATCCCTTGCAGATGTTAACCTATGGATCTGTGCACTATACGTCAGGTTTGAACTCTGACCGTGAGTTATGCCACCTCCAAGACGATAATTGATACTTTCTGTTCGAAGCGCGTAACTCATTGTACCGTATACGAATGGATTAGGGGCATAGGGGGATCTTAAACCCCAGCCATTTCCATAATTCTCATTTGCAGTGCTTGTGTATAAGCTGCGTCGAATTGTCTCACCGGATCTATCAAAAAAGAGTGGGTCAGCATTCCATCTGCTTCCAATCTCAAATCCACCACCCAGTCGTAGTCCATCAATTGGGTTTAATCCACTGGTATTCAAGGCTCTAAATAGTTCTCTATCTTTAAGTGAAGTGTTGTTGCCACGTGCAAAATTACTGTGATCAAACACATCAAAGAAACCTTGCATACGGGATGATTTTGCAGGGGGTAAAACACGTAACCAATTGCCATCTTTGCTGTATAATTTCTCAGCACCCACATTTGACCACCATGAGTGTTCACCTGTGCTCTGTTGTTTCCTGTCAAAGTTAATACCCATCTGAATCGGTTCAGTTGTCTCAGGATAGTCCAGTATCTGCCAAGGGATTTCCATCTCAACCATCCAACTGTCATCTTCTATTCTTGTTTCAACTCTCCATTTCCCAGCCAATTCTGTGTTCTTCGGACGTCCCGGGGCAAATTGGACATATTTTTTTCCCGTAGGATTTGCCATAAACAGTGTGCGATGATCAGATTGATGTGTATGAAAAGGGTCAATACTAAAGCATACAACGTCTTCGTCAACGAAGCGTTTTTGGTCTTTGGTCTGTCGTGATACAATGCTTTTCGGTTGAGATACGTTGAGTTGCCATGCAATGTAGATTGATTTATCGGTGTAAACAATTTTTGCTACTGTCTGGTCTTTGACGGGATTTTTTGTTACCAAGTGCGTGAAATTGTCAGCTTGAGGAGCTGTTTTCCAGCACTTATCATCGAGTTTTCCATCAATTTTGGGAGGTGTAACAGTCTTAACGGCAAGTAGTTCTTTTCCCTTACCTGTGTTTATATGTTCTCCTACGTTTACTTTTAATGTATCTTCAAGATCAATATCTGTCATACCGAAATTGCTTAAATTTCCAAACAATTCACTAATTCGCTCGGGTGCAATTTCACCGACAATATTCACAAAGGTAATTTCCGAGTTATCGGACTTAACTATCACAAAAATTCCATAAACCACATCCTCATCATATAGGAGACTGATTTCAACAATATCGTTCTTTTCTTTGACTTTGACCAAGACTTCCCATTTCTCCTCCTTGAGTTTGTCTTGGTAGTAAAGTCTCATATCGTCCCCCACATGACGGTATGTGCGAACATACATACCTTTAAGCATCTTGACCATCTCTGCCAGTTCTGGAGACGAATTCGTGGATTTCGTTACGAGGTTTATCAGTTTGTTAGTCAAATTGATCTCAACAGTCGGTTCAGAGGATGGATTTGGAAAGTCGAACAGGATCCGTCCTTTATTGTTCATCTCGTCTTGGGTTTCTTTTTCTGCCAATGCGGAATTGATTGGTGTAAATGACATCGCTAAAAAAGTTATTGCGATTAGGGGTATCAGCCATCTTTGGATTTTCATGCTCTCTCCTTCTTGATTATGACTTGTTCAGTAAAGATATACTTCGGTCATGATCCTGATTAATGGTCCTTTTGAAATCTTGTATTGATTTTGACATTCTTAAGGAACTCTGGTTCTGATTCCATGAGTTTCTGGACAAGTGTTCCGAGCTTTTGAAAGTCTATATTTCCATAAATGTTCACGAAAGTAGAGTTGTTTTTGTCAGTGAAAGAGACGAAAATTCCGTTTAGTATACCCGGGGTTTCGGAGAAGAGCAGACTAACATTAAGATGGTCTTGCACCTTAAAAATGTGCTGCCATTTTTCTTTTTTGAGGATTTTCAGGAAATGGTTATTCATTTCGTTGAGAATTTTAGGTTCTTTCTCATAGCTACGAATGAATACACCTTTTACCATCTCCGCATATTCCGCATATTCTGGTAAATCTATCGTAAAGTTAATAAAGAGTCTGAAAAGTGATTGGTCTAAGTTGATCTCAATTGTAGGTGTTGGCGCATTTGGTATGCTCATCTCTATTTTGCCACGAATTTTTTCAGTTTCCGCTATACTTGTAGCGAAAATGCCGAAAGCGAGTAAAAGAATTAAAATGCTGAATCTTTTCATTTGTTTTCTCCTTATGTTATGCTGAACACTATATCTATTGAATATCCGTTGGTTGTTGGTTTGAATCGGAGTTTTGAGAATTTTGGGAATTAGGTTCAAATCCGGTTAATATGTTAAGTATACCCAAACTTCTATCAATTGCCGTAGCAGCATTTGATGTTGATTTAAAGGCGCGACGTGATGCTTCATCAATCTTGAGCGATGCAAAACTATTGTTGACTCCCATGCCTGTTTTATGATACGCATATTGTATCTTGCTTACGGCATAGTTGAAATCGTTCATCGCTTGTTCTGCTATCACCTTCCTATGATTCAGATGGACACTGAATATGATAATGCCGACAAGACACGCAAGCGCACTAATACGAAGCAAAAGTGTTTGTGGGTGATCCCAAGATGTGAATATGTTGAGAAAACGATGTAACCAACCACTTCTCGTTGGATGAGACTTGACATAAGCAGTTACTTCGGTCAATATCTCGGGAGGAGTCTGCGGCTTTGGGAGGTTGCTTAATTCAGTATTGATCGCTTGTGCTAAACGGAGTTCGTGTTGGCATGTATTACAAGTTTTGAGGTGCGATTCTATTTTCGATTCGCTCATAGAATCTAATTCACCAACTACGTATTCCTCAAGCAGATTCTGGCAATCAAAGCACGTTATCTGTAGTTTAGATTTCCGGTTCATCGTTTTTCTCCATTAAGCGGTTTAGTATCTCTCGGAGTTTTTTGCGAGCACGAAATATGGTTGATTTCAAAGTGTTCACGGATTGTTTCGTGACCTTAGCGATTTCTTTATAACTCATTTCATCTAATTCACGCATAATTACTATGGATCGCATTTCAGGTGGAAGTTCTCCAATGGCTTGATGGACTAACTGTTTGAGTTCTTTTTTGATAGAAATCTCATCTGGTGTCGGGATCGATTTGTATGTGTTTTTATGCAGTAACATTTCAAATGTCTCGTCCTCTTCATCTGATAGCTGCACCTGAAATTTTTGTCTTTTTAGCATGTTGAAACAGAGATTCTGCACACATTTCAGCAACCAAGGACGAATCGTTTCTTGTCTTAATTTTGTGCGGTGTTGCCATGCTCTTATGAAGGTTTCCTGTGTCATATCTTTTGCATCTTCACTGTTTTTCAGTAGATAGAACGCGTGCCAATAAATCTGATCTTGATGTTTGCGGACTAATAAAATAAATTCGTCTTCTGTCATATCGCAACTCCGCTCACATTGAAGTTTACGTTACTACAAATAAGTTGGAAAAAAGTTGCATCTTTTTTCAAATACATCGTGTGTTTATGGCAGATTGGTTACGCTAAGTTTCAGGTTTTTCAAGGTCCTGGAGTCAATCCGCCATTATTCTGAATTGGCATAACGCATTATTATAGCCCAAAGAGGCACAATCAAGGATGAATGTGCTATAAAGAGGCATAATCAAGGATGAATGTGCTACAGAGGCATAATCTGGAAGTATATCTATTATTAAGGGAAGGTATTAATCAATTGGAAGTGGTATTATTTTCTGTTTTGAGATATTTTAGTGGAGATTCAACGATATAGTCTCCTGATTCCACAAGAAATTTTTGGACCAGGTAGATGAGTCCTGTGCCGATAATTACCAGTATCCTGTCTTGATCAGTTTCGGCGATACGCGTGAGATTGACAAAGATTTTGAGATTGCGAGTGTACCATTGATGTCCTACCCAATTTGCGCCTGGGTAATGGTTATCTAAACCGACTTTTGCCGTGCGTAAGTATACCTTATGCTCGGCACGTCTACCTTCAGGATCATTATCCCTAATATACATATTTATAAGAGATTCATATTTCTGCGATTCAATCCAAAATCTGCCGTCATCTTCCTCTTTGATTTTGTCATCAAGAAAGGAGAAATCTTCTATTTTGGGTAAAAGATGTTCTTGGTCGTTTTCCATTGCGAATTTGTCAACATCTATTAAATCCTTGTCAAGATCTTCCAGAAAAAACGGGTCTTGTTCAGGAGCATAATCGATGCAGTATACTTTTGGATGTTCCATCTGTTTTGCCAACCTAAAACCGAGTTGTTCACCTTCCCATCGCTTGAGTTTATATTTGTCTTTTAGATAATCCTGATAATTCGCGTTGATCTCAACGTCAAACCTCTGATCTGCTTGTATACCTATTCTTGTTGGACGAAATGGTTTAAGTAGTGCTACCAAATGAGCTATCTCACTTTGGCGTTTAGCTGCAAGCACATCATCCATTCTGAAATTAAATCTGTCTTTCCCTGGATTCGCTAAATGTCCACTGCCAAGAATCATGATTGTCGGTTTCATGAGTTTACTATCTCCGCTTTTAGGTAATCTAAAGGACTCTCAATGTTATACTCTTCTGATTCTTCCAGAAACTGCTGTATGAGATATTTATGTCCAGAACCGATGATAAGCAGGATACGGTCGTTTGCCGACTCTATGATGCGTGTCAGATTCACATAGATTTTGAGATTACGTGCAAACCAAAGATGTCCAACCCAATTTGCTCCGGGATATTGATCTCCTTTACCAATTTGTGCAATACGAAAGTATACGCGGTGATTATTATATAAAGATTCTGGTTGGTTCCCTCTTCTATACATATCAATCAACGATTCATACTGATCTGGTTCAACCCAAGTTGCCCCACTTTTATCCTTATACCTTTTGCCTTTCACTTCGGAAAAGTCTTCATATTTTGGGAATAGATCTTCTTGATTGTTTTCTTCTGCAAATTTAAAATAGTCTATTAGGTCGCGATCAATTTCATCTAAATGAATCATGGGATCATTAGGGCGGAAATGGTCAACACAGTAAACTTTTTCATGTCCCATCTGTTTTGCTAAACGAAAACCTATCTGATCAATTTCATGTCGCTGGAGTTCATAGACGTTATTCAGATAGTCTTGATAGATTCTGTTAATCTCATCAGTTCGCGAAGGGTCTTGTTCAACGGCAATTTTAGTGGGTTGAAATGGTTTGAGCTGTTGGACGAGTTTTTTAATCTCATCTTGCCGCTTGGGTGCTAACACATCATCCATTTTGAAGTTATATACGTCAAGTCCTGGATTATGCAAGTATGTACTACCGAGTATCATGATTGTCGGTTTCATACTCTAATCTCCTCTTTTCGTAGAAAGTGTTTCATCGGTTCTGCTCTAATAGTCGGTTCATGATCTCCCGCAATTTTTTACGAGCACGGAATACGGTTGATTTAACGGAGTTTTCAGGTCGATCCAAAGTCTCTGCGATTTCCTTGTAACTTTTTTCTTCTAATTCCCGCATCATCACTATGGGTCGTACGGATTTAGGTAATTCGTCAATGGCTTGCCGAACTAGCTGTTTGAGTTCCTCCTTGATGGATATCTCATCTGGTGTTGGAACTGATCGGTTTGAATTCGTATGCAGTAGCATTTCAAGGGATTCGTTTTCTTCTTCGGATAGATACACCTGAAATTTTCTGCGTTTTAGTAGGTTGTAACAGAGATTTTGGACGCATTTCAGCATCCACAAGTGTGCTGTTTCTTGTCTCAAGTTTGCGCGATGTTGCCATGCCTTGGTAAAGGTTTCCTGGGTCATATCCTTAGCGTCTTCACTGTTCTTGAGTAGGTAAAAGGCATGCCGAAAAACCTTATCTTGGTTATTTCGGACAAGTTCGAGGAATACATCTTCTGTCATATCGCAACTCCGCGTCTATTGAAGTTATTGCTACTACAAATCAATAGAACAATAGTTGCATTTTTTCTATTTTTCGGTGGATGGGATGTTCCCTGGCCCGTAAGTGCCCAGTTAAATACAACATGGCCTTATCGCCCCGGCCTTCTTTTGGGATTCCAGAAGGCGCATATAATTGCAGTGATTGGAATTGCTAATACTAACCCAAGCGTACCTGCCAATAATCGCACAATCTCAGCCGAGACAACAACATTGCTGAGTAACTGTACCGGTGGTGATTTAAATAGATCAAGGTCAGGTGCACCGATTGTTAACACCAATAGCAATTCAGCACCGAGATATGCAAAAACTAACGTATTGACCATCGTTCCAAGGATATCAGTACCAACATTTAGACCCGAAGCAATGAGCCGCCATGTTGGCATGTTTGGATTTGCACGGCGAATCTCCTCCATACTGGATGACACCTCAATTGCACCGTCAACTGCTACGCCTAAGACTCCCATTAGCATCCCAGCTAATAGAACTTGGACAAAGTCGAAAGGAGGAGTTCGGGTTGCTTCTATGATATCCGCAGAAATTGCATTCTCTAAACCATTGAAATGTAAGTGTTGCTGCGCATATAAGACGATCACCCCAGCAATAAGGATGCCACCCATCGTTCCCAAAACTGCTGAGTATGTCTTACGACTTGGTCCGATGACAAAAACCAATGAAACAAACGCGACTACGCCAGAAGTTAAGGTCACAACGACTATTGCATTCATCCCATCTGAGATTAGGGGAAGCATGAAAAAATATATCACTGCTCCGGAAATCAACATGGCACATACAGTCCTGATACCCTCGCTTCTACCAACGAGAATTATTAATAGAAACATCCCTCCAACAAACCATATAAGGTACTTATCACGCGCATATTCTTGAACAAGGTTGCCGATACTAATGATTTCAGTATCACCACCTACGCGGCATAATATCAGATCGCCAGGTTCCGCTGGTATGCTCAACAAAGGCATACTATGGTTGACTATATTCCGAAATATCAAATGCTTCCCTTTATAAATACCACCCAGTATTTCAACTTCAAGCACGTGATGTTCCTTTTCAGAATCATACACGTCAAGTTTATTCTTACCATCTGGAGAAGTGCGAATACTATAGGACTGTTTGTGTGTTTTATCCTCTATAAACCAACGACTGTCCTTCCACGGTTTGATTGAAACAGTGAGATCATCTGACAGTGTATATTCTATGTTTTCAAATGCTGTCCGCATTGCTGATGGTACGCGTCTATTGTCCAGATCTGAAGCGTGTGATGCGTCAATAGAAAACAGATAATCTCCACTTGTCTCAAGTACTCTAATCACTCTCCCTTTGACGTATTCAGACTTCTCAATAAGTTCTCCTTGTTCATCATGTGCTTCAATAACGGTTGCAGTATCACCTTGAATACGATAGTAAATGAATGTAGTTCCAACCAATACAAATAGCATCGCGATCGGAATTGCCATTCTGCTTGAAAACACCCTTGATCCAGTATGTGCAGAATCGCTTCCAAATACCTCTTCTAACTCTTCCTCTGTTGGAATATCCTCATGTATGTCAGATCTTTTTACTTCTGTATACTTTGTAAGGAAACCTGCTATCACAGCTGCAATTGGTACAGTCAGCACTAAACCAATTGTCCCAATTACTGCTTGGATTATGGCGACTGTCGTTGTTTCTTCATTGACCAACCGCAGAAACGGGTATAACATACCGCTCTCTGGAAACTCTATTCTTGGCAATAACATCGTAATCATGTGAGCACCAAGATATGCAAAGATAAGCGTATCTGCCATAGTACCCATAATATCACGTCCGACATTGAGTCCTGCGCGGATTGATTGTCGAACGGTTATGTTTGGATTTACCTGCTTGACTTCATGCACACTTGATGAGATGGACATGCTGACGTCCATCATTGCACCGACAGCTCCTAAGATGATACCTGCTGAGAGAATTCCAGCGAAATTCCAATGGTTTGCCCCAGAATCTGGGAACCATAGGTTTAACCCCAGTTCAAGATAACCGAATTCTTTTGCTAATCCGGTCAAAGCCATCATATTCTGACTTAGGACTGATAAGACCCCGACTGCGGTTAATCCACCCAGAGTGCCAAGTACACCGGAAATTACCTTATAGCTGAATCCTGTGATGAGTAGAAATGTGGTTAATGTAAGGAATGCGGCAATAAGAAGCGCAACTAAGATGGGGTTATATCCCTTTATTGTCAAGGGTACCAATAAGTAGAAGACAGAGAATCCTGATACAAATAACGTGAGTATTGCACGTACACCTTTCATGCCAGCGACTAAAATCATCAGGATTCCTAATGTGCCTGCCAGGTAGAGCAGAAAGGGTGTTCTGAAATATTCACGCATATAGACAGAGATAATCTGAGGATTATTCGGGTCGCGAATCGGAATGTCGAGAAACAAGACATCTCCTTTATGTATAATGCGGTCACCGAATGCACGACCAATCCATATATTATTCACCCTGACCGTTTCATCCTGAAACTGTCCAGAGATTATCTGAAAGGTTAGTATCTGATCGGTTTCATCACTCGTATCTATGTTGATTACGCGACCTAAACATACCTCAACTTGCAATTCACCCTGTTTAGTGGTTGCTGAAAAATGATATAGTTTAACGTGCAAAAAAAACACACTCAGAAGGATGAGAAGTATCCCACCAAACTTTATGTATGATTCTCTTATTCTCAATTTTGACACCTGATGAGTCTATTTGTGATTTATGAGGATTCTACTTAGGTCATGATTATATGCAATAAATGTGCCATTGTCAAATGACGATGACTCGGTGATTACAGTCATTTTTGAGATCTCATTTGCACACGGATGTGCAGCAAATACTAACTTGCACGAATTGGTGCAGTTAGACCGATAATTAGAGATGCTTATGTATGATTTCAGCTACGTTTCTTGGAATTCCTTTCACAGACAGGAGTTGATCTAAGCTTGCTTGACGGATTGCATCAATTGATCCGAACTTTTGTAGCAGTACCTGTTTTCTTCTTGGTCCTACATTTGGTATTTCATCAAGCACAGAGACGCTGAGTGCCTTTTTCCGTAACTTTCTATGGTAGGTGATAGCAAATCTATGTGCTTCGTCGCGCAGTCGTTGAATTAAGTGCAGTGTCGGATTGTCTTCCCGCAACACAATCGGGTCTGTTTTTCCCGGTACAAATATCTCCTCAATCCGTTTTGCTAATGCAATAATTGGTATGTCTGTAGGGACAGGGTCTAATTCCGCTTCAGCAAAGGGTTGCAATGCTGCTTGTGCAGCACTCAATTGTCCTTTGCCCCCATCAATAAGTATGAGATCGGGTAATTTGTTGAACTTCTGATCTCCTGTTTCTGCCCGACGAAATCGTCTTGTGATAATTTCTTGCATCATGGCAAAGTCATTCTGTCCGACAACTTCCTTAATGCGAAATTGTCTGTATTCGCTGGAATTAGGTTTTCCATTCTCCAATACCACCATTGAACCGACTGCATATCTATCGCCAAGGTTAGAAATGTCATAGGCTTCAATTCGTCTCAAAGGTTGATTGATGTTGAGAAGTTCCTGCAATTCAACAAGTGCGGGATTAACATCACTACTAAATACCACACTCTGTTCGCGTTGGATCAAGAGTGCTTCTGCATTTTTCATTGCTAAAGTCTGTAGTCTTTTGAGTCTACCAGCTTTTGGCACATGTAATGATACTTGATTACCACGTTTTTCACTGAGCCACCCCTCAATTAATGTTACTGATTCTATAGGCATCGGTAAGGATATAGTTTTTGGAATTAAGACTGCGTTCTGATAATACTGTGACACGAAGGCACTCAACGCAGTGGGAATTGAATCTGGATGTACATCGTTTAGGTAATAGTGTTCACGATCAAGCATTTTACCATCACGTATGTGCAATACCTGAACACATGCTATCTCTCCAAGACGACTCTCCAGACTGTGTTGGAAAGCGGTTGCAATCCCGATTACATCTTCATCTACAGTAGAGACATTATCAAGGCTCTGTTGCGTTGTGATTGTCTGCTGAACGTCCTTTAGCAGATCGCGATATTTTGCTGCAGTCTCAAAGTCCAATGCGGCTGCAGCCCCTTGCATCTGTTGTTGTATTTCTTTAACGACTCCCTTTGTATTACCACCTAAGAACTGGCATACTTTGGTAACGATTTTTCTATACTCCTGAACGTCAATCTTATTCGCACAAGGTGCAGGACACCTACCGATATGATAGTCAAGACATTCGCGATACTTGTTGTTAGTTTCTTTTAGCGGTAACGTACATGTACGAATAGGGAACAATTTTGTCAACTGTTTGAGTACTTGTCTTGTAGAACGTACCTTTACAAATGGACCGAAATACCGTGTTCCATCACTTTCCGTTTTGCGTGTAATCATAATTTGAGGAAAGGGTTCATTTGTCGTTACGCGTAGGAATGGATACCGTTTGTCATCTTTCAGTTTAACATTGTATCTCGGCTGATGTGCTTTAATTAGATTGTTTTCAAGGATGAGTGCCTCAATCTCCGTATTCGTAACAATATAGTCTACTTCTGTTACATACCGCATCAATTGTATAGTGAGTGGACTTTCGGCGTTTTTAATATGAAAATACGAACGCACACGACTACGAAGTTTAACCGCCTTACCGATATAGATAATTGACCCATCGGATGCCTTCATGAGATAGACACCAGGGGTGTTTGGTAGAGATTGCCAAAGCTGGGGTTGGTTTTCACTCATGTTCGTTTTCTCAGAGTTTGACCTTTTCATAGATTGCTTTTATTGCCAATTGACAGGCAATTGAACCTAACTGTAGCAGATCATTCAAAGAACTAAATATAGTCAGATCCCATTTGCCATTTTTTCGGACATGCTGCTCAACATGCACGTCGTCTTGAGCAACCAGGATGTATTCTTGCAATGATTCAATGGTCTGATATGATGAGAACTTCTCATTTCTGTCATAATCTTCAGTTGAGGGGGATAGTACTTCTACAATGACAGTAGGGTTGAGCAGATTATCAAAATGATCATCCTCAAAAAGCGGTTCATCGCATACAACGACTACATCTGGATAGGTATATATGCCTCTCGTAGGAATTTTAACTCGCATATCATTCATATATACTTCACAGTGTCCATCTTTTAGTTGGATATGAAGTTCCACGAATATATTACCTGAAATGAGGCAGTGATGCCGACTTGCACCGGGCATTGCGATTATCTGTCCATCACGAAATTCGCTCTTGAATTCAGCTTCACGTTCCTTTAGTAGATACTCTTCTGGTGTTAAGAGTGTTTTTGCTGCGCGTATTGTCACTTTATTCTCCAAATTCACTTTGGATGGAACACAGATGAAAATTGAGATTTAATTTGGGTAATGTCACCGAGGACGGCACACGGCGTGTGCCTACTACTTTTAAACCTTCTTATAGACGGTACGGTAAATGTTTCTTCCTTCATTCATATACTTTCTTTCGAAATTTGTTGTGATATGTGTATACTCATTCTCCTTAGATGTAGCTGGTTCTAATTGCGCGTATAGTGTGCAAGTCGTTCTTGAATTTCATAGAAGTATTCAGCAGAATCAGTTGCAATATATAACTTTCCGATTTCCGTTATAAGTGTGCTGGTAATTGCTTCAAGAAATTCGTTATTGCGAAAAATCCGACGTTTCTGCTGTCTTGCTTTTGGCCACGGATCAGGGAAATAGATATGATATGCGTGTACGGTTTCATCAGGGACATATCTGGATATAAAGAAATTTGCATCAGTCCATACAAGCCGCACATTCTCAAACAGACCGATGTCCTTGCTAATGTCGTTGTGCTGCAAGTATTTTACGAATCGGTCCCGTGTAATCAAAACATACTTTTGGGCGCGTTCGACTCCGATATAATTCTTATGAGGATTCTCTTTTGATGCTTCAAGTAGAAAACGTCCTTTACCAAATCCTATTTCTATTTCAATGGGTTGGGCATTACCAAAAATTTGATGCCATTCAATCGGGGCATGCAGGTTCTTTAGAGCTAATGAATTACCCTCTACAACATCCATCATTTGAGAATGAGATGTCGTATTCTGGTAATAAACTTCATTGTATTGTGGTTCTTCCTTCATTGCTTGTTCTTAACAAATCTGTGTAGATGTGTCTCTATTAGGTTGTCCTCTGGTTTGTACCCTAACACATTTTCGGCATCACTAATATCAAGGTAACTCTGCTGATACGCACCAGAATTCGCAGAACGACCATAAGTGATAAGATATTGAACAGGTCCATCATAGTCAACAGCTAAACTGAACAATTGAACGCAATCCCGCGGTGTGAGAAGGGTGCTACAGTGTCGTATACTGTTCGGTTCTGATGTGCCGTTGTAGCTGCCGATGCGAATGCTGATAAAACGCATCGCGTGTGCATCAACGAGGTATCGTCCGGCTATTTCAGCCATACCTTTCATTGCACCCTACCAACCATCCGGTCTAAACTGATTACCAGTAGAAAACCTTGGTGGAGATTGCAATCGTTCATTCCAACCTGACACATGGTTTGTACTTGCATATACAATCTTCTTTATGCCACACGCTCGCGCAGCTTCAAAGACATTCATTGAAACATCAATATCGCTGAGTTCACCTGTCGCTTTGGGCGGTGAATCTTGTCTTAGATAAGCCAGATGTACCAATACGTCCTGTTCTTGACATAATGACTGCATTGCCTCGTAATTTCTTATATCAACCTGTTCTACATGAGAAGTTGAACCCTCAATTGGATTTATATCTGTCAAGGTTAGAATGTATGTATCCTGCTTTTCCCATGCCTTCCAGAGCGTGGTACCGACTGTACCTGCAGCCCCCGTAAGCAAAACTCTCTGTTTCATTTTTTTAATTTACTCAGTAGCCAATTCGGCTATTATTCTCTGTCTGACCTCTTGTGGGTCAGTAACCGGTTGAACATAGAACCTATCAATGGCTTGTCCACCTAAACCAGAACATTTGCACATCTCAACATTTAACTCCAATTTTGCCAATATTCCACTTAGATAATGCAAATAACCGATTTTTTCTTCGCCTGTTACTACAATCTCTGTGTAATTTCTCGCTGTTTCAACGGTCACGTCATCTACGCGCCATGTTCCTGATGGATCTACGTACCTTTTCTGAAAAATCTTTTCAAGGGTTTCTTCACCAGACAATAGACTTCGTATGTCAAAGTCCAAATCCCGTTTTAATTCCTCATCTAAGGGAAGTGATTCTCCAGTGTGATGGGGTGGTTGATGTACGACTCGGTATATCTCTAATTCGACGTTTGAATCCTGCTTTGTATAAACCCGTGCATCGCGTACGTCAATGTTATTTGCATAGAACAGGCCACTCACTGTGTGTAGTTTTCCGATACGTCTATGGCTACAGAGATGCAATTCTGTAAATCCTGGCTTGTCAACATATTGTAGGATCGCTGCACTTGCTGCTTTTTCCTGTTCATTAGCATTCGTGGATTCGGCTTGTGCAAACATCTTGATATGCATTGATATTTCTTCAGTTGCTACCCCAATACGATAGGTAACAGGCATTTGTTGGAGAAAAGTCTGAAACTCTTCAGGTGGTGCGTAAACACCCCACTGTGATTCTTCCTGCCCCACATAACGCGCACGTACAACTTCATACAGTCGTTTTAGGTTGTGTTTTTCAAGATTGCTAAAGTTCTGCGCGCCATTTGCCTTTGAATCGCAATATGTCAAGAGGTAAAGCGAGGTTAAACGGTCAATCGTATTTACTTCCTCACAGAACTCAGAAATGGTATTTTCATCCCACTGGTGATATCGTGCCAAAGCTATCATGGAAAGGTGTTCTTTTATCAAGAAAGAGATTTCATCGGTCTGTTGTGAATTAAAACCGAATTCTGGTGCAATTCTCTTCGCTTTTTCTGCTCCTGTCTGCGGATGTGTTGGATCCGGTTTGTCAATGTCATGTAAAAAAAGTGCCATGTAGAGTATAGTCGGGTCTGAGAGTGAACGATATGCAGTGTTTAGTTCCTCTAATTCTGAGTTCACAGAAGGTGTTGCGGGTTGTGCAATACGAGGACCTCCAAACGGACTACTCGATTCTGTTCTACGTATCTCGTCCAGATGTCCAATTGCTGCGAGTGTGTGTTTTCCTACGGTATAGGGATCAAGGCTGCGTTCACTGCGTGTCATCATCGCTTTTTCAAATCGCATTCCCCCTTCACCGAGACGGGATAAAATACCTAGTCTATGAAGGCGTGTTAATGTCTTCTCAACATTTCCTGGTGTATTGATAAGTTCGGCAACTCTTTTTCTAAAGCGATCCCAATCAAAAGCATCTACGTAAGCGAAGATGAATGTTGCAAATGAAGGGTCTATCTCAAAATCATATTGTTGAAAGTAACTAAAGAGTTTAAAGAGCTCATCCGTATCAAGTTCACCGA
Organism: Candidatus Poribacteria bacterium; assembly: GCA_012267415.1. GTDB lineage: Bacteria > Poribacteria > WGA-4E > WGA-4E > WGA-3G > MSPOR6. Next base: position 4,533 of record JAAXGN010000054.1, on the reverse strand, counting down.
AATTGTTATCAATACAGTAGAGGACATCTGTTCTTACACCAAGGACATCTGAAACTGGGATGCCATTTGCAAGGAATTTGCGTATTAACATTTCAGCTTTAAAGTGGAGGTACTTTGCCTTTGCATAGAAATCTGCCATTAATGTGTATCGACACTCTTCCGATTGATCAGCATAACCGAGTGCCTGTGCAATTTTTGTCTGCAATGTATCGTCTTGTTCAGGATGATAGGATAGTTCATCATATTGCGTATTAGCATAGACATGCAGTAAATTCCGGACTTTAAACATAAAATCTAATGCCGGTTTCAACTGTTCGTCATCATAACGTTCATATAATTCAGGAATTGAAGTAAAATCCGGTAAACCACACATCCAGAGTGCATATTGGATTGTCCGTAAACCTCCACGACCTGTTTTCAGATCGGGTTGATTTAAGTAAATAGTATCTTCAGAGGTTTTAAATGCATCCGCCTTCGACTGGAGTAAATCAAGTACGAGCGAAATATCAGATTTTTCAGATTGAACAGCTTTTCGGAATTGTTCTGTTAGTGTCGTATCTCCGACGATAAACCGCATGTCAATTAAAGCAGTCATGTCCTGATAGTTCCATTTATCAATATCAGAGATCGGACGATAGATGAAACTGAACTCAAAACCGGGTATAATTACATGTAGACTATCAAAAAAGTCATAGAACCATCTTATAAGTTCCAGAGTCCCTTCATCATATACATCTTCAAGGTCAACAGAAGATGTATAAACGACATCTACATCTGAAAAAAAACAGAGTTCATTTCTGCCATAACTTCCGACAGCATAGACGGCGAGATCAGGTGTCCATTCATCTGGCACATCAGACATAAGATCATCGTAATCTATACCTGGTATCTTTAGAAGTTCTTCGACCTGTTTTGTGTATTCCGACTGAATCTGATATACAGCAACTTCGTAAACCTTTTGAATAACGACATCCCATATCCTTGTATGCACATCGCAGGCGATGAAACCACTGTCTCCGTTCAGAATCTGATTCTTGAGTCGTTCACGTTCGAATTTGATGAAATCCCCTAACTGTTTTCCTAGTACTTGCTGAGAGATATTAAGATTCGGTATGAACTCAGTGATGCGGTTTTCTATTTCTATAGCCATGGCTTACTCAGTATTAATAGTAGTAGGCACGCTCCGTGTGCCGTACACAAGTTTATATAGTATAAACACTCCGTATACCGTACACATTTATTTGTCACAAAATATATCGTTTGATTTCTTTCATTATACAATGATTGTGTAGAAATGACAATACTTTTCTGATTCTTTTTTGTTGACTTCTTTCACTGTTCTGACTATACTGTTGATTGAAACAAGACCATTTTTCACATAATGGGGGATGTAATGAAAAATCCGATTATTCAACTTACGGATCAACAGATGCGAGATTTCATCATCAATGGGTATGTGGTGGTGAGAACAGATTTTCCACCGAGTTTTCATGAGAAGGTGTTCCAGCATTTAGAGGAGATGTTTGAACATAGTGGTAATTTAGGAAACAATGTGCTGCCACTTATACCCGAAATTCAGCAGGTGTTTGATCATCCCGTGGTGGATGGTGCGATGCAAGGGGTATTAGGTTCTACTTATGTGATGCACCCACATCGTTACTGTCATTATAATCCTATAGGCGGTGGCGGACAGGGATTCCATAAAGATTCCTACGAAGGCGACGAACAGATACGTAGGCATAAGTGCCGATGGACAATGGGGTTTTACTATCCTCAAGATGTGACAGAGGATATGGGGCCGACCGCTGTTCTTCCGGGTTCGCACTATTATGAAACGGGGGAAAGTGCACATGAACAACCTGAAGTGTTTTTGTGTGGTGAAGCGGGGACAGTAACAATCGTGCATTATGACCTGTGGCACCGCGCGACACCAAATCATAGTGATAAAAAACGGTATATGCTGAAGTTTCTGTTTTCGAGACTTGATGAACCGACTCGTCCTGCATGGAATAGCATTTCTGATGCGTGGGATTCAGTTCTGGATGATGAAGTACCTGCACATCCTGAACTTTGGAAAGCACAGTGGGATTGGAACTATGGAAAACAGAACGGTATTGCAAACGGTGTTTCATCACACGAATTAGATAGTCTTCTTGAGTCGTTAATCCATGAAAACGAAAAGGTGAGACTAAACGCGGTTTATCGTTTAGGGAGAGCAGGTGAATCAGCAGTCCAACCCTTAAGTAAAGCATTATATGGAAGTTCGGATTCTATCCGTTACGCTGCTACTTGTGCTTTAAGTCTGATTGGAAAACCTGCTGTTGTGTCTCTCATTGACGCATTGCAGGACAACGACGAATCAGTCAGAAATAGTGCTGCTTACGGTTTAGCAGATATGGGAAAGAGTGCTGAAGAGGCTATTCCCGTATTGACAAAGGCAACAAAGGATAAATCTCCTTGGGTAAGAAGACATGCATGTGAGGGGATAGGGATTATTGGACAACACATAGCAGATGAATCGGATATATCTGAGAGTGTGGATGCATTAACAGAGGGACTAAACGATGTGCATTATTGGGTTCGTTATAATGCAGCCCGCTCATTAGCTATCTTAGGACCGCTCTCTGAAGCAGCATTACCGAGCTTAATTGACAAATTAGAAGATGAAAACAGATATGTGCGTTTCAATGCAGCATTAGCTTTGAAACAGATTAACACTGCAGAGGCGCGCGAGATACTTTTCAATCACCTTTTCTCAACAAGGTGGTGTGCTCTGACGACACGAGATACGCCTTATTAAATGTAGTTGATTCGAGCGCATAACAGGGCACATTTGCACTATTCTAAAACAACACACACTGTATCCATTGTCATGGCAACTAACCAGTGGATAACTGCTCCATAAATAAAGGAACGCGTTTCCAACGCAAGCACACCGAGTAACAATCCTGCTATAATTGAACCGAGTGCTTCTGGTAGAGGTTTGGAAAAATGCATCACAGCAAAAGGAATTGTTTGAATCAGAATGCTATAGTTTCCAAACCTTTTCTCCAAACCGAAGAGCATAAATCCACGGAAGAAAAACTCCCATGAGAACATGTAGATCCCGTAGGCCAACTGATATAACGAGAATACGAGCAAGCTATTCCCAACAACTTTGCTAAATGGATACTTTGCTAAGAAAGGTGGATGTAACTTTACTGCAAGTAGAACCACAGGAATCATGAAAATCCAAGCAGCCGAAGACATGCACCAACCCAGTTTTTGATGACCTAACCGCATTCCGTAATCTTTAAGTCCCTCCTTTGTTGTGATCATTGCAACGAGCAAAGGTATCAGAAATAGTGATAATCCAGTCGTCAGAAACCAGTAAAAATAGGGATAGCTTTCTGCAAATGGGAGATTCTCAAAATAGATTGCGAAGTGATTACGAAAAACACGCGGTCTGCTATAATTTCTGTGTAATGTCAGCAGCAAAGCAGAACCGAGTAGGATCACCGTTGTCTGACGATCCCATCCTCGTAGATATTTATCCTGTAACGTTAGGAGATACGACTTCAAACGTAGATATTTATCCTGTAACGTTCGGAGATACGGTTTCAAATTGATATCCCATCAGATTTTCAGGTGTTATGCAGTTCGCAGTATTCGCAGTAATTGTGTTTGGATTGATTACCATCAAACTGGTCTTGTCAAAAGATGCCATACCTGTCATCATAACTGGCAACATGTAGAGGATATTATAGCACTATTCTACAGAACCTGACAATCTATATATAGAAAAGTTAATAATAGATGAGACGTTTCACCGTTTACGGTGACCGTCCATCGTAGGGGCGAGGTCACCTCGCCCGTTGTGGCATGTTTCATTCATTCTGAAGTTCACAATAATCATCTCAGTGTTAAAACAGACGTTGAGAATTAAAGCCAAATGTAAGTGTATTTGTTTCAAAAACACATAAAAGTTGACAAATTATCGTAATTTTTTACATTTTTATTTGACAAACCTTTTTTAAAATTGTATAATACTATTTACCTTTCAGATTTGGAAGGTGAAGTAGTTCTTTGAAAGTTAAATAGTGAACGTGACGTGCCTATTTTATAGCTTGTGAGTGCGCTTCAATTATTTGAAGATGCACTTCAATACTTTTGTGGAGAGTATGATACCGGCTCAGGACGAACGCTGGCGGCGTGGATGAGGCATGCAAGCCGAACGAGAAACTGTACTTCGGTATGGTGGAAAGTGGCGAAAGGGTGAGTAACGCGTGGGTAATTTGCCTCTGAGATGGGGACAACAACTCGAAAGGGTTGCTAATACCAAATACGATTGATTTTACTTCGGTGAATTCAATGAAAGGTGGCTTCGGCTGCCGCTCGGAGATAAGCCCGCGTCCTATTAGCTAGTTGGTGTGGTAAAGGCGCACCAAGGCGACGATGGGTAGCTGGTCTGAGAGGATGGTCAGCCACATTGGGACTGAGACACTGCCCAAACTCCTACGGGAGGCTGCAGTCGAGAATATTTCGCAATGGGGG
>JAAXGN010000039.1 GCA_012267415.1 Candidatus Poribacteria bacterium | reverse complement strand
AAAAGTCAGGGACAGTGCGTGAGAGTAAGATGAGATTAAACAACGAGCAAATGGGTTCTGCTAAAGTTTCAGCTGCGTAAGTAAATATCCAAAAGGGAAGACCACTAGATTCGTGTGACGTCTGTTTTTGTTTCTTCAGATAGTGATAAACCTCTAGAGGGTAAAAACAGGGGATTTCCCCTGTTGGAAATTCAATTTTCTCTAATTGTGGCTGGCCGTTAGGGTCATTTGAAAACGAATTGAAATACCGATTAAGGTTATTCACATCAACGTTGACAGGCGAAGCAGGTTGTTTATCTTTCGAAAGACTATTGATATGTGTCCACCAGTTGCGGGAGCCAACTTTATCGAGAATTCGGCAGTTCTTCTGAACAAGTTTTTGAATACGCTCGTTCAAGTCTTTAACTTTAGCTGCATTTTGTTTGCGTAATTGTTTGTTTCGCTGTTTTATTAGCAGTTTGACGGCAGGGGTAACGTGGATCGGATCTCGATCACGGACAGTCACTTGGCGAGTTGGACAGGAGATGTGAAATGCGGAATACATGATAGAATTTAGTTGACACAGAGCTTCGTTAGGATCCATTGATCTGTACACACAGTTATAATTCGCATCACGAAGAAGTTTGTAACACATTTGGCGGCAACTTTCACGTTGGTCTCTGAAATAGAAGACTTTTTTCCCATTCTTGGGAATCTGCAAAGAACATAATACTGAATCGTGGTCTGTTGAAACAGTCGGAATAACGGTTTGAACTGTCGATATATTCCATGGGCAAGAAACTAAAAATTTGTCGAGAACTTTATTGTTATGTGTGGGTTCAAAATTGATCTGCGTCAAGTTGCACTCAGCAATGACATTGTCGGTGCAAAAATCATTGAAATCACCACACATAATAAACTGCCAGTAGTTTTTTGCGAGGCAGAGATGTTCGTAAGCCTGAATCAAATATGCACACAGATCCTTGTCATAATCGCAAAGGGGTGGGTAGTAGACAACACAAATAAGAGAACAGAGACTCATAATATCGATTTCTAACCACAATACTTCGAATTGCTCGTTGTCTTGAGGGTATATCTGGGTACATAAGAAATTGCTCCGAACATAGGAACATACCCCACCTCCATGGTTCTTTTTTGAGTTTTTTGCGGATCTGTCACAGCGAAAGAGATTGTAATTTGGAATTGAGATGAAAATATCGTCGATATCAGAATTTAGCCACGATTCCGTGACAAAACACCAGTCTATAGATTGTGCAGCAAGGTCAGTGGATAGATGGAAAACAGCGTTGGGTTTCTTAACTGAGCGAGCGTTAATCAACATCAAATTGCAGTATGTTGGTTGTCATAAATTTGCCGGTTGCTCATTTCCATCAACATAGAGTTTCAAGTTACGAATTCTGATAGACGTCCGTTTTGTTCCATTTTCAATGAGATCGCGACGCTTCTTAAGGAGATTTCTTTCTATTATACGCTCCTCGTGTGTTAATTCACGTGATATAAAAGCACGGTAATCAGCTGGATAATCTTTCATATGGTGAGAATTTGCCAGAATTTTTCGTGTCGTCCAAATATTTGAGAGCTTCACGATGATGCCTCTTCGCTTGGTTTCGTCATATTTACCAATTCGGAAACAGTCGGAAATAGTGGGTTCTTCGCCAATTGTATGTTTCAAAATAGCCATGACGTGCTTCATGTCGTGCTGAAGCCTCTGCGCTGAATTTTGTGATGCAATTTCCGGGACGTTTTGAATTCGAATGCCGGTACTACAGTCTTGTGAATGTTGTTTGCGTACGTTTTCGGGAGTCTTCACTTCACTTTCATTCACTTTTTTCTCGACGAATTGAAGTGCTTT
>JAAXGN010000001.1 GCA_012267415.1 Candidatus Poribacteria bacterium | reverse complement strand
ATCATTCGTAATACTCAGTTTATAAACAACACCATCACTGCCATCAGATGTTTCAGTCTCCAAATCACCAACACCTGCTATTGTAAAACCATAAACAGGTAGGATAGTTGCGGACGTTGATAGCTCAGCAGTCTTTGTGTTATCACCTCGCGAAATACCAGTAACTTTCACTTCATAATCACCCGCAAGCATAAGGTCATCAGCAGAGATTGTCAATGTCACTTCCTCTGAAGCACCTGAAGCAAGCGATACAGAATCGGTACTCAGCATAGCATCGGCATCACCCGATGTGGATAGGTCAATCACATCGTCCGTATTGCCATCATTCGTAATACTCAGTTTATAGACAACACCATCACTGCCATCAGGTGTTTCAGTCTCCAAATCACCAACACCTGCTATTGAAAACCCATAAACAGGCAGGATAGTCGTGGACGTTGATAGCTCAGCAGTCTTTGTGTTATCACCTCGCGATGTTGCTGTAACTTTAATGCCATATTCACCCGCAAGCATAAGACCATCAGCAGAGATTGTCAGTGTCACTTCCTCTGAAGCACCTGAAGCAAGCGATACAGAATCGGCACTCAGTGTAGCATCGGCATCACCTGAAACCGATAGGTCAATCACATCAGCCGTATTACCATCATTCGTAATACTCAGTGTATAAACAACACCATCACGGGCATCAGGTGTTTCTGTCTCCAAATCACCAACACCTGCTATTGAAAACCCATAAACAGGCAGGATAGTCGTGGACGTTGTTATCTCAGCAGTCCTTGTGTTATCACCTCGCGATGTTGCTGTAACTTTAATGCCATATTCACCCGCAAGCATAAGATCGTCCGCAGAGATTGTTAATGTCACTTCCTTTGAAGCACCCGATGCAAGGGATACAGAATCGGCACTCAGTGCAGCATCAGCATCACCTGAAACCGATAGGTCAATCACATCAGCCGTATTACCATCATTCGTGATACTTAGTTTATAGACAACGCCATCACTGGCATCAAAGGTTTCAGTCTCTAAATCACCAACACCTGCTAATGAAATACTATAAACAGGAGTGATCGTAGTGGTCGTTGATATCTCAGCAGTCTTTGTGTTATCGCTTTGCGATGTAGCGGTAATTTTTACTGAATACGCACCCGCAAGCGTGAGATAATCAGCAGAGATCGTCAGTGTCACTTCCTCTGAAGCACCAGATGCAAGGGACACAGAATCGACACTCAGTGTACCATAAGCATCACCCGATGTTGATAGGTCAAACACATCATCCGTATTACCATCATTCGTGATAGACACCCTATACATAACACCATCACCTGCATCAGATGTTTCACTCTCCAAATCTCCAACACCTGCTAACGAAATGCTATACACAGGTAGGATTGTTGTGGTTGTTGATATCTCAGCGGTTTTCGTGGAATCCCCTTGTGAAGTTGCCTTAAATTTTACTTCGTACTCACCAGCAAAAGTAAGAGCAGTTCCCGGTATGCTCAAGGTAACAATTCGAGAAAGACCTCGATTTAAGGTTATAGAACTTGAACTTAGAGTAGCATTAACATCACCTGATGTTGTCAGACTTATTGTATCGCGAGTGTTCCCACTATTGGTGACGCGCACCCGATAACTCACACCATCACTGCCATCAGATGTTTCACTCTCTAAATCACCAACACCTGCTAACGAAATGCTATATACAGGTAGGATTGTTGTGGTTGTCGTTATTTCAGCGGTTTTTGTGGTATCCCCCTGTGAGGTGGCTTTAACTTTTACTTCATAATCACCCGCAGCCCTAAGTGCTGAACCTGGAATAGAAATGGTCACATTAGTGGTAACACCCGCAGCAAGAGATACTGTGTTTCGGCTTAATGTAGCACCTACATCGCCTGATGTTGTTAGACGGATCGTATCGGAAATGTTTCCTGTGTTCCTAACCTGAACTGTATAACTTACTCCACTACTTGCATCAGTAGTTTGTCTCGCCAAATTACCGACACCTTGTAACGAAACACCGTTGAAAGGCACTTCGGATGTCGCTGATTGCGTATAGATGTAATCACCTGCTGCTCCACGTGCATTGTTCGCAGCGTTCCCTGCAGCATAGAAGGTAATAGTGCCTACATCGTTAGCTGGTGCAGTCCATCTAAACATCCAACTGTGCATGTTAGGTGTGCCTTGAGCAGTTCCCGTAGAAGTGTGTTGAATATATTTGTTGTCAGTACTGTTCAATTGTGTATTTGCATCTATTGTACTAAAGGAACCTGCACTTATGTTATTTCCATTTAAAGCTGTCATCTGAAATCCCCAACGTCTTTGACCGTTTCGGGATAACTTAACGACTATATCATATACTTCCCCGGGTTCATAAGTCTTAGGTACTGTCAACACAAGAGACCCCCCTGCAGCGTTTAAACTGTTACCGGTGTGACAACCCGCCGTTGCACAAGTGCTTTCATTAGGAGCCCCTGTTCTCTCCTTCGGTGGTCCAAATGAATAAGCGAAAACGGTGGTGCTGCTCAGGATGAAAAGGAATAACACAAAACAGATAGGTGTGATGTACTTGAGTTTGTTCAAAACGTCTCCTTACCGTATACAAAGAAAAAACGCCCCACCGCCGCCGACGCTAATCGGTGTTGATTTGCAGTCGGATAAACCGGCAGTCGGGGCGTTTTTTGTTTAGAGTGCAATTATTACTAACCTACTTAAGGATGACCATCCGACGTGTTGCAGTGAAGTTCGCTGTTTTCAGTGAATAGAAATAGATACCACTTGATACAGCTTCGCCCGCGTCGTTTTTACCATCCCAATAAGCCGCTGTTGCGTTCGTCATGTAAGAACCGGTGGACTGATGTCCCAAGTTCAACGTCCGAACCGTATGACCGGAAACATTATAAATTTGAATCATCACATTGGAGTCTTGATTCAACTGATACGGAATCCAAGTTTCTGGGTTGAACGGATTTGGGAAGTTCTGTCCGAGAACAGTTTCCTTAGGACGAACGTCACCGACTCGCATTTCCACACTCATAAAAGCGTTGTGGATGTCGCTTGTTTGGACTGTACGTTCAAACGGACCGGAAACGATTGTGCCTTGATTATCAACAAGCGCGATCTCAACTTTGTCACCCGCTTGTATGACACTCTTATAGCTCAAGTCTGCCCAAACAGCATTATTCTGTCCCTGCTCGCTGGCGACCTTCTGGGTTGTAATTTCACCTGTGCGAAGGTTCTTGGCTACCATCGTATAGGAAGCACCACTGACCACATCCTGTAAACGACTTGCGACCACAAATGCCCATGCATTCTTTGCATTTGCAAGTGCGGGTGCTGCCGCTGCTTCCCCTTCAGCAGGAGCATTTGACCATGCAGTACCTGTGAATGTTACTGTGCCACCCTCCGGTGTGTTGACAATATAACCTTTTCCACCCTCAATAGCGAATCCATCGTCATCTTCACTCACAACATATCCGACATACTTCTGTGAATATGCATCTAATTTGATGACAACCGTCGCACCTAACTTCTGTGCAAGTGTTTTGGCAGTGAAAGGTTCATCTACTGGCATCAAGGGCACAGATATCATGTTCAAGCCGGAAGCAAGTTTGACATCATACGTCGGGTATACGGGTTCCGGTGGCGGTTCTGGTGCTGGCACATAAGGTTCAATTGTTATCGTTGCCGTGGGTTCATCCCAATCAAATGATGCGAGAACATCACCGACTTCCAAGATACCAGTATGCGGCGTGATGACACCACCTTCTGTGGGAACGCGATTGTTAGTATCTGCATGATTTACATCATCAGGACTGACAGGTCCCGGTATATCAGATCCCCGTTCAGTGTTCTGTTCACTACCGGCATCGTAAGCTTGTAGCGGAATTGTAACTGATATCGGCATTCCTGCTTCATCATACAGAGAAACGTCAGTTCTACCTATAAACGCATCGTTTGTTGACACTAACATAGTCGCAAACGAAAGCGAGGAGTTGATGGCGTTTCCTGGTACCATTACGGTAACAGATGCTCCTGGAACAACAAAACCATCATGCTGAACGGCACTAGCATTCACTGCTGCTGCGAGTGCTGCAAGACCAGATGTATTGCCAGTCTCAGCAAGTAGCACCATGGCTTCATTGGCAGGCATACCAAGTTCAAAGAGCTTGGCACCAGCAGGATGTGCTGCAAAGATTGGAGGTGAGAATATTTGTCCACCCATGCCCGGTTCACCAGTCGTCAGGTTCGTAAGTGTAACTGAGAAGATTTGCGGATCTGGAACAACGGGTTCAGGGTCCGGGTCTGGATCAGGTTCGGGTGCAAGGACAGTCGTTGTCGTTGATACCTCAGCAGTCTTTGTATTATCACCTTGTGAGGTAGCGGTAACTGTAACACTATAATCACCAGCAGCCATAAGTCCTGCAGCAGCGACTGTTAATGTTACTTCCATTGAAGCACCAGCTGCAACGGATACAGAATCTTCGCTTAATGTAGCAGCAGCATCACCAGATGTTGATAGGTCAATCACATCATCCGTATCACCACTATTCATAACCGAGATTGTATAACTGACATCAACCCCCGCATCAACTGTTTTCGCTGAATCACCTACAGCAGATATAGAAACACCATAAACAGGGTCAGGTGCGGGAACTGTAATCGCTCCATCTGCAGTCGTGACATCTAACGCCATCGCAGTAGCATCAGAAACGATAACGCCTGACAGTGAAATAGATGACGCCTTAACCTCAACCACTTCAAATGTTACTGTTGCAAGCGTTCCATCTCCATCTGCAGTGCCAGCAAGGGAAGTAGCTGCAAGCTGTACGCTTCCTGCAGATTCTTTAGCTGGAACTGCAAATGCACCCGCAGGTAAGTAATCAGAATTTGCGCTTGAGACATACTTTAGGGCAGACGAATCAAAGTTCACATCAACTTGGTATCCAGCAACACCTGCCCCACCAGCAATATTAATGTTTACTGTGAATTGTTCACCAACAGCGGGGGAATCCATTGTAGCAGGGTCTACAGAAACGGTAGCTGCACCGTAACTCAATCCTGTCAGTCCAAAACACATTGCAACAGCCAATAGGGAAAATAACACTCTCCTATTAAAAAGCTGAGTTTTCATATAACACTCCTTAAAAAATAAATTCATTAACTTTGTGACGATTTTCTACCTTTCGGTAATGATTGATCTTACGTTTGAGTTTAAGTTTCATCAGAAAAACTTGGGACACTATCCATATCAATGTGTTGTCACTAAATACACAAAGGGAATCGTTCAAACGTGACTTCGTGCTTAAGACGTTAATTTATCCTAATTGTAATACGTTGTCAAGTAAAATTAGATTTCAGATGAAATAATATTTTGTTAATTCAGAATAATCCTCCATGTAATTATACACAAATAACAGAAACAACGCAAATAAAAACGGTTGACCTATTCTGTAATGCGGGGAGCAAGTTCATTCCATACTTCTCCTAATTCTGAAACAGCTTTGAAAACAGGATAGAGTGCTTCCCACATCGCTTTACGTGCCGAGATTAAGGCTTCTTCATCAGCACTATCAACAGCATCTTGAAACTGATGTGCAATCTCCTCTTGAACGGTCGCACAAGTTTGTGTGAGTTCTGCCAGACGGCGTGTTACATCTATCTGACGCGAAACCAGATCTGATATAGACATCTCCAAATCAGGTTCTACATCATAAACACGTTGTGGCATAAAGTTGTGTGGTAAACGACTACCATCTTCTGCGCGTGGCGTGTGTGTCGGATGGATATGCGGTGTGACGGATAGATACATCGTCATCGGTTCATCGCCAAGCACCCTTACACAATGCGGTTGGTCTGCCAATGCAACGCACATCTGTCCAGGTCCCAACTCCTGCGTTTCACCGTCAATTTCAAACTCTACGCGACCCTCTAAAATCAGGAATATCTCATGACCCAGATCGTGACTATGCAGCTGTGCCTGCTGGCCAGGCTCCATCTTGAGAAAACGGGAGCGAATCTGCGGTGTGACCAGAACATTGCGTACATCCTCACGGTAATCATATACTGTAAAACCCATTACATTACTCCGATTTGTGTTTCATCTATTAGCATAGCATTTTTTGTGTTTATTATCAAGCTTTAAAAAATGCATATACTTGACATCCTCACAATTTCTGTAATATACTAAAATCTTGTTCTAATACCATTTCTAATTGCCACTATACTTTTTGCCATTATACTCATGAAGATTAAATAAATATTCGGGTAATCCAATGCATCAGAACCATCGTAGGGGCTGGGTTTCCCAGACCGCATATTATATCGGTTTCGCCGCCACCATATTACCCAATTAATAGCTTAATCTTCATCTGTATAATTTTTGAGATCGTCAATAGATTGAATGTATATAATCAGACTTTTTAGTCGAAATATTCAAAATCTCTGTATAGGTGTTTTCGCTTTGTGTTCGATCACTGCGACTGCACAGACAGAATATCCATTTGAAATTGCACGTCCCCATTATGTCGGGGCACGTGCATTGGCTATGGGAAATGCGTTTACTGCTGTCGCTGATGATGCTACAGGCGGTTTTTGGAATCCCGCGGGACTCATACAGTGGCAAGGTGTTAAACTTTTCGGTGTTACCAAGTTTCAGGATAGACAAACCTACAGGTTTGATCCGAAAGGTGTCGGTTTTAGTTGGCGTGGCTATAGCCTTTACTGGGGAAATAAGATAGCACTTGATGTGGCAAGTGGTACACCCGATTTCAACTACTATTGCATAGCACGACAACTCGGTGCTTATTTTGCAGCGGGTCTAAGTCTTAAATTCAAACGGGAGCATCCCTCCGATTACTACCAATTCTTCGGTTATCATACCTCGTATGATATCGGTCTACTCTTCAAACCGCGACCTACTCTCAAAATCGGGTGCTTGTTACAGAATCTTGATGGTAATCGCATTCAATGGGTCACGTTTGGAACAGCCTACCGTTATGATGCATATCAATTCTCTATTGATATAGCATTATCCACTGAAGGAGAAACATCAGAATATTATATCGGTGCCGAATGGATACCCACTTCGTATTTTTCTGTTCGGGTTGGCAGCTCAAACGGCTCTATTACAAGTGGTTTGGGATTGCGAATCATTGATGTTTATCTGTACTATGCCCGTATATACGAAACAGAATCCACCTCAGATTTTATTTCTGCCGAAATCCAATTTTAAATAGTATTACCTATTCATGTTTAATTCTGACATAGACCGAAGATTCAGCAACGGTGTCATGACACCCCCAGAAGCGGGTAAAACGACACCTGTATCATAAAGACGGATAGCTGAGACGGTTGCGTGTGCAACGTCTTCGGGTGTGCCGGGACGCACCATAAAGATATATCCTTTCTCGGCAGCTTCTTCATAATCAGGGATGCGAACACGGGACAGGTCGGTGTTAATCACACCAGCAGCAATGCCATTTACCTTAATACCATGCATCGCTAACCTACCTGCATAAGATCGCATACTCATCTCTAAACCTGCTTTTGAGATACAGTATGCAGTTCGGTTGTCGGAAGCCATTGTATCAGAAATAGAGAGTGTATAAATGATGCACCCGGGAATCTTGTTCCCTACCATGTAATTGGCAACACGTTGTGTTAAAAAATGTGGTGCTTTTAGGTTCGTATTAAGTAGCAGGTCAAACTGTTCAGGTGTTTCATCAAGGATATCAGCAATTCTTGTGATACCCGCATTGTTAATCAAAATATTAACGCTACCAAAAGCCTCAAGTGCGGTGTCAAGTAACTTCTGATGCGATTCCAAATCGCTGATGTCCGCTTGTATAATCGCTGCATTTCTACCGATGTCTTCAATTTCCTGTTTGACTGCTTCCGCAGCATCACGGTTCTGATTGTAATTGATAAGAACGTCAGCACCTTGACGTGCCAATTCAATTGCGATTGCACGTCCGATACCCCGACTTGAACCCGTTACAATTGCGGCACTACCTTCAAATGAAACGTTAGTCGCAAAAAAGCCTTGGTCACTGTTTGTTGACATGTTGTTATCTCCCTCTATTCATCCTCACTGTGCTTTATAAGAGAATCTGTAAATATTTTAAGATCGTCTAAGAAACTTTGAAATAGGTTCCTGATGTTTTTAGCGTGCTCCTCAGTGTTTTCATATATGAGTTCATCCGCATAGATGTTATTAACTTTATGGCAATATTCTAAGAGGTGGGATAAGAGTGGATATGTCTCTTGTGAAATAATAGGAGGCCTTTCGGGACGTTGTTTTGTCATCTGTTCAAGCAGGTCTTTATGCCATCTGCTTCCCCGTGGTGTATAGCCATCTACTTCACTTGCAATCCGTTCAAAGATACGTTCTATACCTCTATAAACATCAGTAAGTTTATTTGCCATTGCTTCTTCTACATAAGGTATTGCCGCCTCGGGGAGCACTTCTATATCGTCTAACCCTTTCACAATTGCGTCCACAGTAGATTCTATTTTTACACATTCATCGTTAATGCGCTGTGTAAGTTTCTCTCGGTTCATTTCGTATATTTTCTCCTCAACGATAGGAAACACTTGATGCTGTAAGTGTTCATAGACGGATTTCCAGAGGTTAGGTTTCTCTCCTCTCTTAATGGGTATTGCTTTCTGTTGGATCCTTTCTTTAAACAGCCCTTTCGTTAGATCATAATTTATCAGATCTATCTTGAAACCTGTTCTCAAGTCCATAACTTCGCTGTTTGCCTCTGTATGTTCTTTGTCTGATAACCCCCATACTGCGATGTCAATATCGGATGATTTCGTGAAACCGATGGGTTCGGAGAGTGATCCGAAGACCGCAACTTTCGTCGCGCCGAACTCATCGTAGAGAAGCGTAGCGACTTCGTAAGCCGCTTGCCATGCACGTTTTAGTAACGTCTCATCAACTTTTCTGCTTTTCCATCGCCGTTCAAGCTGTTTTCTGCATGCTGCGAGTTGCTCTGGTGTAATTTGATGTGATTGTGGCACAACTATACTCCTTGTCTGTCTATACTCCCTGTAAGTCCAATGTTTCACTCAGATGACAAGCGACTCTGACACCCGGTACAGTTTCACGTAGTTCAGGGGTTTCCTGTTTACAAATATCAGTTGCATATCGGCATCGTGGATGAAAATGACAACCTGATGGTGGTTTAGATGGATCCGGCACGTCACCTTCAAGGTGTATGAGTTCCCGTTCACGTTGGATTTTTGGATCCGGTAACGGCACAGCAGATATTAAAGCTTCTGTGTAAGGATGCTTCGGGGAATAATAAAGTGTATTGGCATCACTAATTTCCACAATCTTCCCCAAATACATCACTGCGACACGGTCACTGATATGTCTAACAACACTGAGATCATGTGCAATAAAGATATAAGACAGATCGTATTTTTCACGAAGTTCAGTTAGAAGGTTAAGGATCTGTGCTTGTACCGACACATCAAGTGCAGAAACCGGTTCATCTGCAACTATGAGTTCAGGGTTAAGTGCTAAGGCACGTGCAATTCCGATACGTTGCCGCTGTCCCCCACTGAACGCATGTGGATACCGTTGCATATCCTGCGGTTTCAAACCGACAGATTCTAAGAGGTCAACAATCTTGTCTTTGATATTCGCTTTCTTAACCGTTCGGTTAACACGTATCGGTTCACCAACAATATCTCCCACAGTTTTTCTCGGGTTCAGCGAAGATTGCGGGTCTTGAAAAATCATCTGAATCCTTCTTCGGTAAGGACGCATCTGTTTCGGTGTTAATTTGGCAAGATCTATCTGTTCATCACCGAAAATGAAACTGCCAGCAGTTGGCGTTATCAATCTTAATAGGCATCTGCTTGCAGTCGTTTTCCCACACCCGCTTTCTCCAACGAGTCCAAGTGTCTCACCGCGTTGTACATCAAAGTTAATACCATCCACTGCCTTTACGTGTCCGATGGTTCTACGGAATATTCCCTTTCTTATGGGAAAGTGTTTACGTAAATCATTCACTTCAAGCAGTTTCGCCATTGACAGATTCCTCACTTAACCAACATCTTACTGCATGCTTACCATTTCTGAGACTATTGTTTTCAGGATAATTAATCAAATTGAGTTCAGGCATCTGTTCACAAATCTGCATGCGTTCAGAACATCTCGGCTGAAAGGAACAGCCGCCCGGTAGGTCCAATGGATGAGGTACCGTGCCGGAGATTGATGGTAAGGTATCTTGTTGACTTCCACCGAGTGATGGGATAGAGTTTAGCAATCCGCGCGTGTAAGGGTGTAAAGGATTGTAGAATATATCATCAACATTTCCTTTCTCAACGACCCGTCCAGCATACATCACAACGACTTCATCCGCCATATCCGCAATAACCCCTAAATCATGTGTAATTAACATAATAGCCATACCTATCTCTGTTTGCAGTTCACGCATCAGAGCCAGAACTTGCGCTTGTATTGTTACATCCAGGGCAGTCGTTGGTTCATCTGCAATAAGTAGAGCAGGTGCACAACAGAGTGCGATTGCAATCATCACGCGTTGTCGCATACCCCCAGACAGTTGGTGCGGGTATTCATTAAATCGTTGCTCAGGTGCTGGGATACCGACACGCACAAGCATCTCAATAGCAAGCTCGCGCGCCCATTTCGGTGTTGTTTGTAAACCGAACTGTTGCAAAAGTGAACGATTCTGTTCTTGATGCAATACAATTGCCTCAGCAATTTGATCCCCTACAGTATAAACAGGATTTAGGGAGGTCATTGGTTCCTGAAAGATGATCGCAATTTCGTTTCCTCTGATGTCCCGCATCAGCTTACTCCATTGGGAAACGGTTGCTATATCTAACGGTGCGTCAGTTTCATCTCGATAGAACAGAATCTCACCATCCACAATCCTTCCAGGATGAGGCACCAGTTGTAACAGTGAGAGACCAGTAATACTCTTGCCGCAACCACTTTCTCCAACGATGCCAACAGTTTTACCGCGTTCAATGGAAAAACTGACATCGTTCACAGCATTAACCACACCGTTTTCCGTAGGAAATACTGTTCTTAAGTTGGATATTTCAAGCAGTGGTCGGGCAAACGTTGCTTCCATGCTGTCCTTCAAAATTTGGATTTATGTGCATTTATAGTACAGTGAATAATTAATGAGACATTTTCAACTTTTACGAAAAACACCATCGTAGGGGCGAGGTCACCTCGCCCGTTGTGAAGCGTTTCATTAATTCTAAAGTTCACTATATTTTAGCGTAAACCTACAATGGAAGCAATGAATTTTGCATAGAGGAATCTGTGATGCCCACTGCAAAAGCTAACATTAACCACAAAAAAAGAGGCACAAAGAAATGCACCCCTTTTTGTAGGATAATTTGCCAATGTGAGATAGAAATGTCTTTATACGCCTCCTTACAAATCTGTCTTGATGTCGTTCCAAAATAGTGTGAGTTTTACACTTGCATCGTTAATAATACGACCATCACCTGTGTCTGTAACGTCATTTACTGTATTGGAGTACCATATTTCTTCCATCTTAATTCCAAGAGATTGATCTGGAGGCCTAAAAGCCCCCTCGGTGGTTACATTCGTGGACGATTCGCTTTCATCTCGTATATCTTGGTGTTTCAACGTTGCCCAGGGTGAAGGTGAAACCCGTGCATTTCGTAGACGTGCCTCTTGAAAAGCAGTCAAACCGAGACCATCCTCCTTCACCTCAGTAAAAAACGCAAATTTCACCAAGAATGCTGAGACAAGTACATAGCAGACCAGGGCAGTACAATTAACGATCTGAGGAGAAAGTCCTAACTTTAACTTGCTGAACACCCATGAGAATGGACTGGCAAGCAGTGCGGTCCGACTCCGCCTATGCACTTCGCGTATTTGAGTCTGAATATTAGTCAGTAATTCGGGTGGTGGTTCCGGTGTTTCAAGGTTTCCCATAACTTCAGCGGTATGCAATAAGCCTTCATATTCTATTTGGCAACTATGGCACCCTCGCAAGTGTTCAAAGAACTCACTCCGTTTCGTCCCTTCCAACTTAGCATCTGGTTGATGTAGAACCAAATTTTCACGAGCTTGTTCACAATTTATCATAACAATCCTCGCTATAATAGTTTGTTTACTCCCCACAATAGAGCAGTTATCTCTTCAATAATAGTGTTTTTCTAACTTAGCTTTGAGATTCTGCATTGCTTTATTCAATCGTGAGGCAACAGTACCGATAGAGCAGTCAAGTATTTCAGCGATCTCCTTATATTTAAGGTGTTGCATATAAAAAAGGGTTACAACTTCTTTCTGCTTCGGTGGTAATCGGTCGATAGCAGCTTGCACCAATTCACTCTGTTCAGCTTTAATTGCCAACCGTTCAGGAATTTCGCGTGTCTCAGTCATACCGCGTATGGACTTTTCTTCGGTGTATGCATCCATCATTCGGTTGCGCGATTTCGCTTTCCGAATTATCTGATTGCAAGTGTTGAGTCCAACTTTATACAACCACGTGCCAAACTGCGATTGAAAGCGAAACGATTTTATCGATTTGTAGGCTTCCAAAAACGTCTCCTGCGTGGCATCTTGAGCATCTTCGGAATTCCCAAGCATGCGATATGCAAGACCGTATATTTTGCTATGATGACGATTGACCAACTCATTAAATGCCTCAACATCACCCTCTACAGTTTTATGCACATAGACATCATCTGGTATCATATAATTACCACCTGGTACAGATGTTAGATATTTTGTTGCATTAGTATTATGAATTCTTCACTGTTTTTATACTTCTTTCAAAGAACTACACCTGTTTCATGAGTTCCTCAATAGCATCAATCTCTTTTGGCACAGCATCAGTTAACACTTCATAACCAGATTCAGTTACGAGGATATCGTCTTCAATGCGAACACCGATTCCGAGGTATTTTTTGGGAACTTTCTTCGTCCCTTCTGCAACATACAATCCCGGCTCAATTGTCATTACCATCCCCGGTTCAAACGTTTTGTATTCCTCCTCAGACTTCCTAACACAGTTGACATCATGGACATCCAATCCAAGCATGTGCCCCACACGATACATATAGAACTGTTTGTATTTCTCTTTCTCTATAATTTTTTTCGCTTTACCTTTTAGCAGACCCAAACTGAGCATCCCTTCAGTTAGCAACTCAATAGACTTCTGATGGGGTTCATCAATAGACACACCCGGACGAATTGTATTGATAATCTCATAATGTGCATCAAGGACAAGTTGATAAATCTCTTTCTGCGCTTCAGTGAATGTGCCATTGACAGGAAAAGTACGAGTGACATCTCCACAGTAACGTTGATATTCCGCCCCCGCATCGATGAGAACCAGTGTATTATCCTTGATCTGACAGTCGTTCATCCGATAATGGAGTGTCGTTGCATTCCCACCGCTTGCGACTATAGTTGGAAAAGCTGTACCGTTTGCCCCACTGCTACGGAAAGTCGCATCAACATACGCCTCTAATTCATACTCATACATGCCAGGTCTTGCCGCGGTCATTGCAGCGATATGACCATCTACTGTAATATCACACGCTTTCCTAATCCTGTGCAATTCCTCTTCATTTTTAATTAATCGCATTTCACTGAGGATGGGACTCGGATCAACGAGTGTGTGAATTCCCTGTCCGGTTCGAACCCGTGATCTGACTGCTTGTTTAAAACGGGCAAGAATTTCAGCATCAATATGAGAATTTGAACCGAGGGTGTAATACAACTTTTCAGCATCTTTGAGGAATTTCCCAATATGTTTTTTAAATTTGTCAATCGGATATGCTTTATCCGCCCCATATTTCTTGCATGCATCTTTAACCCCGACTCTTTTACCATCCCAAATCTCCGCTTTTTTGTCTTTCGGTAGTACAAACAGGACATATTTATGTTTCGGATGATCAGGTGCGATCACACAAATTGATTCCTGTTCCTCAAAACCTGTTAGATAGAAAAAGTTTGGATCGGGATTATATATGTGTTCTGTGTCGTGGTTCCGCATAGCAGTAGGTGCGTTAGTAAAGATCGCAACACTGCCAGATGCCATCTGTTCAATAAAGTTCTCTCGTATTTCTTTATGCATGTTCTGTCCTATTCGTATATCCTTCATCTGATAAAGTTAATCGGTGTACCAATCTTACCGATAATACCACCACTTGCAACCATCGGATAGACTGGGTGAGACCAGAAAATTCCTTCCTCAGGACTATTCACCACTTCACACACATTACCATACACATCACGTATTTCGGCAATCGGATCACCAACGTTAAGATGTTCATATAGTTTTGCTTTGTAGTATACAAATCCACCTTTATCGCTTAGCACAGTAACGAAGCGGTTTACGACTGTCTGTTGAGCAGGAATATCAGGTTTTCCTTCAATAAAACCGTAATGTTTTAGCACATTAAGTACACCGCGAACACCTTTCTTGATACTTCTGTTATCCCATCCATGTGTACCACCGAGTTCGGGGTCAATTGTTGGAATACCGATATCAGGAGCCGCTTGAGCAAGTTGACCTTTCGGCCCTTTTTGGTCCAAAATATAACCAATACCGAATACACGTGCTAATTCAAGGCAGGCACTATGAAGTTGGTGTTTTTCTCCAACACGCACACGCACTTCATCTATCATCGGTTGCACGCCTCCTTGATGGAGATCAATACAGTAGTCTGCGTGTTGAACAGCTTTCTGGAACAAGTGATACGCAATTCTCTGACTTGATGTCCCCTCAGCGCGTCCCGGAAAACAACGGTTCATTTTAACATTATCAACAGGACTATATGCCTGTTTCGCATGAAATGCATGAACGTTAACAATCGGTACTACAATAAGGTTACCCCTTAATTCTGATGGTGTAATCGTCCGTAGTATTTTATGTACAACTGCAATACCGTTGAGTTCGTTTCCATCGCTAATCGCTTGGAGATAAAACGTCTTTCCCGGTTGTTTCCCGTTGATAAGGACAATTGGTACACGAATAGGGGTTCCATCCGGCATCTTGCCAATTGATAAATGACCTTCAACTCGTGTACCGGTTTCACATACCAGTGAGTCGACGACAAGGTCTCTTGTTTTCGTTTTGCGCATCAGGTTGAATATAAACTTCCTTCGTCCTGCAATAGTTCTCTGTATAATATAGCAGAATTAATATACAGCGTCAACCTATTTAGAAACGTTTGTCAATAGGAAGAGTAAAACTCCTGATAGTACTGTTCCACATTCATCCTTCAATACGCTTCTCCGCACAACATTCATATTGATATTGCTGTAGCACATTCATCCTTGATTGTGCTTCTTTACCCAACCACCTCCATCCTTCCATCCTGCCTCTCTTATCTTGAAAATCCTAAAATCCTGAAAATCCTGGTCAAATTTAACTTGACAAATGTAATTCTAATATGTTAAACTAATTTACGTTACAAAATAATATACCATAAGTTTATGCGAAAAGGTATTTACAATGCTATTCTACAATATACCCAGAAATGATCCTAATATCATAAAAAAACCAAATTTTTTATGCATATTTCAACATGGAACGAATTCCTTACCGTTCAGGAAATTAAAAAAATTGAATCAGTCAGAAAACCCACGACACACCTTTACAGTAACTAACGGCACAACCAATTTACCAAAACATACCACGGTAAGAAATTTCTTACCGTATGGTACCTTTTTGAAAAGGGACACACTATGAAGTTACAAGAAAACCACAGAAAATTCGTCGTCAAATGCTTTCCAGAATATATATGGCATAATATATATAAAATTCATGTGAAATTCTCATCTTAATGTGGTATTATAATGTTTCAAGTTTACCGTGTATTCGTTTAGCACATAAATCAATCATCAATATAATTGGAGGTAGAAAGATGGGTTTTGGTCCAACAGAATTGCTGATTCTTTTGGCATTTACAATTGTCTTATTTGGGTTTATTTCCCCTGGTCCCGGAGAATTGCTGATTCTTTTAGCACTTATATTACTCATATTTGGTGCAAAAAAGCTACCCGAATTAGCACGCGGGATTGGCAAGAGTGTCACAAGTTTCAAGACCGGACTCAATGAAGGAGCCGAAGAGGAAGCAGAAGTTGCTGCTCAGCAAGAAAAAGAAACTACACAGAAAGAGGAAACAGGTTAATTCTAACTCACAATGAAAGAGAAATTACCCGATTTTCTTCAAGACGTTATAGAAGAATATCCTGATGTCTGGAAGGCATATCAGTCTTTAGGTGAAGCATGTGGTAACGCAGGATCCCTTGACTCTAAGACTATTCGTCTGGTTAAACTTGCATTGGCTATCGGTGCGAAGTCCGAAGGTGCAGTGCATTCCCACACGCGACGCGCACTGCGAGAAGGTATTTCACGAGAGGAGATAAAACAGGTACCATTACTTGCTATCACTTCAATTGGGTGGTCATCAAGTATGGCTGCATTGTCGTGGATTAAGGATGTCGTAGATAAGCAACCGAAAACAGATTGAGTACATTAAACATGGAAGTTGATCAAAAACGTTGGCACATTACGCTTTCAGAAATTGCTGTCTTCTTTATGATCATCTCTACCCTATTGTTAATGCCTTCTGTTGGAAAAACTGATGCAGCATCAGAGATGCAGCAAGGTGTTGAATATGTAAAACTTCGTCTCTATCCACAAGCAATTGATTCCTTCAGATCGGTTCTGTCACGGGATCCAACTGATGTAAATGCACTTTTTCACCTGGGAAATGTCTACAAATTACAAGATGAACTGGAATTAGCAATAGAGACGTATAAGAAAATACTTTCAAATGCTGCTACGAAGCATAGAACCGTAAACGCGCAATTATACGGATTTACACATCTTGCACTTGCAGAGATATACTGCAAACAGAGTCAATTGAAGGTCGCAGAACAACATGCAATTGAGGCAGATCAAACCTTATCAAACTCTGCGGAAACACAATACCGACTCGGTTACATCTACACACATCAGGCAAAGTTTGATAAAGCACTTGTTGCTTTTAATAAGACAGTAGCACGCAAACCTGATTTCGCTGAGGTATATGAATGGCTCGGGTTAATCGCGCTCATGCAACAGAAACCTCGGGAAGCAATAAGCAACTATAAAATTGCTATTCAGAAGAAACCCTTCGTTCAGAGTGCATATTATAATTTGGCGAAGGCATACCGGCTTCTTGGTGATATGGAATCTGCCAAAACACACCTTAAATTATTCCAGAAGATGAAAGCATACTATGATCAGACATACACCATTGAAGGGGCTTTAGCGGAAGACCCAAAGAATACTGCACTTAGATTGAAATTAGCTGAGACACATTTAGAACACAAAAACATACCGGCAGCAGTTACAACTTACCAAATACTGCTTCGGTTCAACCCTGAACATGTTAAGGGATATGACAAACTCGGAAGACTCTACATGGAACTAAACATACCTAATCGAGCAATTCCGATGTTTCAAAAGGTGATAGAATTGAACCCAGACACCATGGAGGCACATGTTCGGTTGGGGTGGCTCTATTCAAACCAGAAAGTCTATGATAAAGCGGAATTTCACCTAAAAAAAGTAATAGAAAAGATGCCAAAACATACATTAGCGTATCACGGTTTAGCAGAAGTCTATGTGAAGCAAGAACGCCTTGAAAAAGCAGTTGGTATCTATCAAAAAATCACAGAACTTGATCCAGACGATAAAGATGCACGAACCGCATTAAGAAACTTAGAACGTAAAAAAAAGGGAGAATAGACGAAACGGTAAATACTTCATTTGTTGACATTACCTTAAATAATGCAAAAGATCAACCTTAACAGCCTTCACGGTTTCTTTTTTTATCCACTCATTATAGTTGGTATTTTATGCTCTCCATGCAACAATGCCGTCTCTGCAGAATCTATTTTTATTGATGCTACTGAATCGGCAGGGATAACATTTGAGCATACGGATGGACGAAGCGGTCTAAGACTGTTCAATGAATTCCTCGGCTCTGGTGGGGGTTTCTTCGATTATGACGGTGATGGAGACCTTGATATATACCTTGTTAACGGTGCAATTCAAACCGATAATCAGCGTGGAATAACACCGCATAACGTCCTATACCGGAATAACGGAGACAGCACTTTTACTAATGTGACGGAAATTGCAGGTGTTGGTAGCACCGAATATGGCACAGGTGCAGCAGTCGGTGATTATGATAACGACGGAGATATCGATCTATATGTTACCAATTTTGGTGAAGACCAACTCTATCAGAATAATGGAGATGGTACTTTTATAGATGTAACGAAAAAAGCAAAAGTTGGTAATCAGAAATGGGGTACCAGTGCTGCTTTTGCTGATGTTGATAACGACGGTTTCTTAGATATATATGTAGCGAATTATGCAGATTACGATCCTAAGAATGATATAAAATGTGAAGAACGCGGGGTTCATGTCTATTGTGGACCTCACGCATACCCTGCAGTGCATGATACTTTTTTTAAGAACAGTGGTGACGGGACGTTTACCGATGTTTCAGAATTGTATCGTCCTTCAGACCTGATGCCGATGCACGGATTGGGTGTAACATTCGGTGATTACGATGGAGACGGTGATATAGATTTATATGTCGCAAATGATCAAGACCCAAATTTTCTGTTTCAGAACGATAAAAAAAAAGATTTTTAGAGATTGCATTAATTTCGGGAGTTTGCTATAATGATATGGGAAAAGAAGAAGCAGGTATGGGAACCGATTTCGGTGACTATAATAACGACGCACAACTTGACCTAACTGTCAGCAACTACCAGACCGAAACGAACACGGTTTACCAAAATCACGATAAGGATTTTTTTGTTGACAATACGATTGCATCAGGAATAGCAGAGGTGACACACGGATATCTCGGTTGGGGTATCAAGTTTTTTGATTATGACAATGACGGTTACCAAGACATCTTTGTTGCAAATGGACATCTGATGGATAACATAGCGATGCTCGAAAAGCATGTCAGTTATCCCCAAAGAAACCTCCTGTTTCGGAATTTAGGTGATGGAACTTATGCAAATGTAATCTCGGATGCAGATGGGTTAAGTTTGAAGAAGGTTAGTCGTGGGGCTGCTTTCGGTGACTATGATAATGATGGAGACCTGGATATCCTTGTTACCAATTGCAATCAACGTCCAGATCTGTTAGAGAACGTTGTTGGAAATAGAAATAATTGGATACAGATACAGGTCGTCGGAAAAAAGAGTAACCGTTCAGGTATTGGCACAAAAATAAAGGTTGTTACCGGCAATCTCTTGCAATTTCGCGAAGTTCAGAGTGGAGGGAGTTATCTCTCATTCCACGATCTACGTGTTCATTTTGGTGTTGGAAAAGCAGAACAGATCGATCTCATTGAGATCCAGTGGACATCAGGTCAAATAGACAAATCAGTAAATGTTTCTGTGAATCAGAGATTATTAGCGGTTGAAGGTGAAAAGATCGTTACAATAGACGAATTGAATTCAAAATAACACATTCAATAATGGTAGTGCTTAGTCAACATACTATTGTAGGTCGCGATTCGGAGATCGCTCCTACAGAACCTTTTGTATTGATTGTAGGAGGGAACTCCGATTCCCGACTTTTTAATGCCATCAAATAACACTTGACTAAGCAGTAGGTTAGTAAGGTGAAAATATGAAACACTTTCTTATAATGTTTGCACTTATCATTTTTGCAATGCCTCTCGCATTTGCAGCAAATGAACCAGAGGATTCACTCATCCTTTACATGTCTTTTGATACGGTCGATGGAGAACAGATGAACGACCATTCAAAATATGAAAATCATGGTGAATTGAAGGGAGACCCAGAACACGTTGCTGGTAAATTTGGCAAAGCTCTCAAATTCAACGGTCAGGATACCTATGTGGAGATACCTCACCATGAATCCCTCACGGTGGATCAGGATTTCACCATCATGGCTTGGATTCATACGGTTAGGCATGAAGGACCTGATAATGGTCGATGGCAAGGTATCATGGCAAAGGGAAACAATCCACGTTCCTATAGTCTCTGGACTGAGGCAAACAGTAAGTGTCTACATCTAAGCGTAGGGCCTCCGAATGGTGGCGGCAGTGTTTGCAATGGTGTAGTTGCGCTAAACACATGGCAACATGTTGCTGCACAGTTTAATGATGGCACACACCGTTATTGGATAAACGGACAGAAGGTTGGGGAAATCGGCAACAAACCGAACCCGCCTGGGTTAGAGGATACCAATCCAGTTGTCATAGGCACGGCAGGTGGCGGGAATATCCGATGGTTCCTCGGCATGATAGATGAAGTCCGTATCTGGAACAGAGCACTCTCGGAAGAAGAGGTTAATGAACAGATGAATAAAGGACATTTTGAGATTTTTGCTGTTGATCCTGAACAGAAATTATCTACTACATGGGGTAGTCTAAAGTCTAAATTCAGATAATACTGACGAGGATACGCATTCGTCATGACATAGATTCTTGCATTTTAATGAAGCTGATTGATATAAACATACAAAGTAATTAATACCAATGGAGGAAAAATGAAACACATAATAGTTATAACGATAGTTCTAACGTTTGTAGCATCTTTTGCACATGCGTTAAATGAACCAGAAGAATCTATGATCCTTTATGTCTCTTTTGATTCTCTTGATGGAGATCAAACGATTGACCATTCAAAGTATGGAAACACGGGTGATTTGATGGGAGATCCGGATCATGTTCAGGGAAAATACGGTAAAGCACTGCAATTTGATGGAGAATCCGATTGGGTTGAAATTCCACATCATGAATCACTAACAGTTGACAAGGATGTCACCGTCATGGCTTGGATAAATGTTGAAAGACATTCCGGTCCTGGTGGTGTGAATTGGCAAGGAATCGTTGCAAAAGGAAATAGTCAACGTTCTTACAGTTTCTATACACATTTACCAACTCAGTGTTTACACTTCTCCGTTGGTCCCTCAGGAGGTTTCACAGGAAGTACATGTAACACGCCAATCCCTTTAAACGAGTGGGTTCATGTTGCTGCACACCAAGAGGATGGTGTACACCGATATTTTATTAATGGTGAAAGTGTTAGTGAGAGTGGAGGTAAAACGAATCTTCCTGGTGCAGCGGATACATCTAATGTATTCATAGGAACGACAGCGGAAGGAGCAGGCAGAAGGTTACTGGGTATGATTGATGAAGTTCGCATCTGGAACCGTGCACTCTCAGAAGATGAAATTGCTGATCAAATGGATAAGGGGCATTTTGAACTCTTTTCTGTTGACCCACGTCAAAAACTAACAACCACGTGGGGTACTATAAAAACTAAAAAACGATAGTTCTGAATCGGTAGATTTAGAACTATCATTATCAATAATCAATAGTATCACTTTGGCCTTCCATTGTTGGTATGACAAAGATGGTATGATTGGAGGAAAATAAATTATGAGGTTTATTCTTGTAGTGTTCATCCTAACGTCATTGTTCATAACGTTTGTAGCATCTTTCGCGCATGCGTTAACTGAACCAGAGGAGTCAATGATCCTCTATTTCTCGTTTGATTCACTTGATGGAGATGAAGCGATTGACCATTCAAAGTATGGAAACAATGGAGAATTAGTTGGTGACGCCGAACTTGCTAATGGTAAATTTGGTAAGGCACTCAAACTTAACGGCTCAACCGACTGGGTTGTAGTACCACATGACGACATCCTCACTGTTAATAAAGATGTAACCGTCATGGCTTGGATTAATACAGAGAGACATATGGGACCTAACAACCAACGTTGGCAAGGGATTGTAGCGAAAGGTAATAATCCCCGTTCTTATAGTTTCTACACTGAATCGCCAAGCGAATGTCTGCACCTCAGCGTTGGGGGAAGCGGAAGCGTCTGTACCGGGAAAATTGCATTGAATGAGTGGCAACATGTCGCTGCGCAGGTAGATAATGGAACTCACCGGTATTGGCTAAATGGTGAAAATGTTGGTGAATTCGCTGGAAAGAACCCACCCCCTGGTAACGGGGATAGTTCAGATGTTTTGGTGGGAAAAACACATGAAGGAAACCGTGAATTCCTCGGTCTAATTGACGAAGTCAGAATTTGGAACCGGGCACTCTCAGAAAATGAAATTGTTGATCAGATGGAAAAGGGGCATTTTGAACTCTTTCCTGTTGACCCACGTCAAAAATTAGCAACAACGTGGGGTATTATAAAAACTAAAAAACGATAGTTCTAAATCGGTAGGTTTATATCTATCGCTATCAATAGTATCACTTTGACCGAAGACGGTATAGTTGGAGGACAAAGATGATATGATTGGAGGAAAATAAATTATGAGGTCTATTTTTGTAGTGTTGATCCTAACGTTGTTTATTGCACCATTCGCTAACGCAGAGGTGTCAGCTGACGGGTCGCTTATCCTCTATTTCTCATTTGATGAGTTAGATGGAGATATGACCATTGACCATTCACTCTATGGTAATGATGGGAATATTATTGGTGCACCTGAGTTGGTAGATGGTAAGTTCGGAAACGCACTAAAATTTAATGGCGAAAGTGATTGGATCGAAGTTCCACACGACGACATCCTGACAGTAACAGAAAGTGTAACTGTAATGGCATGGATAAATGCAGAACGGCACATGGGACCTAACAACCAACGTTGGCAAGGTATCCTCGCAAAAGGAAATAACCCCCGTTCTTACAGTTTCTACACTGAATCACCAAGTGAATGCTTGCACCTTAGTGCAGGTGGAAGTGGTAGTGTATGCACAGGAAAAATCGCTCTCAACGAATGGCAACACGTTGTCGGTCAGGTTGATAGTGGCATACATAGATACTGGTTAAACGGTGAACCTGTCGGTGAATTTGGTGATAAGAATGCATTACCCGGTGCTGCTGATACTTCTGTTGTCTATGTCGGCACTACTGGAGAAGGCGCAAACCGTCGTTTCCTCGGTCTAATTGACGAAGTGCGTATCTGGAACCGCGCACTCAGTGAAGACGAAATTCTTGCTGAAATGGAAACCGGATACCAACCTGGAACAGCTGTTGATCCACGTCAGAAATTATCAACCACATGGGGTACAATAAAGTCAAGTAAATAACGACTTACATTTGCAACGTACTTCTTCTTGCAGGTGAGTAATAACACGCTCACCTGCAATATTTAAACTATCATGATAAGGAGTGGATAGCATAAAGTGAAAGGGAAATTCATACAATCTCAGGAAGTGGAACGTGACCATCTGGACTGGGGTGTCATCGGATGGCTGAGTCGTCCAGAAACGACCGGCGGGAAGGATATAGTCGCTATGGAAGTCAGTCTTTCCCCTGGATACGGACACGATTTTCATAAACACCCTGAACAGGAAGAAGTCATCTACGTTATTGAAGGGAGCGTAGAACAATGGCTTGAAGATAAGAAGCAGACACTCAATGCAGGAGACTCTGTTTTCATCGCAGCAGATGTTGTCCATGCATCTTTTAACGTCTCCTCAGAACCCGCAAAACTGTTCGTGACACTGAGTCCCAGCAAAGGGGATGAAGGGTATCAACTCGTTGATGTCTATGAAGAATCACCGTGGAACACGCTGCGATCATAGCCATGAAAACGACCTATTCCAATTGTTCTTTGCTTTTCCTTGTAATCCAGCAGACAGATATATAGTAAAATCAATAATTAATGAGATATTAATAATTAATGAGATATTTACGTATTTACAAAGATCATCCCTCGTAGGGGCGAGGTCTCCTCGCCCGTTGTAGAGTGTATCATTAATTCTGAAGTCTACTATAATATGTTAGAGTCTCTTGGGAGTTGAAAACATGCATGAAACGTCAGTACCTGAAACATCGCTGCAGCTCCGTCAGCGAATGCGAAAGTTCTACGAAACATCACAGACATATAAGAATCTATTAGATGCACATGATGAAAACTATCTCCGACACTATGTGGATTTGGTCATCCGTTATGCGCCAAAAGATTCTAAAATCTTGGACCTCGGCTGTGGCAACGGCATATCCTCTCGATTATTAAATCAAGCAGGCTTTGACGTCGTTGGAACTGACATTTCACCGCTTTTTCTTGAAGATGCACGGACATGGGAACGTTTACACGACACCCCAAAACTACGATATCAGGTCTGTGATGTTTTAGAATTGCCTTTTGAAGACGAATCTTATGATGTTATCTGTTCAAATGAGTTGATAGAACACTTGCCAGACGCAGAAACAGCATTGAAGGAGATGGTTCGCGTTGTACGACAAGATGGTAGAGTCGTGCTTTCAGGACCGAACCTCTGTTCACCGTTGACATCACTATTTGATTGGACGCGTCTTATGTGTGGCAAATCTGGACGACCTGTTTGGGGAGAAACAAAACAGCAAGCATGGCAACAGTTTAATCGGAACTGCAGACTATATTTAAGAAAAAGATTCTTCTCAAAAAAATCTGCCAAACAGTCTATTAACTTTATCTATCGCAATCCAGATTTACAGGATAATGCTATCGGCGGGGATGCAGACAGTGCATATTTGGCTAATCCGATTGATCTTGCTCAATTCTTTGAACAGAATGGATTCCGCATCGTCAAAAAGGCTGTCGGCTTCGGTATAAAAGGTAGAATCGTAGCAAACCTGTTTCCGTATCTCAGTCCTTACATCACGATGGTTGTGCAGAAATGAACATACGTCCCAACGACTTTGTTTTAGAGATCGGAAGCGGTCACAACCCAAAAACAAGATCGGATGTCTTATGTGATAAGTTCATTGATGATGACGAAGAACGGGGTGGGAAGTTAGTCGTAGACCGTCCTATCGTAGAAGCTGACGGACAATATCTGCCTTTTGCTGAAAACGCATTTGACTATGTTATCTGTTCACACGTCTTAGAGCATGTTGAAGACCCAGAGCTGCTGATCTCTGAATTGATGCGTGTAGCACAACGCGGTTATATTGAAACACCTTCAGAGATCGGCGAACGAATTTACGGTTGGCAATATCACAACTGGATCGTCAATTTAATTGATGGACGTTTGGTATTACAGAGGAACGATAAACGCGCAGAATTTGGATTACTATTCCATACATTAGCAGAGACAGATACACACTGGCGACGTTTTCATATCTTACACCATCATCTCTTCCTCGTCCAATATGAATGGGATGGGAAAATTGAATACCAGATAGTAGACGAGGATCAACCACCGATGCCAGGTACTTTTTTAGACTTGCAGTGTCCAGAGACTATTGTAGAACTTCTAACATCAAAAAACGCAAAGCAGAATCGGAACAGGTTACTGCTTACACTGAAAAGTACAGTACCGCGCAGTTTCGTTGCTTATATCAAGTCTTTTTTAGTAAAGACCCGAAAACAACACGCGAAAACATTAAATGCCAAATCATTGTACGACATCCTCGTATGTCCTAAATGTAAAGGTGAATTAACCTTTAATGAACAAAATATACACTGCATAGCATGTAAACAACAGTATCCCATTGTTGATGGAATACCGAGATTTACATAATTGTAACACAATCTGTATGAAGATTAATGAAATATTTCGGTAATAAACGGGCAATAAATTGCCCTACTACAAACGATCAGGTTCGTAGTAGTGCGATTCATCGCACGTTCCAACATTACCGAATTAAAAAATTAATCTTCATTTAGATTGTGCTTGGGAAAATATGAACACAAATAATATTGAAGAACGAAACATAGTTATAATTGGAGGTGGCACTGCTGGATTTGCTGCCGGAGTCTATACATCTCGTGCTATGCTGGAACCTGTGCTTATTACAGGGGACGCACTTGGTGGACAACTCTCCTTAACGCTTGACCTTGAGAATTATCCAGGTTTTTTTGGGCATGAGGCATCTGTCTTTATCCAAGGCATGCAGGAACAAGCGGAACGGTTTGGCACTGAGGTAAAATTTGATACAGTAACTGAAGTTGATTTTAAAAAACATCCTTTCGTCGTGAAAACCTATGGCAAAGAATATCACGCTAAATCTGTGATAATCTGCACAGGTGCTTCACCGCGAACACTCAACATACCGGGCGAAGAGGGTTATGGTGGACGCGGAGTCTCTTACTGTGCCACCTGTGATGGCTTTTTCTTTCAAGATCAACGGCTTATCGTCGTTGGTGGGGGTGATGCCGCGCTTGAAGAGGGAATCTTTCTAACGAAATATGCATCTGAGGTATTCATTGTTCACCGACGCGATCAACTCCGAGCAAGCCAGATAATGCAGGAACGCGCTTTCAAAAACGATAAAATAAAGTTTATATGGGATACAATCGTTGAAGAAATTTGTGGAGATGCAGATAAGGTAACGGGTGCTAAACTCAAGAACGTCAAAACAGGGAACACTGAACTATTCCCAATTGACGGTGTGTTTATCTTTATAGGACATATTCCGAATACGGAACTCTTTACGGATGTGATTAATATGGACGATCAAAGATATATCATTGTGGACGATATGCAACGGACAAACATTGATGGTGTTTTCGCAGCAGGTGACGTACATGACCACGTTTTTCGTCAAGCAATTACGGCTGCAGGTGCAGGTGCAGCAGCAGCAATTGCATCAGAAAAGTTCATCGCTGAAATAGAGAACCGCGCATATCCCGGGAACTGATCAGAATGATAGGAGAATAGAAAAGAACATTGTCAGTCATTTATAAACCCAACTATAAAATTCTACTATTCAGAGAGCAATCTGATTCTGATTAC
Source organism: Candidatus Poribacteria bacterium (assembly GCA_012267415.1). Taxonomy (GTDB): domain Bacteria; phylum Poribacteria; class WGA-4E; order WGA-4E; family WGA-3G; genus MSPOR6. Next base: position 233,757 of record JAAXGN010000001.1, on the reverse strand, counting down.
GCATCTTTGCCGCACGACAGATATGATATCGTTACAAAGAGTACTCTAAAATCATATCCAGAAGATATACTACGCAAAGTCTTAGAAAGAACGGATTTTACATTTCTTGAATTTGTTGATGGGGAATTCCCGAATGTTGAAGTCCGTCGGACAGATAGTCTTATAAAAGTATTACTTGATGATCAACTAGTTTTTATTCATATAGAGTTTCAAGTTGACGATAGTGCCGTAGCTATGACGCGCCGCAATGTCGGTTATCTTGGCAGGTGCTACGAAAAGTATGGATTACCTGTATTTTCCCACGTAATCTATCTCAGACCAAATGCTGGAAGCAACGATCCAGGAGGATATAAACAAGACATTCAGAACCACCGATTCATAGTTGAATATAAGGTTATCCGACTTATTCAACTTGATGGACAATCTGTGTTTGATACGGAGAACATTGGGTTTCTGCCTTTTACACCTTTAATGCAACCACCTGAAGAATATACAGGTAGTCAGTGGGCAATTCAATGTAATAATCAGACAAAAGCACTTTCGCTTCCAGCAGATATAAGGAATAACGTGCTTGTATCGCAATGGGTTCTGAGTGGACTAATTCACCCTCATCAAGCACTTGATGGTTTTTTATCGGAGGAAATTATGCAAGAATCATCGGTTTACCAACACCTTTTACAAACAACTGGAGAAGAACGTTATCAACAAGGTCTACAACAAGGTACTGAATTAGGAGCTAGGCAAATTGCACTCAAATATCTCTTGAAATTACTTGAGCATCGTTTTGATTCCAATACTGTCCGCATCTTACAACCTACATTGGATAGCATCATTAATGTAACGCGTCTTACCGAGTTACACGACGCTGCATTAACAGCACATAATCTTGAGGAATTCGTTGAGCGTTTGGATAATGGTAGAGGTTAAATCAACTTCCCTGCAGATGCTCAAGTGAGTAAAAAGTCTTTCTTAAAAGTCTAGAAAAATAAAAGACTATGAAAAAAACTACCCACGAATTGAAGGGAACTCTTTTCAGTGAATGACGAAAAAAACAGACATCTTGTCCTCGGTTTAGATTCAAGCACACAGAGCCTATCAGCAATCGTCATAGATATTGACTCTGCAGAAAAGTGTTTTGAACACGCAATTGACTATCGCGCAGATGAACGCACCAATTGCTTCGGTATCGGAGAAGATTATATCTTACCTCCCCGCCATTCAATGGCTGAAGGTGAAGCCGAACAACCACCGTTGATGTATCTTGCATCGCTTGATGCAATGTTTGCTGATCTGCGAAATGCAGATGTTGCGTTAGAGGACATAGTTGCTATTAATACATCAGGACAGCAACACGGTCATGTGTATCTGAACAAGAATCTCTCGATTATTTTCTCCAACCTGCTTAGAGCAGAAAGTAGTACATTAGAATTAAAGACGTTATTGGCAGGTGTCTTCTCCTATTTCACCGCACCGATATGGATGACAGCAAATACCTTAACACAGACTGATCATGTGCGAGAAGCAGTCGGTGGAAAAACAGAGATGATTGAACTGTCCGGTTCAGATGCACCCCTACGGTTTACGGGTGCGGTTATCCGACGGGTCGCTGAACAATCTCCTGACGAATATACAGCAACAGAAAAAATACAACTTATCAGTAGTTTTATACCAGCAGTCCTAACAGCAAATCCATTAGTACCGATTGACACAGGAAATGCGTGCGGAATGTCACTCATGAACTATCGGAAAAAGGAATGGGACAACGAATTAATCACAGCTACTGCTGCTGGAATTCAAGGCGGTCCAGAGGAATTACAGCGGAAACTACCAGAACTCGCGCCACCGGATACCGTTGTGGGAAATATTGCAAAGTATTTCGTGGAAAAATATGGGTTTTCAGGTGATTGCACAATCGTTGCAGGATCAGGTGATAATCCGCAGGCGAAAGTACCAGTTGCTGGAGATTTACTCAGTCTCGGAACAAGCTTCGTCAATATGGTATCTACAGATGGTAATACACTTGACCCAGAAGGTTATGCAAATGCAATGTACGATGGAATTGGACGTCCATTTATGTTTGGATGCCGAACTAACGGTGCTATGGTCTGGGATACTGTCAGAAGTAACTACGGATTAACCAAAGAGGAATACGAACCGGCAGAAAAAGCGTTAGAAAATGTTTCACCGGGACAATACATGACATTCTGGCAACCGAAAGCGGAATCCTTTCCTGTCTCTGGTGCTTTTGAACTGATACGAACTACCGAAAGAGATACACATAGCTTAGCTGAGGATTACGCGGGTGTGATTGAAACAAGCCTTGCAGCAGTATATGTTTATTCGCAAGTCTTTACACATAAGACTACCAAACAGACTCAAGAACCGTTACATGTTACAGGGGGTGCAACAGATAGTCCGGAAATAATGCGACGTGTCGCAGGAATTTGGAACAGACCTATAGTCTCGGTAGAAAAGGGCGGCGCAGCTCTCGGTGCTGCTGTAGCAGGAGTGAAAGCATATTGTGATCACATTGGTGAATCTTTTAACGTCGAGGATTTTAGCAAGACTGTCCTAAAACGTGGTGTACTTATTCAACCTAAACCTACTGATGTCGCAGCATATCACGGAGAAGGTAATTATTTACAACGATTCCGAGAGACATATCAAAGGATCATGGATAAGAATCCTTTATAACTTAAGGAGTGCAAACAATGAAGAAGATTTTGTACGCAATTACCGTAACACTTCTCATAACACTCACAACCACACCCAGCATCACTGCCCAAGGCCAGACGAGATGGGACCTACCTGAAGGTGCGAAAGCACGGTTTGGGAAAGGGACGACATGGGGTGATATGGCGTATTCCCCAGATGGTTCCAAGTTCGCTTTGCCGAATCAAATCGGCATTTGGATATACGATGCAGAGACAGGAGAAGAACTGGACCTATACACAGGACATACAGATTGGGTTGGGAGTGTTGCATTTAGTCCTGATGGAAATACACTCGCAAGTGGGAGCGGGGACAATACTGTTCGCTTGTGGGACGCAAATACTGGGGAACACCTCCAAACACTTGAGGGACATCAAGGTGGAATTGGCAGTGTTGCTTTTAGTCCTGATGGAAATACACTCGCAAGTGGGAGCAGGGACAAAACTGTTCAGTTGTGGAACGCAAATACGGGGGAACATCTTCAAATACTTGAGGGACATCAAGATGGGATTTTCAGTGTTGCTTTTAGTCCTGATGGTAATACAATTGCCAGTGGGAGCAGGGACAAAACTGTTCGCTTCTGGAACGCAAATACGGGGGAACATCTCCAAACATTTGATATCTGGTCCTTTGCTATCTCATTTAGTCCGGATTGGACAATGATAGCCAGTATAGGCTATGACATTGCCGTTTCTCTTCCAATCGTGATCGGCCCAACAGGGACACATCAACGACCACCAGACAGAGTCATCCACTTGTGGGACATAACAACAGGAGAACACTTACGAACACTTGAGGTGCCCCGGCGTTCAATTTCAAGTATCGTCTTTCATCCCAAAAACAACATCCTCGTTGGCGGGAGTTCGGGGGACATCCATCTGTGGGACACAAAAACTGGGAAACATCTCCAAACACTTGAAGGACACACAACTTGGGTTGATTATCTATCTTTTAGTCCTGATGGCAACACACTTATTAGTGAGAGTCGGGATTCTACTATGTATGTGTGGGATGTCAACTCAGGGAATCCTAAACGTTCAATTGAGGGACATGCGATTTCGTACAGAAGTGTTTCTTTTAGTCCGGATGGTAGCATACTTGCAGGTGGCGCAGGTGGCGGTTATGAAGGAGGTATCCAATTATGGGACATAAAAACAGGTGAAGAACTCAAAACGCTTACAAGGACTGGAGGATCGGTCTATGAATTGTCATTTAGTCCAGATGGCGATCTGATCGCAACTGTAGGGGCTGATCAAGGATCCATCTTTATGTTAGATGTAAACACCACAAACGTCATCCGTAGAATGAGCTCGGGGTTATGCAAATGGCTTGATTGTGTCTCATTTAGTCCAGATGGAAAGTTAGTTGCAGCCGGTGGTGAAGGTTTTGAAGGAGACATCTCTATATGGGACGTAGGAACAGGGAAACTTCACTTTAGAATTTGGGAACGCACAAGGTTCGTTGATAGTCTCGCTTTTAGTCCGGATAGCAAGATGATCGCCTATGGGGGAACGGACGATATCATCAGACTATGGGATGTAGATTCGGGGGAACGCATTCGCATGTATGAAGAACATACGGCTAATATCAGAAGTATCGCATTTAGTCCAGATGGCAATAAACTCGTAAGTGGCAGTGGGCACTATGTTGATGGTGATAACACTGTCAGGTTGTGGGATGTAAAATCGGGAGAACTCTTACACACTCTTGATCGGCATACCGGTATAGTCTATACTGTCGCTTTTAGTCCGGATGGCAACATTATTGCAAGTGGCAGTGATGACGATACCATCAGGTTATGGGACGCAAATAAAGGGACACATCTCCGCAAACTTGAGGGACATACGGGACCCGTGCGATCTCTATCTTTCAGCAGTGATAATCACACGCTCGCAAGTGGGAGTTCTGATGGCACTGTGCTGTTATGGGATTACAGATCCGATGCTGCTGATGTGGATGAACCGTTTTCCATTGAGTCACGCGGCAAAAAACTTGTCACACTCGGTCACATAAAGCGTAACCGACTATTCCAAAATTATCCTAACCCGTTCAATCCTGAGACATGGATTCCATATCAGTTGGCAACACCTGCAAATGTTCGTATCTCTATCTGGACTGAAGATGGCAAGTTGATTCGGACGTTGGATTTAGGAAATAAGCTTAGCGGCATCTATCAAGACCCCGACCGTGCAGCTTTTTGGGACGATAAAAATGAGAATGGAGAAAATATCGCCAGTGGCGTATACTTCTACACCATCACCGCTGACGATTTCACTGCTACGCGCAAGATGTTGATACGGAAGTAACGGTTCGCTATATACCCACAATGGGCGAGGGGACCTCCCCCTACGTTGGGTGGCCTCCGCAAACGCTGAAATGTCTCTTTAATTATTAACTTTACTAAGATTAATCACAGAACTTATGAAACACGTAACACGCATTGAAGGAAAAAGCAAACTCACACACATTGACACAGAAGGAAAAACACAGATGGTTGATGTCGGAAGCAAACCGCAGTCTTTGCGCACAGCTATTGCAAGAGGACATGTAACGGCTCAACCAGAAACGCTTAGACTCATTTCGGAACAACAGATGAAAAAAGGTAATGTTTTGGAAGTTGCCAGACTTGCTGGATATATGGCAGCAAAACGCACAAGTGATCTCATACCGTTGTGCCACCCACTAAATCTTACCTCGATCCGAGTGGATGTGACGATTGTTGATAAGAAAATAGAGATTGAAGCAGAAGTGCAAACTGTTGGACGCACAGGTGTGGAGATGGAAGCACTTACTGCTGTATCGGTGGCAGCTCTGACTGTGTATGATATGTGCAAAGCAGTTGACAGAGAGATGTGCATTTCAGACATAAAACTTATCAAGAAAACGGGCGGCACAAGTGGGGATTTCAAAATACCTGAAGAGAAGTAATTTCAAAAAATGGCATTTAATACCAGCTAACGTTTTGCTGGAGTAGGAGAAAAATGATGCGAAGGTTTACTTTAATAATACTTACTATTTTCTTAATGACGACCACAATAGCTTATGCCACTGACTACGTACTGATTATTGGAGGTGTTGGGGGTGAAAAATCATACTACGACAAGTTTTGGAGCGCAACCTCAAGATTCCATCAATTACTCACCCAACAATACGGTTATTCACCTGAACAGATAACATTCCTTTTTGAAGACCAAGGAAATCCACCAGGACTGGTAACAGGTGAAGCGAAACGGCAACCCATCTTAGATGTCTTCACACAGCTCGCTGAGAAAGTCCAACCAACAGATAGATTCATCCTTTTCATGATTGGACACGCTTCACGTGCATCGGACGGTGTGAAATTTAACTTGCTCGGACGCGACATCTCACAGCAGGAATACACAGACAGTATCAACAAAATCAATGCCGAACAGCAACTACTCATTTTTGGATTTCAATACAGTGCAAGAGTTGTTAGAGATATTAGCAAGACTGGACGGATAATCCTTACATCCAGTTCTGCAAGAGAGGGATATTCCTCTCAAGTCAGTTTCGGAGACCTGTTCGTTGATGCCTTCTCTGAGTCCGCCGCAGATGCTAACAACGATGGTGCTATATCAATTTTTGAAGCGTTTCTCTGGATGCAAAAACGTACAGACGAATGGTACGAACAAGAGGGTGTAATTCAAGCAGAACATCCACATTTGGATGATAACGGTGATGGGAGGGCAGTTCGAAAGGATCTGGAAACGAGCGGTGAAGGAGCATCGGCGGATAAAGCCTTTTTAGGTAAACGGCTGACACCGCTACCGCCACGAGAGGAAAGTACAGCACAGAACGTAGCTGACGAACAAGACGATCCAGCCAATTTAGATAAACCGGCACATGTGCATGAAGAAGGAGAGGAACAGAGTGAAGAAAACGAACAGACGGGAATGAAAGGAAAATCATCGCTTCCGTATAACTTTATTAGTGATGAAGACGAACAAGCAATTCAAGCAGGGATTGCTAATGCACCAAATGAACCATCACATTTAGATGATGGTGCTATTGTGCTATGGGAATCAGAGGCGTATGATGTTGACGAGAATAGCAGTCATGTTTATTCAACACGACGGGTGGTAAAGATTTTCAATAAAGATGGGTTCCATCTCGGTGAAGTAAAGATACCGTATACATCCGGGGCAGATGATGTTACAATACACCATGCGCGAACGGTTCTGCCAGATGGGTCTCAAGTAGAATTGGATGAGGATAAAATCGTCCGTGGTATTACGCCAGCATCGGCAACTGAAGCAGGTCTGCACGTTAACACACGGCTGATGTATTTTGAGTTGCCAAAAATGACAGATGGTTGTATCATTGACTACGCCTATTCCGCTCAGAACCCGCCAAGTGTTATGAAGGGTGAATTCTGGAGACACGTCCATTTTCAGATAGATAACCCCATTCAATACTACCGTCTTACAACGCATTTACCGAAAAAACTCACTCTTCTTTTTAAAGTTGATGGACCGACTATGACACCGACAGTTACTGAAAATAATTACACGCGCACCTATACTTTTGAAACAACCGATGTCCCCGCTCTACGACGCGAACCCTTGATGCCTGCTGTTTCAGATTTTGCATACAGTATCAGTCTGTCTACCATCGATTCATGGGATAAACTAATCAATTGGTACGCAACACTAATTCGTGAGCAAGATAGAAGCACTGAGGAAATTGAACAAAAAACGAAGGCGTTGCTAAAAGGCGCATTAACGCGCAATGAAAAAATCAGAAGACTATATGAATTTGTCGCAACAAAAATACAGTATGCAGGAGATGAACGCGGTATTTGGGCGATCAAACCTTATCCGGCTGGTGAAGTATTGGAGAAAGAGTGGGGAGACTGTAAAGGTAAATCAACGCTACTCTCTACGATGCTTCGCATTGCGGGTATTGATTCGTATCCAGTGCTGATTTCAGCAGGTAAAGAAAGCAGAGTCATAAAAGATGTGCCTTCACTTTCATACTTCAATCACATGATACTCGCTGTAGATGGCGGAAAAAATAAAGACCTAATTTGGCTTGATCCCACCGCTCACACAACGCCTTTCGGGGATTTTCCTGTAGGCGACCAAAATCGTTGGACAGTGATTATCAACACAGATGCACCGAAGGCAAATACCACCGAAACGCAGGTAGCGGACATTGAAAAGATTGATGGTGAGCAAGTAAAAGAACGGCTTTTTGTATTTCAAAAAAGTCCGGCACTCCCCGCAGATACAAACAGAAAAAGCACATCTACGCATGTCAGAGTCAAAAAGGATCTGAGTGTAGAAGTGACACAAGAACTGTGGGTCTCTGGTGATTTCAATGCCAGATTACGTGCGCGTATCCTACACGCAAGTAATCGGGATGAACGCGTTCAACTGCTACGGGATGCATTGGAATTGGACGAACGCGCAATAGTTGATGATCTGAAAATCTCAGAAATCGAACAACTGAATAAAGATCTAAAAGTTAAACTCACTTGGTTATGCCAGGAATATGTCTACGAAATTGGCGGTAAATATATTCTTGAACTGCCTGTAGTCAAACACCCTTATGCTATCCTTCTGTCAGAGGAGGATCGTGAACATCCCGTTCTAATTGGAAAATCTCTCACATTAGAAGACAACATCACTGTTGATGTAGAAGCACCCTTTAAAATAGATGCGGTGCCAGAGGCTAAGAAACAGAAGACAGGTGTCGCTGAAATCGAATTGAACTTTAATAAGTCAAGACAAAAAGCAGAAATGAAACAGACGATACGTTTCCACGCACCATCGGTAAAGGCGGAACAAGTCACACAACTCACAGATATTGTCAGACTCGCTTCCAGCCGAAGTACGAAACGAATTATATTAACCCAGAATCCTGATTAAGCACACATCGTGTGCAATCATAATAAGTAGCACAATCTGTATGAAGTTTAATGAAATATTTCGGTAATAAACGGGCAATAAATTGCCCTACTACAAACGATCAGGTTCGTAGTAGTGCGATTCATCGCACGTTCCAACATTACCGAATTAAAAAATTAATCTTCATTTAGATTGTGTCTGTAAGGAGCTAGTAGATGGCAGCAACAGAAGAAATCAAAGCTATTGAAGAGTTGATGGAAAGTCAAGATTTAATCGTGACCCAACTCAAAAAAGTTATCATCGGTCAAGAAGAGGTTATCAATCAAATGTTGATGGCACTCTTCGCAGGTGGTCACTGTTTAGTAGAAGGTGTACCAGGATTAGCGAAGACCTTGATGATTAAAACCCTCTCTGATATCCTCAATCTCAAATTTAAGAGAATTCAGTTTACACCAGATTTAATGCCTGCGGATATTATCGGAACGGATGTACTTGAGGAGGACCGGACTACAGGTCAACGGACGCTTCGGTTTATTCAAGGTCCGATCTTTGCCAATATCCTACTCGCTGATGAAATAAACCGTACTCCCCCGAAAACACAGGCTGCACTTCTTGAGGCGATGCAGGAGCATCATGTCACTGCTGGCGGAACTGAATATAAACTGACAGCACCCTTCTTTGTACTTGCAACGCAGAACCCCATTGAACAGGAAGGGACATATCCATTACCAGAAGCACAACTTGATAGGTTCATGTTCAAAATCGTTATTGATTACCCATCAGAAGATGAGGAAGTTGACATCATCGCAGCAACAACAGGGGCAGACGAACCTGAGTTAGAAACGGCTCTTTCAGGTGAAGCAATTGTATCCCTGCATCAGATAGTCCGAAGAGTTCCTGCAGCAGATAACGTTGTGCAATATGCAGTAAAACTTGCACGAGCAACACGTCCCAAAGAGAAGGATGCCCCAGAATTTGCCCAACAGTGGGTAAGATGGGGAGCAGGTCCGAGAGCTGGACAGTACCTAATATTAGGCGCGAAAGCAAGAGCAATTCTTAAAGGACGATACAACGCATCCTGTGAAGATGTCAAATCCGTTGCACCCGCAGTCTTACGACACCGAATTTTGACAAACTTCCACGCTGAAGCTGAAGGTATTGACACAGACGCAGTAATTGAACGACTCTTAGAAACAGTACAAGAACCTGCTGTCAAAATGTAACAGTTCAAAATCAACACGACACACTGGAGATAGTCGTGAATGTTTCCGTTATCATACCTGTTTTGAACGAAGAAGGTGCAATTGCAAACGTCATCAACGATATTCCAAAAGAGTTAGTGCAAGAAATCATCGTTGTAGATAACGGCTGTACTGACCGAACAGCAGAAATTGCACGAAAACATGGCGCAAAAGTAGTAGCAGAACCGAGAAAGGGATATGGGTGCGCGTGTCTCACAGGAATCGCAAACGTAAACAAAGCAGACATCGTTGTGTTTTTGGATGGTGATTATAGTGATGACCCTAAGCAGATGTATTCGCTCGTGCAACCGATACAAGACGGTCTTGCAGAGTTTGTTATAGGTGCACGTGTTCCAAGTGAAAAAGGAGCATTGCTACCACAAGCAAAATTTGGAAACAAACTTGCAACCGTTATGATGCGGTTCCTTTTCGGGGCAAGGTATACCGATTTAGGACCCTTTCGCGCTATCCTATACAAAAAACTGTTAGCACTGGAAATGCAGGATAAAAACTTCGGATGGACGATTGAGATGCAACTCAAAGCCGCTAAAACAGGGATGAACGTGATAGAAGTGCCAGTCACCTATCGTAAACGTATCGGCACTTCAAAAATAAGTGGTACGTTCATAGGTAGTGCTAAAGCGGGTATAAAGATAATTACAACGTTGTTTAGACATAGAATCTTACGTTGACTTACAAACTATGGTGAACTTTAGAATTAATGAAACGCTCCACGACGGGCGAGGTGACCTCGCCCCTACGCCGGGTGATCTTTATCATCGTTGTATGGGGTGAAATGTCTCATTAATTATTGACTTTACTATAATAGGTTTAGCTAAAATGTTTAATGATTTCACGGTTGAGGTGGCTGATTATCAAGATTTTATAGATGCGCTACCCGCTGGCTCAGTTGATCTTATACTAACAGATCCACCCTACTGTATTAGTAAAAAAACTGGATTTGCAGATGTCGTGAACGGTGTAAAGCGATTTGCAGTTAGCATGGACTTCGGTCCCTGGGATCATGTTGAGATAAATCTGGACGATATGGCACAAGTGTTTTACAAATCTTTACGCCGCGGCGGTACTGCTATTGTATGGTATGACCTTTGGAAAATAGGTAAAGTGAAGATTGCAATGGAATCAGCTGGTTTCAAAATGATACGCCAGATAATATGGCAGAAAACCAATCCCGTGCCATTGAATATGCGTGCAACGTATCTCTCTAACAGTCGAGAAATGGCTGTTGTGGGAGTCAAAGTCGGCAAACCTACCTTCAATAGCGAGTATGACTCTGGTATCTATGAGTATCCGATCCCACGACACAAAGGTAAAAGACAACATCCTACACAAAAACCACTGCCACTGTTTGAGGAATTAGTCCGTAAACATAGTAACCAAGGCGATCTTGTTGTTGACCCATTCCTTGGAGCTGGTACTACAGGTGTTGCTGCCTTGAGAAATCTACGAGATTTTAAAGGGTGTGATATAGATGAGAATTATGCGAGGGTTTCAAAAGGAAGATTGGAAAACGTGTATTAATTGGCAATTGATGATTATGAAACATAATAATTTATAACCTGATACAAGCCTACTATTATTAACTTATGAGAAATCTTATTTCAGAACGTTTCTGGTGTGTAAAGCACATCAATATCTTTAGAGACCTATCAGAAACAGATGCACGTGCATTAGAACAAATCACTACATTCATACAACTAAATCATCAGGAACGTATCTGCACAGAAGGGGTATATCTAATTAAAGAAGGACGTGTGAAGATTACCGATAACGTATCAGAACCTGAATTAGAAACACCAAAGAATACTGACCCAGACGAAAAACAGAAAACTAAAGAGGTATTGGAACAGGGAGAGATTCTCGGAATCGTTCAAAATGACGATTGTAGGGGCGGGGTTTCCTCGACCGCTCGTAGGATGAATGGAGAAACGCCACTCCTACCTTCCTATGCGGAAACGCTATCAGATGTTATTCTCGGTGTTGTGACAATTCGAGACTTCTCCTTCTTCTTGAAACGAAAACCGCATTTGGGGTTACCGCTACTGTACTTAAAACGTGCCAAAATACCTCATGTGTTTAGTAAAGTTCACAACACTATTTCTTATGGGAACCCAGTATATAGAAAGGGCAGTGAAAATTGGCACTCCCATTTAGATAAACTGGCATCTAACATATTAAAGAAAAACAAGACACCAGACAGTCTACGGTTTAACCGCTTTACTAATATAGCCTTTAGATGTGTGTCATCTCGTCTTGCTCTGTTATTACATAATCTTTCTGAAACACCAGATAGTAAGGGGGTTGTATTAGTCCCTCGTCTATCAAAAAAACGTATCTCAAGATTAATCGGCAGTTCAACCGAAACAATTGAAACACTTCTAAATACATTCAAGCAGCGCGATGTGATTAAGAGGAGACGAGGTAGGATACAGGTATTGAACCCGTGGCACCTAAAGAAAATTGCAGACGCATCAATGAAAACGTTGAAAGCACCTACAGTACCTGACACCGCTTCTAATGATGATTTTGGTCTGGAATTGCTGGCAAATCTATCGAACGATAATAGCATTCCAACAGACGCAACAGTATCACAGCCTCAAACAGTAACTAAGACCTAAACAAAATGTTCGTCTACTTTCTATTGCCAAAAGGAGATTATGAATAAAAAAAATCCATACCTACAGATAGACCGGCAAATGGTCGGTGATATTTATACAAGTCGTGAGTCTATGGAGAATCTCACGGTGCTATGTGATGACTTCGGTTCACGTTTTGCAGGAACACCTGAAGAATACAAGGCAGCAACCTTTATTTCGGAAACATTCACACGATACGGACTTAAGAATGTTAGATTAGAGGAATACCCGTATGCAGGATGGACGCGCGGTCCAGCAACCTTGACAATCACAGAACCTATAGAAAGAACTTTGCACTGCATTTCGCTACCCTACTGTCCTGCAAATGATATTACTGCTGAGCTTGTATCTGTTGGACATGGAAGTCCAAACAACTACAGTAATCTTGGAGAAAATGGAAAAGGAAAACTTGTGATGGCGAAAAGTTCATCTCCAAGAAACCTTGGACGCTGGGTGCACCGAAAGGAAAAGTATGACCGGGCAGTTCTTAGTGGAGCAGCCGCATTCATTTTTGTAAGTGAGCATCCAGGTGTCGGACCCGAAACGGGTAGTCTTCAGAATGATAGTCCTGCACCAATTCCAGGTATCTCTGTTTGTAAGGAAGACGGTGATTTTCTAACGCGATGTATAGACCGCCACAAGGAAGTTAAAATGAGACTGCAAACGACTGACATCAACGAACCACGTAAATCATGGAATGTTGTCGCAGACCTACCAGGGATAGAATCACCAGAAGAGATGATCATATTAGGATGCCACTACGATGGACACGACATAGCACAAGGGGCACACGACCCAGCATCAGGCATGGTTTCTGTAATTGAGGCTGCACGGGTTTTAGCTACGTATACTGCCGATTCACTTAAACGAACTATCAGATTCATCGCTTTTGGAACAGAAGAAATCGGTCTTACGGGAGCATATCGGTATACAGACGCACATGATGACGAATTAGATAACATTAAATTCTTGCTGAATATGGATGCTGCAGGTGGCACAAGCCGAAAAGGAATCGTCCTGCATCATTGGGACACATTACAGCAGTTGTTTGAGCTTTTTCAATGGCAGATACAGGATGATATGCCTATAGGACAGAAAGTGCATTCTTATTCCGACCACTTCCCTTTCTTTCTAAAGGGAGTGCCGACAAGCCACATGGGAGACCCTACATCTGCACCGTCAGGACGCGGATTTGGACACACCGCCTATGATACACTCGAAAAGGTGGAATTAGACAACCTGCGACGGGCAAGTTCAATCGGTGCAAGGATAGCATTACGATGTGCAAACGCTAATAGAATCCCAGCAAAACGTCGTTCTTTAGAAGAAGTTCAGGAAATTGTAGACACAGATCCTGGGTTGGAAGGATACCGCATATCACTAAAACTGAAAGAATAACTAATTTGATTGTAGATAGACATAAAAAAGCACACTAGTGCTTAGTCAACATACTATTGTAGGTCGCGATTCGGAGATCGCTCCTACAGAATCTGTTTATTGTAGGCGGTGAATGCCTAAATGGCATTCATACCGTTGATTTGAACTCCGATTCCCGACTCTTTAGTACCATCAAAAAACACTTGAATAAGCACACTCGTCTGATAAAACAGATAGAATGTGCTTTTTTGATAGAAAACTGCAGGATATAATCTATGCTAATAATTGACTTTAATACTCCCCCACGTGGTTGTCATCTTACCTTTAGCTTCTACATCAGCAACTGTATTGCCAAGGCCTTTCGTCATAAGGGTTTCAATCTCTGACTGGTCTAATGCAACACTGAACATAGCGACTTCATCAATAACTGCATTCCCAAATCTCCCAGCACAGCATGTATCCCTCCCGATAAAAACAGCACCTGTATCTGCATCAAGGGGAGTTTTGTCAAGATTCATTGCACTCTCTTCTTTAGCATCAATGTAGATAAACCATTCACCTGTTACACTGTTCCAGGTAGCCGTATACATGTGCCAGTCAGTAACATCTGTGGGACCAACTGCATTATCGCTCCATGCACGCGGTTTGTTCCAACACCCACCATTACAAATTGCCCAAGCGACATTCTTCGTGCCTGTGTTAGGATGCAGAACAAAAGCATTACGTTTTTCTATCATCCAACCGTGCTGGTTCCAATTCTCTGTCAAACTTTTTACCCAGAGAGACACAGTTATGGCTTCACGAGGATTTTCATGTTCTGGCACTTCAACATAGGCAGCACTGCCATCCAATTCTAAGGCTTTGCCAAATTTGCCATTAACCCATTTTGGGTTGCCATGTATAATACCGTCTAACCCATTTTCTGAAACGTCAGTAGCAACTTCGCCGCTTCCCTCATCAAACAACCAAACACCAACTACATCATCAGGATCAATCGCTGCATCGGATGTAGCTAACATTAAACTGAAACTTACACATAAGATACACACAACTAAAATACCGAATTTCATTGAAGTTCCTCCATTTCTTGAATAACATGTTGAAATACATTAAATAAAGATACATTTGATGAACTGTACTATGACCTATAATACCAGTTATGTCATTCTAAGTCAATTCTAAAAAGCGAGCGTTTTTTGGTAATACTTAATCTTTACACAGCTAGAGTATTTATGCTATAATTGAAAAAATAAATCTCAACTTTTAACCTCAGAAAAGGTATAATGCAAAATACAAATGACAATAAAATCCTTATCATATAGCGGATTACATAAAATAAGACAGCAGTTTTCAAATTTCTGCCAGCACAGAAAAAACACAATTCTATTCTTTGTCGTGATTTCTTGCTACTTTTGTTCTATCAATACTGTAGATGCCAGCGATATACCAGTTATAAAAATTGGGGGGACAGAACAGGACTTACAACGCGCTGTTACACAATCTCGGAGAACTGCAATCGTCAACGCAGTTGAACGTGCAAGTCCAGCAGTTGTGAATATTAGTGCAATTCGCAGTGTGGCGCAGCTAACACCCTTTGAAGAATGGTTTTGGGGTGACCTACCTCAAGTTCAGAGAAGGTCTTTGCGTGAAGTCGGCTCAGGTGTCATCATCAGTAAAGAGGGGCATATCCTCACAAACCATCACGTCATTGAGCAGGCAGAGAAAATCACTGTTGCAATTGCTGATGGACGACAGTTTAAGGCAGAAATACTTGGATACGATTTCCTGTCAGACCTTGCATTACTAAAGGTTAATACAGAAGAGGATTTACCCAAAATTGAATGGGGCAATTCTGATGACCTGCTTATCGGTGAATGGGCTCTTGCAATAGGAAATCCTTTTGGATTGTCAATAGGCACCGCACAACCCACAGTGACAATCGGGATTGTTAGTGCCACACAACGTTCTATGACTGTTGACAACCGATTCTATGAAGCACTTATACAAACAGATGCATCCGTGAACCCTGGTAACAGTGGCGGTGCATTAGTAAATGTATTCGGACAACTGATCGGTATTAATACTGTCATTCGTTCAACAAGCGGCGGTTCGCAAGGGGTCGGTTTTGCTATTCCAACAAACAAAGCAAGAAGAGTTATCAGAAAGATCATTGAACACGGTACCGTTGTACCCCCTTATCTTGGCATAGAAACACAGTCCGTAACTGAGGAAATGGCGGAAAAACTTCTCGGTAAAGATGTTGCACAGAACGCAATCTATTCCCGTGGCGTTTTAGTAGCAGAACTTGAAAAAGATAGTCCGATTGCCAAAGCAGGTATAAAACGCGGCGACATCATAAAGTCAATGGCAGGATTAAAGATAAAAGATGAAAATGAATTCAAGGCTGTTGGACGTTTGCTACCGCTAAATCAGGACATACCGTTTGAATTTACACGGAAAGGAAATCAGAAGAATACATTCATAAGACTACAAGAACTGGAATGGAATTATATACCTGATGGATGGGGACTCACCCTCACACAACCTAATAGGAATAACCTCAAGAAATCAAATCGACAGGGAGTCCTCATCTCACACGTGGAAAAAGATAGTGGTTTAGCAGATAGTCTAAAAAAGGGAGACATCATCTATCAGATAAACGACATCGCAATTCATTCACTGGAAATATTTAAGATTGTGGATCAACGCATCAGAGGAAGGTATAGAATACGGCTTTACTTTGAGAGAGCTGGCAAAGAAAAGTCTATCTCTATTACTTTTAATAGGAACAATCGTTATAGATAAGTGTTTTAACGATTACTTACAGATAGAACCAATTCCCTATCTAAATAAATGGCAAACAACAATATGGATGGACAGAAAGAATCAGAAAGATAGAATGCACGATCAATGCCATCCAAAACAGTGGAGAATCTAAAATGAAAACGTATATGCTCATACTTATTATCATTTGTGTGTCGATTGTTCTTATTGGAACTATACATTACTTGGGGGGTAGGAACTCACAATCTCCTGAGGAAGTAAATGTTGAAAGCGAAGAGTTTAGGTCTATCAAGATTGATGCTGAAAACGCATATATTGCGCAGAATTATACGCAGGCAATTGCGCTTTACGAGCAAGCATTAGATTTACGTCCAGAAAATGCTGAGGTATATAACGACCTCGGCTCATCACACTACGATCTTGGACTGAAATACGCAGGTCCAGATTGGCCCTCATGGAAGAAAGACTTAACAGGTGCATCAGTGAAAGAGGCGTATGCTGAACTTGAACTCGCTATAGGGAAAACCGAATCCGGTTATATCGTTTTGCTAACTGACTCAACGGAGATAGCGAAAGCAATTCAACAATATGTAAAAGAAAAAGGGGGAACTGTGTTTCCGCATTACGGCAATACAGGCACAACGCTCAATATCCTTATCGGTTCTACAAAAGATCATTTGATGCATGCACGATGGTTGTATCTTAAGTCTATAGAATATAAATCTACCTATGATGCTCCATATCGTAATCTTGGCTCGTTTTATATGAAAATCGGTTTAAGAGATAAAGCCATAAATTTCTTGCTTGAAGCCAAAAAACGTGCACCTGGAGATGAAGAACTCGCTGAATACCTGCACCAATTTGGAGGAGATTTCTAACAGTTAAAAAGGAGTTTGTGCTATAGATATTCCAGTATAAATTATGCAAAGCCTAACCCAAAAACGTTGCACGAGTTGTGGGTTTCTCAATCCATCTGTGAAGTTCTGTGGAGACTGCGGATGTGAACTTCCTGCTTTCTTAGACTCCGGCACCGAAACACCGATCAGTGCAACACCGATCAGCAAAGCAGAAAGGCGTCAACTGACAGTTCTATTTTGCGATGTTATTGACTCAACAGCATTGACAGAACAATTAGATCCAGAAGATTTAAGACAAGTGTTAGATGCATATCGTGCATCTGTCGCAGACGTTGTTTTGGAATACGATGGACATATCGCGCAATATTTCGGGGATGGTATCCTTGTCTATTTCGGCTATCCCATCGCACATGAGGATGCTACACGTAGGGCTGTTCAAGCAGGCTTGGGAATCGTTGCTGGTTTAGAAACACTGAATTCACAATTGAAAGAGTTATTCGGTATCCAGATACAGGTACGCCTCAGTATTGATACCGGTTTGGTTGTTGTATGGGAGATTGGGACACCCAAAAATAAAACTGAACAACCATCGACTTTAGAACGTTATCATGGCGATGCTATAGATATCGTGGGAAAAACACCCAACATTGCTGCACGGATGCAACAGGTCGCACCGCCAAACGGTATCGTGATCGGTGATACGACACTCCGATTAATTGAGGGGCTCTTCACATATCAGGACTTAGGAACTATAACACTGAAAGGTATCTCTCAACCTGTTCCGATATACCAGATACTTGGGGAACACCCCGACAGCACACTCCCAGCATTCAGACGTGAACAGACAAAACTACCATCACACGACGGCATGACGCCAATAATTGGTAGAAACCAACACGTTTCAACCCTTAAAGACAGATGGAAACTTGCTTTAAATTCATCTGGACAGGTGGTACTGATTGAAGGGGAAGCGGGAATCGGGAAATCTCGGATTGTTGCTGTTATTGCCGACACTGTTACATGTGACAACGGCACTGAAGCAGATGCACAAGTATTAGAATGTCGCGGATCACCAGATTCACAGCACAGTCCTTTATATCCAATAATCACACTATTAAAACAACAACTCCTCAAGTTCGGAGAGATGGACTCGGACGAGAAACGACTCATAAAACTGGAGGAATTTTTAAACAGCAACGGTATCATGTTGAATCAACTCCCTATTTTAGCTGAACTTTTAGAGATAGATGCCAACTATCAACCCGTTACGTTGAAACCGGAACAACTCCGTAGACGCATTTTACAAACACTCGTTAGGATTTTCTTCAAAACTGCTCAACGAAAGCCGCTTCTCCTAATCGCAGAAGATTTACATTGGGCAGATCCGTCTACAATAGATTTCCTGCATCTGTTAATCTCTCGCATGGATAAGAATCCAATCCTTGCTATCCTTACATTAAGAGGAGAGGTCGGCGTTAATCAGGATAAGACACAAGCCGCAAGTAGAGCGAAACTCAATTCACTTATAGAGTTTGGATGTGTAACCGATATTTCTTTGAAACGGCTGAGCAGGGAACAGGTGTTTCAGATGATTGCAGAAGTTGCTGGTGACCATCCTATACCTTCAGATGTTTATAAACAGATTGCTGAAAAGACCGAAGGTGTACCGCTTTTTGTTGAAGAACTAACACGCATGGTGATTGAATCTGACATGCAAGATATTGATGTTACGACAGATATACCGGCGACCTTGCAAGCATCATTGACTGCACGCCTCGATCGACTGGGTGATCGGAAAGAAATAGTACAACTTGGTGCAACACTCGGTAGAGAATGGACTGCAGAATTACTGCATAAAGTCATGGTTAGCATAACTGAAGAACCGACGACAGATCAGATGCTGACACATGCTGAGAAAATGACAGTTTCGCACCCGTTAACGGAGCAGATGAATAATCTTCAATGGCTTGAAAACGAGTTACAGTTTCTGATTGAAGCAGATATATTAAGGTCAAGAATGACCCATGAAAACAAACTCGTTTACACTTTCAGACATCCGTTAGTCCAAGAAACGGCTTATCAAGGACTCCTGAAAAGCACACGTATTGCATACCATAGACGAATTGCTACTGTGCTACGAAAAGCATTCGGTGATGTTGTTCGGACACAACCTGAATTGGTTGCATACCACTATACGGAGGGAGAACTCCCCGAACGCGGTATTGAGTATTGGCAACAGGCTGGACAACGTGCAGTTGTCCGTTCTGCTAATGTTGAAGGGATTCGACACCTTACACAAGGTTTAACGTTGTTAGAGACTTTACCAGATTCGCCGGCACGGGCAGCGCGGGAATTGGTGATACAGACAACTTTGGGACCGGCTCTGATAGCGACGATGGGGTATGCAGCACGTGAAGTAGAAGAAACTTATGTACGTGCAAAAGAACTCTTGGAAACAATGCCAAACAGCGAAAGGATGCCGCTCCGATTTCCTATTCTCTTTGGACTGTGGTTGTCATACCTCGTTAGAGCAAAACTAAAAACTGCCCGCGAACTTGGTGAACAGTGTTTAGTCATGGCAGAACAACAAGATGACGAAGTTTTACAGGTAGAAGCACATCGCGCATTAGGAGCAACACTCTTCTATCTCGGGGAACTAAAGATGGCACGCACGCACATTGAAGCAGGTATCTCACGATATGACCCACACCAACACCCAGTTCATACGTTTTTTCACTATCTTGCTGACCCTGGAATGACCTTACGCGCTTACGCCGCTCCATTAAATTGGTGTTTAGGATATCCAGAACAAGCTATTGAAAAACTCCAAGAATCACAGCAGATGGGTGAGGTACGACCACACCCTTTTAGCAAAGTTATCTCATTACATTTTGGTGCTCTGATGTATCAACAGCGCGGAGATGTAGAAAAAGTAAACGAATACGCTACAGAACTCATAGCAATATGTAAAGAGCACGGGTTCACCGTATGGGAACCTACAGGTAGAATCATGAAAGGATGGGCACTACTACAAGAATCGCAGGATGCAAACGAAGAAGCAATTAACCTCATCCGAGATGGAATCGTTGGTTGGGAATCTAATCGGTCACGTGTGTTGCGACCCTTTTATTTAGGAATTTTAGCACAAGCGTATATGCAAACAGGAAAGATTCAAGATGGACTTCAGACAATTAAAAATGCATTAGATGCAGTTGCTGAAAGTGGTGAACGCACAAATGAGGCTGAACTCTATCGCCTGAAAGGGGAGCTTCTCATAAGGGCAGATAAGGATGCATATAAACAAAAGAATAAAGACAAAAACAATCATTCGCAATATGAACGTGAAGCAGAAGTCTGTTTTGAAAAAGCAATTGACATAGCACAACGCCAAGAAGCGAAATCATGGGAAATACGCACAGTTGTCAGCTATAGCAAACTATTGATCGCACAGAATCGGCATGACATCGCATACCAGAAACTTGAGACGATATGCGATTGGTTCACGGAAGGTTTTGATAATGTTGACCAGAAAGAAGCAAGTGCTTTACTACACAAATTAAGTCAGAAACTTTGTAGCGAATAAAATAAGTTACGTACATCTCAAAAACGGAAGGACTGAATATAATGAGACTCGGGGTTGTAGGTATCTGCAATGATTTTAGAAAACTAAATCAAGAAGAGATTGCTGCAGTTCAGGAACTACAGTTTACTGGCGTAAGTTTCCACTATGCCAGTTCAGCAATTCCGCTTGTTTCACCAGAAGAGTGTTCAAGATGTAGATTTCTCCTTGAAAATGCTAAACTTGATCTGGTACAATTTGGTATAACCTATAAGGAATGTTTATTTGATCCACGACCTACGGTACGAGAAGCAGCAATTGCAGCGGTTAATTCTGGGATGCAAGTCGCGCGAAAACTCAACGCATTTTTCTATCTGTTCCGACCGGGTAGTCTAAACTCAGACGGCGCATGGACTTCACATAAGGACAACCATTTGCCGGAGTCTATGGATAGGTTAATTGAAACTTTGAAACCGATCGCCGAAAATGCGGAACGCGAAGAATTGACACTCGTCATGGAAACTCATGCAATTTCCATTATGGATTCACCTGAAACTTGCAGAGAAGTCGTCGAAAAAGTCGGTTCTAATAGACTCCGCATTGTTATGGATTTTGTTAACCATTTCCAAACGCTCCGACAGGTCTATGAAAGCGAAGCAAGACTGAATCATATTTTTGATGTAATGGGACAGGTCGCACCGATGGCACATATTAAAGACATACGTGTCGAAAACGGATTAGTCTTACATCTTAACGAAGAGGTACCAGGCGAAGGTGAGTTGGCATTGGATGTTGCATTAAAGAGATTCGATGCACTTTATCCAAACGGGTATGGACTGATAGAACATCTGCCGAAAGAGAAGATACCGCTCGCGAATAAAAATGTCCGCAAAATCGCAGCTGGAAACGGGATTAACATATATTAATTCGGAGGATTGCATCATGGTAAGAACACAACATGTACTCCTAATCATAATTATCATCGGGATAGTCTTTGCAAGCCATACGGTTATAGCGCAGGAAGAAAATGTCGCTGACAGTTTAGAGGATGGTGCTAAGAGTTTATGGGATAGAATAAGACTACCGGTTATTGCTGCACTTCTCATGTTCGTTTTCCAAGGCATCCTTTATATTATCAACTTGTTTAAGAAAGACAGACTACTCAAGACAATCATGAATAAGTATGTAGTGTTTGATATGAAAAGTGGACCTCGATACCAAGGCACAATGCGATTCGGTAATAGAGGAATGGAAATTGTTTCCGAAGAATCACGACAACGTGGACAAGCACCAAGTTACATCTTCCCAGATAAGACTTTGCAAACGAGTATTAGGGGTTACGTGCGGTATATTGACACCATGAATGAACGGGAACTCCGTGAACGTTCATGGGAACTCGAACGTCTGCTTCATCCTCCGATCTCTCAACGATTCGCACGAAAAATACGGAACTTCTTTTATGCTATGAATGAGGCAGTTAAGAACGCAATTAACATGGTCTGGGGCGGAATCCGACGCGCAGCAAACCCCCTGCAACGACAACTACAAACCCTTGATACTGCTGCCAAAGAATTCGGAGGACAAGGTCCAGAAGCACAAATGAAAGAGGCTATGGGTAATTTAGAAGATGAATCTAAGGCTTTCTTGAAAGAAGAAAGTTATGATTCGATAATTGAACGACTTGTAGGGACACGGGTCAAAATTAGAGTGGAAGGTTCTGGAGAATACATGGCTCTTCTCAAAGATTACAACAAAGACCATTTCTCGTTCATGAATGTAAAGGATAAGGATAACAACGGATACAAAGACGAATGGCAAGTCAATCACGAATATAAACACAATATAAACAATTTCAACAAACGGGATGACCGCGGACTGCGATGCCGCATGATTGAAGACAAACAAGGTAGATATTTCTTAGTCTTAGAAAACAACACCGCCTATGCCATACAGATCGGACTGATTAGGTTACATGATGGATCACCTCATTGGGACAGGAACCTGGAATTTAAGCATAGAGTTGAACCTCTCAGTGTCAGGAGAATTCGTCTTAACCCAGTGGCAAACCACCGAGTCGGTCCTTTTGAACGCGTTACAGTTCCTGAAATGCGGACTCCGAGAAACTATAAAAAGATACAAATCCATTTCCGATCTTTCAGAGATGCAGATGTCATTTTTCCACGAAAAGACGTTTGCACGATTATAGAAAGTGCAGAAAAGCAGCAACAGGAATTGTTCAGTATATCCGCATTGACCGAAGCACTCATGGACCGCAGTGAAAAGGAAGAAATCGCTATACAGGATGCTCAAGGAAGACCTATTCACGGCATGAACCTTGTTCACGGATATGTCACCAATGTTAATGAAGAAAGACTGGATATAAAGTCAGTTGATTCAAGCTACAGTAGACGGTGGGAAGTAGAGAGTGCATATACCCATTTTGACAATACCTTACGTCACCGAGTGCCAATCCGCAAGCGAATAATGCCATTTTACGCGAAACGACTTGTTACACAGAACGCACTTGTAGAACACATCAGGGAAAACCAACTTCAGAAAGAAGCTATATCACATTTAGCGTATCCCAAAAAACATAAGAAACGGTTGCGAGTACCGTTGCTTAAGTTGGTTACAAACGGTGAAATCCGTCTACCCCTTAAGGTCATGGTATTTACCAGTAACGGCACAAATGAAGAGTATCCTGTCATTGAACAGTTTGAATACATTCAGGAACATCACATGTTATATGAATCTGTAGATACTTTACGGAATGATCGCCTCGCTAAAATGGACATTCTATGGATAGGAAACGGAGAGATATATCAATCTGGGTATCGTCTTAATATTGATGCCGAACATAGAATAAAAAACTTCGTTAGTCAAGGTGGTGTTGTTATCGTATCAGGACAGGATGTGAAAACAAACGTAAGGCAGAGACGGGGTGGTGGCTGGATTCCAGAACCCTTGACAGGTATTGAATATGACGAAACCGATGAACTTCTACCAACTACACAAGGCAGAAGGAGTAGGATTTTTCACAAACCGAATATGCTGAATACCACACCTGAAACAAAGGAGATTCCTTTAGTCAAACTCGACGATATGTGGGTCGACCCACTTGATAAATGGAATTCACTCGCGAAATCTACAGCACAGGATGCCTCTGCACTGCTCACCCTACCATTTCAACAAGGATTGTACATTGTTACAAGTTTGAAGAATGATAATCCGAGAGATGTAGAAATAAACAGGAAGTTGATGGAGAACTTGTTACATTATTCAGTCAAGTGGCTCGATAACCAGAAGTGGAAGCAACGCATCTTAATGCGTTAGCCAGAATCTATAACAAGAATGCGGGAGACATTATACAGGTGATGTCTCCCGCATTTTTTTGTTCTACTTATTGTTTCTCTTATTTCCAGATGCTTTTGTGTGTGCGCCTTGTACGTTCCCCTTTTCCGCGTCTTTTAGTGCTTTACCAAATTCCTCCACGGCTTTCAATAGTATCTCAAATTGTTCTGGCAATGTCAGTGTTTCCTCGTCTGTTTCAGTAGTCGCAGCAGGTTGCCTAAAAAACATCTTTCGCAACGCTTTATCAAAGGACACATCTGCAGCAAGTTCATGCTCTGCCGCTTTCACTACGATAGTCTTCAAAGTCGGTAGATCCTGTATAGGATTTTCAGCATCATTATTCTCTGATCCATTCTTCCCTTTTTTCTCTTTCGGCTTAACAAAGATAGGTTTAATATAAAAAATACCGTCCTCAATTGGAATAACATGTAGATGCCCTCTTATAATATCGTTGGTCTCTCTCAGATCCTTAAATAGACCGGCCAATTCATTGTCTTTGCTGATATCATCTTCTACGTGTTTTGGGCCTTTAACACTTAGTTGATCTGGAAGTTTATAGACTATGCGCTCTCCATAATGCGGTGGATCGCAACGCGCGATCATCCACCCTTTCATGAAATTGTCTTTCTTTGGCGGTGTAAATGGAATCATATTAACAAATTCAGCCTTTTCTTCACCAGGCAACTTCAACATGACGTAATACGGCATCATCTCGTGATTTGGTGTTTCTGAATAATATGCTTCCTTTGAAATCTTCCATTGATTGCTATTTTTGATGAACGTTTCTGCAACTTGATCATGATATTTTCCATATTTTCGAGCTTGAATCCTGGTTAAGTAATCAGGAAAACGCCGATGCGATCTTAAACCTTCCGGCATCTCATCTATGCTCTTAAATAGTTTCGGATAAGCTTTCTTATAGATTTCGGTAATTGCTTCATTTTCAATGTCCGTATAGAAATTGACCTGTCCAGAATATGCATTTACTACAGCAACGCCTGCATTTCGTATATAATTAAACTTCTTGAACCTTTTGAAACGCGGTTCAACGTACAGATCAAGTTCATTGTGTTCAATTGGAGCAGTGTCATCTGTATAAGGTTGAGCATTGGGGAACCAATCGCTTGTAACATAGAAGTCCACGATCCACCACAGTTGTCCATCGTGAATCACAATGTACGGATCAGGGTCGTAATCAAGGAATGGAGCAATGTGTGATAAACGGTCTATAATAAGTTTTTCATTTTTACGTGTGCCTATTCTACGCCAATACATGACGCGACTTTCAGGCTGCAGGTTAGAGTTCCGCAAGATAAAGACAGATGTGAACCGCACTGCAAAGCAGAACCTTCTAAAAAATCCACCTAATGCAACGCCTCCTGTTCCCTCATAATGGTAATCTGAACTAGTATTTTCCATTTCAGGATCAGAATCACTATTGTCAGATGTGCCTTCCTTTTTTTCAATATTATATTCCCCTTCGTCTGTATTGACGATCACATAATCGTCAGTCATTTCACCATAATAGATCCTCGGTTGCCTTACCTCTAATTCTGCGTAGTCCATACCCTCTTTCTGAGTGATGGGAACACCTTTAACCCACAGATCTGGTGTCGTAGCGTTCGTAACTTCGTTGACAGGTGCAACACATACACCGTAACCGTGTGTGAACTCCAGCTTGAGTTCTCCCCATTCTCTGATACCTTCATTCGGATCAATCTCCCGAGCAGATATGAGCACCTGTCTATACTGCTCTACTGAATTTGTGCTGTCTTTTTCCGAATTCTGATTTTCATCTGCAACTTCATCTCCATCCATTTGCCGGGAAACTGTATCGTTTTCAGATCGTCTACTTAAACGATATCTATCAACATCAGCATAAGGGTGAAAATTATGATGTTGTTTGATCTCTTCATTGCGAAGAATATTGTAAAATACACGTCGATCCCAAAATTGGATATTATGTTTGATTTCTTCATTTCGCTCAATCATATCAAGTGTAGCAAGCCCCTTTTCATAACGCTCTGTCTTAATGACATTTAGATCATAAGCTGTCCGTGTGTCCTGAATATGTTGTTTTAAGAAGTCTTCTTCTACTTTTACTGCATTCCCTGCTGTCCTGACTGTCCACCAATTTATCACCATAGGATAAAGATGAAGTAAACATACATGACCTACTAATAATATCGCAATTGAAGCATACCAAATTATACGTCTTCTCCAGAATAAGTTAAATATGATAACAACACCGATAGCAAGGAGAATGACAAAGTATATCTGTGTTGCCCCCGCAAGTATACTGTCACCATAGAAAAATCCATGATATTCTGATAATCGCCTTGATAATGACGGTGTGTAAAGTTTACTCCATAAATGGACCTGTCCAGCCCAGATTCCCACCGCAAGCAACATTAACCACAAAACAGTCCCATGAATGACAATGTTTCTCTTCACATATCCTTTAGAACGCGCATCCCGCCGATAATAGTAGTTATAGAGCAATCCCACAAAGATACAGGTTGTCCAAAGCAGGATATTAACCCACAAACTCACAGATTGATGCAGAGGAAAAGAGAAAAGAAAGAAATTCCGATCTTTACCTAATAGAAAAGGTTCTATTTTTTCTACGGGACGTTCTAAATAACGTATAAACACATCGTTGAGGGACATCATCGGAACAGCAAGAATTATGGCAACAAGCACTGTTCCGCAGAAGAATGTGCGATGAAAAGCTACAGTTCGATCACGCGTCCAACGTGCAAATTCACGCGGTTCTGGACAGAGACGTTTTGCTATCATACCGTTTATATTTAAAAAGGCAAATGCAATGAAAAAAAATCCAGCAAACAGTCCCCACTTCACTTGCCGGATTTTCCAAAAAACATCTGCATAACCAACGTTTTCAAAACGCCAAATATGCTCTGTGTATAGGTAAGAAAACGGAATAATACTACTCAGTAACGCAGCCCCACCTATACCCCATAGCAAATATGCCTGAAATCTCAGGACCAACTTCCGATACCATACACCTTTTCGGAACCGAAAAATACCCCAAATCAGTGTTAAAACGACAAGAAAAACGTTGAAGAGTAACCAACCAATCGCAATATCTGGTGTCATATCAGACATCTCCTCAATACAGTGTTCGGTGCAAACCTATATAGTTAAAGAATAACATGCTTTTTTCTCTACTGTCAAGGTGAACCACAGATGCGGGTGAGCTTGTTCTGTTTTGCTTGAGTTAAAATACACTACATGATACACTTAAATTAGGGAACAAATAAAGCAAATATTAACCGTAGAAACTTTTAATCAAAAATGTCAAATTACACTGAATCAGAAGAAACAAAACATCGAGAATACCTGTTTGCTCTTAATTCGGTTGAGGGAATTGGTCCAGTCAGAATCAATAACCTATTAAGACGTTTCGGTACTGTAGAACGCATCTTTGAAGCGGAATTACAAGATATAGCACATGTATCAAGATTTAATCCTATATTAGCAACACGCATCCTGACAGCACAAAAGCAGTTAGACCAATATCGCCATAAGATAATCGCACTTGAAGAACAAGGAATTGAGATACTCTTTAAAGAAGATAGTGGATATCCAACGCTCCTAAAATCAATACCTGATGCACCTATTCTAATCTGTAAAATCGGTGAATTGTCTGAGGTAACGGACAAATGCGTAGCAATTGTCGGCAGTTCAAAACCCACACCAGAAGCGATTGACCTGACACTCAATCTCTCAATACAATTGGTGAACGCAGATTTTACGATAGTAAGTGGACTGGCAGATGGTATTGACGCAAACGCACATTACGGGACATTATCTGTAGGTGGAACAACTATTGGTGTCATCCCAACAGACCTGTCATATATCTATCCACCTCAGAATAAAGAACTTGCGAAACAGATTTGTGAAACAGGTTGCATTTTTTCGGAACACCCGTACCCAACAAAACCCACTCCAGTTTATTTGGTCATGCGAAACAGGATCATCACAGGTATCTCTATGGCAACCATTGTCGTTGAAACAACTATAGATAGTGGGGCAATGCATACAGCACGCTACGCTGAACGACAAGATAGACCAGTTTTTGCCTGTCAATGGAATTCGCAAAATGAGCATGGTGCAGGTACACGGCAACTCATTGCGAAAGGGGCAATACCATTTCAACCAGATCAACTTAATATCGTGGTAGATTTATTGAATCATACGGAAAAACTAAAATCACGTATTATAGGTACATCTGCAGAACAGATAGCATTATTTTAATTTTAAGAAAACACAATCTCCAACATGTAAAAAAAAAGATTAAATAACATGTTTTTTCTTGAAAAAAGTTTGAATATATGTTATTTTTTATCCAACTTAAATATAAATTGAATTTTCACTTTACAAAAACAGAGAAATCTTGTATAATATATGTGAAAATTATAATTTTTTACCTTTACAGATTTTGCATTATTTGCTAAACTTAAAGGTATTGAGTTTGGGCATTGACTTTTGGGACTAAAAGATGCCTTTCCAATGGTATTAGAGGGTATCAGTTCCACAGAAAGTTTTATTCTCAAAGCATATATTTCCATTCCTCTAAAACTAACGGGGAAGGCAAACGAAATAGTCTGAAATTGTTTGACTTAACATTTGATATGATGGCAGGTTTCATTAAAATCGCTGAAAAAGTAGAGCGACAAAGCAAACCGCATCAAAATATGAACTACTAATTTGTACCTGATTTGCAGGTACCTTACATTCTGATAAACCTTAATTAAGGAGTTACCTACTCATGAAACTATTTTTTAGAACCTTGGCAATAGTCATGACGGCATTGCTTGCTGTTTACATAGTTGGTTGCGGTGGAGATAACGGTGATGATAATGGCGACCAAGAAGTTATCGCTGCATTTTCAAGTGCGGATCCCGCTGATGGTGGATCTGTCGCAGCAAACGGAAGTATCAAAGTTACATTTGATAAGAATCCGGGCGAAGTAATGGCAAGTGCTGGTACCGTTTCTGGAGCCGGATCATCGCGGACCATCACAGGTCCTTTTGATGTCGGTCCTTTGGCACTCGAAATTACCTGGACAAACGGTGATGGCAGCCAAACGCTGAATTATACTGTCACTGAAGCAGATGAAACCGCACCTGAAGTCGCAAGCAGTGATCCCGAGAACGGTGCTGAAAACCTTGATCCCGCTGATGTGTTTGAAGATGGGATTATGGTCACATTTACTGAATCCGTCACAGGTTCACTGGCACTGATGGATGGCGATACAGATGTCGGATGGACATCATCTACAGAGGGTGATACAATTACCCTTGTCGGTAATGCCGGTCAAGAACTCAGTAACGAAACCGAATATATGGTTGTGGGAACGGTCGAAGACGCCTCTGGCAACTCAGCCGACGTTGAGATCAGTTTTACCACGAAAGCAAAAGAGTAAATTTCCGACTATTTCGATAAAAAAGACAGCGTATCTTGATACGCTGTCTTTTTTTATGGACTCTTCAGTTGATCTTTTAAAACCAATTAATTTCTATCACCTGACAACTAAATCCTTGACAAAATATTAATACACTTTTTTCAACACAATTTCTCAATATGTGCTATAATAACCTAGATTGCTACCTATGAGTTTTTAGACATAGAAAGACCGTCTTTAATGAAGAATATGCTGATAATTAGCCAATTTTTGTAGCGCAGACTGTTAGTTTGCGTTTCATAGGCACAATCTAACAGATTGTGCTACAAGGTGGTAACTTGGGTTATAATAGTATTTTAAGAAAATTTGAACGGTTTTTAAAATAGCGTTGTCTAAATAGTAGAAACCGAAGGAGAAATTTTCCGTGGAAAGAACTGAAGCATTACTCATTGATCATCTTCGTGAAGGAGATGAAACAGCACTTGCACCATTGGTTGAGAAATATAAACGCATGGTGCATCGTCTCGCAATGCAGATAACGAAAAACCACGAGGACGCTAACGACGTGATGCAAGAAACCTTTATAAAGGTATACCAGTCAATTCACACCTTTCGGCAAGAGGCAGCATTTGAAACATGGATATATCGTATCGCTGTCAATGAGGCACTTAATTTTGTCAAACGACGCGAACGACGACGGGAATCCTCGCTCGAAACTACAGATGAATCAGAGTTTAACACTGAAATACTTAGGAAAGCGGAGATAAACAGTGACCCAGAAATACAAGCAGAGAAAGCCGAACTACGCCACTGGGTTACAAAAGCAGTTAATAGTCTTTCACTTAAACATCGGATTGTTGTTATCCTACATGAATTAGAAGGGTTAACACATGCTGAAATTGCGTCCATCTTGAATTGTTCTGAAGGCACTGTTCGATCAAGACTGCACTATGCCCGTAAACAGCTCAGGTCTTTGCTAAAACCATACATTGATGCTACCTCAGATTTATAGTAAGTTTTCCCACTATAGTCTACTGTTGGTAAGATTTAGATAATGAACAGATAATCCTTATGGGAGCGGTTTCCAACATATTGAAACTTGAAACCGAAATCAACCATGAAACTTAAATGCAACGCTATACAAAGTCTAATTTCAGATTATATAGATGATACGCTCTATAAAGATGATGCAGCAAAGGTAGAAACCCATCTCCAATTCTGTACAAAGTGTCAACGGGAAATTGCTGCTATCAGAAAGACGCGTGATCTTGTTATTGATTATTATGTAGAACCTGTAGCCTCAGAAGATTATTTCCATCAATTTGAGGTGGAATTACATCGTTGTATTCAAAAAAAGGGACCGACATCACTGAACCAACGTTTAAAGGCATCCGCTGCACAGTTCCTATGGTGTCTGCTAACACAACTCAGGCAGAGTTTCAGCAAGTATAATGACACACGGATGAACACTTTAACTATAGGTGCACTTTTACTTTTGATTGTATCTGGATTTGTCGCAACACATTTTCTCAACCAGGAAGTTTCTCAGCCACCTAAGATACACCTAAATGGTGCATCTGATGTGCAAATAGCCGATGGAGAAACAGATATTGATGACCAACATAAGAAGTTACCTCATCAACATAGAACAAACTGGAAGGATTCCAGCGAAGTAAGTTCACCTGCGCTCACAGCAAATGTTGAGAAAGTAGGTTATTGGAGACTCGCTCAACCTTTAGCAAACGATACAGAAGATCATATTGTTTTCATACATATCAGCAATGATCGTTCTGCACCAGGCGATACTGATTCTGAAGTTGTTGTTTATGAACAACCAGCAATATTAGAGAGGGAATCTCCTCTTCAAGAGGATTATGTTGCACTCCCGTTAGAGCTTCCTGTAAATCCTTTTTCTGAGAAACATCCGAGAAAACAACGAAAACTGTCAGGTTTTGCTGTAAAGTTAATACATCTGCCTACAGAAATGTTAACTATTCCAGAGTTCTACGACTTGATTAAATTGTAGTTTTAATGAATATCGGCTTAACAGGGTATTTACGATACCTTACGCAGTCACCTTGATATATACTATCATGGTTAAACGCAATAGACAGGACATTTGGACAGATTCCATCTGTGTTCTGACAAATTTAGAAGTGGAGTTAATCCACATTTCCCGTAGTTTCTTTTATACATATTTCAAAGGAGAATGTAATGAATCCAAGAATTTTAGGCGTAATTGGTGGTCTTGCACTTGTAGTCGCAATCCTGTCGCCTTTTTTAATGGGTAGTTCCAAGAAGGTAGAGGAGCTCTACACAGACGCTGAGACCTTATACGGTCAAGCAGATTATGAAGGTGCGATCGCCAAGTACATTGAAGCACTTGAAGAATCGACAAAACGCGGTGTGAAAACCGAAGTAATTGACCCAGATTTCACAACACTCGCAAACTTTCAAATCGCAGTCTGTTATTCTCGGCTCGCTGAACAGTCATTAGACCACAATCACTACGAGACTGCATTAGAGTATATCCAAAAAGTTGCGCTCAATGCAACCATACCGAAACATCAGGAAGGTTTAACATATCTTTGGGGACATATTCTGTTTCGCACTGAAGAATACGAACTGGCAGAAGCAAAGTTTAAACAACTGATTGAAAACTTTCCCAACAGTCTCAACGTGGAAAATGCATGGTTTGCTATCGGACAATTGAACTATAAGTTAGGCAACTATGAAGACTGTCGCACGGCTTTCAATAACATCCTTTCAGGCTTCCCTAATTCTGAATTTAAGGATGATGCCCAACTCCTGATCGCCCAATCCTTCCTTGATGAAAGGAACTGGGAGCAAGCTTATCCAGAATTTGATAAATTTGCTACTGAAGAATTCAAGAATTACCCCGAACTTCATGCTGAGGCAATGTATAAGGCCGCTATGTGCTTAAACCAGCTCAACAGGCACGACGAAGCGATTAGTCGTTACACGAATTTTATCACACAATATCCTGAGAATAAACTCGTAACTGCAGCATACTTCGACCAAGGTGCAATATATTCTAAACAGAAAGACTATGATAATGCACGCGTAAACTACGAGTTAGCACTGCAAAATACTGCAGATCGCGGTGTACAATCCGAAATTCAGACGGCAATAGGACAAACATATTTTGATCAGGAAGATTTTGAAAACGCGATCGTAGCCTATACAGTACTTCTGGATGAATATCCGGATAGTGACTATAGAGATGAAGCAAAACTCGGTATAGCTGACAGTCATTTTAAATTGGAACGTTGGAGTGAGGCAGTTACCTCGTATCAAGCAGCGATTGATCACAAAAAAGGTGAGGCAACAGGTGATGGCTCCGATGATACGAGTTTTATTCCCTATTGTGCTATCCAGATCGCAGAGGCATATTACAAACTCGGAACCAATCAACGCGATGCAGGACAGATGGAAGAAGGAGACGCGAACCTGATACTCGCTTTAGAATGGTATCAAAAGACTGTTGACGATTTTCCAGAAGACCCTGTCGCACCCCATGCACTTTATGGTGCCATCTGGACGTTGAATGATCTGGGACGAAAGGAAGAACTGGAAAAAGTAGCGAACGATTTTATTCAAAAAAATAAAGACGACAACGAGTTTGACATCCTTGCCGCTGAAGTTCAACTACGGTTTGCGGATATGAAACGCACCGAATTTAAGCAATATGTTGAAGCCGCAGAAGAATACGCAAAACTGTGGGATTACAGACCGCTACCGAAATTCCATCGGCTAAAACTGATGGGGAAATTCTTTGAAGGTAAATCATACTATGAAGCAGCAAAACCTGAAGGGTTCCAAGAAAGTGATACGACCGACAACTTCAATACTGAATACCTTCAAAAATCTGTTGCTGCATATCAATTAGCTATCACAACATTTTCAGATGAGGCTTTCCAACCCGGTATTACCGAAGGTCGTTACAGTGACTTTCCTGATCGTATTGCACAAGTCGAAGCCTGTATCATGAACGAAGCACTCTCACACGAGATGATCGGAGATTGGGAAACGGCACGACAACGCTACGCAATGATACCTGAAGGCAGTGATTACTATGAGCGATCACTTCTTTTTACAGCCAACAGTTATGTCAGGGAGGGAAATAAAACCCAAGCTATTGACTATTACAATACCATCCTGCCAAAACTCGCTGATAAAGATAACCGATCTCTCGCGGATATTAAGTTAGCTGACCTACTACGGGCAGAGGAACAATTTGAAGAGGCCGCTGCACAGTATCAAACTGTTGTTGACAATAATCCAACAGGTGATTATGCAGATGACGCTCTTTATCTAATTGGACTCTGTTATTACCACGCTTCAGTAGACAAACCAGAACTTTCCGATAAGGCGATCGCAGCTTTCAATAGAGTTATTGATGAACACGGGGATAGTCCAAACGCCATTGAAGCGTATTACGGGTTAGTGCTTGTGTATAGCGATGCAGCACAAAAACACGGGGATACATCCAAGTGGCCCTTGGTAATCCAAACAGCTGATGCTGCCAATGAGAAGTTCGTGGATAGTAATGATGACCTGGTTCTTCGAACACTCGGACAGATCGATCTCATAAAAGCATCTGCAATTGAGAATACAGACGAAGATGACGTCGAAGCACTTGTAGCAAGTTATAATCGCATTATTAATAACTCTGGGGCGTCAGAAACTGCTCGCATACGTGCCCAACTGAAAATCGGACATACTTACTACAAGAATAAGAATTTTCAAGAGGCACTTGCTGCATATAAGTTGTTCGTTGAGACCTATCCGGATAATGAAATCGCTCCAAACGCACAATATCAAGCGGCTGTCTGCTACTATCAGATTGCTCTGAAAGCGCAGGAAGCAAATGACACCGATTCCGCTCAACTCGCCTATACCAATGCAGTGAGTGAAGCAGAAAAAGTCGCAGATATGACCGAGAATGTGGATAACCTTATTAGTGCATACTATACACTCGGTTTAGCACAGTTAGGTTTAAAAAATAACGCTGCCTCAATTGAAGCTTTTAAGCAGGTTACTGCAAGGGAAGGGCAGACCGAAGATGACGACCGTAAGAATCTCATCTCTCAAGCACATTCAAGACTCGCAGAATTGCTGAGCGGTGTAGGGGACTATGCTGGTGCTGTCAAAGAATATCAGTATATTATCGCTAACACAGATGATGATGATCTACGGGGACGTTCATACTTCGCAATGGCGTACGCTCAAGATGAACACCTTAAAATGTATGATGATGCATTGATGAATTATCAAAAAGCAACTGAATTGGCTGGCGATCAGATTAAAGCCCAAGCATATTATCGCATGGGACTGATCTACCAAGAAAAAGTCAAGCAACTTGATAAAGCATTAGATGTATTCAAAACTTTGATAGAAAACTACGGTTCAGATCAGAACGCAAGCGTCGCTTCTATGGTCGCTGATTCTCGTCTACGCAGTTCTGAACTGTTAGTTGGTCTCGGACGTTCAGAAGAAGCAATCGCTACCACACTCGCCGCAATCGAGGGATACAAAACAAACCCGAACGCGACAGTTTCACAGAAGGTAGCTGCACAATATAACCTCGGTTTTCTATATTCTGGTACAGCACAAAAGCTCTATCCTGAAGGAGAAATACCTGCAGGTTTTGATATGAAGCCATACATCGAAACGAGTGGGCTAGCTGCTGCATCTTTCTTTGAAGTCGGAAAAATAGCAGCACCGATAGAGCAAGCTGATAAGAAAACTGTCATCCCTTATGTGGAACGATCACTCTTCCAAGCAGGACAGATCTATTATTCTCTTGGTGTCGGTTACAAACGGCATGAAGAGTTATTAAGCTCGCTTGAACCGCTTTCACAATTTGTGAAGTATGCAGACGCTGGCGTGTTCCCCGCTTCAGATGTTCTTGCAGACAACGTGGTGACGGCACTCAACTATTTAGCATCTGCTAATTTTGATCTTGGACGTATGCAAGTAGGTTTAGACGAAGAAATGTCTATACAAGCTGTAGCATACTTTACTACCTCTGCAAAGTTGTTTAACGATCTGGTCAAACGCTACCCAAGTTCTCCAGATGCTGCATTATGGCAATACCAAGCTGGAGAAGCATTTTACACGACTGAGCAGTTTGACAAGGCGATTGTTGAGTACGATAAAGTCAGGAAG
Organism: Candidatus Poribacteria bacterium; assembly: GCA_012267415.1. Lineage (GTDB taxonomy): Bacteria > Poribacteria > WGA-4E > WGA-4E > WGA-3G > MSPOR6. The sequence continues at coordinate 197,726 of JAAXGN010000001.1, read as the reverse complement.
ATAAACAAGGCCCATGAAAAAGCACCTGAATCTTTATATGCAATCGCTACTTGCTATCAATATCTGTCAGAGGAAGCAAAAGATGCGGGCAATGCAGATGCAGAGAAAGCATATCTTGATAAGCTGTTTGAGACGAATGAAATCCTTGTAGAAGAATTTCAGAATAGCAAATTCGCTGGTGAAGCCTTTATCAATATCGGAAATAAACACTATAATTCCGCATTAGACAAAGAGCTTGAACAAACTGAGCGAATTCGTCTGTTCCGCCTCGCAATCGAGAACTATGAACGCGCAATGGCATCTCCCGGGCTCAGTGATGAATCCAAGAGCATCGCAGAAGGTTTCCGAGATGACACTGCCAGCTTCCTTGCACATAACGAATATCAACAAGCCGATGATGCACTCAAGAAGGCAGGGAGAGCAGGTAAAAAGTCTGATATTGAAGCAGCAATTGAGATGTTCAAGTCAATCGCAAAAGAGTATAGTACTACCAAGTATGGAGACCTTGCCTACGGTAGATTAGGTGATGCCTATACAATGCTGGCGGATAAAGAGGAACACTATTTTGCAGATGCATTATATTATTACAGATTCTTGCCTAAAAAATATAATGTTGAGAGTCCCGGTGATGCTCAGGTCAAAGATGCAATTGATTACTGCAGTCGTGAGGCGGCAGAAGTTCTTGCATACATGAGAGCGAAGAATATACCTGAACGCCAAGAACCTACGGGTGGCAATTAATTTTTAGGACAAGCAACAACGTACTGCATAGGGACAGGTGTAGCACCTGTCCCTATTATTCTGTCCAGTTTTATTAGAAAGGAGTTAATCAGTAGTGCAAAGTGAATTAAGAGTACCACCCCGGATCCTACTTGGACCAGGCCCCACCATAGCAAACCCACGTGTACTCAAAGCAATGACAACACCAATGCTCGGTTACTTAGATAATGACTTCGTAAAGGTGATGGATGAAACCGTAGATATGTTACGGCAAGTCTACGGCACCAACAATACCCTCACTTTCCCGATATCTGGCACCGGTACAGCAGGGATGGAAGCAGCTCTGACAAACATAATTGAACCTGATGATGCTGTTATTGTGGGTATAAACGGTTATTTTGGCGGAAGAATAGCGGATATTGCCGAACGATGTGGAGCAGTTGTCACCTCCGTTAACGCTGAATGGGGACAGATTATTGAACCGGAACAGATAGCTAATGCGTGCAAAAAAGTTACGCCAAAACTTGTTGCTGTAGTACACGGTGAGACCTCTACTGGAATTCTGCAACCCTTAGAGGATATTATTGAAATCGCACACGATAACGGAGCACTGTTCTTGGCAGACTGTGTTACATCACTTGGTGGACAACCCGTGGAATTAGATAAACGTGGTATTGATATAGCTTACAGTTGTACGCAGAAATGTCTTGCAGGACCTCCAGGTCTTTCTCCAATTAGTTTTAGCGATCAAGCAGTTGAAGTTATTCAGAACAGAAAGTCAAAGATTCAGAGTTTTTATCTAAATGCCACATTGCTGGCAGAATATTGGATGGGGGACACACGAAAATACCATCATACGCTTTCAATGACTCTGGTCTATGCACTACACGAAGCACTACGTATAGTAATTGAGGAGGGAGAAAGCGCTCGTTACCAACGGCATGAGCGTAATGCTCGCGCTTTGATCGCTGGTGCTAAGGCAATCGGTTTACAACCTGCTGCAGCAGAAAACTATCGCGCCCCCATGCTAACAACACTCCGAATTCCAGAAGGAATTGACGATGTTACCGTCCGTAAACGACTTATTCAAGATTACAACATTGAAATCGGTGGCGGCTTAGGTATATTTGCAGGAAAAGCCTGGCGGATAGGACTTATGGGGGACGCTGCAAATGAACAGAATGTCCTGCTCGTATTAAACGCCATTGAGAAATTGCTAATAGAACTTGGATATAACGTTGATTCTGGTACCGCCGTAAGTGCAGCTGCTACAGTTTACCAGAACTGACTTTATAGTGAAGAGTAAAAAATCCTTTGGGCAATCGACGGGCAATGAATTGCCCTACTACAAACAGATGGGTTCGTAGTAGGGCAATTCATTGCCCGTTGAGATATCAACGTAACATCGTACTTTCACCCGCATTACTCCCATTCAATTGTGCTCGGGGGTTTTGAACTAATGTCGTAGACAACGCGGTTAATACCTTGTACTTCATTGATAATGCGGGTGGAAATTCTTGCCAATACATCGTTGGGTATCCTCGCCCAATCCGCAGTCATTGCATCACTGCTGGTGACAGCACGTAATGCAACCACATTTTCATAGGTCCGTTCATCTCCCATTACCCCTACACTTTTAACAGGTAATAGTACCGCTAATGCTTGCCAGATATCATCATACAAACCCGCTTCCTTTATTTCATTGATGAAGATATCATCCGCCAAACGGAGGACCGCTAATCGTTCCTGTGTTACCTCACCGATAATCCTTACTGCAAGACCTGGACCTGGGAACGGATGTCTCCCAAGAACATGGGCAGGGATGTTTAACGCTGCTCCAACTGCCCGGACTTCGTCTTTAAAGAGTTCCCGGAAAGGTTCAATCAGAACAAACGGCATATCAGGCGGGAGGCCACCCACATTATGGTGTGTCTTTATCGTGACAGAGGGACCTTTGGTCGAGACACTCTCAATAACATCCGGATATAACGTCCCTTGTGCAAGAAATCGGCACGGTCCCAACTCTTTCACAGCTGATCTAAAGGTTTCTATGAACTGTGCTCCGATAACCTTGCGTTTCTGCTCTGGATTTACAACACCCGCTAAGACATTTAGAAATGACTCCCCAGCTTCTACGAATGTGATGTTTATACCTAAGGCTTTACACGTTGCCAACACTTGCTCTGCTTCATTATGCCGCAGTAAGCCATTGTCTACAAAAACAGATACTAAAGCGTCACCGATTGCCTGATGAAGCAGTGTCGCCAGCACCATGGAGTCTATACCACCACTAACCGCGCACAGTACCTTTTCATCTTTGACCTTTTCTTGGATATTTGTTGTGGCTTCTGCGATAAAGGCACCCATTGTCCATGTAGCTGCACAACCACATATCTTCCGAACAAAGTTAAACAGGATCTTATCCGAATCACGTGTATGCTCAACTTCAGGATGGAATTGTATCCCGTATAAGGTTCCTTCCGAGTTGACCATAGCAGCAATTGGAGAGTTGGCGGTATTGGAAATTGTACGGAACCCATCTGGCAGCCTGTCTATCTTATCCCCATGACTCATCCAGGCGGTTATATGGGAAGGCAATCCAGCGAAGAGGGGTTCTGATGCGTCTGTGATCTGCAACTGCGCGTTTCCATACTCCCGTTCTGTGGCAGGATAGACTTTACCGCCTTCTAATAGATGTGCAATCAGTTGCATGCCGTAACAGATACCTAATACAGGAATCCCAAGCGAAAACAGTTCAGCATCAATTTTTGGTGCATCTTTGTCATAGACACTGGCGGGACCACCAGATAGAATAATGCCTTTTGGTGCCAACTCTTTAATGGCACTCAACGGCAAGGTATAAGGATGAATTTCGCAGTAGACCTGTTGTTCCCGTATACGTCGTGCAATTAACTGCGTATACTGCGAGCCAAAGTCTAATACGACAATCGCGTCTCGCGTCATGTCATTTCTCCGTTTGCCAATAGCGGGTTCTCAGGTAGGATTTAATTTGAATTTAGAATTGGTTTCCTTACAACACTTTTGCTTTATAGTAAGGTTAATAATTAATGAGACATTTCGCCTCATACAACGATAACGAAGACCACCCAGCGTAGGGGCGAGGTCACCTCGCCCGTTGTCAAGGCTCACAATCAATAATGTTTCCTGTTTCTGGTTCAAAAATCGCACCATAAAACCCAAGAGGTGCGAATTCCACATCGTTCCACATGGCTAAGTCCGTATTCGCATCCTGTAGATAGTAGTAACCTCTATAGGGATGTTCTTCAGAATCAATCGTCCGCACATGGTAACAATGATTATGGAACTGTATCGTGTTTTCATAGATAATAATGTATCTATCACCGAACAGACTTTGAGCAATCTGATTGACAACATAAGGTGCAATCTGTAAACGGGTCAATATAATTGATAACCTTTACCTTATTTTTATTTTAAATACACGACAACACATCATTCCGGTCTAAATATAATAATATCGATTCTACGGTTTTTTTCCTGCGAATCCTCGTCAATGAGTTGAGTTTCACCATGTCCAACTGCAGTCAGACGACTTTCAGATACCTTACCTTTGCTAATCAAGTAAGTTTTTACAGAGTTTGCCCTTTTTTCAGTTAGTACCTTATTAGCACCCGCGGCTCCGAGCGAATCAGTATGTCCTTCAATCTTAGCAGCATAATCTTTAAACGCCTCTTGTTGCAGTATTTCAGCGAGTTTCAAAAACGTAGGAAAATAATCCTCTCTGAGACGCGTACTCGTGGTAGCGAATAGATTCCCACTTATCCTAATCAGTACACCTTCCTCACGTTCAATGATAGCTGCTTTTGGTATCTGTTTCGTTGCTTCAACTAAAGCTGCCTGATCCGTGTCATGCTGTTCAGTTTTTTTAATAGCACGTTGCAGGTAATCGTTTCCCCGCAGTGCAGCTTCTTCGGCGGCAGTGTACTCCTTATTGGCAAGTGCCGTTTCAGCGTTTACAAGTGCTGCCGTAGCCAGTTCATACAACTGCGGTGCTAATTTAGGAACTCTTGTGTTAATGTTTTGTGTAACAGCTTCTTTTAGACTTGCCACAGCATTCTTCGCGCGTGTGATCTTTTCCTCAAGTTCCTTCTTTGCACGAATTCGAAATTCAGCGACTTCTGAAGTAGAAATTACAGTATTCGCTGTCTCTTCAGCTTCTTCAGCCATTTGACTGGCAACCTTAAAGTTGTTATCTTTATGAGCATTTCTCGCGTTTACTAATTGCGTTTGTGCTTTTTTGTATGGTTCAGGTGCGTGGATGTCCGCATTGAGTGATTCTGCATGCTTGATTTTTACATCCGCACGTTCTATGGCAATGAGCGATGAGGTCTCAGCAGCAAAACGTAGTTTCTGTTTTTGCAGTGCTTGTTCAAAAAGGTCATTTGCTTGAGTCTTTGATTCTAATGCTGCTTTCTCTGCTTCAGTAAACTCTTTTCGTTGTAAGTGAGATGTGGCACGAGCAATTGTAGATTGTACGCGTTCATAATCGGCAGTTTCTTCAATATCAGGATATACTTGCTTCGCAAAGGTGACAAGCAATTCAGCAGCTGTGAGAGGAATACGGATTTCTGTTCTACGGAGCACATCTTGTGTCTTTGTAAGATCCGTTGAGAGTGAACCTGTCCGTTGTTTCTCTTCCTGGATTTCTTTCAACGCTTGTTCATATTCTTCAGTTTTTATCTCATTAAGTAACTTCTGCAGATCATATTCATAATCTCTTTCTGAAATGAGTTCTTGAAAGATCTGTTCCCGAATTGTAGCAATCTGTTCCCGTATCTGTTGCTGCTTCGCCTGATACAATGCGATCCGTGCGACAAGTTCAGCCTGATTGGCAAATTCCATGCTCTTTGCAATATCGCCGTTCTCTTGTGCCTGCTTAGCATACCTCAAGAGTTTCATTGCGCGACCGTATTCGTCGGCTGCAAGCTGTTCAGCATTTAATGCTTTTGCATCGGAAACGGCTTTCTGTCCATTTTGCAGCTGCGTCTCAAGAAGAACGATATCTATCTTTTCAGCCACACAACCGAAACTGATCAGACAATATAGTATCATCAACACAAGAATAATCCGCATCTTATGAATCCTCTAATTTTCTGGTGTCGTGCGTCCAGCTTTTAGTTCTTCCAGTCTGTTTTTTGCTTCTTCAGTAGCCTCTTTCCGCAGCTGTAATTCCGCCTGTGTTTCCTGTAATTGTGATTCCAAACGAACTGCCAAAGATTTCTCTGTTGCAATGCGTGCGTGGAGATAGGCACGTAATCCAAGCCGATATGCTCGTTCAACATCCCCAAAATGTAAAGCGTTTTCGGAGTTGACAAGCATCTCATCTGCAGAGTTTATGTCTGCGACAGCAACATCCCGCGCGCCAACTTTTTCCGCAGCCGCAATACTCAGACGCGCATTTCCCATGTATTCAATCGCCAGTTCCTCAACTGGCTTGTTTGCACATCCAACTGTAAATAATAGAATCAGAATCGGATATATCCATTTCATGTTATCACCCAAATAGCAGTAAGTTGTATAGGAAAACGTCCAATAACAGGTTAGTGCTTAGTCAACATACTATTGTAGGTCGCGATTCGGAGATCGCTCCTGCAGAATCTTTTGTATTGTAGGAGGGAACTCCGATTCCCGACTTTTTTATGCCATCAAAAGACACTTGACTAAGCATTAGCTTAAAACCAAACAAATATGCAACGCAATAAACAATAAGCAAAAAACCCCACACAGAGGTGAGGCTTCTTTCGTATAGTGAAACCTAAAATTATTATGACACTTCTTGTAACGAGGGAAACCATGAATTGTTGCGGGCAGACCATCTAAAAATGGGCCAGCCATCAGAATACCGTTTGGTATTCTGAATTGAACGGGTATCTGTTAACGATAAGTGTAAATTTTAATTCTAAGTTTTACTATAAAAACGTTCTAATAGGCAGGACGTTCTGTGTAGACACTCACCTTGCGGCGATATTTATCTTTTCGCTCAAACCAGACATACCCATCTATTTTTGAGAAAAGCGTATAGTCCCTACCCACACCGACATTATTCCCAGCATGCAAATGCGTCCCACGTTGCCGTACGAGAATACTACCAGCAGTTACATAGTTACCTGAAAACCTTTTGACACCAAGCCGTTTGCCTATACTATCACGACCATTACGTGTACTTCCGCCACCCTTCTTATGTGCCATCAGATTCAACCTCCTCTGCGCCAATCGCAGTAATTTTAATTCTTGTGTATGATTGACGGTGACCTAACTTACGTTTGTAACCTTTTCTTCGTTTCGACTTAAAAACGATGAGCTTCTTTGCACGTCCTTGCTCAATCACTTCACCGGTAACAAACGTGTTCTCAAGGTATGGTGTACCCGTTTGCAGTTGACCATCTTCACCGGCAATCGCTAAAACGGAAGGAAAGGTAACCGTTTCACCAACGGCATTGTCCAATTTTTCTACATCAATAAGGTTTCCTACCTCAACACGATGCTGCTTCCCTCCGCTTGCAAATACTGCATACATTTTGCTTCCACTCCTTTTAGGTGTAGAACTCCTTTTATCCAATTTCAGGGATGTTCTTTTTTTACCTTTTTTACAAATTGTGTTAGATTGTAACTAAAAAGGGTTCAGACGCACCTATTCGTCTATAAATTGTCATTCGGACAATTACATTATGCCATATTTCCCTTCAAAAGTCAAATGTTTTTAACGTGTGAGGGTGTGTAAAGTTTTGGTTAATTGTCTGAACCATGATTTTCAGGATAAGAGATTTTTGGTTTATTATAACAAAACCCTGATAGTTGACTAATCGGTAAGTAATCGTATTGTTTCGTTGCTACTTCATTTTCACTGAATTTGTATCGTAAACAACTATTGGGCGCATTGACGGTCCTCGTGGACAACATCATTGATGAAATCTTGACGTTCTTCATCTGTCATTGTGTTCCAATCTAACCTTCGTTCAGCACAAAGTTCTCGAACATTTGATTCAAGGGACTTCATTCGTTCAGCACGCCCAGGCAAAGATTCCTCTGCAAGTGCAAGAATGGCTGCCAGCCTTTCTTCTCCAGGCATTTGTCGGATAAAATCAATAACTTGTTCAGTTGTCAATTTGACAGTCAATTCCATTTTAAAATTTCCTTTCAAATCAATGGTAAAATCGTCAAGATTTTTCTTTTAGGTGTTCGGTTTATCTGTTTAGCAGTTGCGTGAAGTCTTCAATGTTTTGCACCTTTGCTGCGGCGGTGTGCAGTTCTTCCAGTCGTTGCAAATCGCTAATGTTCTGAATCACGGGAGTTAAGGCATTCACAATATCTACTGAGAATCTTGCTTTAAGCACTGTTGAGATGTGCTTGATGGTAGTTTCTCTGACAATTCTCTCGCGTATGAGTTGGTAAATTTAGACTCTTGCATAAGTTCCTCGTATCCTTATACCGCAATGTTGCTATTCACAGAGCAATTGTGAAAAGGTTTCTATGTTCGGAACTTTTGAGGCAGCAAGGTGCAACTGCTTGAGTCTTGGCACGTCTTTGATGCTGTGAAGGAGAGGTTTAACAGCACTCACAGCCTCAGGATGAAATCGATCTTGCAGCAATGCTAAAGTATTATCAATTGTGTTTTCTCTGAAAAACCTTTCTCGTTGTCGTTGGTAAGTTTTAGATTCTTGCATAAGTTCCTCCGGTGCAACTTCACGCTTGCTAATCTAAATATAGTTCCTCACCGTTAGCGACGAAGATGCGATAATCCTCAAGGTGCAGGTCAGCGTCAGGTTCAAGGGTCAATTCCAGTTTTAGATTCCGCTTAAGTTCTCGCAATTTCGTATACATCTGTGCGTTGATATGTGAGATGATGTGATCATTCGCGAGAATACGCAGCTTAGATTGCTGCGTCTGTTGATATGCGGTTTTTATCGCACGGAATAACCTTATCGCGACAGTTTCAATAGAGAGAATTGTACCATGACCTTCACAGTAAGGACACTGTTCTGTAAGCAAAGTAGATAGACTCGGACGGGTGCGTTGACGCGTCATTTCAACCAAGCCTAAATCAGAAAAATGGAGGATGTTTGTCCGGGCTTTATCCTTTCGCAGTGCTTCTCGCAGGATTTTGAACACCTGCTTCCGATGTGCATGTGCCTCCATGTCAATAAAGTCAACAACGATAATCCCTCCCAAGTCGCGTAACTGAATTTGACGCACGACTTCATCAACAGCCTCAAGATTGGCACTTAGAATCGTATTATCTGGATCAGATTGTCCAACGAAACGGCCAGTATTTACATCAATAGACACCATCGCTTCCGTTTGTTGAATGATTATATGTCCACCACACTTAAGCCAAATTTTCTCACTAAGTGCTTTCTGTAGTTCCTCCTCAACGCCGTACGCCTCAAAAAGTGCAGTGTCGTTTTTGTACAGAGAAATCCGATCCAGCATATTCGGCATTATTGAGGTGACATAATCAACTGTTTCCTTATACCCAGATTGTGAATCGATCAGAAGTTGTTTAACATCCTTTGTAAGCATGTCCCGAACAATACGATTCGCGAAACTTACATCTTTAAGAATTAGATTCGGTGCAGACTCACGTTTTGCCCTTTCCCCCACCTGCTTCCACTGATTGATCAGTGATCGGATTTCTGCGCCAAATTCCTCTTCACTCAGTCCTTCAGCAGCGGTTCGAATAATAAAGCCGCCATCAACATCTGCCTTCAAGTTCTGTGCTAAGTCCCGCAATCGATCACGTTCACTTTCCGACTCTAACCTGCGGGAAACACCGATAGTAGATGAATTCGGCAGATAGACAACATAACGTCCTGGCAGTGTGATATTACTCGTAACACGTGCTCCTTTACTACCTATAGGTTCTTTACAAACTTGAACAAGTATCTCTTCTCTCTTTGAAATAAGGTCAGTAATTAGGTAAGGAAAACCTCTGCCGCCCCGCGACTTGTTTGGTGGTGTCGCCTGTAGGTCTACTGTTGGCAATCCATCCTCCCCACTACCGTTAATTGAGTTGTTATATTTCAGATCAGATATGTGTAGGAAAGCATGTCGTTCTAAACCTATATCGACAAAAGCGACCTGCATGCCCGGTAATACATTTTCGACCCGTCCTTTATATAGATTCCCTAAGACAGGTTTTACCGCTTTTCGTTCAATCTGAATTTCATTTAATACGCCTTCCTCCAATACAGCACATCGCGTTTCATACTCATCGTCAGAAATCAGTATCTCCTTTTCCATTATCAGCTTTACCTCCTATCATGCCTTTCCGTAAAAAAACATCTCGGTTAGTCAATTCGTTTTGATGAATAAGCGGCAGCACTGAGAAAGAAGAGTTCATTAGTCGCAATTGCAATACAGCAATAGATTTACTGTACATAGGATTCTCAAGGTTCTGATGATAAACTTTCAAATAAAAGATCATAATCTCTCTCCGTGTTATGATTGTTTGCAATTCACACCTACTCTTTCCGTGGTGTCAACGTAACCACAGGGGTTATCAGTTCTCCCATTGAGATACCCCCATGTTGGAACCCTCCCTGAAACTGCCGTTTATATTTATAAAATTCGTTTGGATAGACGAAATAATAATCGTCTTTTGCGAGAATATAATCCTTGCTCGCGTTTTCGGCTGGTAGCCGATATTCCTCTGGCTTTGAAATATACACGGCTTGGTTCTCATCACATCCTAAATTATTCCCGATTTTGAAGCGGAGGCTTGTGCTTGTATCGCGATTGCCATACGCGCGAGTTGCACGATTGCAGAACTCTGAACCGTGATCTGTCGTAAGCACAACATGTACCCCTTGATCAGCTATTATCCGTAAAATATCGTAAAGGGATGAATGTGCAAACCAAGAGCGCGCCAAAGCACGAAATGCCGGTTCGTCAGGGGCCAGTTGTTGCAGTACTTCTGATTGTGAACGTTGATGCGTTAAAATATCTATAAAATTCACAACCAACGCAGATAAACTGACTTGTGCCGCTGCAGCAACCCGTTTTTTATATTCACTGCCACCGCGTAAATCAAAAATCTTAAAATACTTAACACCAGGTTTGATACTGATGCCGTTTCTCTTTAAATACGCCTCAAGTAATTGTCGTTCATACTGGTTTGTACTTGTGCCATTGTCCGATTTCTCCTGCCAGTATTCTGGGTAATTCCTTGCTAAATCGGCAGGAAATAACCCGCTAAATAGACCATTCCGAGAATACATTGTTGCACTCGGTAAAATAGAAAAACTATAGTCTAAATTAATGGAAAAATATGGATACAATAGCGATTCTATCGCCATCCAATGGTCAAGACGAAAACAATCTACGACTATAAAATAGATCGGAACATTCTCTTTAAGTAATGGCAACACATGACGGTCCAAAACATCTACAGATAACGGGGGTCTATCCACACCACCGTTAACCCATTCTGGATAATTCAATGCTACAAAATCAGAGAATTCGGTGTTGCACTCTTTTTTCTGCTCCAAGTGTGTCTCTTGTAACCCCTGTTCGGCTAACCGATCAGATTGTAGATCCCATTTAAGTAATTTGACGTAGATATCAATCCAATCTTGCCAACCCGGTTGTGATGCCTTTAGTGTGCTAATCGTATTAAAATCATTGGTGTAACGACCCGGTATTTGCGTTTCCACTATGTGTTGCTGTTCGAGTACGCGTTTGAGTGTAGAAGCAATCTGAGCAACTCCAATCGGTTTTACCAAAAAATCTGTCACCTGTTTACCGAGGGCGACATCAACAAATTTATCATCACTGGACTGTGTTACGAGGATTACAGGAACCTGTGTGTTAATTGTCCGGATAACATCCAATGTTGCCATGCCGTCTTTCCCGGGCATCACTTGGTCAAGTAAGATTGCATCGTAGCCAGTTTTTTGCTGCTTCAGCAATTCAATCCCATCTTCCCCATTCGTAGCAGCGGTGACGACATATCCGCGTGTTTCAAGAAAACGTCTATGCGGTAGCAATGCCTCTATTTCATCGTCTATCCATAGTATTTGGTGTGATTTCTGTTGCATTTTCTTTCCTTAATACACGCTAAGCTACATTACACGGCAGACGAATTTCAAATGTAGTTCCATCAGAACTACTTTCTACTAACCTTATACTACCGTGATGATAGTCTCTAATAATACGTCGTACGATAGTCAACCCAAGTCCCCAACCGTGCGTTTTTGTTGTCATACCCGGTTCAAATATTGTCCGTTGATTTTCTGCTGCAATACCACTTCCGTTATCCGAATAACGTATGATCACTTGCTTATGTCGAGTGTCATATTCAGGTTCTATTTCAATATGTCCGACCTCTTTTTGCATTGCATCCAATGAGTTCCGAATTAAGTTTTCAAAGACCCACTGTAGCAATTGTGCATTACCCGTAATAACAGGCACATTATAAGGTGTAATACCGATATCAACATCCCGACTAATCTGAGGTAATCGCTTTTCAAAGTATGTTAGAACTTCGGCGAGCACCTCTGCAAGGTCCACCTCAGTCATAGTTGGTTCAGTGCCGATCAAGCCAAATCTTGTAGTTGTTTTCTGCAGTCGTTCAAGGTCGTTCTGCATGTTTGCAGATAGTTCCTCAAGGACTCTGTCACCTGTTTCCTCACTGTGTTCATCTAATAGTTCAGTCCATGCTAACAGAGCCGAGATAGGTGTGCCAAGTTGATGTGCGGTCTCTTTGGCTAATCCTCCCCATATTGCTGCATGTTCATAAGATTTTATCCGCATATAGATCAGCAGGGAGCCAAAACCAAAAAGCAAGAAAACAACTGCCAATACAATGGGTGTTACCAATAAACCGTAAAACGATCTAATCTCATAGTAGAAATAACCTTCTTGCCATTCGGGTATAGTCTGAATTGCTGCGAAAGAAAGTGTATTTTGAACGAATGTCTTTGCGCGTTCTTTCTCCTCAAGAGTCGCCTTTTCGGCAGTGAGTACATCGTTCCACATCTGCCATTTTTGCGGCGTTTTATCAGTATCCGTTATTGCGAATGGGAGTTGTGCCATCTCACTCGGTGCCACATCGCCATAGTAGAAATATCCCGCAATTTTTCTATCTTCTTGAAGGAACGGTATTTTTCTCGGTTCATTCTTACTTCTCATCCGTTTCAAAGATGAGAGTAACAGTGCTTTCTCTGTATCTGTTAACGAAATAGTACCATCTTCGTTGACTTTTTCATCTAACTTTGTATCAACACCTTGAGAAATCTCAACATTTCCATCAGCGTCGGTTATAATAAAAGAAAACCGACGCACCCTATTCTCAGCATAAAGTTCCTGCCGCATAACTGAAAGTAGACGCACTTGCAACTCCCGATCTTCAATACTCGGTAATTCAATCGCAAGGTTCACAAAAATTTCTATTTGTGACTCTATTTCAGCATTTAAATCCGAAATTTGACGCGTATAATACGTAAATACAAAAACCAGTATGACTACGCCAACACTGAAATAGATGAGCATTAACCGACTGGTCGGGTAAGTAGAAGTAATGTTCCGATACCACCTCAACATAACGCCTCTAAGCAAATTTACACGCCTCAAACATATCGGTATAGTAATATTATATCTTAAATGATGCGTTATTTCAAGTAAGTTATTTTTACTTCTCTATGGGGATGTAAAGTTTTTGTTACTTAACTTCCTACCTTCATATCCAAAAATGATTATAAATATTATAAAAAAACCAAATTTCTTATGCATAATTCAACATGGAGAGAATTCTACAAAAACTATACACCCTTCACCTATTCATCACATTCAACACTTTTTCTCTTGCCAATAATCTTGATACATGGTAACGTAATTAATAGATTTCAACACCCATAGGAAAATCTTTTGCGTATACAGAAACACTTTGTTTACATCCTTATACTCTGTAGTTTGTTTCCTATCCTAACTACAGTAGCCCAAACCAAAACACGCAGCAATCTTCCAACAAATTCTGTTGCGATGAGCGATGATGCGTTAGCGACCTTCTTCAATCCTGCTGGTTTAGGCACTAGGCGCGCATTAAACCTCTACTATCTACGAACGTATGGCAGTACGTTGCCAAATGATGATGCATTCTTCATCGCTGCACCAAACACAGGTTTTAGCATGGAATTTGCGAACGCGACAGAAGAGATCGATTTTACACGTTACAATCTCTCCGCAGGACATCATCTCGGCAGTGCTTTGTATTGGGGGACAAGTTATAGCTGGATCAACTCGGACAGTGAAGGTTTTGATGACTATAAGTCAATCTCTATAGGTTTAATGTATCGTAGGCGATACTTTTCAATTGGCGCAATCGGACGCGACCTTAATAGACCGAAAATAAATAATCAGAAATTGGGAAGAACTTACGATATCGGATTTGCACTGCGACCTGGAACATGGAGAACAACACTTTCCGTCGACATGCGAAAATTGCAAGATGTATCCGGTTTAGACTTTAGCTACGGTGTTGAAATCCGTCCCATTAGAGAACTCATGCTCCGTGGAACATACAACAGTGATAAGAGTTATGATATACGGTTTGGAATCAATCTCGGTAATTTCGGTATTGGGTCTGTCAACTACTTTGATGAAAACAGCACATCAGATACAGGTGTTGGATACTTCCATTTTACAACCGCCGCCATTACGAAACCGATATCACGGAAACGTGTTTTTCTTCACTTAGAGATGTCGCAGCTGGAGAGAACACTCCGTATCGCAAAATCGGACAAAGATGTCGCTGGTGTGTTGATCCGACTAAAAGGTATAAAGTTTGGTATGGGACGTCTGCAAGAAATCCGTGATGCCATCATAGATTTCAGGAAATCAGGAAGAATCGTTGTCTGTTATATCACTTACTGTTCCACAGGGGATTATATCGTTGCGTCTGCATGTGATGCCATCTATATGCACCCGAGTGCTGATGTGCGACTTGTCGGACTGAAATTCGAACTTTCCTTCTATAGAGATGTGTTGGACAAACTCGGTATCCAGGCAGAGCTTGACCATTTTGGTGAATATAAATCTGCATCCGAAGTCTTCACTCGCAAAGATATGTCAGAGAAGCATCGTGAAAACATGAACGCTATTCTTGATGATTTATATGACCAACTGACAACAGATATTGCAACAGCACGCGGATGGACACCTGAAACCGTAAAAAAGAAGATTGACAGTGGACCTTTCACTGCGAATCAAGCAATCAAGTCCAAGATTGTTGATAGACTGCTATATGAGGACCAGTTAGAGAATGTGATCAAAAGACTTGTGAAAAGAGATGTCAGACATCTTAGATTATATGAATACCTAAGCAGCAGTTTGTATCCACAAGATTGGTCTGTTCCCAAACCAAAAATCGCTGTCATTGAAGCGAAGGGGATGATGCTGACAGGTGAGAGTTTTTATGATCTCTTGACCGGCAGTTCCGTCATGGGAGCAGCGACAATCTCACGTGCTATAGATCACTGTAGAACAGATGATTCAATTAAAGCCGTAGTGCTCCGAATTGACAGCGTTGGTGGATTAGTCGTTGCAGCAGATATAATATGGCATAAACTCATGCGCCTCACAGCGAGAAAGCCGCTTATTGTTTCTATGGGGGATGTTGCAGCCTCTGGTGGATACTATATTGCTGTCCCCGCGGAAACGATTGTCGCTGAACCCGGTACACTAACAGGTTCGATTGGGGTTATCGGTGGCAAGCATAGTCTAAAGGGATTGTATGAGAAGATTGGCATCAAAAAGGAGATAATGACACGCGGTAAAAATGCTGATTTCTTTAGTAATTTTAGTGATTTTACACCAGAACAGAAGGAGAATCTAAAAATCCAACTCAAAGAGATTTACGATGATTTTATCACAAAAGTTGCACACGGTAGAGAGAATCTAACCGCACCCGAAGTAGATCAAATCGCTCGTGGACGTATATGGACAGGAAGACAAGCAAAAGAGATAGGATTGGTGGACGAACTTGGTGGATTAGACAAAGCACTTGCAATTGCGAAACAACGGATGGGACTAAATGACAAGACTGTTGAAATCGTTAGATTGCCAAGGGTATCATGGTTATCAACTTTCTTTGGGTATTCAAGCTTTATATCTACCATGAAGATACCGTTCCTATCAAACATCATTGCGTTTCTGGAGCATAACGGAAATCTAAAACTGATTGAGATCATAAAGAAACACAATATGTTTCTATTGATGCCTTATGAAATCGATGTGAACCCGTAAATAAAATGAATCGGCTCTAATGATACGTGAAGGATGATAAACAATGACACCAGCCGATGGATTTACGAACGTCAGACAGAAGATGGTTCGAAACCAGATTGAGAAACGGGGTATTGAGAATCCTGATATATTGGCAGTAATGCGGAAAGTTCAACGTCATCTGTTTGTTTCACCGGAATACAGAAAGTGGGCTTATGACGATAAACCGCTTCCAATAGACAAAGGTCAAACTATTTCACAACCCTACATCGTAGCTCTAATGACAGAATTACTGGAATTAGGAGCGAATTCTAAAGTACTTGAAATTGGAACCGGGTGCGGGTATCAAACCGCAATTTTAGCTGAATTAGCAAAAGAGGTATTTTCCGTTGAAATCATAGCAGAACTGTCAGAAGCAGCTGAAGCGAGACTGAATACGCTCAACTATCATAACATTCATTTTAAAAAAGGCAATGGCTATTACGGTTGGATTGAACACGCTCCGTATGATTGTGTGCTGGTTGCAGCTGCACCTAAAAGAACACCACACCGCCTAACACAACAACTCGCTGAAGGTGGAAGAATGATTGTTCCGGTTGGTACTGATTTACAGGATCTGTTTTTATTAAAGAAAAGGGCTGGTAAAGTCAACACAACAAAAATTACAGGAGTCAGTTTTGTTCCAATGACAGGCAAACCATAGGAGAAAAAATGCTAAAAACAAAAATCAGATGTTGTTATGTCTTAATACTGACCTTACTCTTTACACAACCTGTATTCGGTGCTTTTAATGATATAGGTGTGGGAGCGCGTCCACTTGGTCTCGGTGGTGCTTTTGTCGCACTGGCAGATGATAGCAATGCTGCAAATTACAATGCTGCAGGATTAGCTTATGTTAATAATATTCATTTGGGTGCCACTTATGCACAACGTTTTAGTGGACTCGTCAATTACTCAATTATTGCCGCTGTGTTACCTGTTGGACGTATAGGTACAATTGGAGCAGATGTCGGTTTTCTATCTGAAGATTCTGGTATTTACAACGAACAGACGTTTCGTTTCTCTTATGCAAGGACAGTTATCAAGCAAATAGGGATTGGCGTTAACCTAAAGTATTTTAGTACATCCTACGATGAAGCGAATGAATCTGTAAAAGAGAATCCATACTTTGCTCAGACATCAAGCTCGACATTTTCTTTTGACATTGGCCTGATGGCAAAGCCTATTGATGATCTACACATCGGGATATCTGCGGAGAATTTAGTGCCAGCAGATATTAGTATTTCCGAGGCAGAGACAGATACAATACCTCAGAATATACGCGCAGGTATCGTTTACAGACTTGAATCAATAGCCGAAATGAGTGCACAAGGAGAAGCAATCAGCAACGTATTGAAGAACACATTAGCAATTGTTGAACTTAATGCGCGCGATGGCGTGGTAACTACGCGTGGAGGTGTAGAAATCTGGATCAATAATGCCATCGCTGTTCGTGGCGGTTTTGGGATGATAAGTGATGATAATTCAGTGACAACCGTAAATCTCGGTGGCAGTGCAAAGGTTCCTATCGGTGGGACAGCATTGCAACTTGACTACGGATTTCAACTTCTGACAGGTGACCTACAGAACAACACAACACAACGGTTTTCAATAAACCTCTTATTCTAACTCAAGTTGCCACCTATGTAGCACAAACTTTTAGTTTGTGTCAAATGGGCGCAAACTGGAAAGTGAAATTAACGGTATGAATCATGGTGAATGCCATGCGCGCATTCGCCCAATGGCATTCCCCGTGCTACAACATTGGTAAATCATTCTAACTCTAAGGATCATACATAATGAAAAACGCAGTTCTTATTTCTCTATTGATTATTTGCTTCTTCATTACACACATCAGTTTTGGAGCCGTCACCTCTATCGGTGAAATAAACGTTGACGGTGAAACGAAAGGTATAGTTCCAGCAAGTTCAACAGTGACGCTTCTTGTGACACTCGTAATTGACAGATCACAGGCAGTAACCGGCGAAGAAATAATGATTATTGAAATTACAATGCCGTCAGGTTTTCAAACAACAGTGCCAGATTTCAAGCATATCTTGAGAGATAGAGTAGAACTGGCTGCAAGAGTTGAAACCTCTGGTGGAAATGTCTTACGTGTTGTTCTCAACGAACCCATCATCGATTTTCAGAACTCTGAATATGAAATTGCTTTTGACTGTCGTACTCCGAATAACGTCGGAGAGAAAATGTTCAGGGCAAGATTACGCAATACAGAGGATAGTCCAATCGGTGAATATATCCGCGCGGGTCCAGCCGATGGCAAACCAAATAACGATAATTTTACGCTACAGGTCATTCCAAATGTACCTCCTGCACCTGTAACAGGTTTCACGGCTACATCTGACAAAACAGGGGAAAACAACGTAACACTCCGCTGGGAAAAGTCAACTGATTTAGATGTTAATGGATATGTTATATACAGGGATGACGATGTTCAAATTGACGTTGAACAACGCGAATCGACAACTTTTCTTGACGTGAATGCACCACCGGGAAATCATACCTATCAGATTACAGCCTTTAAGACAAAGATATTACAATCGGAACGTTCACCGATACAAACCGTCAACGTGTCTGAAGACACAGCACCACCGAAACCACCGAATGCAATTCGGATCGTCATATCAGGAGAAGGTATCGTAATCTATTGGGAACCGAGTGTGAGTCGTGATGTGTCAAAGTACCGTATTATGTTCGGCTCTGCCGACTCAGACACACTTAATCCGCTCCCAAATAATGAAATTTCAGCAGAAAAAACGTCAAATGATACAACTACCAACACTTCGAATGAACTTAGATTCGTAGATAATAGACAGTTGTCTACAGGTAGTTTTACTTATGCCATAGTGGCAATTGACGAAGCGGATAACGAATCCGCACCTGTTCAGAAAAGGCTGCGAATTTTTGATAAACCGTATCCAAACCCATTCACCCCCCTTTCACCCGACCCCGATTTTAACACCGTCGTTTTTCCAGCTCGAACAATAGATGATGCTGAAGGTGAATTCAGTGTGCTACTCTATAACTTAAATGGCGTGCTAATAAAATCTCTCATTGCAGAACTCGGTGAAACAGAATTGAAATGGGACGGTAGGAACGAAAACGGTGAAATCGGAGAAAGCGGAATCTACATTTATCAATTACAGATCGGAGAAAGTTTCAAGACCGGAACAATCATACTTGCAAAATAAATTGAACCGTTATATCATAGAGAGTATATATTCATAGTTAAAAGTCTACCATAAGTATAAAGGAGAAATGATGAAGAAAATAAAGTCACAATTGACATTACCAAAAATAATCTTACTCATAACAATTCTTACAACTGCGATAATCTCTATACCAGTATTCGCTGCATGGGTTGTTATGCAAAGGAGCGATCCAGATTATAGAGATTATATGGATGTTACCTTCACATCTGAAGGGATCGGCTGGGTAGCTGGGTCAGCACTTGCCGAGGATTTTGAGAACCCAGGATTCATTGCACAAACGATGAATGGTGGAGCAACATGGCAAAAAATGGATACAAAAATCAGTGCTGATCTTACCGGAATTTACTTTTTAGATGATGAAAACGGTTGGGCAGTCGGTGCCAAAGGTTTAATCGTAAATACGACAAATGGCAAAGATTGGGATATCCAAATAAGCAAAGCAGATACCGCGCTTAGGAGCATATATTTCATAAATAAAAATGTAGGTTTTGCTGTCGGAGAAACCGATACTATTCTTAAAACAAAAAATGGAGGACGCGTTTGGAATGTTCTGGATGGCGGCATCGTCGGAGCTGTAGGTGATGAACCCGCAAGTATGTTTAGTGCGCTACAGTTTATTGATGAAAACACAGGTTGGATTGTAGGCATACGCGTTAATCCACAAGCAAAAAATCAGAAAAGTATCATCCAAATGACCACGGACGGTGGGGAAACTTGGCAAAACCAAGAAACCGGAAAAGAGGATATCCTTGAAGACGTCTTTTTCCTTGATGACTCTGTGGGGTGGACAGTAGGAGAAAACGGGGTGATTCTTCACACGACAAACGGCGGGAAACTATGGAGAGAACAGGACAGTGGCACTATCGAGACCCTTAGAAGCGTCAGATTCGTCGATAAATATACTGGATGGGCAGTAGGCGGAGACCTTGGCGTCGGTGTCATTCTTAGTACAAACAACGGGGGTAAGAAATGGGAATTAGAAGAGACAGAAGAAAAAATTAGTAAAGAAAAAATGATTAGAGTCTTTGTGCTTGATAAGGATAACGTTTGGATCGTAGGGGCACGCGGTCTAATCTTAAAAGTTAAATAACTACGACGTTTTAGTGTTTGTCAAGTCTTCTTATGTAGGTCGGGTAGAGGAACGCCATTAAAATATTAACTGACGACATGTATTGAAGGAATTGACAGTCTGATCGGTTACAGATATAATAAGGATATAGAGGAGGCATGTTTTGAATAGCCATACTTTCGCCAACCGCATGAGTAGGTTGGGAACAGAATCTGCTTTTGAAGTGTTGGCAAAAGCAAAAAGTTTAGAAGCACAAGGGAAGGATATTATCCATTTAGAGATTGGTCAACCAGACTTCACAACGCCGATGAATGTTTGTGAAGCAGCATTCAAGGCAATGAAAGACGGTCATACAGGTTATTGTCCCTCCGCAGGACTACCTGAATTTCGTGAAGTCGTTGCACAACACATTTCTGAAACCCGAAATATTGATATCCATCCTGATGAAGTGACAGTCACACCTGGTGCCAAACCGATAATCTTTTTCACAATTTTAGCATTAGTGGATGATGGAGATGAGGTGATCTATCCTGAACCAGGATTCCCCGTCTATGAATCCGTCATCGATTTTATCGGTGGAAAAGCTATTCCCTTACCATTACGTGAAGAGGTAGATTTTAGATTTCGCATTGAGGATTTAGTTGACTCTATTTCTGACCGCACAAAATTGCTGATACTCAATTCCCCTCAGAATCCAACGGGTGGAACCTTGACCGCATCAGACCTTAATGCGATAGCAGAACTCGCAAAGCAACATCGCTTTTACATCCTCACAGATGAAGTCTATTCAAGACTGCTGTACGAAGGAACACATCAAAGCATCCTCAGTTTACCCGGGATGAAAGAACAGACGATTCTAATTGATGGACATTCAAAGACCTATGCTATGACAGGATGGCGTCTCGGCTATGGTGTCGCACCACGCGAAATTGCTGATAAGATCACCCGTCTGACGATCAATTCAAACTCTTGTACGGCAACATTCACACAGATTGCCGGTATAGAAGCACTAACGGGTCCTCAAACATTTGTCACGCAGATGGTAAAGGAATTCCAAAAACGGCGCGATGTCATCGTAGATGGACTAAATGCAATTAATGGCATAAAATGTGTTAAACCTCTCGGTTCATTTTACGTTTTTCCTAATGTAACTGAGCTTCCTCTCTCTTGCGAAAAACTGGCTGATTATCTGATGGATGAAGTTGGCGTTGCACTCTTACCCGGTACAGCTTTTGGTAAATTTGGAGACGGTTACCTGCGACTTTCTTATGCGAATTCGTTGGAAAATATTGAGGATGCATTAGAACGTATTGAGACAGCAATTGATAAGTTATAGTAAACCTTAGAATCAAATGTACACTTATTCACTAACAGATACCCGTTCGTAGTAGGGCAATTCATTGCCCGTCGTGTTAAGAAGTGTCATCAACTTTTTAGGTTTTACTATATAGTGAATGTAGGTAGTTCCTCGTATGTCTTGTAAAGCAACAGCGCGTATACCTGCTAGCACAACAAACCTAGGGCCTGGATTTGATGTGTTAGGACTCGCATTACAACTTTACAGTACTGTCACCTTGAAAATAATAGGTGAGGATACAGAAGTTGTCGTAAGCGGGGTCGACTCTGAGAAAATTCCAAGCACGCCAGAACATAGTGGGTTTAAAGCTGTTGAGACGATTTTTCAACGTAGTGGTATACCGCAACCGAAGGGTATGAGACTACGTATAGAAAACGGAATTCCTGCTATTCGCGGGTTAGGTGGCAGCGGAACTGCTATACTTGGTGGATTACTTACTGCAAATGAATTATGTGATGCTCCATTCTCGCTGTCAGACATTCTCAATATTGCAGCAGAGATAGAAGGACATCCCGACAATGTTGCTGCTTCTCTTTACGGCGGCATGGTTATTTCTGTGCAGGACGGCAACCACATTCACACGATTAAGTTAGATTGTGATCCCGATCTTCACTTGGTGTTGGCAATTCCTGAATTCACACTATCTACGCAGGAAGCAAGAGACATTCTACCAGACACGGTAAAATTCTCAGATGCTATCTACAATATTAGTAGATGCTCATTACTTGTTGCCAGTATCGCTACGGGAAAGTTAGACATGTTATCCTTATCTATGAAGGATGTGCTACATCAACCATACCGTAGTAATCTAATTCCAGGATTTGATGAAGTTGTTCACGCTGCATCAGATGCTGGGGCACTTAGTACTACTTTGAGTGGGGCAGGACCCACTATCGCTGCCTTCTGTCTGAATAATATGGAAACAGTTGGTAAACAGATGAAAGCTGCCTTTATGAGACACAATATTCCATGTCAGATAAAGGTGATACGTGCGGACCAAGAAGGAGCGCGTGTTTGGACGCATGACGAAGAAAACCGATAGTAGGAGGCCAGTTAACATAATTCTGGCCGATTCCCGACTATAGTAATAAACCTCGATTTGATTATGTACTATAACTTAGATCGTTAGGAATACTTATGTCTAATTTCTATGCAGAAAGTATCTCTTTCCTGCTGAACCATTTTAATACCGACCTTGAGAACGGTCTGAGCCATGCAAATGTAATTAATGCAAGAGAACGTCATGGCACGAATGAACACAAGTCTAAAATGGTGAAATCAGAAATCGGACTGTTCTTTGAACAGGTGCTTAATTGGAAATTGCTACTATTGATTGCTACAGCAGTAATCTTTGCTTTAACTGATAATGACACGCTTAAAATACCAAGAGTTGTGTTTATCGGTAGTGTCTTTATAATTACACTATCTTGGTCAATTTTCGTTGCTATCAACTTGAGGAAAAAGCAGAACCAATGTAACACACATTTCAATGTTACTGTGTCAGTAATTCGTCAAGGCAAGCAGGAGAAGTGTTCACCAAGCGAAATTGTTCCTGGCGATCTCCTGCTGCTGAAACCTGGTAATTTTATACCTGCAGATGCGCGAATAGTACAATCTGAGGGGCTGACAGTTAACGAATCAGCACTTTTCGGCAGTAGTGGTTCTGCTCAAAAATCTGATAATGATTTAGAGGAAGCCGGACTAACACCTGAAAAACAGACAAATATGGTATTTGGAGGAACTTATGTAGATAGCGGAACGGGGCATGCGATTGTGGTAAGGACAGGGAAGCAGTTGGAAATGTATCAGCATGACCAAAGCACAAGAACCATGCCGAATGAGATGACTGTAGCAGAAAATCAGATCAAGTTCTTTGTTGATATACTAAGAATTGCAGGTATAGTCGTTGGTGGTATAGTCGTTGCTATCTTGTGGTGGAATGAATCACAGCAAACTAACGCAATTGATTGGCAAATGTCTGTACAATTCGCATTACTCTTTGCTATTGCGGCAACCCCTCATGATCTGTTGTTGCTACTAAATGCGATTCTTACGCAAAAAGTTGCAGGTTTACTAAAAATAGGAGTAGTTCTAAGAAACCGTCAATTCCTTGAAAGGTTGAATCGTCTTACTGCCTTTTGTTCAGACGAGAAAGGTATTGCTAGTAGAAAAGCACTCACTATATCCAATATTTACGTTGATGAGCAGCTTGTGAATCGACCTGTATGGGAAAGTTGGCTAAAAACACTTGACACGCTGCCAAAAGAAGAAAAAAGCACAAGAGTCAACAGTATTTCACCGCGATTCCAAGTACCTCAAGGTGCTCCCGGTCTTGTGTTGACTGCTGGTTTAGGCACTTCAGGTGAAAGATACTACGATAGATATGATATTGATCATGTCCATCAGCAAGTCATCAAAGAAACAATGAAACAGCTTGGGTATGAATTGACTGAGCTTCAATCTAAAATGGAACTTGTTGCTGAATATCCTTGGACTTCAAACTTCGGATATGAACTGCATGTATTTCAATCCGA
Source organism: Candidatus Poribacteria bacterium (assembly GCA_012267415.1). GTDB lineage: Bacteria > Poribacteria > WGA-4E > WGA-4E > WGA-3G > MSPOR6. The sequence continues at coordinate 173,516 of JAAXGN010000001.1, read as the reverse complement.
CGAAAATGAGTATCTTAACATCTTATTTGGAGATGCACGCAATGTGCTTGAGGCATGCGACTACATTCTCGTCAACAAAGAACTAAAGGAATTCAGCAATGAACAATACAAAGTGAGTAATGAGATCCTAAATTACATGCAGAATTCAAGGGATACTGTCTACGGTGTAGCATCCGTCCATTCTGAAGTTCCTCTAACACCACCAGAAGTGCAAAGAATGTCAACTTTCTTAGGGTTTATCGGTTTCTCTGCAAATGATGACGAAGAGGTAAGAGAGGCAATAAAGTCTTTCACAGATACAGGACTTAAGGTTATTTTAATCAGTGACAGCGATGAACAGTCTACTACCGATTTAGCCCGAGAATTAGGACTTATTCACTCCCGAAATGCAGTCGGTACAAGAGAAGAACTGATGGAACTTTCTACACAGGAGTTTGATAAAGAAGTTCCAAATTGGAATGCGTATTCGCAACCGACCCAAGAACAACGTCGGAATATTGTTCTAAGTTTAAAACGACACAATCATTCGGTAGGATATTTAGGACGAGATGTGAATGACCAACGTGCTATGATTACGGCGGATCTCGCTTTTGCAGATACACGATATGCATCACATTTCGCCTTAGAACATGCGGATTGTCTCATAGTTGAAAAAGGTTTTAAGGCTGTTAAAGACTGTTTACTTTTTGCCCGTGAAGCATATCAGAACCTTTCCGGTTCACTCCGATGGTGTTTATCCTGCACACTCTCGCAGTTTCTAACCGTCATTTTTGGATTAGTACTCTTTGTAGCATTTGAATTCGAAGAAATGCCATTGACAATAACACAGGTTATCTGGGTTCAATTCTTAACGACAATGCTTCCGGCATTGGGATTAGGTTTTGAAAAGATATATCTCAATGAAAAACAACAACGGCCTGGTCGTGCGGTGCTGCTACTACCAAAAACTGCAGTACTTGATGTGGTATGCCGTAGTGTTGTTATCAGTCTGATGACGATTATCCATTTTTTAGTTTTGACGACTTTTGCGACCGATTCCAGTATAGAAGTAGCACAAACCGCAGCATGTACGACACTCATTTTTGCACAAGTGGCTTCCTATTTCCAGTGCACACGTTATCCATGGGAATCTCTATTCAGAAGAATGTTCGCAAACATTCGTCTTTTCTTTATTCTAATTGGTATCATCGGACTTCACTTGGGTGTCATGTACGTAGAACCTTTACATGAACTTCTTGAAATTGTACCGTTGCGAGAAGAATGGGTTGTAACCTCCTTATGTAGTTTGATTCTATTGTTACTGCCGTTGAATTTAGCCATAAATCCAAGACGAGATGGACATTAGACCCAAAACCCGTAAGTTGGAATGCCTGCGATTATACCGACGATAGTCCAGGTGCTGCCGATAGTAAACTCACCCAAAATTAAACCTAAGAACAATGGAGCAATCATTCGGTATTTCACAGGTCCACCATACTTGAGAATGATCAACTTAATCAACCAACTCATAAATAGGCAACCCCATGTGACGTTCATTCCCCAACTTGTGGATATAGCAAATCCTGCTGGATGAAAGGGCCACCATACAAAACGCATTCTAAATAGCATAAGTATAGTTGTTTGTAGAAAACCGAGACCCATAAAACTGCTTTCAGGTATTAGCGTATCGGTGGGTGTTTGAAGCCAACCCGTTAGACGACGGTACGGTTCTATACCGAATGCCGTTAGGGATGGAGACGCCGCACGAATTTCCATCCCTAACTGATAGCCTCTATCGATCAAAGACCAAAAACCTGCAAGTGAACCTAAGACCGTAGCAAACATAAGCGCGAATATTATACGATGCATCGTCATGTTTGTTCGCTCTATTATTTTAAATCCTTCTAACTGATGCGGCATTGGATGACTACGATAGGCACGGTTGATGAACCAGAACATGGAAAACATAACAAGATTGCCTCTACCCAACCGACGTGTTCCAACTGTACGTGTCAAAATCTGATCTGGACCAGAATAGTGTAAATCATGCACAGGCGTACCTAATTCTGCACGCATACGCGTAATAGCGATGGAGATCATATAGTAAATCACAAAAAATGCGATCATAATGACTATGTTCGCGCCACCATAATAGGAAAACATAACCAAGAACCCCAATACAGCAATGAGTCCAATAACCGCAAAACGGTAGGAAACCGGAATATCATTACCCTCTGCAGAATTGTTCTTAATGAAGAGTAGACGTCCCACCTGCATTAGATGTCTACGGCTTGTCCACAACGCTAAGACACACAGTGCGAGGTATCCGCCAGATGCTTGCTCATTCATATAGGGAAATCCCGGCAAACTCCGAAAGCCAAACATCGCACCAACAACGCGCAAAATTCGCCAATACCAAAAGAAAAACCAGCAAGAAAAGGATAGATCCAAAGGTATGAAAAAGCCAAGACCAATCGCAAACGGATAGAGTGAAAAAGGTATTCTTCCCATAGCATTCCATGGACTTTCCGTGAATACAGTATAACTCCTATTGCGGGTAGGTAGTTCAGGTAAAAAAGGATATAGGTAACTGATACCGTTCCATAGTGCCAGACCACCAGCAACCCCAAAACCGAGCCACATTAACCTGTTTCTGAAAAAACGATTGTGATGTGTTTCTGTCATCTGAAGTGGCAACTGTATGATGGGATAACTCAATTTCTCATATTCTATCCACTGCTTTCTGATTATTATATTAATACAGAGCATACCGAAGACCAACACGGTAATAAAGGATGTCCACCACAGTATAGGTGTTGTCCACCCAAGCAATGTATCCAATGTATAAAGAGGGAGATCCCCTTCATAATAGCCTTGCAGGAGCCTGTCATCACTCACTGTCAGCCATTCTGGAAGGAAAGGAAGAAACAACTGTTGCCATTCGTTCTCTGGTGTAGCAAAGCGGAAAGCATGTCCTAACATTGGAACTAAAATTTCAAGCATATCGTGACCAGTAATCCCTGATGCGATAGAAAGCATCAGATAGACAATGACTAACTCGCTTTGGATTAACGCTAAACGTGGTATAAAACGCTTCAGCAACTGGTTGAAACCAATCACCACTAAGAGGCTAAATATGACATTAAAAAAGAGTGAAATCGTTACAGGATGTCCCGAATAACGAATAACTTCCATCTCAATAACCCAGTAACAATTAATCGGGATCAGAATGGAAGCAATTAATATGGACTTTAGTGTAACACCGTGGGTAGGTATTTTTGAAGGTGTCAATGGTTGGGACTTTTGTATATCCATCACGTAATTTAAGCACACAAGAGGACGTATAGTTTTGTGTAGTTTACACGAATATGTCCTACGTGTCAATTGAATGAATATGACTCTCTGTTGTTTCTATTTTCTTAACAGACTTTTCATGGTATAATTAGATATTCGCATTAATCACATGTCATACTTTTGAAGCTACGTACACAGTCTGAAATTAGGACCACCATAAGAATTTCAACAGTATCTCTTTACAGAAAGAAATAACATGAACCCTTTCAGATACCTCAAGTTTAGAATAGAAAAATGGTTTTACAACACGTACCAGAAAAGACTGGAAGCCGAAGCAGGTACGTGGAAGATCCCGCGTCATATAGGTGTTATCCTTGATGGAAACCGACGCTATGCTAAGGCGACTGGGTTAGACAATGTTATAAAAGGACATTATGAAGGTGCAGATAAACTTGAAGAAGTGTTACATTGGTGTGATGAACTCGGTGTTGAAATCTTTTCAATCTGGATTTTCTCACTTGATAACTTCAACCGAGAAGATGACGAAGTAAAAGGCATCTTAGGTCTTATTGAAAGGAAAATGCGAGAACTTGCAACTATTGAAGGACTTCATACAAATCAGATTAAGGTACGGGCAATGGGTCAAATTGAACGACTACCACAGAGTCTTCAGGAAGCGATTCGAGAGGCTGAAGAAGCAACAAAAAACTACGATAAGTTCATCCTTAATGTTGCAGTCGCCTATGGAGGACGCGAGGAAATCATAGAAGCATGTAGAGGCCATCTGAACGCAGAAATTCGAGATGGAAAAGATGCTCAACAGATCGCAGCGGAATTAAGCGTTGACAAAATTGCTCCCTATCTATATACTTCAAACTTACCTGACCCGGAGCTGATCATTCGCACGAGTGGAGAGATAAGATTGTCTGGATTTCTACTCTGGCAGAGCGTCTATTCAGAATTCTACTTCTGTGACACCTATTGGCCCTCATTTCGCAAGATAGACTTCCTTCGTGCAATACGGGATTACAGTCAACGTAAACGAAGATTTGGAAAGTGAACAAGGGATGACATAAGCAGGAACTATTACAATGTTATATACCGCATATAGTAAAGTCAATAATTAATGAGACATTTACGCATTTACAAAGATTACAACTCGTCCGCTGTTCGTAGGGGCGAGGTCTCCTCGCCCGCTGTAGAGTATATGATTAATTCTGAAGTCCACTATAAATATTATGGGAGGTGACGTTTATTCTTCAACGGGAACAAGGCAAAGTCATTCGAGCAAGATCTGGTTTCTACGACGTTCAGCACGGTGAACTCGTGCTTCGATGCACGCTACGTGGCACTTTAAAAAGAAGCCGAAAATCTGAAGCAGGACGTAGACTATTCGCTGACCCTGTCGCAGTTGGCGACCAAGTTATCTTCACACAGATTGACGCGGAGGAAGGTGTCATTGAGGAAATAAAATCACGTCAAACAAAGTTTTCAAGACGATACGCAGGAAGACATGAAGATATTGAACAAATTATTGTTGCAAACGCACATCAGGTCTTAGCTGTAGTTTCAACACAGATGCCGCCACTCAATTACCGAACCCTTGATCGATTCCTCATCTTAGCAGAAGCAGGGGAGATGAAAGCAATTATCTGTGTGAATAAGATGGATCTGATAGATACGGACAATCGCAAACAACTTACCCAAACCTTCACTGTCTATCAGGACCTCGGCTATCAGGTCATTTTCACAAGCATTGAAGAACCGAGCAGTATAGAAACGCTTAAGCAGATACTAATAGATAAATTCACTGTGATTGTCGGTTCTTCGGGTGTTGGTAAATCCAGTCTGCTGAATGTTATTCAACCTGACCTAAAATTGCGTACTGGAGAAGTAGGTGAAAAGACAAGGAAAGGCAGGCACACGACAACTCTGGTGGAAATGTTCACACTTGACATGGGTGGCGAAGTGGCAGATACACCTGGCATAAGGGAAGTTGGACTATGGGGTGTAGACACAGACAATCTTGAGTATTATTTCCCAGAGATGGAACCCTTCATCAATACCTGTAAATACAACGACTGTGCCCATGTAAAAGAAGATGATTGCGCGATCCAAACGGCAGTTGAAAGCGGAGAGATACATCCCGAACGATATCGAAGTTACGTCGTATTGAAAACTGGGGACACTCTAAATACTTAATCAAATTTGTATTTGGATTTTATCATAGACCAAGTCGTTGGTAATTTGTCTCTGGGTTGGACTGAGAAGGGACGCATAGCTTCATTAACAGATATCGCAACATTCCATAAGGCAAGTTCATCAACGATTCCAGTGAAGTGGTTTCGTCCGTTTCTGCTGCCGATGGTTAGAGGTAATCCATCAGTTATGTGGACTGAATCAGAGGCTTTCATAGCACCTTCCAATTTACCGTTAACATAGACTCTGACAAACTCACCGTCATAAGAACCAAAGATATGATACCATTCTCCAATATTGAGTTCAACATCACCGACACAACAAATAAGATTATTGTTGGGACCGGTAGAAACTTCAAACGACAGTGTTCCATCTGGTTCAACAAAAAAGCCGTAACTCCAATTCTCATGAACACCCTTCTCTATAACAGCAACCCATGTTCCATGTCTTTTTGCTTGTATCCAGGCAGCCACAGACAATGCCTCCAAATCTGAAATAGCTGGGTCGTGGGGAATAGCAACATAGTCGCTTAATCCGTTGAACTCTAATGCTTCACCTCTTTTACCATCCACGAACAATGGGAATCCGTGTATAATTCCATCGTGCCCATTACCACTCAAGTCTTTCACACCGTCATCCTGATCAAATGACCAATAACCTACCAATTCTGCATCTGTCTCGGCGACCATAAGGCATAATATAAGACAGGCAGATAAAATGAACACTGTTCCTAATCTACGCAACTTTTAATCTCCCCAATTAAAGCATCCAAAATCTTATAGACCACGGACAGATATGCTACAATCTTTCTCGGAGTAAATCCATTAATCCATCAGGAGGATTAAATGGGAGTTCAATTACTTTATTGGTAATACCGCTATAGTAGATACCTAAAAGCAGGTTAAATTCTGCAAGGGACTGTTTCAGGTGTGTAGGATGCACGCTGTTTTCGTCATCAAGCCAGTCAAAGACAGCATCCGTCAGATTACCTTGTTCGATAGTATCCTGTTCACCGTAGTTGAGTGGTCCCTCTTCATACCCACCTTCTCGCGTAAAACGTTCCCAACTGCTAAAACGCCAATGTACAAATCCTTCTGACCCCATAACAAAGACACGTTTGTGAACATGGGTTCCGCTAGCTTCGGAAGCCAATGTACCCATTTCAGTACCGAAAGCAAGTGAGACATGGAGTCCATTTTCATACAGAACATGTGCTGCAGCATTCATCGGTGAGGGTTCATCTGAAACCAAACGTTCATTGCCAGAAATCTGCCCGAGGACTTTCACAGGTCTTGAATTATCAATATAGGATGACACCAGTTGGAGCACGTGGGGTGCTTGGTTGACGGGTGGATTGCGTGCACTTGCGTCAATGAACTTAAGCTCACCGATTCTGCTTTCTGCTACATCACGTTTCAGCTCAAGATTCTTTGGATGGAAGTTAAGCTGTGTATTTACGACAATTTTTGTTTCGGTTTCTTCTGCTAACCCAGCAATTTGTTTCCAGTCTTCGCTTTCTACTGCAACAGGTTTCTCAACAATTACTGCTGGAACACCGTGATCTGATGCCTGCTTCATTAACGGATACCGAATACGTTGATTCGTACCGCGTAAGACAGGTGCAGTAACAATGTGCAGCAGGTCCGGTTTTTCCTTCTCCAGCATCACATCCAGATCTGTGTAGCGGGAAGATATTTCAAAATGATCACCGAAACCGTTTAGACGTTCTTCATTCATATCGCAGATCGCTGCGAGTTTACCACCTTTAACAAAGCGATATGCAGCAGCATGTGCACGGGCACGACCCCTGCATCCTAATATCGCTGTTTTATACATACAGAATCTCCTTAATTGGATCACATTATTACGATTTTAGTGTGAGTATCTACACATCCACGTTGAATATAGACAGTCTCCTGAGTAGAAGGTTCAGAGTTTTTCTCGTAAGATGTCAATTAATCCATCGGGAGGATCAAACGGAAGATCTACTATCTGACACGTTACGCCACTATAGTAGATTCCAAGTAGTAGATTAAATTCTGCCAGAGATTGTTTGAGATGTGTTGGATGAACCTTATTCTCATCGTCAAGCCAATCGAAGACTGCATTTGTAAGATTACCTTGTGCAATGGTATCCTGTTCCCCATAGTTGATAGGTCCACTTTCGTAGCTACCTTCTTGTGTGGAACGTTCCCAGCTACTAAAACGCCAATGTACAAAACCTTTCGTCCCGACAACAAAGACCCGTTTATGTCTATTGTTACCACCACTTTCAGATGCTAAAGTTCCCATACCTGTACCGAAGGCAAGAGAAACATGGAGTCCGTTTTCATACAATGCTTGTGCAGCAGCGTGCATGGGTGAAGGTTGTGCGGAGTCCAGACCTTGTCCACCAGAGACTTGTCCAAGCACGCGCACTGGTCGGGAGTTATCAATGTATGACGAGACGAGCTGCAACACATGTGGTGCTTGGTCTACAGGTGTGCTGCGTGCACTTGCATCAATGAACTTTATATCTCCAATCCTTCCTTCGGCGACATCGCGCTTCAGTTCTAAGTTCTTCGGATGGAAATTGAGTTGTGTATTTACGACAAACTTCGTTTTTGTCTCTTCAGCTAATCCTGCAATGTCGCGCCAGTCTTCACTTTCAACAGCGATCGGTTTCTCTACTATTGCCGCGGGTACACCGTGATCAGATGCCTGCTTCATTAAGGGATACCGAATCCGTTGATCTGTTCCACGAAGGACAGGTGCTGTGACGATGTGTAGGAGATCCGGTTTTTCTTTCTCCAGCATCTCATCTAAGTCTGTGTAGCGAGAAGAGATATTGAAGTGGTCTCCGAAACTGTTCAATTGTTCCTCATTCATGTCGCAAATCGCCGCGAGTTTGCCATTTTTTACAAATTGATATGCATTTGCATGTGCGCGGGCACGACCACCACACCCTAATATCGCTGTCTTGTACATACATTCCTCCTTAGAATGTTTAGACTTCCATTACAGTAACTGTGTCAACCAATTCGCATTATAGTGGAAGGACTTCTCTTTTGTCCTTCCACTCTTCCAACCTTCCATTCTTCCAACCTACAAATACTGCCTAAGAGATTCCATCAGACCATCGGGCGGGTCAAACGGAAGATCAATTATTCTGTTCGTTATGCCACTGTAGTATATACCTAACAATAGGTTGAATTCTGCCAGAGATTGTTTTAGATGCGTGGGATGAACGTTATCCTCATCGTCAAGCCAATCGAAAGCTGCTTCAGTAAGGTTGCCTTGTGCTTGAATATCTTGTTCACCATAGTTAAGAGGTCCACCTTCATAACCACCTTCAGGTGTGGCACGTTCCCAACTACTGAACCGCCAATGCACGAATCCTTTTGTACCGATGACAAAAACACGTTTGTGTGTTACTGTGCCGCCACCCTCTGATGCCAAAGTGCCCATACCTGTACCAAACGCAAGTGAAACGTGCAAACCATTTTCATATATTGCTTGTCCAGCGGCATGCATCGGAGAGGGCTGTGCTGAATCTAATTGCTCTCTACCTGCAATTTGACCTAACACACGCACCGGGCGCGAGTTATCAATATATGAGGATACCAACTGCAATACGTGAGGTGCTTGGTCAACAGGGGTACTGCGGGCACTTGCATCAATAAACTTTATGTCACCGATCTTACCGTCAGCAACATCCTTCTTCAGTTCAAGGTTTTTGGGATGGAAGTTAAGCTGGGTGTTAACAATAAACTTCGTTTCTGTTTCTTCTGCTAATCCAGCAATTTCTTTCCAGTCTTCACTTTCAACAGCAATAGGTTTTTCAACGATTGCCGCTGGAACACCGTGGTCAGATGCCTGCTTCATCAACGGATACCTGATACGTTGATTTGTTCCTCGTAAGACCGGAGCCGTAACAATGTGTAGAAGGTCGGGTTTTTCCTTTTCAAGCATCTCATCCAAGTCGGTATATCGGGCAGATACATCAAAGTCATCACCGAACCTATTGAGAAGTTCTTCGTTCATATCGCAGATCGCACCGATCTTGCCACCTTTGACGAAACGGTACGCACTTGCGTGTGCACGCGCCCGTCCACCACAACCTAAAAATGCACTTTTATACATCCTTATTTCTCCTTAAATAGTAGAATCCAAAAATTCTTACAAATTCTCTCTGAGAGTATCCATTAATCCGTTTGGCGGATCAAACGGGAGATCGACTATCTGACACGTTATACCGCTGTGATACATTCCTAATAGGAGATTGAATTCTGCAAGAGATTGCTTCAGATGTGTCGGATGTATGTTTTTCTCATCATCCAACCAATCAAAGACAGCTTCAGTCAGATTACCTTGTGCTTCAACATCCTGTTCGCCATAGTTGAGGGGTCCACCTTCGTATCCCCCCTTTTGTGTTGCACGTTCCCAACTACTGAAACGCCAATGCACAAATCCTTCTGTCCCGACAACAAAGACGCGTTTGTGGCAATATATTCCCTGATCATCAGATGCCATTGTTCCTACACCTTGTCCGAAAGCCACCGAGACATGCATGCCATTTTCATACAAGACATGCGCAGCTGCGTGCATAGGTGATGGTTGTGCTGAATCCAGATGGTCTCTACCAGCAATCTGTCCTAAGACGCTTACAGGACGTGAGTTGTCTATGTATGATGATACGAGTTGCAGCACGTGCGGACCTTGATCTACAGGTGTACTCCGCGCACTGGCATCAATGAACTTTAACTCACCGATTTTTCCATCTGCTACATCCCTTTTCAGTTCAAGGTTTTTGGGATGGAAATTAAGCTGTGTATTGACAACAAACTTTGTTTTGGTCTCTTCAGCTAAACCCGCGATCTGTTTCCAGTCCTCGCTTTCAACTGCAATTGGTTTTTCAACGATTGCGGCGGGTACGCCGTGGTCAGATGCTTGTTTCATCAACGAATATCTGATTCGTTCATTTGACCCACGAAGAACTGGAGCTGTTACTATGTGTAGAAGATCAGGTTTCTCTTTTTCCAACATCTCATCTAAATCTGTGTAGCGGGAAGAGATTTCAAAACGATCACCGAAACCGTTGAGGCGTTCTTCGTCCATATCGCAGATAGCTGCGAGCTTACCACCTTTGACAAAGCGATAGGCACTTGCATGTCCTCCGGCACGTCCACCGCACCCTAACATTGCACTTTTATACATGAAAATTTCTCCTAAGTTAGGAATTTGTTTGCTAATACATTGAAAATATAGAATATAGATTTCTCGCGAACGAGGAATCTATTCTGATATAGATTAACAGAAAGATGTGTTTTTGTCAAACCTTATTACACACAAACTTTCTCGCCACTTTTCGCACTATCATAAAGTGCATCCAGTATTTGCATAAAGGTATAAGCATCAGACGCATCAACATCTGGAGCCACTTCACCTGCAATAGCCATAGCAAAATGGTTAAGTTCATAGTAGAACACAGGTACTTCTTCAGGCAGTTCTCCATGATCTATTTCAACAGGTTCATCTATCGGTTCTCGGATAAACCCACCATCTTTGAATCTTGATATACCACCGTTTGTAATTGCGCCTGTTGTACCATAGAGTTCCACAACACTCCCAGAATCCGAATGGCTCATCCGTGAACAATCAATCTGGATAGTTTTCCCACCTTCACATCCGAGGATACCCGTGAAGTAGTCCTCTGCTGCACCTTCTGGTCCGTCATATTGCGGGTAAAGCACATGCTTCGCTGCAAATGCCCACTCAGGTTTCGGACATCCCATCCACCACCACGTAAGGTTGAGTTCGTGGGAGTAGTGCTGTCCTAATGAACCACCTTTCTGTCCATAGACGTGCAGCCAACGGCTGTTCACATCAAAGTCGGGGATGGAGTTGAATTTTCCAAAGATGCGGGCGTGATACAGGTCTCCGATTGCCCCTTTTTGGACCGCACTCCGAATTTGTCGATTGTGCGGAAAGTGACGCATAAAGTAACAGAATTGAAGCGTCTTTCCAGCTTCCTGTGCCGCTGCCGCCATCTCTAAAATCTCAGGGGCGCGGATAGCATGCGGTTTTTGCACCAAGACATGCTTACCCGCATTGAGCGTATCAAGAACCTGTTGCAGCCTACCATCAGGAGAAGTTGCGAGATAGACGGCTTCCACATCAGGATTCTCCAGCAGTTCTTGATAATCAGTGTAACGGTGTGGGACTGCATTGTCATCACCTGCTTGATCACGACGGTTTGGATCACGCTCTGCGATTGCAACAACGTTCAACCGATGGGTCGCATTCGCAGATTCAATAGCGCGGCAGCCTGCCCATCCACAACCGATGACTCCGAGTTGAATGATTTGGTTTGGCATTTAGTGTTTATCCTATTAATATTACGGTTCCACTACCTTGTAGTGTTCAACCTGTCCGTTTCGGATTACTTGAATTGTAAGGCTTTTGACGGGATGACGGTTCTCATCGTAATGCGAAATGGTTGTCGCCCCTTTGTAACCATTGACAGCAGCGAATGCATCGCGAACCGCAACGCGGTCAAGCGAACCCGCCGCCTCTATTGCACGTGCCAAGAGTCGCATCGCATCGTATCCCGACGCAGCGATACCATCCGGTGGACTACCGTAAAGTTCCATGTATCCACTCACGAATTCTTGCACATCCGCGTCCTGTGTCGCAACAGAAAAATTAGTCGGATAGTAACTACCATCCAACACAGTGCTATCGTCTAATACACCAAGGAATCGTTCTCTGTCATCCCAAGCACTCCCACCCAGAAAAGTTGCTGTGATACCAGCTTGACGTGCTTCACTTATCAATAGTGGCACTTGTGGTTGATGCCCCGGACAGAAGATTACGTCTGGAGAAACAGTTTGAATGGCATCAAGAAGATCAGCGATAGTGGTTTGTCCTGCAGTATAAGAACCACTATGAACGATTTGACCGTCATTTTCCCTAAATGCTGCTTCAAATGCTTGAACGAGATCAATGGAGTAATTATCTCCCTCCTCAAAAATTGTCGCAGCAGTTTTAGCATTGAGTTCGTCAGGATTCATTGCAAAACTTGCCATCACCTTTCCTTGAAATGGGTTCGGTACGGTGATGAGAAAGACATAATCACCCACAGATGGCACATTTGATCCACTGGAACCAGGCAACATCAACCTTTGTGCTTGTTGTGCAATTGGACCTACTTCTACTGCCATCGTAGAACGCACAGGACCCAGCAGTGCAAATACGTTTTCCATCTCAATTAATTCATTTGCAGCATTTCTACTTGCTTCTACAGTTGGGTTTTCATTCTCTATAGGTTGGTTATTTCTACTGATAAACGCAACTTGCCTACCAAGTACACCACCATTTTCATTTATCTGTACACGAGCAGTTTCTGCACCTCGGCTAAAAGTTGTATAACTATATGCTGGTTGAATAACACCGATCTTTAAAACAGCATCTTCCTCAGGTGTAGTGTCGGTGGGGATCATAGGATCAATACGTTCACATCCTAATATACAGAAACTCAAAACTGCCAGCAACACAACCGAGGTGAAAACAGAACATTTTTTGTACATAATTAATAATTTCCTTTCTAATCTTTAATACTTGAACAGTGTCAAGAAATGTGATAACCTTATGAAAAATACAAGACATATCAAAACAATAGCAGAATCGCTTGATCATGTCAAGGAGTAACCTATGAAACTCGGATTCTTTACAATGCCTTTACATCCACCGGGTAGCGACACGACCAAAACACTTGATGACGACCTTGAACAGATGGTGACATTGGATAGATTAGGTTTCAAGGAGGCTTATGTCGGTGAGCATTTTACGTTTACATGGGAAAATATTCCTTCACCAGACCTATTTATTGCCAAAGCACTGGCGATGACAGAGAACATCATCTTCGGAACGGGTATAACATGCATGCCGATACATAATCCAGCAGTTGTTGCACACCGTATCGCACAATTAGACCATCTGGCGCACGGACGTTTTCACTGGGGTGTTGGCTCAAGTTCTACACCGAGTGATGCAGAAATGTTCATGGCTTCATCAGATAGACGTAAGGCAACTCGCGAAGGAATTGATGCGGTTCTCAAGATTTGGACGGATCCTGAACCTGGCCACTATAAGGGTGATACTTGGGAGTTTAAAATCCCCGATGGACATCCAGACATCGTGAGTATTCACATGAAACCCTACCAGAAACCACATCCACCGATTGCATTGGCAGGTTCGTCTACAAAATCCGATACACTCATTTTTGCTGGAGAACGTGGTTGGATCCCAATGAGTATCAATCTTGCACCTGTTCACGTTATAAAAACGCATTGGGATGCTGTTGAGGAAGGGGCTGAGAAAACCGGACTCTCTCCATCACGATCTACATGGCGTATTGCTCGTGAAGTATATGTCGCAGATACCGATGAACAAGCACGTAAAGAAGCAATTGAAGGGACACTCGGTCGCGATTTTCGTGAATACTGGTTTCGTCTATTCGGATGGGAAAAATTCAAAATGAAGCCAGATATACCTGATGTTGAGAAGTGTTTAGAGGTCCTGTTGGATACGTTATGGATTGTTGGGAGTCCTGATCATGTTGCTAATCGTTTACGACAACTCTATGAAGATGTTGGAGGGTTCGGGGTGCTGCTTGCAATGGGACACGAATGGCAACCTAAAGAGCAATGGGTCAACTCAATGGAACTTCTAAAAAATGAGGTAATGCCCCAACTGGCGGATTTAACATAAGGGTGTTGGGTTTCAGAAAGCACAGCAGTGCCCTATTTTCCATCCGTGAATTTCTTCAAACTACACTATTCCGATACTCGTGGCGTGAGGACTAACGTCATTCGACGTTCTTCAGTTAGGTAACGGTTAGCAACACTAGCCACATCCGCCGCGGAGATGTTCGCAAATGCACCCGCAAGTTGGGATAATGTGTCACCGTGCTGGTATTCCCGCATACCCCACTGCACACCAATGTTACCAAGTACCATAGTTTCCGACACGCCGATAGGCTGCTGCTGCATTACCATCTTTACATCCAAGGGTGCGCTGAATTGCATGGAGATGAATGGGGCAGCCATGACGACCTGCGTATTGTTTTCTGGTTGCATTAACCTACTTATCATTACGCTAATCCGTTGCTTGACTTCTTCTATATCCGCATCCGGCTTGAGCGAAGCGTTGATCTGCAAATAAGCCTGTTCAGGGGTGATCAAGTCAAGGTTACAGAAAATATGACCTATCTGTTTTTTCAATTGCGTATCCTGCATGAATACTAAACTTAGAAGCGCACTTGCCATATACAATGCCGGATAGTCTTTGTCCTTAGAGTGTGGTATCGCGTAGGTTTCCATATAGTGAGTTACGTTGATGTCCCAAGTAGCACTTTGATCTTTCGCTATCTCTGGACGGACTGTTGGATGGGGGAGTGTTTTCTCGGTTAAGTTGATTACACCGAGTTGTTGCTCCATAGTATCTTTCAGTGTGTCAAGGTTAATACTACCAATGACGCACAAAAGAACACGATCTGATTGAACCAAATGCTGATCACGATACGCTTGGAGTTCGCTGAGTCGCGCCGATTGAATGTCAGCTCGCATCGCTATATCGGTTACACCATGTCGAAAGACCTGGTTCCAGGCAGCGTAAGCCAATTTATGGGTTGTTAAGTTCTCTTCAATATAGTCAAACTGACGTAAAGCATTTTGACGGGCTTCAGCGAGACTTTCTGCTGAAAAAGGCAATTCAGAAAGCCATTTAGCATGTCGTTCCAGACCTTGCGTCCAGTTGTCCATGTTGCCGATGAAATCAAAACGTATATTGTCAGCCAATGTCTCTGCACCGCTTGTCTTATAGTCAATCGGACCCATGGTTCGCACTGTTAAGTGATTAATGAGATGGCTCCAAAATGTCCTTGCTTTCCCATCAGTCGCGAGACCGAGGGGTAAATAACTTAAGATGATGACATCTGGGGAATCCTCAACGTGGAGATTGACAACCCGGATACCGTTGCTTAATGTAAAACGTGTTACTTCAGGTGCGGTATTAGAAGTAAGCAAATTTGGAAAGTCCTCTGACGCATTAGGTGCTAACACTTCCTCAGAGACTTGTGGACCGGTACTGCTGTTTTTACCATGTGTGGCAGCTTGTCCCAATTGATTTCGCACAGCCGGTTTTGCGTCGGTTTTAAGAACGACACCTGCCTCAATTATTTCAATAGTAGGCTCGGTTTGCACCTCAAAACTATACGGTCGCTGGAATCTGACAAGATATTGATGACTTGCACCAAGCAGCAATATAATCAAAGCCGTAGCTGCACTCAAAGACGCCCAGGGCAGTAAAGGTTTTCCGGTCGGTGAAGCACTCGGTTCTATGTCAGCAACTTGCCGCATGATGTTTTCAAGTAAATTACTAGACAATGGCAAACCACCAAGCGTTTCGTTAATCAAGAGTTCTTCCGAGGCTTGTAAACGCTCCCGCGCCCGTTGAAGCCGACTCGTAATCGTATTCACTGATACCCCTATGAACTTGCTAATCTCCTTCGTAGACATCTCACCGAGATAATAGAGTGTCACCACAGTCCGTTCGCTCTCTGGTAATTTTCTCAGAAGGTGCTTGACGATTTCATGACGAGTCTCGGATGCTTCTGTCTCGCGTTGTTCCATCATATAACGCTCATAAGATAGTTTATCTACTGCTTTCACAGACGCGTCCCCCAGCGGTTGCATCACAGGTTTCTTCTTTCGGAGCCAATCGGTGCATAGATTATTTGTAATGACATACAGCCATCCTGCAAACTGATTGCGATTCTTGAGTGTTGAGAGTTTCTCATAAGCCTGCAGGAAGACGTCTTGTGTAATTTCTTCAGCGTAATGAAAATCACCTATCTTCCGCCAAGCGAGGGCGTGAACACTCTTTTGGTATTTTTGAACCAGGGTGCTGAACGCATTATCGTTGCCAGACAAGATGCTGTGAATCAACTGAACGTCATTCTGTTCCATCAGGCCCCTCCGTAGTACGTAAACACAGACAACTAGTGTTCTATCCAATCAAAAAATGGGGTGCCCACGTTTGTAGTAGGGCAATTCATTGCCCGTTTCTGAAGGGAGAACGGGCAATGAATTGCCCTACTACAAACGAATTTACATGTAATTCAAATGTAGACAGACTACTGGATTTCGACAAATACCTCATATCACTTCAACGCAGAAGGCTTGAGAAGCAACGTCATCCGCTTATCTTCGGTTAGATACCGCTTAACAACATCTGCAACATCATCCGCTGTGACACCGGCAAGCGCGCCTGCAAGTTTGGGTAAGGTATCACCATATTGATATTCAAGCATACCCCACTGTAAACCGATATTCCCAAGCATCATATCTTCTGTAATACCTATCGGTTTCTGTAGCATTACTAACGCTATATCTGGAGGCGAACTGAGTTGCATTGAAAGATTCATTGCGTACATCGGCACCATTGCGTTCTTCCCAGGTTGCTTTAGCTGGTTTATCAACTCTCCAACCCGCTTCTTAACCTTTCCAATTTCTGTGTCCGGTTTGAGCGAAGCACTGACATATAAATATATCTGTTCAGGTGTGATAAGATCAATACCACAGTAAATGTAGCCAATCGATTCCTTCAATTGGGTATCTTGCATGCAGGCTATCCGTAGAAGCAGACTTGCCATATAAAGTGCTGGGTAGTCTCTATGATCAACGTTGGGTATAGCGTAAGTTTCCAGGTAGTGGGTTACGTTGATATCCCAAGAGGTAACTTGGTCTTTCACTAGCTCCGATGTTACCGTTGCTGGGGGGAGTTTTTTTGCCGTTAGGTTGATAGATCCGAGATGTTCTTCCATTGCTGGCTTTAGTGTTTCCGCCTTAACGCCACCGATGACACACAAAAGTACACGATCAGCCTGAACCAAGTGTAGATCTCGGTATTCTTCTAATTCACGCAACTGCGCTGATTGAACATCACCGCGCATGGATATAGCGGTTTCACCATGTCGAATGGCCTGATTCCATGCAGCGAATGCCCATTTGTGTGTCGCTAATCTCTTTTCAGTAAAATCAATCTCGGATAAGGCTTTCGGCAACTCCTCGGCTAAACTTTCTGCCGAAAACGGCAATCCAGAAAGCCATTGTGTGTGTTGTTTCAAGCCATCCATCCAGTTATCGGTGTTACCCAAGAAATCCAGCCGCATGTTGTCAGCCATTGTTTCCGCGTTACTTGTTTTGAAATCAATGGGACCTGAGGTTCGGATTGTCAAGTGTTCAATCAGATGGCTCCACTGTGTCTTTGCTTTTCCATCCGCAGCAAGTCCAAGAGGTAAGTAACCGAAAATCCCAACAACCGTGGAATTCTCAACATACAGATTGACAACCTTAATACCGTTGCTTAATGTAAATCGTGTAACTTCAGGCGGTGCAGCGAAAGCGAGAGAGAAATTGCAAAGAAGGAATAGAACTAAAATGGTGTGTTTAATTCTGATAATCATTTTTTCTCCATTTGGTTTTCAGACATTGAACGAAATCGTTATACACAACGATTGTTTTAATCACTTGACTTTTAAAGACGTAATTTGAATGCTGAAAACGTGCATAATCTGAAAAAAATGAAAATTATCTGAATTGATTAGAAATTATTCTGCAGATGATGCCTATTTCCCCATCGCTTTTAGTGCTTTCAAACATCGTTCAACAGCCTCTAATGGCGGATAAGCATCGCTTTCGTATTCAACGATATACCATTGTGTGTCACCAGTTGTTTCACAGATATTGAAAATCTCTTCCCACGGCACGCTATCTTCTCCGATAATTGGACGAAAACCCTTATGTCGATCCGTTTCACCTTCAGATAAGGTATAAGGTTTTAGATGCACCGTACCTGCGCGACCGGGATATTTCTTCAAAATCGCAACAAGGTCCGCACCTCCACTGAGCGCGTTACCCATATCCAATTGCATCACTACACCTTTGTTCGTATTCCCAAAGAAGGTATCCCACTGAATCTCACCGTCAAGAGGAGAGAATTCTGCATGATGGTTATGATAACCGGTTACCATGCCGTGCGGTTCAAGTTTGTCTGCAAGTTCATTGAAAAAATCCGCTAACTTTAGCCAATCCGCACGCGATTGACGTAAATTCCCTGGAATTCCTGGAACAATGACATAACGATTCTCAAGTATTTTGTTAAATTCTATAGTATCAGCGAGCGTGTCTTCTTGAACAAGGTTGAATGGTGTGTGCCAACCACAGCAGACTAAACCGAACTCATCCAGATAACCCTTTAATTCTTCTGCGGGATGCTGTGGTGGTCCAGCAAATTCTACACCTTCATATCCCATTTCAGCGACAGCCTTTATTGTATTTCGCGCATCCGCTGCTAATTCATTACGAACAGAAAATAACTCTAAACCAATTGGTACTCTTGCCATAATACTCCCTTTCCTTATGTATTAAATGATACTTAATCACGATCAGTATGTTCAACTTTGTCAACGGACAATATGCTATCACTGTAATGATATAATGTCAAGCAGTGTTTATTTGTTTCATCCTATTTTTTCTTGACAATCTTATCAGATTCAGGTATACTACTATTCAACCTGCATTTCGTTAACGCAATCATTGCAAAACCCTATCTTTTCAAGTGGTGAACCGAAAATGTCCTTGAATTCAATTACACGCAAGAAATCTTTCTTTACGTTGATCTGTCTGTTTGTCTATTCTGCCATCATACCGATGCAGATCTCTGACTATGTACTGTGTATAGGCGAAGATGGACACATCAGAATTGAGTACGCAGCGAAGGCAGATCATGGGTGTTGCCAGGACCATACAGAACATGAGCATGACCACACAGAGCATGAGCATGACCATGACCATACAGAGCATGAGCATGACCACACAGAGGAAGACCACTGTGGGAACTGTCTTGATATACCTATTTTTGCATGTATTAACACCGAAACAATAATTATAACAGAAGCAAAGAACCCGATCACCCCCGACCATAATGTATCAATAGTCTCACCGATACTTCATAAAGAATTTTTCATTTTATTTCCACCCACTAAATCGCTAACCCTTTTTGCACCGTTGATAGATCCAATCCTTAATTCTCTTCGAACCGTCGCGCTGCTCATTTGATCCTACCGTTTTCGCAAACCATTTCTACTATAAAAAACTGAACGCTGATTACATATAGACTGTGATAGGTCATTATGTAAGTCTGATATGTAATTCCTTTATACTGTTTTACAATGCAATCCGATTCATTTTGATTGTAGACGAAGACGTAGTTTTCTCTATAAACATCTAAGTAATGAGGAGCAGAATAGTTATGAAAAACAAAGTGAGTGTTATCTTCCTAATGCTCGGGATATGGATTTTTATATTTTATGTCTCTACATCTGATGTTCTCGCTGACATAAATGAGGAAATAAAACTTGACAGTGCCATAAAATCCGCGATAAACGAAAACCCAGCACTGAAAGTGATTAGAGAAAAGAGCAAAGTTGCCAAAGCGCAACTTGATGGTATGCCATTACTGAGCAATCCTGAATTAGAATCTGAATATGTTAGCGGTATTCATGGTGAACAAGTTGTCGAATTATCAAAGTCATTTGAAATTGGTGGACAACGTCGTCATAGAAAAAGTATAGCAATGATGAATCTTGAGAAAATCAACCTTGAACTCACTCATGAATCACAGAAGTTGACCAGCTCCGTAAAACTTGCTTTTTATCAGCTTGTGATTGTTCAAGAGAAGTTGAAGTTGGCAGAGGAGATTGTTAAGCACAATCAACAGATACTAAATATGGCAAGGTTGCAGTATGAAACAGGAGACATCTCCGTTACACAGGTTGCACTTGCGAATATTCAACTGCAAACAGCCATTCGCGAGACAACAACCTTGGAAAGCAATTTGCTGTTAGCGCAGCTTAGACTGAACGGTTTGATGGGAGCACCACTTGATGCTAAACCGGTTGCAAGTGGTGATATACCAGAAAAACTCTCAAAAAGTCTCAAACTTGAAACGTTAAAGTTGCACGCGCTTGAGAATCGTGCAGATTTATTGTCGCACCGTCTAAATGTCCAACTCACAGAAAGTGCTTATCGTCTTGCTAAAGGTGCAAACATACCTGACTTGAGGATAGGTGGAAGTGCTGAACGGAGTGTCGGTCAATACGGCTATGGTGTGAAGTTCTCGCTACAGATACCTATATTTGATAGAAATCGTGCTGAGATAGATGCCACAAAGGCACAAATACAGGTTGATGTTGCAGATATTACCCATGTTGAGAAACTAATTTCCAGCGAGGTCATCGCAGCTTATATCACACTGAATGCAGCCGAAAAAACACTTAAGTTTTATGAAGGTGATCTGCTGAAACTACTCAATGAAAACTTAACGCTAACACGTGCTGCTTACGAACTGGGTGAGGCACAACTATTGGAAGTGCTACTGTTGCAGAACGAGTTCGTCAAAACACGTTTTTCATATCTTGATGCACTTGAAACATATCATAAAGCAGTAACAGAACTTGAAACAACTATCGGCACTTCTATTGAATTAGTGCCATAGGTGATAAAGCACAGCTTGTGTGCTAACATTTTAAGGAGGAAAAAATGAAACGCTACGTACATTTTACACTGTCTATTTTAACACTTTCTGTGTTTACTTTGCAGTGTCTGTTTTGGTCAGACACAACTATAAGTCTTGTCAACGCAGCGGATGAACAAGTAGATAGTGAAATAGGTGAACCGCATGTTCATGCTGAGGATGATACCCACACACATGCTCAGGAAGATACTGTTACGTTGTCGGATAAAGCAAAAGCCAATATCGGTTTAAAGACTGCCGTAGCAGACGTCCGATCTATTGATAAAGTCGTCCAAGTAACGGGTAATATAATTTCGCATCCCGGTAAACGAGCAGTTGTTACCCCAAGAGTCGGCGGGATCATCAAACATGTTCATGCCAAACTTGGTGACACAGTCAAGAAAGGGGATATATTGCTTGAATTGGAGAGTATAGACCTGCAATTAGCTGCTATAAATCTGATAGAAGCTGTGCAACGACAGAAATCATTGGATTCTACAGCAGCAGAGCACAAATCAGTTTTTGCAAAACAAATACTTGTGGAACTAAAGACACGGCAAATTGATTTTTTAGAGTCTATAAGAGATCTACAAGAAAAGCAAAACGCATTTCAGATACATCGGTCAATTGCTATTTCTAAGACAATATCTGCATTAGAACAGATGCGTGTTGAACTTGTAAAGTCTGATGTAGAACGCAGATTACTTCAGAATACGCTTGAACGTATTAAATCTCTAACCGATATCCGTGTTTCTGCACAGAAAGAACTGATTACGAAACAAGCAGAATACACGAAAGCAACTAACGCATTTTCTGGTAAGAAACGACAATTTTATCTACTCGGTGTCAGTGAACAGACGGTTGAAAAGATTCTGAGTGACGATGGATCTACTCCGATTCTTACATTACTGAATTCTGAAAGTCAGATTACAGGTAAATCGTCTTCAAGTAAAAACAGTGATGCTCTGAAATATGTTAGTCTGATTGAGGAAGCTGCCGGACTCGTGGATGCAGAATTAGCTTACAAGTCTGCCGATATTAAGGTTGACGCAAACAGACAGCGTGTTCTTGCGGCTGGTTTGACGATAAGTCAGTTGGAAACCATCTCTAAGATTGGTGAGATTGAAACGTTTGATGAATTTTCCACGGAAGATATTATCGAAAAATATGCACCCTTCATGGCAAGTATTCAAGTGTTAGAGGTATTGATGCATATAGAAGAAGCACAACGTAACGCTGCTATTTTATTAGCCAAAGTGAAAAGTCAGCTTGAAGTGTACGGTCTCACAACGAAAGAGATAGATGAGATCATAGAAACAGGGAAACATAAATCACGCTTTAACGTCACCGCACCCATCAACGGACAGATCATAAAACAGGATGCTACACTTGGCGCAACTATAGATAAGAGTGAATCCCTATATTCAATACTTGATACTGATGTCGTCTGGGTTGAAGGTGAGGTAAATGAAGATTCGCTTGCAGTGGTCAATAACAAACTACAAGTCGGTAGGGCAGTGCGAATTCGTGTTCCTGCTTATCCAAACAACGTTTTCACCGGTAAGATATCCCGAATTTCTGCTGTTGTTAATCCAGAAAAACGCTCAGTGTCTATCTGGACAGAGGCAGATAATCCTTCACAACAACTGAAACCTGGTATGTTTGCAGAACAAACCCTTACTATAGAGAAAGTAGATGATGTCTTATGTGTACCGTTGAATGCTGTACTTGAAGACGGTTCGTCACAGATTGTGTTTGTTGAATCTGGTAATACTTACATAAAGCATGAAGTTGAGGTAGGTGTGAAGGACGATCAGTATATTGAAATTAAAGAGGGATTGTTAGCAGGTGAGAAGGTTGTAATACAGGGAACACATCAACTGATGCGAGCTGCAGCGGGTTCAACAACCGTGGTTGACCCACACGCAGGACATTCACATTAGGATCTATAAAAGGAGGCAGATCAATGTGGTCAAAAATCACTGAAGTATCACTTAGGAATAGACTTCTTGTAATTATTGGTCTCATCGCTACAGTCATCATCGGCTTTAGGATGTTTCAGACTGCTCCAATTGATGTATATCCTGACATCAATCCGCCGCGTATCACTGTTCTCACCGAAGCGCATGGATGGTCCCCCGAAGAGATGGAAACGCTTGTCACCTTGCCTATAGAAAGTGCAATGAACGGTGCCCCTGATGTGACTCGTGTGCGTTCATCATCAGCAATCGGTCTCTCTCTCGTCTTTGTTGAGTTTGAATGGGGTATGGACATTTTTCTTGCGCGGCAGATGGTCTCTGAACGGCTCTTACTTATCGGTTCAAATCTGCCAGAGGGTGTTGATACGCCGATCATTTTACCGACATCTTCCCTCTTAGGTGAAATACTTGAATACGCACTCATTGATGAATCTGGTGAAGAACTGGATCCGATGGAGCTGCGTGACATTGCAGATTGGGTGATAAAGTATAGACTCCAATCGCAGGGAGGCATCGCGAATGTGATTAACATTGGTGGCTATGTTAAGCGGTTTCAGGTATTTGTTAATCCTGAACGGTTGGTGAGTTACAATGTCTCACTTGAGGATGTTGCACATGCACTGGAGAAGAGCAATGATAACGCTGCAGGCGGATTCCTCATCAAGGATACGCATGAGTTGATGATTAGAGGATTGGGACGGATTTCCTCTGTTTCCGATATTGAGAATGTGGTGATTGATGTCCGAGAACATAACATACCCATTCTCGTAAAGGATGTGGCAACAGTGAAAATCGGTTCTATTCCAGAAATCCGTCGGGGTGCAGGCAGTCGAAACGGTGAGGAAACTGTTTTAGGTAAGGTCGTCAAACAACCGGGAATAAATACACTTACACTCAGCGACAAAGTGGTGTCAGAGCTGGAAACTTTGGAAGAATCACTGCACGAAGGTGTTAAGGTCGAAGTTGAATATGCACAAGCGGACCTGATACGACGGGCTGTTGATACTGTCAAAGAAGCATTACGAGATGGCGCAATTCTGGTGGTGATTATTCTGATTATCTTCCTATTCAACATCCGTACCGCACTAATCACACTCACCGCTATTCCGTTGTCTTTGATTATTGCGATAATTGTGTTACTTTGGCAGGGAAGCACACTAAACATCATGACACTTGCTGGGTTAGCAATCGCTGTAGGAATGGTGGTTGATGATGCAATTGTCTATGTAGAGAATATCTTCCGAAGATTGCAGGAGTATTTTCACCTACGTGAATTGGGTAATCAGACAGACGAAACACCGACACAAGTCGTCAATCGTGCAAGCGATGAGATGCGGGTATCTATCGTGTTTGCGACTCTAATCATAATTCTGGTTTTCTTGCCACTCTTTAGTCTCAGTGGAATTGAAGGACGGATGTTCCGTCCACTCGGTTGGGCAGTCGTTATATCCATGGCTGCATCACTACTCGTAGCTTTAACAGTGGTGCCAGTCTTAAGTGATCTCCTATTGGGGCGGGTAAGAGATATACCACTACAAGAACCGAGTTTAGCAGAAGATAGAGGTAGGTCAAAATGGTTCCGTCGTTTATTTACTTCCTTTCGCAACCTTCTGGTGCGATGGAGGTTGTTCGTTGTTGCATTAGCACCAAAATCGGATGTTGAATCTGCACTAACACTTCAACCTGTAGTGATGTGGATCAAACGCGCATATCGTCCAATTCTCTCATCGGTCATACGTTTACGTTGGCTAGTTGTGACAATTGCTCTTATCCTTGTTGTCGTCACTATTGCCGCAATTCCTCGTTTGGGACGGGAATTCCTACCTGTCATGGATGAAGCGACCTTTACCATCAGCGTATTTTCTCCACCCGGCACCTCTTTGGGAGAATCTACACGGATTGGTCGTGAAATGGAAAAAAGATTGTTAGAGATTCAAGAGGTGACAAGTGTGAGTAGTCGTACTGGACGCGCAGGTGCTGATGAACACGCGCACGATGTGAATACACATGAGATCGTGGTCAATTTCATTCCACCAGATGAACGTGAAAAGACACGTGAAGATCTACTTGCAGAAGTCCGAGAAATGCTCTCTACAGAAAACTTTCCAGGCGTGCAAGTCTCTGTAGGACAACCGATACAACACCGTCTTGACCACCTGTTGTCTGGCGTAAGTGCACAAGTCGCACTGAAACTATTTGGGCCCGATCTTGATATACTAAGACATAAAGCAGAAGAGATAAAAGCGGTGATGTCTGATATTGATGGTGTAGCGGATTTACAAGTTGAGCAACAAGCGCAGATTGAACAACTTCAGATTACAGTAAAACGATATGAAGCAGCACGTTACGGGTTAAGTGTTCAAGATGTAACACATTTCGCAGAAGCTGCATTCAAAGGTGAAACTGTAAGTCAGGTTATTCAGGGACAACGCCAGTATGATCTTGTCGTCCGGATGGACCCAAGGCTTGTCAATAACGTTGATTCTATCGGAAATCTGAAACTACGTACCCCTACAGGAGCATTCATTCCTTTGAAAATGGTTGCAGATGTTAGTATTGGATTAGGTCCCAATACAATCAACCGTGAAAATGTATCACGGAGAATCGTGATACAATGCAATGTGCAAGATAAGGACCTCGGTAATTTTATTGATGAAGTAAAAAGTGAAATTGATTCACACATTGATATACCAGAGGAGTATTTCCTTACTTATGGCGGACAATTTGAGAGTCAACAGAGAGCCCAAAGACGTATATTGATTCAAACAGGTTTTGTCTTTCTCGGAATATGTATCTTGCTATTCCTTGCGATGGGATCAATGAAACTCTCAATCCTCGTGATGTTAAATTTACCACTTGCATTAATAGGTGGCGTTGTAAGTGTTTTTCTCACTGGTGGCGTATTGAGTATTCCATCAATGGTAGGATTTATTTTATTGTTCGGGATTGCAGTGCGTAACGGAATCATCTTAGTTTCCCACATCAATACCTTGCGTTCAGAAGGATTATCGTTATATGATGCTGTGATGAAAGGAGCATCGGAGCGGATAAGTCCAGTACTCATGACAGCTTTGACGACAGGTTTAGGGATGTTACCGCTTGCGCTGGCACACGGTTCAGGTGCAGAACTCCAGAAACCGTTAGCAATTGTGATAAGTGGGGGTATGATTACCGCAACGTTCCTGACATTGCTTGTTTTACCAGCGTTGTATTATCTTGTTGAGAAACACAGTGCAGAAAAAGCATAGATGTCTGACCACTCTATATTATAGTAAAGTGAATAATTAGTAAGACATTTCAACGTTCACGAAGAACACCCAGCGTAGGGGCGAGGGAACCTCGCCCGTTGTGAAGTGTTCATTAATTCTAAAGTTTACTATAGTTAGGTTAATCCATCTGTCTTGTAGGTTGAATTATCTCTTAATCCAATCTACAAGACCATCTCAGCAAACTTTCAGCTAAAAACAGCTGTGTAAAGTTATTGGCACTATGTATGCGTCAACTGAGCCCATCCCTTACTTTCCCGTATAGCATCAATAGCGATCTGATACCGGCATCCATCATGAAACGTCAGATACGATTCGTGGGGTCGACCTTCAATATCCGCAAGGAAATCGCGGACAAGTGAAGTCCATTTGTTTTGTATCTCGTCTCCGATTTGAGGAAAATCATCAATTAGATTCTGCGGAACATGCAGTTCTTCAGTTTCCTCACCGACATGTTTGGTGATAGGATGTAGGATATGTCCACCTCTCCCGACCAGTGTTCCTTGTGTCCCGTAGAAAAACCAACCCCCTGTTGGCCTATGAGATGGCACCCCTGGATGTGTCCGCATTGTTACAAGAATAGAATTGCCAGTGTCAGGATCAGGAGAGCCGAGTTTGAAAAATGCGGAATAATCCCATTCAGCATCACAATCTCTCCATTCAAGTTTTGATGCTTCTTCGGCAGAGATCATCTCTCTTCGCCACACCCGAAAGTCGCGAATTTCAGGTACAACGGGTGCTTTATGCGGGTATATCTTCGCTTCACCCACAGCAGCGGTAACCTTCATACCAGTCATCCGTTCAAGCATACCGAGTCTATGCGTAAGTCCGTTGTTCAGTGCACCACCGCCGTGTGCTAAAGAACTCATCCAGTTCCACGGTTTAACCCTATCTGAAGATTGAGGATTATGAATTCTGCGGGTGTATCCGATGTCAACAGCAGTTAGGTCTCCAATGACTTTCTGCTTCGTCAGCAATTCACGCATGAAAGCGTTAGTGGGATCATATAGATGCGTTGCAGCGAATCCGTGTTTTAAATCTGTGTCTTTGACGAGACTGTAGATATGTCCAGCAGCTTCTGCGGTGAGTGCTAACGGTTTTTCACATACAATATGGCAACCGAGTTCGACTGCTAATTCAATCACCTCTGTTCGTAGAATAGCAGGTGTTGTTACTGCGACGATGTCCGGTTTATGTTCTAACAGACTTTTTCGCCAGTCAATAGAAGCATCTGGTACACCTAAACCAGATGCGACTTTCTGGACGATGTCCGGTTTACGCGCACAAATAGCGAGGACGTCAACACCGTAATGTTGAAACGCTTTCGTATGTCCTTCTGCTGACCATCCTGCACCGACAACGACTGCTGTTAGTTTTTTGTTCATTGCTATTTCTGTTTCTCCAAAGTGTTTTATTAATTTTTTTGGGAATTAACACCAATGTCCGTATAACATCTGAATATGAGATATGTTCTAACTACTCCCTTGACATACTCACCGAGCTAAGGCCTCGGTGATTCTTTCGTCTCTTATAGAAACGTTCTCTGCTTACGCGGAGCAACATCGGGGTTCTAATCGGATTCCGATGGGCGGTGCCATGGCCGCCACTACGGGGACACCGAGGTGTCCCAGATACTTTTGTCTAATATTCATCGCACCGACACCATCGCGGTGATA
This sequence comes from Candidatus Poribacteria bacterium, assembly GCA_012267415.1. GTDB lineage: Bacteria > Poribacteria > WGA-4E > WGA-4E > WGA-3G > MSPOR6. The sequence continues at coordinate 145,505 of JAAXGN010000001.1, read as the reverse complement.
TGTGAAACCACACGGACAAGTATAAGTACGATTAGTCGGTTTCTTTCTATTACCGCAGTTTGGACAAGTTTGTGAAGTATACGACTCATTAATCTTTTTGACAGCGATACCAGCATGTTTCGCCTTGTATTCTATCAAAAACGTTATTTTACCGAATGCCCATTGATGCAACTTCTGATTAGCACGTTTCCCATAATCAATAGTGTCTCGGATGCCGGTTAGGGATCCGAGGACAATTGTGCCGATGTTCTTTTCCTGACACACTTCAACAAACTTTGTGGTCTGCTTGTGTAGACAATCCATAATCTGATTATCAACTTTGCGGATGCGTCGCCATTTTCTACGCACAAGCCACCACCAACGCTTTGAATGTTTGAGACACTTATCTATTTTAGAGTCAAAAGACGCAAGCACTTTGTTTCTCAACCGGTATAGACTACGGATATACCGCCCATTGAAAATCATTGTCTGGTCCCCATCAAAACTCACCATAGGATGTATCTCACCAATATCAACACCGACAACATCTTCTGAAGTTATTTTATCAGGTTTCTCGGTGTGATAGACAAAATGGAGTTCATATTCTCCATAGTTATAGACAAGGTTCACAATAGCAGGTTTGTAATCTTTATTAAACTTCTTTGGAAGTGGGACATCTAAAGGTTCAACACCTTTCCCGTTAGAAAGCACAAGCATGCCGTTTTTGATAGAGATCGCAGACTTTTTCCAAGTTGTTGTCTGATACTTTTTCTGCTTATGTGGTGGTTTCGCTTTGGTATTTCCATTTTTTCGTAACTCACGATATCCTTTTCTATTCTTGAAATACCTTGCGCGAACAGCTTGAATACTTTGAGAATGTAAGGGTTGTGTTTTAGAAAGGTGTTTATCCATCCATAACTCACACGGTTTTTCTAAGTCTACACCTGTACGGTAACCATGAGTATAGTCCCAAACTTCTTTGAGTTTCAAACATTCATTCCACACGGAAGCAGACGCAGCATTGATCTTGTCTAACTGTGGACTATATCTAATCTTGACTTTATGGGTTCTCATTGTGATATCCTTCTCATTGCGATGCTAATGTGAACCGGTGGGGTGTCACTTCCAAGCGGAAGGCTACATCCACCGCCACAATGATGTTTAAAAGGACACCAAGTTTTGTTGAAAATCTCATGTTTATTTGATAGAATATACCAGAGCGTCACCACTACATCCCCGGGCTAAAGCAGCGGGGTCTTGTGGCGAAAGAGTGATAAGACTACTGTCCCGTCTGAGCTTCCACTCGCTATGATGCTGCCATCAGGACTAAAGGCAACGCTTCTGACCCAAGACGTATGTCCAGATAGCGTGCGGATAGATTTACCAGTTTTCGTATTCCATATCCGGATTGCCTCGTCTGCGATCCCACTTGCGAGGGTGCTACCATCAGCACTAAAAGATACGCTATAGACATCATCTGTATGTCCAGTGAAGAAGTTCAGTTCTGCACCTGTCTGAACATCATATATCCATACACCGATAGTACTCGCCACTGCCAGTTTGGTACCATCTGGTGAATACACAATCTCCTTGATCTCACCTTTTCCGAGCCGCATTTTCGCACCTTTGGGTAAACCCCATTTTGATGAGTCTTGAGCAAAGATGCAGGTTGTAAAGGTTAGTGCCATGCAGCATGCTATCACTATTAAAAATAATTTGTTTTTCATACACATGTATTCCATTACTAAGTTTGGGTAATTATAAGAATTTTAGAGACAAAAAGTAGAAAAGCAGGTATCCTCTCAGAATAACTTTCTTTCAGGAAGTTTGAATTATTAATTGGGTAATACGCGGGCGGGGAAACCCCGCCCCTACGATACCTTGTTCCTATGATGATTCTTGTGATCTGAATTACCCAATTATTTATTGAATTTTCATCAAAGGAAAACAATAATGACATTCTTATCTTCTTAGTAAAAATAATATCAGATTTTCGATCTTTTTTCAACCACCAAAACCCTACAAGTTTAGGTGGCTATTTTAGTTTCAATTTTGAGTGCGTATTTCCTCTTGCCATCACTAATCTTCGGGCAGGAAGCCCAAACTTTTAAGTTTGGGAGGAATGCCCGCTCCTATTTTTTCTTGACATTGCTATCAAGATGTAATACAATTATAATATCGTGTTGGCAAGCATACTAAGCGTTGCTACTTGGCAATGTGCTTGCCTCCCACTTAGTAGAGGATAAACGCACGATACACGATATACCATGAAACTAACCTTTAGATACCCTGTGTATCCTACACAGGAACAAGAAACAACATTATTGCGATGGTTAGACCACCTTTGTGAGCTTCAGAACTCTGCGCGCCATGACCGCAAAGTTGCTTGGGAGACTGAAGGTGAACGTGTTTCTTGCAATGACCAGCAACAGAAGTTGAAAGTTGCCCGTGAAAAATACGATGACTTTCGCGAAGTGCCTCAAGATATACAAGTGTGTGCTTTGGAACGCACAGATAAAGCGTTTGACGGTTTTTATAGACGCTGCAAAAAAGGGGATGCGAAAAAAGGGTATCCAAGACACAGAAAACAGATTAGGTCTATGTCGTGGAAACTCCGTAAACACAAGCTTAAGAGCGGTGAACGTGTCCGTCAAAACCCTATCCGAGAAACAGCATGGAAACATGACCGTTTGAAAGTGCCGAAACTTGGTGAAGTCAAGATATACATGCACCGTCCCCTGCAAGGTGATCCCACAGGCGTTACACTTGTCAAAAAAGCAAGTGGTTGGTATGCTCATATCGTTTGTGAACTCCCGGATATGCCAAAGGTTGAAGCAACCGAAGCCATTGCTGTGGATATGGGAACAACCCATTATCTAACGACTTCCGAAGGCGAAAAAGAGGATAACCCACGTTGGTATCGTCAAGCAGAAGGGGTAACCCGCAAGCATTCCAAAGACCTTTCTCGTAAGAAAAAAGGTAGCAACCGAAGTAAGAAACAACAACATAAACTCGCTTTACACCATGAGCGAACCGCGAACAGACGCAAAGACTTTATCGGTAAACTCGTCTATAAACTATACCACTACAAGCAAAATAATGTATTAGTGGCAGAGGACTTATGCGTATCTAATATGGTCAAGAACAAACACCTCAGTAAGAGTATCAGCGATGCGTCTTGGTGTGCATTCTTCAAGTGGGTTGGGAACATAGCCGAAAGAGACGGTTTCCATTTCCACCAAGTTGACCCGAAGAACACCTCGCAAACCTGCTCAAGTTGCGGTAAGAAGTCGCCAAAGAAACTTTCGCTGGCGATACGCACCTTTGATTGTAGTTTTTGTGGCATGTCTTTAGACCGCGACCACAACGCTGCGATAAACATACTTTTTAGGGCAGCTGCTGCCCTTCGTGGAGAGCGGTGGGTTACCACCCTCTATGAAACGAGAAACAAGAACGAAGCAACAAAGACTAAGGGCTTTAAGCACGCAGAGCAGTTAATGCTGTTTGATGCTGTTACAAGCCCAAGTCTTTAGGCTTGGATAGTTGACCGACACATGCACTTCTCTATCAAAACGGACAGCTACAACTAGACGTAGACATAACTGATCCAAAAAACCTTGTCCACGTTCTCCAGACATTCTTTGCATACCAAGAAGAAAACATCTCGGCATGGCATGATGCTGTCGCAGAATTCAAAGAAATTGTGCCCGAACTCGGTGAGAGGTTAGCAGAATTAATTGAAGGCGAAGAAGGGATTGTGGCATTCATTACAAACAACAGTTTTCTTGACGGTGTTGCGTTTGACGGTATGCGGAAACATCTCGCGGAAGATTGCGATGCAATTTACATTCTGGACTTAGGTGGGAATGCGCGTAAGGGATTGAAGGTCTCCGATGCCAATGTATTCGGCATTCGGGTAGGTGTGAGTATCAATCTATTTATCAAAGAAAAGGAAGATTCGTCAGATGCACCACAAATCTTCTATTATCGCACCGATGACCTGTGGGACAAGAAGCAGAAGTTTGACTTTCTGAATGACCGTCAACACGTAGGTGGTATTGAATGGCAACCGATTCAACCGGACCCACGACACACCTGGCTCACTGAAGGACTCCGCGCTGAGTTTGACACATTTATGCCGATTGGAAGTAAAGAAACGAAACGGCCCACAAGTGGCGGAGAGACGATTTTCAGGTTATATTCTTGCAGTGTCGTTACCAGTAGAGATAGATTGGTATACTCGGACGATCTTAAACTCTTGCAAAAACGGGTTCACGCTTTTATTGAGATATACAATACTGCTGTTGATCGGAAACGGCGGCACGATCCTAAAGCACCTATTGAAGATTTTATAGATACAAATGATCCGCGTATTAAATGGAGTCGTCAAGTTAAGGCATCTTTGAAAAAACTTGAGTTGAGCAGCTATGAAGAGTCACACTTTCGCACTGCGTTGTATCGTCCCTTCTGTCAGAAATATCTCTACTTTGATAACTTTTGGAATGAAGAACGTTATCAACAACACCGCATTTTGCCAACACCAGAGAATGAAGCAGAAAATCGTCAGATAATCGTTAGTGATCACGGATTTCGTTCAGGTTTTAATACTTTGATGACAAATTTAATTCCCGACCTTCATACACTCGCAGCAAGTGATAGTTTTCAATGTTTCCCCTTTTATACCTACGATGAAGATGGCACAAACCACCGCGAAAATATCACCGATTGGGCATTGACGCAGTTCCGCACTCACTACAAAGACGAAGCTATCAGCAAGTGGGACATCTTCCACTATGTCTACGGCATTTTACACCATCCAGATTATCGCGAGAAATACCAAGCGAACCTTAAGCGTGACCTACCGCATATCCCGTTTGCACCATCTGCCAAAGACTTTTGGGGTTTTGCCAACGCAGGCGCACGGTTAGCCGAAATCCACGTCAACTACGAGTCCCAACCTGAATACGACAAGTTGAAGTTAGTACAGAACCCGAACGTCCCGCTTAATTGGCGTGTTGAGAAGATGAAACTCTCCAAAGATAAAACCTCGCTTGTTTATAACGATTTTCTCATACTTGACGGTATCCCTACCAAAACTTATGACTATCGACTCGGCACGCGTTCCGCGTTGGAGTGGGTCATCAATCAGTATTGCGTAAAAACGGACAAACGCAGCGGCATCGTCAACGATCCTAACCGTGCGAATGATCCGCAGTATATTGTCCGCTTGATTGGACAGGTGATTACGGTGAGTTTGGAGACGGTGGGTATTGTTGCGAAGTTGCCAAAATTAAGGTAAAATATATATAAGGAGAAGTTCATGAGAATCGTAATAGGAATTTTAGTTGCAGTTATTATGGTAATTACTGTGGCAATTGTCGTATTTACAGACTGGCTAGAAAACAAAGATGGTGAGATCATTGCGATAGCCACTGTTGTGCTCGTAGGCATAACAGGATATTATGCCGATCTAACGAGGCAGATGTTAAAAGCAAACAACACGCCTGAGATTGCTATTTCTTTACGACCTCACGAGGCATATATCCATTGTGTTATGCTTTGCATAGAAAATATAGGAACAGGGGCTGCTCGTAACATCCAATTCCAAACAGATCTTTCTTTTAAACCTGATGGAGAGAGAGCACTTGGGGAAGTTGGTTTTCTAAATAAAGGAATAGATTATCTTGGACCTGGACAAAGTATTGAGCATTTTCTGGTGAGTGTAATAGGCAAATTGGATGAGTTGAAAAAAACTCCCCTTGAATTCAGTGTTACATATACAGATGCGGTGAAACAGAAACATAAGTACGAACACACCTTTTACCTTGATTTCGGTGAGGATGAAGGTTTGGCGACAATTGGAAAGACACCGCTTTATGAGATAGCCGAAGCTGTCAAACACATTAAAAAGGACCTACACAATATAACCACCGGTGTCCGTAAACCTGTAATACTCACAGAATCGGTGTCTGAGAATAGCATACGGAATCATATTGGCTTTTTGGAAAGTCGGATAAACGAATTCCCGCCCAATACGCAACAGAGGATTTTACAGAAATTAGAGTTTTTTATAGATGAGCAAAATCGAGAAATACGTAAAAAAACAGTGAATGATGAGGAAATAGTTTCGGAAGAGAACTCGTCATGAAGAGGAGATGATACAGATGGCACTTGAAGTTTATATCTACTCTAATAACGGTTCAGTTATAGAGATTCCCGACGGTATGATGGATCCGTTAGGAAATAACAATAAAAAGTTATCACACGAGGATTTTAAAGCAGCATTAGAGAGGCTAGATGTGTTAGCAAGGAAATTTGCCAAACCTGATGCTCAACCATTGTCCGATTATGCTGTGAGTCGTGAAAGCATATACGAAGATCATCCAAAATTATGATTTATCTGAAGAAATTAATGTGAGGTGAACGATGACCCTTGAAGTTTATATCCACTCTAAAAATGGTCAAGTTATAGAGATTCCTGACTATACGGCAGAGCCATCAGTAGGTAACAATTCGAAACTATCTGTTGATGAACGTATAGCTCTTTTAAAACAGGTAGCAGACAAATTTACGAAGTCTGTAGGCCCGGATTTCAAACCATTGTCCGATTATGCAATAAGTCGTGAAGGTATATACGCAGATCACCCATAGCTATGATTTATCTGGTTGATACCAATGTTTTATTAGGAGCGGTGCATACTGAAGACTCACGTTATCCAATTGTGCAAACGGCTGTGTCTAAACTATGGACAAATGGTGATCAACTACAGACAGCATCACAAAATCTCGCTGAATTTTGGAACGTGTCAACCCGTCCTAAGCATCTAAACGGTTTTGGGCGAACTCCACTTGAAACGGACCCACTCTTGCAAGAATTAGAACGACTTTTCCCTTTACTGAAGGATTCACATAATGTGTATCCTTTATGGAGGCGGCTTGTCGTGAAGTATGACGTGTCAGGTAAACAAGTTCATGATGCCCGGTTAGTCGCAGCGATGGTTTTCCACGGCGTAAAACGTATCTTGACCTTCAACACAGCAGACTTTACCCGTTATGCTGCCGAAGGAATTACTGCCGTTAATCCTGCGGATGCATAGCAACCTGCTAATTCTCCCCGCATATTTAGGTTATACTAACGAAAATCCACCAAACAACAGACTAATGTAATATTAACTCCGGCTAGCAAGTTTATTGGCAAAAATACTGATGAGTCCACCGAGCATAATATACCCGAACATAACTTCAAGTGTAACAAGTATCCGTGCGGAGGTGTTGGCTGCGACTACATCCCCGAATCCCAATGTCGTAAAGGTTACAATGCTAAAATAAAAGGACTTCCAAAATGTTAAGTGTCCCTCTCCTTCATTCCCAGTTACTTGGTAGAAATGGGGCATGGTTTCCTGCAGCCATTCTGAAAACCATGTCGGTGCTGGCATACATATAAATGCAAACGAGAGAGCAATTAGCAATGACCAAAATGCCCAAAGCGCAAGACTGCGACCATAATCTGAACTCCAACGCCAAACTATTGCCCAAAATGGGTGTCTTTCTTTGAAAGCACGGATGAACTGTTGATCCGTCACATAACGCTTGAAAAACGGATTCAGAACCCCGTTAATATCTTCACTATCCAAATAGAATTCGGTTGGTTGCTCTGACTGGTGAGTAAATCTGTTCCGAAGCCATTGCCATACTGTGTCTGGGACATAACTCACATCTCTGAAGGATACCGCAACAGCAAACCGTGCCGAAGTGAAGTCAGTTTTTCCAAGAAACTGTGAATGATTAAATACTGTTGTTTCAGAGAAACGGGCTTGCATACAGTCTAATTCTTTGCTGAAAAGCGCGCTACTGAAATGCGCAGCGTCTTGGAACATTGCATTTCTGAAAACACCGTTTTCTTGAAATTGTACCGCGTTGAAATCGGCAACCTGTTGGAAGCTGCTTTTACGGAAACATGCCTTCCCACAAAAGGTTGTTCCACGAAAGAGCGCGGGTCCCTCAAATTTCGATTCTCCAAAATCACAGGAATTTTGGAACACATTATTACGAAAGTAAACAGCATCTTGGAAAACGCAATTGCCGAAAAAGACCTCTTTTTGAAAACCGGTTTTTTCGAATTTGACACTATTTCTAAACGTGCACCCTATGCAAACAATTTCCTTATCCACCACCGATTGTTTACTGGATTCGGTTGAAAAAACGATCGCACCTTCAATAATACAATTCGTCAAAAAAACGGATTCATAATCTGCTTGCAAAATAGAGAGAAATGTATCTGCATCAAGTGTCTGATCGGTAGCATGATAAACTGACATCTTAACACCCTACACCTTAAAAAACAGAATATAGTAAAGATATAGTAAAGTCAATAATTGATGAGACATTTCATCCCATACAACGATAACGAAGACCACTCAGCGTAGGGGCGAGGTTACCTCGCCCGCTGTGGCGTGTTTTATTAATTCTAAAGTTCACGATAGGTAAGACCTTAACAGAGATGGATATGCAGAATTTCAACTTTTGAAGATAACACAATTACAAAGCGTATCTTTCAATAATTGTTTCGGTTATGCCAAAATCTCATTAACGACCCGTGCTTTTTCCTCAACCCCAGTCAACCGATGATCAAGTCCTTGGAATTTATAGGTCAACCTTTCGTGGTCAATACCGAGTTGGTTGAGGATCGTAGCGTTTAGGTCACGAACAGAGACCGGGTCTTTGATGACGTTGTAACTGAAGTCATCTGTTTCACCATACACAATCCCACCTTTTATGCCGCCCCCCGCCATCCACATTGTGAAGCATTTCGGGTGATGGTCGCGTCCATAGTTGTCCTTCTTGAGTGCGCCTTGACAGTAAACGGTGCGTCCGAATTCACCACCCCATACAACAAGCGTATCGTCAAGCATCCCACGTTGTTTCAGGTCTTGAACGAGTGCGGTGGCAGGTTGGTCAATGTCACGACACTGATTACGGATGTCGTTTGGTAGATTCCCGTGCTGATCCCAACCGCGATGGAATATTTGAACGAGACGGACATCACGTTCCATCATACGACGTGCAAGCAGACAGCAGTGTGCAAATGTGCCGGGTTTGTTGACATCAGGACCATACATCTCTTTGACTGTGTCTGATTCTTGATTCAGATCAGTGAGTTCTGGAACGGAGGACTGCATGCGGAATGCCATTTCATATTGGGAAATACGCGCGTGCGTTTCTGGATCACCTACCTCCTCATAGAGTTCCTCATTCAGTTTGACGAGGGTATCCAGCATACGTTTGCGTGCCTTGTCACTCATCCCTTTCGGATTTGAAAGGAACAATACCGGATCACCTTGGCTGCGAAGTAGAACACCTTGATGTTCGGAGGGTAGGAAACCGGAACCCCATAGTCTGTTATAGAGTGCTTGTGCTGATTTCCTACCTGTCCATGTTGCGTTCATGACAATAAAAGATGGTAGGTTTCTGTTTTCAGTACCTAACCCGTAACTGAGCCATGCGCCGAGACTCGGTTTCCCCGGCGTTTCATCACCTGTGCAGACGAAGGTAATTGCGGGATCATGGTTAATCGCGTCGGTATGAAGACTCTTGACAATGGCAATGTCCTTTACCATCGTCGCAGTATGCGGTAGCAATTCACTCAACCATGCACCTTCACTGCCGTTGTCATACTTTTTGAATTCAAAGATAGAAGGTGCGATTGGAAAACGCGATTGTCCCGAAGTCATTGTCGTCAGTCGTTGTCCCATCCGAACCGTTTCTGGTAAGTCTTTGTCAAACCACTCTCCCATCGTCGGTTTGTAGTCGAACATATCCATCTGTGATGGTGCGCCAGACATAAACAGGTAGATAGCGCGTTTTGCCTTAGGCGCGAAGTGCGGAAGACCGGGTAACCCACCAGTCTCTGTTGGTGCTTGTTGATCCAGTGCGTTCACAATTGAGGTCGGTAGTAATGAAGCAAGCGCAGCACCGCCAAGTCCCACTGCACATTTGCCGAAAAATTGGCGGCGTGTTTCAAGTTTTAAATATTCCTTAATTGGGTCCATTATTTAACTCCTTTGGCGATGCTCGTTTAAGTCATCAATAGGTTTATGAAGATGATATGAATATTCAGGTAATCAAATCCATCATGACGATCATAGGACTGGGTTTCCTCGTAGGGGTTGGGTTCCCCAACCCGTATATTTCCGGTTTCCCCATTCACATATTACCCAATTTAAATCTCAATCTTCATACAGTTTATGCTACAGAAAGTGTCCCATCAATTATTGGTTGTATTATATGTTGTTCACAAATTATACAAAATAATACTTGACGTAGCAAGCAAAATGTAGCACAATTCGGGTTATTCTGTTTATAGACTAAAAGTAAATATATGCGAAAACGAACAAACCAATTGTAAATTGGTGCAAGTCGTTAAGATAGGAAATATAAATGCCAGAAAACGGACAGGAAGTTACACAGATTACCCTATTCCACGGCGTGGACACGCCATTTGAGATTAGTGAAGTACCTGTGGGGGTTTCAGCAAACACTGTTCTTGTGCGCGTCAACTTAGCAACCATCTGCGGTTCAGACCTACATACTGTATCAGGCAGACGCGGTGCAGATGTGCCATGTGTGCTCGGACATGAAGCAGTCGGAACCGTTGCTGCACCTACAAACATACAATCTGCTGATGGTAAACAACTTCGCGAGGGTGATAGAATTGTCTGGAGTCTGACGACCGCTTGCGGAGCATGTCATTATTGTGTAACCAAAGAACTTCCACAGAAATGCGAAACGATGTTCAAATACGGACATGCCCAGTGCGTAGGTGAGGATACGTTATCCGGTGGTTTTGCATCGCATATTCAGTTGAAAGCTGGAACAGCAATCTACAAAATTCCTGATACGATTCAAGATGCCGAAGCAGCCCCTATCAATTGTGCGCTTGCAACAGTCATAAACGGTTTGGAAACGATTGGTACATATCCAGGAGAGACTGCCATTGTCCACGGTGCGGGGACGTTAGGTATTTATGCAGTATGTTATTTGCGTGAAAAAGGTTACGAAACTGTTGCTATTGTAGACAAAAACGCATCTCGTTTACAGATGGCTGAACAGTTCGGGGCAACACATACTCTTAACGCAGATACTACATCTGCTGAAGATATTTCAACTATATTGAAAGAGATAACGGATGGACGTGGGATTGACCTTGCAGTTGAAGTCAGTGGCGCACCGTCTGCACTACCTGATATGATTAACTGGTTAGCAATCGGTGGCAGATGTTTGACGCTCGGATATGTTTACCCACTGGATAACATTCCATTTAATGTACACCAACTGGTTACGAAGTGTATTACGCTGCAAGGTGTTCACAATTATCATCCTACCGTGCTAAAAACAGCTTTGGAGTTTATAGCAAAGAATCGGACTCGTTACCCGTTTGCAGAACTCATCGGAAAAACATATCCATTGTCTGAGATTGACGATGCTTTTGCACATGCGTTCCGTCAAGATGTTATTCGCATTGCCATAGACCCACGGGTGAATTAAGCCAATATCTCATTCACAACCCGTGCTTTCTCTTCAACACCAGTCAACCGATGGTCAAGCCCTTGGAACTTAAAAGTCAACCTTTCATGGTCAATACCGAGTTGGTTAAGGATCGTTGCATTTAGATCGCGGACAGAGACAGGGTCTTTGACGATGTTGTAACTGAAATCATCTGTTTCACCGTAAACGATTCCACCTTTTATACCGCCACCAGCCATCCAGAGTGTGAAGCATTTCGGATGATGATCGCGTCCGTAATTATCCTTCGTAAGTGCACCTTGACAATAAACAGTCCGACCAAATTCGCCACCCCACACAACGAGTGTATCATCAAGCATCCCACGTTGCTTCAGGTCTTGAACGAGTGCGGTTGCAGGTTGGTCAATGTCGCGCGCCTGATTCCGAATGTTCTTCGGTAGTTCTCCGTGCTGGTCCCATCCACGATGGAAGATCTGCACGAGACGGACATCACGTTCCATCATGCGTCTGGCAAGGATACAGCAGTTAGCAAATGTTCCGGGCGTATCTACCTCTGGTCCGTACATCTCCTTAACTTTGTCCGATTCCTGTTTTAGATCTGTAAGTTCAGGGACAGAGGACTGCATACGGAATGCCATCTCATATTGTGAGATACGGGCATGTGTTTCTGGGTCACCGACCTCTTCGTATAATTCCTCATTGAGTTTGACAAGTGTGTCCAACATGCGTTTGCGTGCTTTTTCACTCATCCCTTTCGGATTTGAAAGGAAGAGGACAGGGTCACCTTGACTACGAAGCAGTACACCTTGATGTTCGGATGGGAGGAAACCGGAACCCCAGAGACGGTTGTACAGTGCTTGTGCGCCCTTAGGACCGCTCCAAGTAGCGTTCATAACGATAAAAGCGGGAAGATTCTGGTTCTCACTGCCGAGTCCGTAACTGAGCCATGCACCAAGACTCGGTTTGCCAGGGGTTTCATCGCCAGTACAGACAAAGGTGATGGCAGGATCGTGGTTAATCGCATCCGTGTGTACCGATTTGACGATAGCAATATCTTTTACCATCGTTGCGGTGTGAGGTAACAATTCGCTCAACCATGCACCATCGCTGCCGTTGTCATACTTTTTGAATTCAAAGATAGAGGGTGCTATAGGAAAACGTGCTTGTCCTGAAGTCATTGTCGTGAGGCGTTGTCCCATCCGAACCGTTTCTGGTAGGTCCTTATCAAACCATTCTCCCATAGTCGGTTTATAGTCAAACAGGTCCATTTGTGATGGTGCACCGGACATAAACAGGTAAATTGCGCGTTTAGCCTTCGGGGCAAAGTGTGGTAGTTCTGGTAGACCCCCGACCCGTGTTCCTGCTTGTTGTTCAAGTGCGTTAACAATACTACTCGGCAGCATTGAGGCAAGGGCAGCACCGCCGAGTCCCATAGCACATTTGCCGAAAAATTGACGGCGGGTTTCAAGTTTCAGATATTCCTTAATCGGATCCATTGTTTAACTCCTTTGCATGTCTGCTTTTTAATTCAGACATGTGGTACTTAATCATTTGCAGGCGGAGGTTGAATATCCAACTCTTCTGTTGGTTGAATATCCAGTTCCAAATCCGGGATTTGTTTTAATAATTTTTGGAGCGGTTCCAAATCCTGAACCGGGTTTTCTCTGATACGTAAACGTTTCAAATTCATGAAATTTTCAATAAAACTGATGTCGCTAATTTGATTTCTATTTAACCGTAATCTCATCATCTGTGTCAAATCAGTGAGTGGTGTACCATTCTTGATTTGATTTTCATTGATTCCTAATTCAGTCAACTGTGTCAACCCAGCAAGTGGGGTAAGATCGTCTATTTGATTGTTATCAAGCCATAATCCTTCCAACTGTGTCAATCTGGTGAGTGGTGTTAGGTCGGAGATATTATTCTCCATAAGAATTAAATGTGATAGTTGTGTCAAATCAGTAAGCGGTGTTAGGTCGCTGATATGATTGTCGCGAAGTCGTAATATTGCGATCTGTGTTAATCTGGTGAGCGGTGTTAGATCGCTGATGCGATTCCCATTAAGTCCTAATTTTGTTATTTGTGTCAAGCGAGTGAGGGATGTTAGGTCACGGATATGATTATAGTCAAGCCATAATAACGTTAACTTTGTTGATCTAGCGAGAGGGGTGATATCGTCAATCTGATTCTCAAAAAGTTCAAGATGGACTAACTGTGTTAATTCGGTAAGAGGCTTGATGACACTGATTTGATTCTTCTGAAGTTTTAAAATCTTTAATCGTGTTGCCTTTTCTAATCCTGTTAGGTCTTTTATGCCCTTGTTGTCAGCATCCAACCGTTCTAATTCTTTCAACTTCTTTAGCGGAATAGGATCGGTTGGACCTAAACCGAGTGCATCTCGAACGGCAGCAGCTAAGTTTGGGTCAGGAATTGTAACATCCTGGTCAGATGAACAACTAAAAAAAAATATAAGAAGAATAAAAAGAAAAGAAATATGTTTCATAAAGTTATACAAGAACGCCACCAAACGCACCTGATGAATGTTAACGTTCATAGTCCAATATTTTGAAATATCTCCATTGGAATATGATGAAAAGATTTGTCCATGAGACCATTCTATAACAAAATAACGATCATCTATTTGTTTGCAGGGGGTGGTTGAATATTCAATTCCACTTCTGCTGGCATATCCGTTTGTAAATCTGCATTTTGTTCCATGAATTTCTGAAATGGTCCCATATCCTGAATCGGATTTCCATGGACATATAAACTTGTTAAACGCCGAAACTTTTCAATGAGACTGATGTCAGTGATCTGGTTTCTGTCAAAATGCAACGTCTTTAACCGTATGGCTCTAGCAATCGGTGTGAGATCGCTGATTCTGTTTTGACCAAGACTTAGTTCTTCTAAAAATCTCAGATATTTTAGCGGTGTGATATCCTGAATATCATTCCCCCAAAGCCATAACCTTTGCATTCTTATCAACTTAGTAAGAGGTGTGATATCCGCAATCTGATTTCTCCATGCCCACAATGCTGTCAGATACCGCATATTTTGAAGAACCGTGATATCATCAATTTGGTTCCCACCCAAATTTAACTCTCTTAACCGGGTCAATTCTTTAAGTGGTGTGATATCATCAATTTGGTTGTTATGAAGTCGTAGTTTCTCCAGTTTTATTAAACCCGTTAGTGGTCTGATGTCTGTGATTTGATTCCCTTGTAACTGCAAATCTGTAAGTTGTGTCAAGTTTTTGAGGGGTGTAATGTCAATAATTGCATTTTTATCAAGTCGTAGCCATGTCAGTTCTGTCATATCACCGAGAATAGTTATGTCACGAATTTGCGTGTCATGAAGGTTTAACTCCTCTAAGTTTGTTAGTTCTTTGAGTGATGTGATGTTGAAGAAATGATTCCCCCAAAGCCACAGTTCTCTCATCTCTGTCAATCCTGTTAAGGGTGTAATGTCTTCTATTATATTCCCACCCAGATCTAATATTTCTAACAGGGTTAATTCTCTGAGTGGCGTTATATCAGCAATTCTGTTCCTTTGAATATGTATTTCTGTAAGTTGTGTTAAGTTTTTGAGGGGTGTAATGTCGGTGATCTGATTACGATTCAGCCACAACTCAGACAATTGCGATAATCCATCGATTGGCATTATATCAGTAATCTGATTACCCCAAAGCCATAAAGTTGTTAATTGTTTCAAGTTTGTAATCGGTTTTATGTCGCTAATTTGATTTCCGCCGAGGGATAGTTCAGTTAACTTTGTTAGATCCTTGATCGGTGTGAGATCACTGATTTGATTATCCTTTAGGTATAAACCAGTTAATTGTGTTAATCCACTGATCGGTGTAAGATCACTGATTTGATTTTGGCGAAGCTGCAAAGTCTTTAAACTCGCAGCTTTTTCCAACCCTGTTAAGTCCTGTATGTCTTTGTTGTAACCATGCAGCTGCTCCAATGTTGCCAACTTTTCTGGTGGAATTATGTCGTTGGGACTTAGACCGAGTGCTCCCCGGACAACGTTGGCTAAGTTAACATCAGGAATTGTGGGATCCAGGATACTTATTTGCATATCTAATTCCAAATTCGGAAGTCGTGTCCGTAGTCTCTGAAGTGGTTCCATATCCTGAATTGGATTTCCTCTAACAGTTAATCGCGTTAAACCAGTTAACTTTTCAATAGGACTCATGTCGCTGATTTTATTGTTATGAAGCAGCAACTGTGTCAGTTTCGTTGAATTAGATAGTGGTGTAATGTCGGTTACTTGATTGCCTTCAAGCGTTAATCTTGTCAACTGAGTCATTTTCTCAAGCGGTTTTAGGTCGCTGATTTTATTGCTGCCAAGTAATAAGTCTGTCAGCTGCGTCAAACGCGCAAGCGGTTTTATATTGCTAACTTCGTTATTACTAAGAAACAGATCTGTCAGTTGCGTCAAGTCCGCCAGTGGTTTTATGTCTCCGACTTTATTAAACATGAGGTCTAATTCTGTTAGTTGGGTTAAACCTGAAAGCGGTGAAATGTCATTTACATTATTGTCATAGAGATCTAACCATGTCAATTGCTTCAATCCGGCAAGTGGCGAAATGTCGCTGACTTGAGTTTCCATGAGTGTCAACCTTGTTAGTTTCGTCAATCCGGAGAGTGGTTTTATATCACTGATCTTGTTGCCATCAAGCCCTAGAATCGTGAGATCTGAAAGTTCTGCAAGGGGTTCAATATTGCTAATCTGATTATACGCAAGGTGTAACCTATTCAGTTTCGTTAACCCAGCGAGTGGCGTTATGTTTCTGATTGAATTCCCTATGAGGAATAATTTCGTTAATTCTGTCAATCCAGCGATGGGTGTGATGTCACTTATTTGACTTTCCCAAAGCGATAGATGCCTTAATTCTGTCAAACCAGCAAATATCGTTAAGTCGTTGATTGGATTTCCACCAATGTATAGTCCTTGTAACTGCTTCATGCTTATAAGTGGTGTAAGGTCGATAATTGGGTTATTTTCGATGAATAAATGTGTGAGTTGTGTCAGACCAGTAAGGGGTTTTATATCGCTGATCTGATTATGGGAACTCCTTAATTCTGTTAGTTTTGATAATCCTGTAAGTGATGTAATGTCGCTGATCTGATTGCCAAAGATCGATAATTTAGTAAGTTGTGTTAGTCCTTTGACAGGCGTGATGTCACTGATAAGATTATTTATCAAGTCCAGATCCTTCAGTTTTTTCAAATCTTCCAATGGAGTGATGTCTCTGATCTGATTATCTGTCAGTTTTAAAGTCGTTAGTCCTGTTGCTTTCTCTAAACCTGTTATGTTTTTTATGTCTTTCTTTGTTGCATCTAAGGATTCTAATTCTTGTAGTTTCTCCTTTGTGATTGTTTCGTTTTCATTTAAACCGATTGCATCACGCAGTGTAGCAGCTAAGTTGACATCAGGTATTGTCACTGCATGGATTGAAGAATAAGGGAGAGAAACAATGAGTATGATAAATACAAGACAATTTCTTTTCATAATGTTACCTCATTGGAAAGTCTGGTACATTTTAACATTGAAGTGATCATCTATCTGTTTGCAGCGGGTGGTTTAATATTCAATTCCATTTCTACTGGAATATCCAGTTCTAAATCTGGCAACTGTTCAAGTAATTTTTGAAGTGGTTCCATATTCTGAATTGGATTTCGTCTTACATCTAAACTGTTTAGATTTGTAAGGTTTTCAATATAACTAAAGTCACTGATTTTATTAGTAGAGAGCACTAATTCTTTTAGTCTTGTTAATCCCCCAAGCGGTTTTATGTTACTAATCTGATTTCTGCTAAGATGCAGTATTGTCAATTGTGTTAACTTAGCAAGTGGTGTAATGTCAGTAATTCGGTTTCCCCAAATCCATATCCAAGCCAATTGTTTCATGCCAGCGAGTGGTGTGATGTCACTAATTGCGTTCCCACCGAGTGCCATATCTGTCATCTCCGTTAACCCTGCGAGTGGTGTTATATCACTGATCTTATTCCTTTGAAGATTTAACGCCACTAATCGTTTCAATTGAGTGAGTGGTGCGATGTCCCTAATCTGATTATCCCCAAGATATAAGTGGGTTAATTGTGTTAGATCCTTGAGTGGGGAAATATCACTTAAATGCTTCCGCCAAATCCATAACTTTGTCAAGCGCTTCAAATCTGCAAGCGGTTTTATGTCACTAATCTGATTTCCTGCGAGGTTTAACTCTACTAACTGTGTTAACTTTGAGAGAGGCGTGATGTCATTGATCTGATTTCCCTGAAGTCTTAACTTCTCCAACTGTGTTAAGTTTTTGAGCGATTTTATGTCGGTAATTTGATTATCATTCAGCCACAGCTCTGATAATTGCGTCAGTCCACCGACTGGCATTATATCACTAATCTGATTTCCCCAGAGCCATAACTTGGTCAACTGCTTCATCCCTGCGATCGGTTTTATGTTGTTAATCTGGTTTCCACCGAGGGATAATTCTGTTAACTTTGTTAATCCACTAAGGGGTGTGAGATCGCTGATCTGATTCTCCTTGAGGTACAATCCTGTTAATTGTGTTAATGAACTAAGCGGTGTAAGATCACGGATATGATTCTTACGAAGTTGCAAAGTCTTTAAACTCGTTGCTTTCTCCAACCCTGTTAAGTCTTCTATGTTTTTGTTGTAAGCATGCAACTGCTCTAATGTTGCCAATTTCTCCGGCGGAATAGTGTCGTTGTCCTCCAGGCCGAGTGCTACCCGGACAACATTCGCTAAGTTGACATCAGGAATAGTCACCGCGTATGTAGGTATAAGAAAATGGAAAACTATAAGCAACGTTAACATTAGCAAGCTATTCTTCATTTTGTGTACTTTTATTCTCCTGTATCAAGTACTAAATCTGGCATCTGTTTTTTCAGTCTGTTGAGCGATTTCAAGTCCTGGAGCGGGTTGTTTTTGATATTTAATTGTTTCAGGTTCATCAAGTTTTCTATAATGTCAATGTCAGTGATCTGATTCTCGTCCAGTGCTAAGTGTGTCAATTGCTTTAAACCAGCAAGTGGTGATATATCACTAATCTGATTCCCACTGAGCCATAAATGCGTTAATTCAGATAAGTTTGAGAGTGGACTGATGTCCTTTAGTAAGTTCCTTCTGATGTTCAATATCTCCATCTGTTTTAAGTTTTCAAGTGGACTCAAGTCCTTGATCTGATTGTCCCAAAGTCCCATTTCTGTCAGTTTTCTCAATCCAGCGAGTGAAGTAATGTCGCTGATTCTGTTTTTGCCAAGTCCTAATTTCGTTAATTGTGCTAAATCTGCCAGAGGTGAAATATCACTGATCTGATTGTCCCAGAACTCTAAGTATGTCAACTTTGTCAAACCTGCAATCGGTCTTATATCACTAATATGGTTTTTTTGAAGCTCTAATACTATTAAGCCAGTCGCTGATTCTAACCCAGTTAGATCTTTTATTTCTTTCTCTTCTGCCTTTAGATCCTTCAGTTCTTTAAGTTCCTTTAGCGGTATAGCCTCCTCAGAACTCAAACCGATTGCCTCTTTTATAGCGTTGGCTAAGTTGATGTCTGGAATGGTTCCAGTCAGATTCTCCATAAAAATGAAATCCTTTTGGCACTTACTCATCTGTTTCTGCGACCTCAATGTCCAGAGCCAAATCTGGAAGCTGTTTTTTGAGTTTTCGCAGTGGTTCCATATCCTGAATTGGATTGTCCGTAAGGAATAATTCTTCCAAATGAGTCAAGTTATTCAGTGGCTTTATGTCGCTGACTTGATTCCGATTTAGTGACAATACTTGCAATTGTGTTAAGTCATTGAAAGATTCTATACTACTGATCTGATTATCCGAAAGGTATAACTTTGTCAACTGTGTCAAGTGGCTAAGTGGTTTTACGTCACTGATCTGATTCAACTCTATGCCTAATGTTGTTAACTGGGTTAAGTTCTCCAGTGGTTTTATGTCGCTGATTTTGTTTTTATCCAACCACAACGTTATCAACTGTGTTAGATTATTGAGTGGATTTATGTCGCTAATCTGATTATCTGAAATGTATAGTGTGGTCAACTCTGTCAAGTTTGCCAGTGGTATTAAATCACTGATTTTGTTCTTATCAAGCCATAGCATTTCCAACTGTGACAAGTTTTCTATCGGTCTTATGTCGTTGATCTGATTTGCTACGATATCCAAACTCGTCAACTGGGTTAAGTTAGACAAAGGTCTAATGTTGCTGATCTGATTTTCACCAAGGTACAAGTGTGTCAGTTGTGTTAGATTCGAGAGAGGCATTAAGTCCTCAATCTGATTCTTTCGAAGTTCTAAAGTCGTTAATCCTATAGCTTTCTCTAAACCCGTTAAGTCTTCTATATCTCGACTATCGGCACTGAGTTTTTCTAAGTTTTCAAACTTCCCTTGTGGAATAGGTGTGTTTGGACTTAAACCGAGTGCTTCTCTTACCGCAGTGGCTAAGTTTACATCGGGTATTATCACTTCTGGACCAGAAGAACAACCAAGAACAACTATGAGCAAAGTAAGGAGCAGACAAAAATTCTTCATAGAGTGATATTCCTGCTAATGTGAATAAATTGGCACTATTCCGATTTTCAATAATTGTGTTCTACTATATTTACCTAAGTCGCCACCTATGTAGCACAAACTTTCAGTTTGTGTCAAATGGCGCAAACTAAAAGTGAAATCAACGGTATGAATCATGGCGAATGCCATGCGCGCATTCGCCCAATGGCATTCCCCGTGCTACAAATACTGGCTAGTTAACAGCATTTTTACATTAAAGACGGTGTTTCCATTTCCAAAACTTATAGGTAGCAACTTGGGTTATATTTGTATTTACGATTAACCAAAAGATGTATTAGTGTTTATCAGATAGCGTTTCTACATCAATTTCCAAGTCTTTATTCTGTTTCAGTAGTTTTCTGAGTGGTTCCATATCTTGAATTGGATTACCTATGATCCATAAGTCTATCAATTCGGTTAAGTTTTCCAGTGGTGTAATGTCCCGGATATGGTTTTTACTCAGATATAATTCCGTAATCTGTGTCAATTTTGAACAAGGTTTAACATCACTTATCTGATTCTCCCCAAGCAATAACCCATTTAACATTGACAATGTAGCGAGTGGTGTTATGTCACTTATTTGGTTGTTTTGGAGAGTCAAGTGTGTCAATTGTCGCAATTCTGCAAGTGGCGTTATGTTGCTGATCTGATTATGGGCAAGTGATAAAGACCTTAGATTCGGTAAACCAACAAGTGCTGTAAGATCCTTGATGTAATTATTGTGAAGGTATAGACTTGTTAGCTGTTTTAAGTTAGATAGAGGAGAAAACTCGCTGATCTGATTCTTCCCAAGGTTTAGTTTCTCTAACTGGGTCAATGTTTTAAGTGGTTCCAAATCACTAATCTGATTGTCGTAAAGATGTAACATTGTCAATTGCGTTAAGTGTGCAAGAGGCGAAATGTCACTTATTTGGTTCTGACAGATGTTTAACTCTGACAACTGCGTTAAGTTTGCTAGTGGTGAAATGTCACTTATCTGATTACCATCAAGATATAGTTGTGTTTTAAGATTCTTTAACCCCGCAATTGGTGAGATGTCGCTGATTTTATTGTCGTAGAGAATTAACTCTGTAAGTTGAGTCAATCCTGCAATTGGTCTTAGGTCTGTTATCTCATTCTTGTAAAGTTTTAAAACCTTTAACCCGGATGCTTTTTCCAGTCCGGTTAAGTCCTTTATGCCTTTTCCTCCAGCATTGAGTTGTTCTAACTCAACCAATTGATTTTGTGGGATAGGAACGGTTGGACCTAATTCGAGTGCTTCGCGCACAGCAGTGGCTAAGTTGACATCTGGTATTACCACATTCTGATTAGATGAACAATCGAGGAAAACTATAGGTATTGTAAAAAGCAAGTACAGAGATTTCATAATGTTATAAAATGGGCACCACTAATATAAGTAGTGCCCACCAAGTTTAATTATCCCTTATTCAAGACTTCATCCAGATTAAGGATAAGGTTCGCAATCATCGTCCATGTAGCAACTTCAACAGTGTCTAATTTTTCATCAGGTTTCGATTCACCGACGTTGATGAGTTCTTTGGCTGCTTCAGGGTCAGCTTTCATCTCTTCTGAGTGTGCCTGGAACGTTTCTACTATCAGAGCAGTTTCCGCAGGTTTGGGTTCACGAGCGGTTGCCAACTCAAACATGTAAGTTATTCGTTCCTCAGGTGTATTGCCACCCTCTCTAATCGTGCGTTCTGCGAAAACGCGTGCTGCTTCAAAGAACTGCGGGTCATTCATTAGCATTAATGCTTGCATTGGTGTGTTCGTGCGTTCACGCCGGATAGTGCATGCCTCGCGTGACGGAGCATCAAGGATATTCATCTGAGGAGGGGGTGCAGTACGCTTCCAGAACGTGTACAGACTCCGACGATGCACCTTATCGGAACCGGAATCTTTCCTAAAGGTATCAGTGTTTGAGCCAGTAAACCCAACTGCCTTCCATAATCCGCCCGGTTGTGGGGGTTTGACACTCGGTCCACCAATACGTTTAAATAGTAAACCGCTGAGTGCAAGGACGTTATCCCGGACGATTTCTGCATCAAAGCGATACCTTGGGGCACGGGATAGCAGTAAATTATCTGCATCACGTTCCAACTTTTCGGAGGTGACCTGTGAACCCTGTTGATAAGTTGCTGAAGTCAGCATGAGTTTCAACATGGATTGGACGTCCCAGCCAGAATCCACAAACTCTGTCGCAAGCCAATCAAGAAGCTCAGGATGCGTTGGGGGCGTACCTTGTGTGCCGAAATCCTCTGAAGTTCGGACAATACCTGCACCAAACACATTTTGCCAAACACGGTTGATTGTAACACGCGCAGTCAGCGGATGTTGACGAGAAACCAACCACTTCGCTAATGAATGTCTATTTGGCGGTGAACCTTTAACTACTTGTGGTAAAACTGCCGGAACCCTTGGATACACCTGCTCACCCCGATGCTGATAGGCACCACGTTCCAAGACAAAAGCACCACGCGGGTCGGAGCGTTCCTGCATCACTAAGGTTGTCGTGAGGGAATTGTTAAGTGCGTTCCTCTTGTTCTGCGTATCCGATAAATCCGCGTAGAGTTTTTTCAATGTTTCATCCGTTGAAACATTGCGTCGGTAGTATTCCCGGATCGCTGTCTGTTGGTCTCCGTTACGTTTGCCTCTATCAACGGCGATCGTGTCAACGATATTGGCAGTTACCATCGGTTCATCAGATTCCATTCGGAAATAGAAACCTGACGGACCGGAATAGTTAACGACTTTCAGCAGTAGTGCATTATTTCCCGGATTAAGCTGAATTTGGACTTTTTCTGTATCGGGCGCAGCGTCACGTTGGATATTACTTGCCAGCATCTCCATCTGATTTACCCAAACCTTCACCGCATCATTGCTACTCAGATACAGTGTCGCCTTCTGCTTGGTTTCGGATGTGATGTTCCTATAGAGGTATGTCGCACTGTTCTCGCCGATGATGTCGTTATGCACCTCACCATCTTTCCAGTGTGTCTGCTGTTTCCACTCTAATGTCTGTGAACCGACAGTGAATTTAGCCTTCGTATCCACAGGTTTGGTTTCAGGTTCATACACATTATAGAATGCAATGTTCCCGTGTTCAGCAGTGAAGGGACCGACAGAATGCCAGTTACCAAGGGACACTTTAGAACCGATAGGGTAGATTGTTGGTGCATTTGTGACCGCAATTCTAAACCTGCCGAAGTGGTGCTTAGCATGTTGAGATTCATGATTTAGCCGTAGTCTTATCAATCCACCTTCTGTGCCGAATGGATTTGCAACGAGGAAGATTGCTTGCCGACTATTACCACGATTATTATTGCTCTCCAATCCCCATCCCGTTTCAGGATTATCATCAATGATGTTAGCAATGGCAAAATCTCCGTTTGCTTGCTCTTTATCTGCCCATGCTTTCACTATGGGAACGGAAATCCAAGGGGATTTTTCTTCAACAGGTTCAGCAGCTTCATCAGTTTCCTCACTGTTTTCTGCTTCGTCTGCTACAGATTTTGCTTCCTCTGCTTGTGCATCCGTATCAGCCTTTTCAACCGTTTCTGTCTTTTCAGTCGTATCTAACTTAGTATCCTCTTCAGGTTTATCAACTTCTTTCTCTTCTGGATTTTCTGGTGAAGCATCTGCAACAGGTTCAGTGGTTTCTTTCTGTTCACCTGTTTCTTCAACAGTTTCCACATTTTCAACGGTTTCCTCATCTTCAGCGGCTTTTGCTTCTTCAGCAGCTTTCTTTGCCTCTTCAGCGGCTTTTGCTTCTTCAGCAGCCTTCTTTGCCTCTTCAGCAGCTTTCTCAATTGCTTCTTTCGCCTTCTGTGCTGCTTCCTTAGCGTCATTAAGCACCTGTTCAGCATCTGATGGAGAAACGAAATCAACAGAGAATCCTGTCAAAACTACGTTGCTATTGTCGCTGCGTCCAATACCGCTCCCGGGTAAGGATTTATCTGGAATAGCTTCTAACCGTAAAGCACACCATTTTCCTGCCGGTAGTTCTGCAACGATCTCATATACCTCTTTATCTGGGTTTGCACCACCTGCTAATACAGAGTTGTCCTCATTAATTGTAAGAGTTGCACCACCTTTCGAAAGGACGACATTTGGTTTAATAAATGTCCATCGCGGCATTCTATTTTCCCAAGCGGTTTGTGCAGCATCAATATTAGGTAGTGGTCCCTTACTCTGTGCGTCTAAATCCTTAATCTGATCATCGTATTTTGCAAGTTGTGCTGTCTGTTCGGGTGTTGGCAACTTCACGACAGGGGGAGAGTCCTTTCGATTACCATCCATAGCATTTTCTGTGATATTGTTGAAATAGGCGAAAAGTTGATAGTATTCTTTCTGCGAAATCGGATCGTATTTGTGGTCGTGGCACTGTGCACAGCCGGCGGTTAAACCCATCCAGACAGTAGATGTTGTATTAACTCTGTCAACTGCATAACGGACGTAGTATTCCTCAGCGATTGATCCGCCTTCACTTGTCGTAACATGACAGCGATTGAAACCAGTAGCAACGCGTTGATCAAGTGTCGGTTCTGGTAGGAGATCCCCTGCCAACTGTTCAATCGTGAACTGATCGAAAGGCATATTTTCATGGAACGCTTTAATGACCCAGTCTCTATAGGGCCACATTTCGCGATAGTTATCTAAATGTAATCCGTGTGTATCTCCATAGCGCGCCACATCCAACCAGAAACGTGCCATGTGTTCGCCGTATTCCGGCTTTTTCATAAAGGTATCTATGAGTGTTTCATAAGCATTCGGTGTATCATCATTAAGGAAGTTATGAATCTCTTCAAGTGTCGGTGGTAATCCGGTTAAATCAAAACTTAGCCTTCGGATAAGAGAACGTTTATCTGCCTTTTGTGCGGGTTTTAATCCTTCTTTCTCAAGGCGTGCAAGGATAAACGCATCAATCGGATTTTTCACCCAATTCGCATCTTTTACGGTAGGTGGCGTTGGACGAACAGGTGCTGTAAATGCCCAATGTTCTTCCCATTTTGCCCCTTCGGTAATCCACTGTTTGATTGTTTCTATCTGTTCTGGTGTTAGGGTTTTATTGAAGTCAGCCGGTGGCATCTTATAATTGTCGTCATCAGACACAATTCTAAGGTAGAGTTCACTCTCATCAGGTTTGTTAGGAGTGAGAATCGGGTATCCACTGGGTTCAGAAAACGCACCCTCTTTTGTGTCAAGCCGCAGGTTTGCTTGTCTGGTCTTTTCATCTGGACCGTGGCAGGCGAAGCAGTTGTCAGCTATAATGGGACGAATGTCTTGGCTATAACTGACCGATGTTTTAGGATTTTCATGGTGATCTGCAGAAGCGATAGGAACCCCTATCATCACTATGCAGACAAATACTATCGTTGCAATTAGTGGAACTGAACTTTTATCGCTCTTCACTGGAATACTCCCTTTTCAATATAGATTCAAATTGATTATGGTAAAATGAGGTTTTGTTAAATAACGTAATGGCAAAGAAAAAGTTTAACATTGGTGCTGACATGCTAAATCAAGGAGTCATCTACCCCTCACCAACCTTCTCAAAAATAATCACATGCTGCCACGGTAAACCGTCAAGTGTCTCAATCCAAGACAACGGATGAGGTGTCATCTCTTTAACTACCTGTAATTCGCTCATTTTATGCAGACGTTTGATAAGCACACTATCATCCTCTAAGCGATATTCTATCAATGCTACCCTCCCACCTATCTTGATCGCACGACAGATGTTATGCATCATTTCATAAGGATGCGAAAATTCGTGATAGACATCAACCATGATTGCCAGATCAACCGAATTTGCCGGTAATTTCGGATCGGTAATCGTGCCTAACACACCTTTGATATTGGTAATGCCTTCCTCCTTCGTTGTTTTGGCAAGGATGTCAAGCATCTCCTGCTGAATTTCAACGCCGTAAATGATGCCTTCATTACCAATTTTCGGTGAAATACGTCTGGCAATGTATCCTGTACCGATACCGATATCTGCAACAACATCACCCTTTTTGAGTTTTAGCATCTCAATGAGTTTATTCGGCAATTCTTCGCGTTCACGTTCAGGACGTTCCAACCATCCCGCGGCGAGATGTCCCATCACTTGGGATATTTCGCGCCCCATATAGATTTTACCGATACCATCTCGACTTGCAACGCGTTGTTCGTAACGTGTGCTTGCTGGACGTTTTGAATCAGTTTCTGAATGCGAATCACCTTTCGGTGAAGTGGCAGTATAGGTGAGTAGAAGCAGAATGCTAATAAAAACAATAGTACAAAGTTTTGTGAGTTTTGAGATATGAAATGTGTTTACGACTTTATGTATCTTGCTTATCATGTGTTCACCACCTTCCGAGATAGAGTCCTCGGTTTTCCATCGGTATATTGACTCGCATACCTTTCTGTCGTTGCGAGTCGACAATTGCAAAGACCATTTCAGTGCTGCGATGTGCAAGCTGAATGTTGCCAAGTGTGTCAGTATCGGTTTCTATTGCTTCAATGATGTCCTCAATACATCCAACAGTGCCGCTCTTTCGCTCATATTCGGGGAATGATACATCCAAAATTGCATTATGCTGTCCCTGTCGTTTGCGGAGTTGAAAACCGAGTCCGTTGTTCAGAGATCGAACAGTGCCTTCACTACAGTTCACTTCAAATTCATAAGCAGTACCGGGAATGCTGATACCGTTGATACCGTTCTTAAATTTGATAAATCCCATCACGATTGCGGGATCAGAATCGGTACGATTATCTTCAAAATCTGCGTTATCAACAGCGACGTTGCCTTGCACATATTCTATTGGAGAATCACTTGCTAAAAAGAGGATGAGATCAGCAGCGTGTGTGTATCCCCATAATGCGGCACCACCCGTATAAGAGATGATGGAACGACGTGCACCTAATTCTCCACTTTCAAGGATTTCACGCATCTTTGTATAACCGGGTGTGAAGCGACGTTGTGTGCCAAGATTGAATTTTATATCATACTTTTCACAGACATCAAGCATTGCATCCGCTTCCTCCATAGAAGCACAAAGTGGTTTATCACAATAGATACCTTTCACACCATTCTCTGCGGCGAATTTTGTGATGTCAGCATGGTTGCCAGGGCGCGTTGCGATGCTGACAATATCAGGTTTTTCCTGCACAATCATCTCCTGATAGTCAAGGTAGTATTTTGGAATATCCCATTTGTCACAGACGTACCGCGCCTTTTCTTCAACCACATCTGCCGCAGCGACGATTATTGTCTGATCACACGCAGTATAACTCGCAGCGTGGGAATATGGCAGTTTACCGCGTGGTGTTTCTTTTACCTCTTCATCAATAGTGCCGCCCATGCGTCCACAACCGACAATACAGACACGGTATTGCGTATTCTTCATCGGAGTTCCTCCATTAGGTTTAACATTAAGTGGTTAATTGAACAACATCCTGTTAGACAATTTCCTTCTCAAAAGACTATATCTTTAACACATCGAAAACCGCTACAACTCTCTGTGTTTACAGGAGGAAAATTATCGCGAAATATAATTCGCAAAGTGCTTTCACTACTGTCCCATCCTCCCCCGCGTAAAACACGTTCAGCAAGTATAGGGTCACGTAATCCATCCTGCTTAACCTTTTCAAGACCTATATCCATGTGATGTTTTACTAAATCTGTAATACTATCAGGACCACCAATTGGATTACGTCTCAATGCATTGTCATTTATCTCATAATCAAATGCATCAAGACACCACTCCCACACGTTACCTGTCATATCGTATAGACCATATCCATTAGCAGGATAACTTCCTACAGGGGCAGTATATTTATACCCATCATCTGCCTTCATATTTGCGTGCTTAAAGTTAGTGTTTTTAACAGCGAAATTACACTGTGTTCCATTTGGTTCAGTATCACCCCAAGAGTACTTATGACCTTCCAATCCGCCCCGGGCAGCTTTCTCCCATTCTGCTTCCGTCGGCAAACGTTTCCCCACCCATTCTGCATAAGCCATCGCTGCATACCAACTTACAAAAATAACGGGATGTTCCGCTTCACCTTTGGGATAATCGTTGCCATTCCAATGTGGTAAATAACCATCGTGGTATCCTTGATAGATGCGTTCCTTACGCCAGTCTGGGTTTTCATCTACGAACGCTTTGTATGCTGCATTTGTTACTGCGTGCATATCCATATAAAACGCATCTGTGTAAACAGTGTGTACTCGGTGTTGACGAAATCCTGGTTCAGGATCGGGAGTTCCCATTTGGAATTCTCCTGCTGGAATTAGTACCATTCCATCTAAAACGGTTTCATCGTTATTCGCGAGATTATCTTTTTTGGTATGTCCCATTTTCTTTCGATACCTCCGATTTCTATACGAACCAATTCTATACCTTTCGATGAATCTTGTCAAGTTAATGATATGGAAAGCGTGCGTAAAAGTTTGATAATTTACCTAAAAAAACGCTGTAGGAGGGAACTCCGATTCCCGACAGGTCGCGATTCGGAGATCGCTCCTACAAGTTTTATCTGCATATTTCTACAAAAACTTTATACACCCATACGGACCTGAATTCCTATTTTGAAATAGAAATACCTCACGAAAATTATAGTATGCATAGTATAATGTTTGAAAAGGAGAATGGAGGTATGATATGAAACTCGGATTTGTAAGTGCGATTTTACCAGACCAAACACTTGAGGATGTTGTCCAATTTGCAGCTGAAACAGGTTACGATTGTGTGGAATTGATGTGTTGGCCCAAAGGGAAAGCAGAACGACGTTACGCAGGTGTTACACATATTGATGTTGTGGACATCTCAGATGCGGATGTAGATAGAATCCTACAATGTATGTCAGATGCAGGGATTACGATGAGCGGTTTGGGATACTATCCGAATCCGCTAACACCAAATGAAACTGAAGCAGAAATCTATAGCGAACATCTCAAACAACTCATATTAGCAGCAAGACGATTGTCGGTTGATATTGTGAATACATTCATCGGAAGGGATCAAACCCGCACGATAGATGCCAATTGGCAACGATTCAAAGATGTATGGAAACCACTTATCCAATTTGCTGAAGACAACGGCATCCGAATTGCGATTGAGAATTGTCCCATGTTTTTCACTGAAGATGAATGGCCCTCCGGACAAAACCTTGCCTATTCACCAGCAATCTGGGAACGGATGTTCGCGGAGATTCCATCAAACAATTTCGGACTCAATTTTGATCCATCCCATTTTATATGGCTTCAGATGGATTATCTCAAACCACTTGCCACCTTTGCTGATCGCATATTTCATGTGCATGCAAAGGATGTCCGTTTAGATAGAGAGCGGCTTAACGAAGTTGGGATTCTTGCAACACCGCTCCAATACCATACCCCGAAGTTACCAGGACTTGGCGATGTGGATTGGGGACGTTTCTTCTCTGTGTTGAACGATACCGGCTATGAGGGTTCTGTCTGTGTTGAGGTGGAAGATCGTGCCTATGAAGCAACTTTGGAGACACGACAGCGCGCTTTAAGACAGAGCCATCTTTTCCTAAAACAGTTCATCGGGTGATTGGATGCACACGGACGACTGGCTGCAAACAGAATACACCGAACTTAAAGATGCGGGATTGTTTCGTCATCTCCGCTCTGTGATGAGTGCACCATCAGGTACAATTAATCTTGATGGGCGCGAAGTTATACTGCTTGGATCAAATAACTATCTGGGTTTAAGCACCCACCCACATGTGATTGCTGCTGCCGTTGCAGCAACAGAAGAATTTGGCACAGGTTCAAGCGGTTCACGACTGATTTCAGGAAATAGTGTACTTTACACAACTTTGGAAACCAACTTAGCCAAAACAAAAGGAGCAGAAGCCGCGCTTGTTTTCAGTTCGGGTTATGCTGCGAATATCAGCATCATCCCCGTGCTCGCTGGAGAAAATGACCTTATCTTAAGTGATGAACTTAATCACGCAAGTATCATTGATGGATGTCGTCTGAGCCGTGCGACAAAGAAGATATATAGACATTGCGACGTGGAACACTTACAGAACCTATTGATAGAATCCTCAGATTTTAGACGTCGACTTATAATAACAGATGGTGTTTTCAGTATGGATGGGGATATCGCACCACTATCTGATATTTACAAGGTTGCGACAAATCAGGATGCAATGTTGCTGGTAGATGATGCACACGGATTCGGGGTTCTGGGAAAAGACGGCAGTGGTACCGTCGCACATTTCGGACTTCAAGGAGAGGATATTATCCAGATGGGGACTCTCAGCAAGGCAATCGGTGGTTTGGGAGGATATGTTGCGGGTAGTCGAACGTTGATTGATCTGCTAATCAACCGAGCGCGCGGTTTTATCTTTACCACAGGACTTCCGCCCGCGATATTAGCAGCAGCAGATGCAGCACTTAAGGTCATGCGTTCTACACCGGAATTACAACAACGACTACTGAAGAATGCTGAAACCTTGAAAACAGCGTTAATTGATTTCGGGTATACATTACTACCGAGCCAAACACAGATTCTACCGGTCCTGTTAGGGGAACCACAGCGCGCTACTGAGGTTGCTGAAGCATTACTGTTAAAGGGGGTCTATGCACCCGCAATCCGTCCCCCCGCAGTACCAGCGGGATCAAGTCGGCTGCGTGTTACCGTCATGGCAACACACACAGAAGTTGAAATACACAAAGCGATTAACGGCTTCGCCGATGTGCAACGTTCATTGTAATCAGATTTAGTTGACAAAGCTTATTTCACTATGATACACTAATTTTAATTCCTGCCCGTAGGGGGTAAAATAGATGAGAATACAGATTCTCTTAGTTGGTCTATTGTTTCTGATAGGTGCATCTTTTGCTTTAGGACACCTCACCGATGAGAAGCTGCAAAATTTCCAATACAATGCTGAACTCGTAACGGTTGCCCCTATTGTTGATGGTTACCTTGATGATCCAGTGTGGGAAGAAGTACTACCAGGCAAACTCAATCAGGAGATTGTAAATGGAAGTCAATGGTATGAATCAGACGATTTCACGGGATCTTTTAAAGCAGTTTGGCGTGGTGGCTTCCTTTACGTTGCAATAAAAATACAAGACGATCACTTTTCAAAATATCATTCTAAACCGTTCAGGGAAGATCAACTTGTTCTCCATATAGACGAGTATCATTTCCAACGCAAAGCGGATGTAAACAGTTATGCCATACCAGTTGGAGTGGATGTCGGTCCGTGGAAGGCTCCGCTAACATCAATCGCTTGGGGAAGTGATGGACAATCGTGTGAGATAAGTTTCCGATTGGGAGACATCGCTGAAAAAGATAACGCAATCGGTTTTAGCATTGCATATCATGATGTTGACAACGGACACTTGCAGAATAAAATCGCTTGGGGGCCTGCAGGTTATATTGAACAGGAGGAGATGCTTCCTGATCTCGTTTTTTCTGCCAGTATTAACCCGAATGAACAACAAAAACTTATACGTTGGGGACAGATTAAGCGACTCTACAAATAAGTATCAGGGCAATTCCATCATTTGCATACGGCAATGGTTTGGGATTGCCCTACAACAATGAGAAATCTGTGTATTATATCGGAAAAACCCTGGAACTGATGGGGATAGTATGTTTAGGTGCCGCTCTCTTTTTAGGCATCGTTAATCCCTATGACTATAGTGAAACTAAGGCGATGGGTGTTGAGATGGGTTTCTTAGCACTCGGCGTCATTGTTTTCTTTGTCGGCAGACTGATTGAGAAACGGTAATAGAACTCACCCACATCCTGCATAGTAGTAGGCACACTCCGTGTGCCGTATACCTAAGAATGTATTAAATAGACAGCACACGGAGTGTGCCTACTACTTTTAAGCCTATGGTAGGTCTTTTTTAATGTATCCGTAAACAGGAATCCGTACAGGTGCTGATGCTGCGGTAGTCGTAACAATGATCACTTCTCGTAACAGAGGAGGTGAGTCTGATAAATCTAAGGTGACACTGAACATACTTTTGTAGGGTCTTTCCGATTCTTCTGATTCATCTGAAACGGATGTAACGACGATCTGCATGTATGTTGGGGCATTAATATTCACTATCGTAAAAGGATTTTTGGCAGATAATGTAAACTCTAATGAAGGAGTCTTATCTTTAGATACTATGCCAAAGGAAAGCGATTCAGGGTATGCTAATACAGGTGGAACGACTCTCGCAATTACCGGCAAGGTCAAAGTACGTCCATTCGGAAATGCAACTGTGAGTAAAGCGGAAAACGGTGTTGGATGACTCAATTGATTCGACTCAACCTCATTCTCACTTTCCTTGAATGGTATATTTAGATTTATCTTCAAGACATAACAGTTGGGTATCACATCAGGTTCCATCACCCAGGATAACATAGGATAAACGGAAGGCATTAGATGAATTTCACTCTGATCCATGGGTGCGTTCACACACATCCTCACACTTTTCTCAAAATCTGTTGCGGGTTCAATATTCCCAAAATCACAAACCGACGCGCTCAACGCAGCAAAACGTTGCACGACCGCTTTAATTGTAAAATAGATTTGTGGCGTCTGAGGACTATCCGTAAAAAAGATTGCAGTTACAGTGATCTGATCAGGTGGAAGTACTGGCGGGATTAAGTGTATCTTGAACACTTCTTCTGATTCTGGTTGGATAAGTGTTGGACCTTCAATATCAATAAAACTATATCCTACTTGAATTCTGGTGATATGTATCGGCTGTTTTCCAATGTTCTTTGCAGTAATTTCACCGGTGACTTTTCCCTTCCACTCAGGGACTGTGTCAAAATCAAGTTCTTGATGAGACAAAACCAACTCACCATAAGTATCCTGCTGGTTGTTAATAATGATGACTATCACTAAAACAGAGATCAGGACAGCAGGCATTATGATTGTTGTAATAAGTTTACGTTTTGACACTGAATTAACTACCGACTGAAGATTGAAATAAGAATAGATAGAGTTTGTAGTCTATATGAAGCGATCTATAGTATATTTTACCGATACTTTGTTGTCAATAAAAAAGCAGTTGCACCCGAAATTAGGTTTTTCACGATAGATTTCTGACGAATTCAAATATAGATTGACTTAAAAGTGTGTTTTTTATGCAAATTGGTAACCAAATATAACGAAACAACGTATAATCAATTGAACAGATGAAAATCTGCTGTTTTAACTCTGTAGTAGAACTTTACTTATGTAGTATGTGAAAGAGTTTTACTGAAGGGAATTACATTATATACCAAAAGGAAGTAGAAAATCATGGCAAAGAAACTGATGAAAGACGACATCATCAACAGCGTAGTTAACAAGACGGGCCTCACGAAAAAAGATGCTGGTGCAGCAGTTGAAGCGTTTACATCAACCGTTCAAGATGCTTTGGAGAAAGGCAATTCTATTGGGTTAATCGGTTTTGGCACTTTTGAAGTGAGAACCCGCGCTGCTCGCGATGGTCGTAATCCCCAGACAGGCGAAAAGATCAAGATAGCTGCAAAGAAGGTTCCAGCATTCAAGGCTGGTAAGAAACTCAAAGACGCTGTCTCCTAACGTTCTGCTTTGTTGAACATTGTCTTGTCAAACAAAGAAAGAGTCGTAGGTAATACCTTGTCCTAAATAGGTATCTCTACGGCTTTTTCTTTTGCATAGGGTGTATAAAGTATTTGGCAAAAGAATGTGCTGATATTGTTGACTTGTCTTACTGTTCCTACTTAGGTGCTTTCATAAGCACTATAACTTTCACATGATGTTTTTCAGTCCCGACAAATGCCAAACGCGCATTTGTCGTTGATTTGGTAGAGACTAAGACGTTCTACACATATCCTGCAATTCTTGATAATATCAGACATTGTGCCAAAAACTTTACGCACCCTTTCTTCTTTAATGCTTGATTTTTTGTGAGAATTAGTGTATAATTATATTAAAGGGTCCATAGCTCAGTGGTCAGAGCCGCCGGCTCATAACCGGCTGGTCCTAGGTTCGAGTCCTAGTGGGCCCATCTTCCCTTCTTGGGGCGTTAGCTCAGGGGTACGAGCACTACCTTCACACGGTAGAAGTCACTGGTTCAAATCCAGTACGCCCCATTGTTTTGGAATAGACTGAATTTGACAACAGGATGTTAACATGATATGATAGAATCCTTTCAACAATGGATGGGAGGGAAAACATGACACTTATTTCCATGATTGAAGATTCAATTCAGAAGCATGCCAATAAACCCGCTTTAGCATATAAACAGAAAGGTGATACATATCAAGACATCTCTTATTCTGACTTCGGTGACTCTATTGAACAGTTCAGTAACGGCTTACGTTCTTTAGGTATAGAAAAAGGCGATAGGATCGCAATCATATCCGAGAATCGACCTGAATGGGCAATCTCAGACTTTAGTATTCTGAAAATAGGGGCAATTAATGTTCCGATGTTCTCAACACTTACCGCTGCACAGGTTGGTTATATCCTGAACGATTCTGGAGCAAAAATTATATGTGTATCCACTATTAAGCAGCTGGAGAAAGTCGTTACAATTCGTGACAATGTTGAAACACTTGAAACTATTATTCTCTATGATTCAACTGAAGACGAATTACCCGATGGTGTTGTCAGTTATGCTGATGTCTGCG
Organism: Candidatus Poribacteria bacterium; assembly: GCA_012267415.1. Taxonomy (GTDB): domain Bacteria; phylum Poribacteria; class WGA-4E; order WGA-4E; family WGA-3G; genus MSPOR6. Next base: position 110,785 of record JAAXGN010000001.1, on the reverse strand, counting down.
AAAACGGAAAGGGCATAGAAACAGAAAATGACAATCACTTAACTGAAGATGACATTGCGACGATCATTTACACATCTGGTACTACAGGAAATCCTAAGGGTGTCATGTTAACGCATGCGAATTTCCTGTTCAATTTCAATGCTTGTAAATCTCTCGTTGATGTCGGAGAAACTGATGTTTTATTATCCTTCCTGCCGCTTTCACATGTATTTGAAAGACTTGGTGGACATTATGTTCCATTGCTTTCTGGTGCAAAAATTGCCTATGCTGAAAGTACATTCACAGTAGCACAGAATATGCAAGAGGTATCACCAACTGTGATGCTTAGCGTTCCACGTTTATATGAAACAATGCATGACAGAGTATTACGCGCGGTTGAAGCGGGATCATCACTCAAACAGAAAATATTTCACTGGGGTGTGGCTGTCGGCTCAAAAGTCAGTTCAAGTATCCAACAAGGGCAGAATCCATCTGTACTGTTAAGTATCAAGCAAAGTATTGCTGACAAATTGGTTTTCGCAAAATTGAAAGCAGCCACAGGTGGAAATCTTAGATTTTTCATATCCGGTGGTGCCGCATTACCACAGTCTATCGCTGAGTTTTTTCACGCAGCGGGAATACTGATATTGGAAGGTTATGGACTCACCGAAACATCTCCCGTTATTAGTCTCAATCATCCTGACAAATGGAAATTTGGCACAGTGGGTGTGCCTGTTCCCGGTATAGAAGTACAGATTGCAGAAGATGGGGAAATATTAACTCGGGGTCCGCACGTAATGAAAGGATACTTCAATAATGATGAAGCAACAGCAGAAGTGATTGATTCCGAGGGATGGTTTTATACAGGAGACATTGGCTTAATAGACGAAGATGGTTTCGTCAGAATAACAGATAGGAAGAAAAACATCATCGTCCTATCAAATGGGAAGAATGTCGCACCGCAACCGATAGAAAGTCAACTCATACAGAGTCCTTTCATCAACCAGATTATGTTAGTTGGGAATGAAAAGAAAAACGTCGCTGCTCTGATCGTCCCAAACTTTGATGCTCTAAAATCGTGGGGAACAGAGAACGGGTTAGATACATCGGAAATTAGTGAGATGTTAAAAACGCGAGAGGTACAGCAACTCATTCAGAAGGAAATTCGGGAAAGGTTGACAGATTTTGCTGACTTTGAACAGGTCAGAAGGTTCGCTTTACTTGACAGAGAATTCTCTCAGGAGGAAGATGAAATGACCCCAACTCTGAAATTAAAGCGTAACGTGATTATAGAAAAGTTCGCAGATGAAATAGAGGGAATGTATCCAGAAGAATCGTAGGGGCGAGGTCACCTCGCCCGTAGGGATTAGGAAACCTAACCCCTATGATAAAAATATCCAATTATCTATCGGATCGGTGGATCTAACAATATGCATCCCCGCATCGGAGAAACCTGCAAAAGCAGCGTCAGCTGCATCAGTATAGTCTACAATATCGGGAACAACAACGGGTGATGTCAAATCTTCAACGAGATACACCTTTTCAGCTAAACTGGCATCAGTCTGTTGTATCTCATGCAAAAGATCACTGATTGTCCAAGCGACACAGTGGCTTTTTGCTTGTCCAGCAATAATCAGATGATCATATTCTAATAGCATCTGAAGAAACGCATTATTCTTTTGTGCAATAGGTTTCCCGTTCTCATCATAAAGCACTTCAGGACGTAACACTGAGTAATTCTCTGTTAATGGATTCTGTCCTTTTAGTTCGTAATGTGTCTGACTTTGTCTGGCAACTGTATGGAAAAAGCATGCCTCATCAACAGCGGAGACGACAGCATGTCCAATTCCACCTAGCATGGCATGGTAGGGCCATATTGTCAGTGGATACTTCCCATCAGCGGTGAGTGTTTTGACATAGTGATTGACATAAGTCTCTAACCAAGCTAATCTATCTAAATCACGATACAGGTTATCAGCGATAGCAGGATTTACACGCCATTTTCCCGCTTCAATATCTTCTTGGGTGATAAGTGTCTGTAGTGGTGTTGGGTGTTTCCCCGCATCATCAATCCAGAATACCTCGTGGAATATCTGCATTGTAGTATGTGTATCTAATGTACACGCAATTTGAGTTATGTTCTGAAGATTGTGATAGATGAATTGACACAAACGGCCGTTGTCTTCAACTGCACCATGACCTGACCTGCCACCAACGAACAGCTCATAGTCTGGAATACAGAAAGTATTCTGGACATCAATCAGCAGCAAGCAGGTTCTGATGTTATCCTCAGATGCAGGTGCAATTTTATATCTTTCTGACCATTCACGCGCAACTGTGAGATGTGATTGATACGGTATTCTCCAAACTTTACCTACAGTTGTTTCATTGAAATGGTTAGGAATTGGCAGATGAATATTCTGATGGTTGATACGCATTTTCAATCTAAGGCTTTATCTATGTCTTGCCAATAGAACAAGTTTCAGTTTTTACTATCTTATACTGTTCCATTGTCTCTAACAAGTGTAGGGTTCATCGGGTTGCTTCAAGACCACGTGTCGTTATTTTACAATACAACGCGTTTTCTTACAACAAAAAACGGTTCTAAACGTCTAATAGATCAGACAGTTCTTTAGGGACCAAAGTATTTGTATAAATTATGTATACAATTTGAAAATAACTCGTTATATAAGTATGTCTGTATTATCAGATTTATAACTGTTCACAGATTTATGCAACTTTTTCGCCTCTGTGGCATACTTAAATGTAGATAATACTGGCAAAGAGAAGGTGTTTACTTATGCGTAGGAACAGAGAACGACGACCAGAAGTCAAGGAGAAACTTGATCAAGCCGATAGAAGGTTTCGAGAAGCACGGGGACGCTTACGTTGGAGAGTCGATGAAGCAAAGATACCTCTCACTGTTCAGGAAAGACATGGTATCTCCCAGTTGAAAGGTCAAGTCTTAATTATTTCATATAGCGGTTCCTTACAACAAAGGATTAAGGATGTACTTGTATCCGAGAACTACAGATGTGATATCGCTGGATCTAGTTCTATCGCTGTTGGCATGCTAAAAATGGCTAAGTATGAGATGATAATAGTCGACTTCACTCGATTTAGACGATCCAATATTTTCTCGTTTGTCAGAAGATTTCAACCCCATGTAAAGATAATCTCCATCGTATCAGATGAAAGAAGAGCACGTGACCTCATGAGATATGGGAGTTACAGTTTTCTTGTTGGAAGGAACTTTGACACGGAACAACTCCGTACATGCCTTGTTAGTTCACTCCGGATGAAGCATAGGGTTTGCGGGTTGCAAGCCAGAGGGGAAAGATGTAATCGCTCTTGTGTCAATAGTTATCAGACAGAAGAGGACTTTATGGATGTTGGAGAGGAGTTCCCGGAACCCGAAATGGAACCGGATAGTCGCTACAACCCATTCCCATCAGAAATAGAATAACTTGTCAATCAGGTATAAGATGGCGAAGAATTTAGAATATAAAGTCCGGTATGAGTCACTTGATGAGATACTACCAAAACTGAGGATTTTAGGTGCAACACACCGTGAGACTATTAACCAAGTGGATACCTACTTTAACAGTCCCAAAGGGAGGTTAAAATTACGCGAAACGGACGAATCGGATGAAAGTTGGCTCATATATTATGAACGTCCGAATAAGAAAGGTTCTCGTTATAGCCTGTATCAACTGTGTAAAATTACGCATGGATCAAGTCTAAGAGAACTCTTAACTGCAGCTTTGCAAATAAAAACAGTCGTGAAAAAAGAGAGGTCAGTCTGGATGTATAAAAACACACGTATTCACTTGGACACAGTTGTTGATTTGGGTGAATACGTAGAGTTAGAGACTGTATTTCAGGGACAGACAGAAACTGATGCCATAACAGAGCATGATTATGTAAAACACACACTTGAACTAAACATCGCTGAACCAATTGCTGTTTCTTATAGTGATATGTCAATACAAAAAACATCAGAAGCCTAACACACACCATACGTGCACAACAGATTGGAGAGAACAAAATGGATTATGCACGATTTCGTGAGATACTTGAACTAAAAGAAGATATAGATAGTGCCAAAAGAAGAGAGTTATTAAGAATCTATCTGCAGACTCCCACTTTGCCGAAACTACAAGCAGCTCGTGCTTTGTTGGTTGAGATAAAGAAATCCTTAAATCGCTGTCCAGTTTCAAGACAGAAATGTTTCAAAACTATTAGACGGATGATGTGTCATAGGCACTGAGATGAATAGACATTGATGCTGCATCAGACCTGTCATGACGGTTCAATCTATAGTCTGTAAACGAGACTTGATCGCATGCGCCAATAGCGGTATCATCAGTTCATGATGTCCAGTAAAGTTGTATCCTTTTCCTCCCATCTCTGTTGGACGTCTTACAACATTTTCCAATGGACGGTATTGTTGTTGCATGTCAAAGTCAGCAGCAGTGAAATGTGAAACTGTATGTCCAAGATTACGGGCAATCGTCAGTGCTTTCAGGAACACTTCGGGAAGAATCACCGCTGAACCAAAATTGAGAATAACACCACCATCCTCCAATTGTGTCACTAAGTTTGTTAGAATTCTAAAATCTGTGAAACTTGCTTCCCCGATTGCAGCCCCATTCGCGCTTGGATGTTGATGTATTATATCTGTGCCTATAGCGACATGTACTGTAATTGGTATATTCAATTCACTGCAAGATGCCAGCAGACTGAATGCGTTGTAGGGGGCATTAAGTTCTATCAGACTATTTCCCAAGGCTTCCCCCATACCAATTTTCGTATCAGCTGCCTTCTGTATAGCAGCATTCATTAATTTTCCTGTTTCTTCCCACATCCCAAACTGTCCTTTTTGTAGGTATAGAGAAACGTCCTCCGATGTCTCACCAATCAATGCGATTTCAAAGTCGTGAATGCTACTGGCGCCATTGAACACAAAAGCTGTGATGATGCCTTGCTTAACTAATGAAATCAGGAGTGGACTAAGACCACACTTTATAACATGTCCCCCCATCATTACGATGACTGCTTTCCGTTTCTGATATGCAGTTATGATTTTATCAACGAGATCTAAGAAATCTTCACCCTTCAAGATTTTAGGTAGGGTATCTAGCAACGATGAAATACCTTCACCTGAGTCTGAAAAAGTTGCGAAATCTTTGACTGACACTTTATTGGTTCGGTCTCTTAATGGGAGGGTCTTTACTTTTGAAATATCAACAGGTTTTGCTTTTATATTCATGGTATTGCTTCAAGTTTAATGTCTTATTGGAAAAATGTCAAGCGAAAAAGATTAACAGGAAAAACTATTGTCAATCTACAGAATATATGATACAATATCTGCTAAGAGAATAACAATTAATCTGTTGCATAGAGGTGTAATAATGCGTTTTACAAAAACCTTGACTACACTGTTCGTTTCGCTCTGTTTTATCTGTTTCATTACCACAGCACCAGCACTCGGTTTCATTGAACGAGAATATACAATTCGTGAAGTCCTTGATGCCTGCACAAACATCGTTTTTGGAGAAATTAAATCTGTAAACAAAAGTCGGTATCAGACAATCGTCAAAGTAAATGAAGATGTAAAAGGAAAAAGAGATGTGACGGGAAGAAGTGATACAACTGAATTAAAGTTCAATCTGTCAACCGGTCACTATAAACAGGGATCGTCTCCACAGAAATTGGTGAAACTCTTAAAACCGGGTATGCCGATAATTGTGTTCTATCGCGCCAATAATTACGGCGTTGATAGCATGTGCTTTATAGATAACACTTGGTTCCAAATGCGAGGATACCACCGTAGAAGTCAAAGTCAAAGCTCATGGTGGAGTTTCACACATATTGACCCAATGATGACTCGCACCTTTGATGGAAAGACTGTTGACTTTCAAAAGGTGGTCAGAGATATGTTAGACGGTAAAATGTGGGTTATGGCTACTGAAAATACACTGAAAGCCTATGTCTTAACGGGGAATAGCACTTCACCCACTTGGGGACAAACACATGTTGATACCAACACAATGACTTACGAATACCAAGCATTGCGAAATGTCAAAAAAGCAGGGAAACGTCCGATCGCTTTTGAATACACGAAAGCAAGAACGCTTCCACACCTTAAGGATGCCGATATATTGTGGATCGGTTATGAAGAGATTTCAAGTTATGGTAGATATCTACTATCAAAAAGAACTGAACAAGCAATTAAAGACTATGTCAAAAACGGCGGGATAGTTGTCGTTTCTGGACAAGACAGCACAGCAAATAAACCTTGTGGTATTGGATGGTTAGAAGGAAAACTGAAAGGGGTTGAAAGTCCACCTAAAACAGTATTTATAAAAACTCAAAATGGCGATGAACTGTTTTCTACACCAAATAAAATCCAATCTGGTAAAATCTATATCGACGATGCATGGATAGATTGGGAAGCAGATGATGAGATATTTGCTACTACACCTGATAACAACGAACTTGTCGTGGGATCTCGAAAATACGGTAAAGGACTATATATCATCACCAGCCTGAGAAACGACAACCAATATACCGTATCCATGAACAAAGCACTGATGGAAAATATACTACATTATGCTGCAAGTAAAAGTCAGAAGTAAGTTTCACTCTACTGAAAATGATAGATGCTACATTATTGAAACTTGGCAATCACTAGTGTTATGTCGTCGTTTGCATTGACTCCTTGCTGATATTCTTGAAGGTCAGCAAGGACACCTTCTCTAATCTCTGTTGCTGAGAGATGCCTCGTATCAGATAATACATCTTTAAAACGCTCAATACCATACATCTCATTCTCTGCATTCAATGCTTCTGTAATACCATCTGAATAAAGTACGAGCAGATCCCCAGGTCGCCACGTAGTTTTGGCACTATAATACTGTGTAACCGAGTCCTTATCAGGCAAAGCGATACCGACGGGAGGAAATTGCGACTCTAACTCAATACATTCATTACTATTTGCTGGTAGGAACAACATGGATGGATGACCTGCATTTGCATAATATAAAGTATTGTCATTGTGAATTACAACATAGCAACACGTCATGTAAATAAAGGTCCGGGCATCTTCATCTGTTACACGTTTTATTGCTTTCATAACTTCAGGAACAGATGCATTGAAACGAATCTGTGTTTGAATGCAGCTTTTTGTCATTGCAGCAAGCATGGTAGAATGGAATCCGTGACCCATCACATCCCCAATAAAAATACCGATACAATCATCTGGTAGATACAGATAATCATAGTAGTCACCGCCAACACGATTCGTCGGTTTACAGTAGCCAGCAGAGGTAAGGCAGTGGTGTTTAATCTCTTTATTGGGCAAAATTGACTGTTGCACTTCAGCTGCGAGTCGGAGCGATTCCTCTTGTGCAACTTCCTTGCGAATGGAACTCATCTGCACTTCAAGATCATTTCTGATTTTATTATTGAGCACACGAAACATACCTCTACCGATAAGTGGCTCAGTCGCTAAGACCTGAAAGAAATCATCTCTTGTAATCTTTAACAGACATGTTTGTAAAGTTGTTTTGATGGTTGCGCTTCTCGGTTTATCATCTATCAATGCCACTTCACCGAAACAGTAACCTTTCTCACTAAAGGACAACACCTCTGTATCCGCTTTAATGATTGCTACTTCTCCTTCAACAAGTAGGTAAAGCGAATCCCCTTCTGTTCCTTCCTCAAATATAATATGATTGGCTGGATAGTCTACTTGGTAGGTTATTTCTGTAATTAGGTTTAATCTTTCATCAGGTAGTCCCTTAAATAGATCGGTGTCCTTTAAGAAGTTTTTCTTCTGTTCTATTACCATATTTGTTATGATTCCTAATATTTATGTGTAGTTTTGAATTCTAATAAAAAATGATATGCCAGTTTAAGTATCAACTGATTATATCTAAAGGACGTATTTTTGTCAAATCACTATTCATCAAAGGGTGTGTAAAGTTTTTGGCATAATCATCCTTCTAACATGAAACTCAGTAATAAACATATTTCTGATGTGTACAGTTCTTGTAGAAGCACATGAGTAAGGAGAGAAGTAGGTTTCTGTAAAATGTCAAGCCCCAGAGGGGAAAGGTGTATAGAAAACGTTGATATTACCAGAGTAAGCCCCAGAGGGACGAAAGGTATATCATACCACGAAATTAAAAACACATGTTCTATATACCTTTCGCACCGCTGGTGCTTGGGATTGAGAAACTAAATATAGATCGGCTGTCAGCGAGGAAGCACAAGTCCCTACCTTTGGGTAGTGGGTACTATGACGAGTGGAAAGACAACTATAACCAATTCTGATATTGCGTCACCACCACCTATAATATGTTGAAAGTATAAGCAAATAATCACCCGTTTCATCATCAGGTCCAAGGTAATGATAACCACTGCTATCTGGTTCGGTCATAGTATCTAATAACACTAATACAAATTCCCACCCTTGACTTGTCAATTGCCATTTGAAATGATTTTTTGTGTTTTCTATCAGAACTGCACCAATATCTTCATCAATAACTTGTGCCGATAGTCTGCACCCATCAACTGGAGAGATAAAAGGCAAAGCGTGAACATCTACGACTGCGTTATTGTCCTCAACCAGAATGCTCAACGCTTGGGATAACTTTTCAGCTTTCTCTGGTGTAGAAGGTGATAGAAGCACCACAGGGTCAGCTGCTGTTGGAAAGAATTCAAGTTCAAGACACATTAGCACTCCTCCAAACGACGCACTTAATTTTTTAATCCAGAGATAAGTTATTGACTACGACATCCTGCAACCGACTGTTCCGCAGCCTCTTGCGTTTGTGCCTCACTTGCAGAAATTATCGCACTTTTTCCAACTTTCCTCAAGTCCAAAATCACTAATTCCATCTTTCCCTCTCCCCAAATAAATTGCCCCTTTATTAAAATGACGTGAATTTATGTAGAATTCCGACACAAAATTTATTTTTTTTTTTGGTGTGTAAAGTTTTTGTCACTGAAATCTTTCTGACATGTAGAAGTTTTGTTGTCTTCTGATTGTGCTAAACACCCTTCCTCCATCATTACACTTTTCCGTACATCAAACATCGTCATACGGTCCGTAGCACATTCATCTTGATTGTGCTTTTTTGGACAACAACCATCGTTCATTACGTCTCTCTTCACAACATGGATAAGACACAATTCTTAGCAGATACTTTATCGCGTGGGATGGCGTGATGCGTTGCACAATCAAGATGAATGTGCTACGGCTTAATAACACCAAATGCTGAGCAGATACTTTTTTGTGCAGTATGATGTCATGCCAAAAACTTTACACACCTTTCATCAAATCATCAATCTTCTATACTTGACATTAAATCCTATTTGTGTTAAACTACACCTATCATAATTATCACTCTACCTATTCGTCATAACACTACATTAATCAAAACAAGGTGAATATGTCAATAACAGAATTCTTTAGAGGGAAGGTATTACTAATTACGGGTGGGACTGCCTTCCTTGGGCAACCAATGGTTGCGAAAATTCTTACTTCACTACCAGATGTCAAAAAGATCTACCTTCTCATTAGGAAACGTGTAGAGTCAAACGGAAGAATAACGACTGCTCAAGAACGCCTTGAAAATGAACTGTTGACTTCCGATGTCTTTGATGTGTTGCGAGATACGCGCGGGTCAGAATTTGACACTTGGGCAAAAGAGAAAGTATCGGCTGTTGAAGGTGACCTAACTGATGAACATCTCGGATTCAGTGATGAGACCTATAGTCGTCTGCAAAATGAAATTGATATATTCATCAATATTGCCGGTCTTGTAGATTTTGATCCCCCGTTTGATGCATCCCTAAAAGGAAATGCACTCGCTGCAAAACATGCAATCACTTTTGCAAGAGGGTGTTCTGACATCGTCTTTCTCCATGTCTCAACTGCTTATGCATGTGGAAAAGAGCCTAAAAGAGTTGAAGAAGAACTGCATCCACCTTTTGAAAAGTTTGCATCACGACATAACGAAAACAGCGATACCTCAATCCCCACAACACTTACTGAAGAGATTGACTATCTCCTTACACTAAACCAGTCAATCCGCGAGGAAGCAGAGTCTCCTGAACAATCATCTAAGTTCAAACAACTTGCTCAGAAGCAATACAATGCTGATAAACGGACGAACAAAAAGAACCTTGAAACACTTATAGAGGAAATCAAGGAAGAATGGCTTGAATCACGTCTTGTTGAGACAGGACTTGAACATGCACGTTCTCGTGGCTGGAACGACACCTATACCTATATGAAATTCCTTGCTGAACAGGTCATAATGGAATTACGGGGTGACCTACCTACTGCTATAATCCGTCCCTCAATTATAGAAAGCAGTATTGCCGAGCCTCGTCCAGGATGGTTGGGGAAATATCGTATGTCCGAACCGCTAATTGTCGGTTTTGCGAAGGGGAGATTGCCCGATTTTCCTGCCGATCCAGATATTATATTAGACATCATACCCGTAGATTTCGTTGTAAATGCAATGTTAGCAGCAGCTGAAGCAATAGCAAATAGAGGCGGAATGGATGTTTATCATGTTGCCACTGGCACTCAAAACCCGCTGTATTTCAGAGGTATTGTAGACGCAACTTATGGGTACTTTACAGAAAACCCTATGATGGAGAATGGTAACCCAATACCAGTCCCCGTATGGCAATTCCCCAGTTTGAAAGAATTTCAGAAAAAGTTAACGGGTAAAATGCGTCTACTCAATCGTCTCATAAAAGGTCTATCACTACTACCTACGCGGTCAGCAAAACGTCAACGTAGAAAACTAATTGTAAAACAGAGCAGTGTAAAAGCACTCCTGCATTATATTCAGATCTACGGTCCCTACACAAGAACGAACTTTGAATTTGAAACAGACAAATTGCAGACTTTATACGAATCACTTTCTCCAACAGAAAAGAAAACCTTCAATTTTGATGTATCTCAGATTCAATGGGAGCAGTATTTTCAAGAAATACATATACCAGGTATCAAGCGACACGTACTAAAACTTGAGGATCAAACGGGAGAGGATACAAAAAATGAAACCTCACATGATGTGGTTGAGGAAATGCCTTCTGCTGCGCCAAATCCGATTGATGACATTTCACCAAAAACAATCGTGGATCTGATTGCGATTCAAGCAAAACGTATACCGGAGAAAATCGCACTTCAAATGGTCACGGATGGAGAATGGGAAAAGTATACTTATGCAGAAACTTACAACTTTACACTTCAGGCTGCATACCATCTATGGCAAAATGGTATAGGTGAAGGTAGTCGTGTTGTATTGGTATCTGAAAACCAACCGGAATGGTGTATTGCGTATCTTGCAGTCTCACAGTTAGGTGCTACTGTAGTTCCCATCGATGCACAGACTCCCATTGAGGAAATCCTTGCTCTAACTGAATTCACAGAAGCAAAATCTATTCTTGCTTCAGAAGCAGTCATTGCAAATTTTGAAACACGTTTTGCTAAATCAGAAGTACCTGTTCTCAATATCAATCAATTTAAACATATTGTGAATTCTGATAGGAACTTACCTTCGGATTTTCCAAGTGTAAAAATATCACCAGATTCTGTTGCTTCCATAATATTCACAATGGGGACAACAGTAGACCCTAAAGGAGCTATGCTCACGCATGAAGGTTTCATCTCAAACGTTAAAGCAGTCGCAAAAGCATTACCGCCTACAGATTCAGAGAGGATTCTCTCTGCACTCCCTCTGTATCATGCGTTGAGTTTTTCCTGCAGTCTATTGATGGCACTTTACAGCGGCACAACAGCAACTTATGTCAATGCACTCCGACCAACCACACTCTTAAAGACAATGCGTGAGGACAAGACCACCGCTTTTATCGGTGTTCCAAGACTCTTCCAGCTGCTACAGAGCACGATTGAAAGACAAGCAATACGTGAGGAAACCCCCGGCAGCTGCTATGAAGAAAAGGCTCAAAACGTCATGGGGGGTCATATACGTGTTCTCGTGAGTGGTGGTGCAGCACTTGCCGATACTATATACGATGGATTTCAAAAATTTGGATTGACGCTTTATCAAGGGTACGGCATGACAGAAACTGCTCCTGTATTGAGTGTAAATCCATACCAGAATAGCAGACGCGGTTCCGTCGGACTACCTGTTGAAGGTGTGGAATTCCGCATAGATAACCCAGACAAAGATGGAATAGGAGAGATTGTCGCTAAAGGTCCAAGCAATATGAAAGGGTATTTTAAAAATCCTATTGCTACAGATAATACCATACGAGATGGATGGCTCTACACAGGAGACCTCGGATATATTGATGATGAAGGATTTCTATATATCACAGGACATTGTAAGGATGTCATCGTTCCCGCTTCTGGTAAAAATATCTATCCGGTTGAGTTAGAGACACTCTATAGAGACCATCCTGCAATTGCAGAGATCTGTGTTATCGGATTACCCTATCAGGACGGTTCTGACACAGACGTACACGCTATCATTGTTCCTAAACAGCATAGTGAATCAGTTGAAGTGGAGATACATGAACATCTTCAGAAGACTGCGAAATGTCTACCGAGTTATCAGCACTTCCATAAATCACATATTTTTTACGATGCGTTACCCAAAACCGCTGACCACAAATTTGACCGTAAACGTGTTAAGGAGATGTTACTTAAACATCTGGCAGACGAGGAAATTAATATTGAGGACTCAGCTGAGACAAAACCGAATACTGTTATCCCCGAAGAGATACTGACGCGCCTTGCACAATTGGCACGTATGCCTACACATAAAATACACCTTGACAGTCATCTTGAAACTGATCTCGGTTTGGATTCCCTTACGCGTCTTGATCTGTTAATGCTACTTGAATCACGGATCGGTCAAACAATTCCAGATGGGATTCTTGCCAATCTTCAAACAGTAAAGGATGTCGTCGAACTATCACAAACCTTTGATGCAACATCCGAACACGCAAGTGTAGATGCTGAAAATATGCTGAAACTTCGTCCTGAACCGCACTGGTATGCACGTTTGTTTCGGGCAGGGATCCGAAGTCTCTATCAACTTATGTTTTCATTCAAGGTATTCGGGTTAGAGAATATACCGAAAGATAAACCTTACATCATCACACCGAACCACACGAGTCATTTAGATACACTAACGGTTATCACGGCATTAGGGAAGAATTCACACCGTTTGTGGACACTCGCTGCAAGAGATTATTGGTTTGGAAAACGGTTTCAAGGATGGTTTGCACACAACTGTATGAATGCTCTGCCGATAGAACGTGATGGAAATTTCGCACAGTTCATGCAAGACTTAAGGTTGGCAAACAGTGTTTTGGAACAGAATAACGGAGTGCTGATTTTTCCAGAAGGAACGCGTTCACTTGATGGAAAATTGCAACCTTTTAAACCTGGTCTTCTCAGTCTATTGATATACGGGCAGCAAGTTCCAATTATACCTACTTACATTCAAGGTGCTTATGAAGTTCTTCCAAAAGGACAGAACTTCCCAAGAAAACACCCGATACGGATCGTCTTTGGTGAACCGTTACTATTTGAGGTTAACGATAGCCCTGGAGAGACAGTAGATAACACCGGGAAATATAAAATGTTCTTAACAGAACTTGAGAACCGGGTTGCTAAACTCAAAGAAACACTATCTTAGGATATATGATGGATTCCCCACAGACACAAGCAATCGCGTTTTTTGATGTAGATGGTACACTGTTAAACTCAACCATTGTGCATTGCTACGTCTGGCTACGGACCCATACATTGACTCCTCTTATGAAGTTTTTCTGGACAATAGGTTTCTTACCAAAAGTTGTCTATTATCTCATACTGGACAAAATAAGTAGAACTCGCTTTAATAAAGTATTTTATAGAAACTATGATGGATTAGAAAGCACTGAACTAAAATCATTATCCACTGACATGTTTAACAGTTACCTAAAACAGAAAATCTTTCCTGAAGCAATTTCTCAAATTGAGGAACATAAGGAAAATGGTGATCAGATCGTGTTACTGACAGGGTCACTTGACTTTATTGTCATGCCAATTGCTGAATATCTGGGAGTAGATTCTGTCTTGGCTCCCTCACTCGGAGAACTTGGGGGTAGGTTTGTGGGAGAACTGAATTCAGAACCACTCATTGGAGAACAGAAAGCAATTGTAATGAAAAAGTTTGCAGAAGAAGTTAGTATATCACTTGATGTTTGCTATGCTTATGGTGATAGTCAATCAGACCTACCGATGTTAAATTGTGTTGGAAATCCTGTTGTCGTAAATCCAAGCAGAGCACTACGTCAAAAAGCACTCTCAACGGGATGGGAAATGCATGAATGGATGCAAGCATCATGAGAAACTATCGTAGACTATACCTAAATTGTTAGGAGAAGAAAAAATGCAGGTCAGACGTTATCTTGAATCAATGTCAGAACCACAGGATACAATGTATATTGAGATTGAGGGATTGCATAGATTCACCCGTCGAGGACAAGATTGGTTGAAATTTCGTAAGGACTTAATTGACTTAATAGAACAGACAATCTCTGAAGAACTTTCAAAAGAATTCGCTGAAGCCACAGAGGATTGGCTTTCAGAAGAAAACGAACAAAACAGTTAGGTAAAAAGGTATCATGAACACATTTTATGTCACTACGCCAATCTACTATCCCAATAGTGAACCCCATGCAGGAAATGCCTATACTACAATTGCTGCGGATGTCTTGGCACGCTATCACCGGCTCAAAGGATATGAAGTATGCTTTTTGACTGGCGTTGATGAGCATGCTGCTAACGTGTTAAATGCTGCTAAAGAGGAAGGACTGACACCCCAAGAATATTGCGATAAGATCGCGCCAACGTTCGTCAACCTGTGGGAACGTCTTAACATCTCACATGACATTTTCTTCCGTACAACCAGTGATATGCATAAACGCGGTGCACAGAAGTTCCTTAATGTTCTATATGAGAACGGAGACGTCTATAAAGACAAGTATGAAGGATATTACTGTATCTCATGTGAGAAATTCTTTGCTGAGAAGGAACTCACAGATGATAAAATCTGTCCAGACCATAAAATACCGCTGCAGTGGTTAGAAGAGGAGAATTATTTTTTTAGACTTTCAAAGTATGCGGATCGGCTTCTCGCGCATTTCAATGAGAACCCAGATTTTGTCTATCCAGAAACAAGACGGAATGAGTTGTTAAGTTTCCTGGAATCAGGATTACAGGATGTCAGTATTTCGCGCGCATCACTCTCTTGGGGAATACCTTTCCCTTTCGATCCAGAGCATATTATCTATATATGGATCGAAGCATTAAGTAACTATATCACTGCACTCGGTTACGAAACGGATAGCGACCAATTCCAAACCTTTTGGCCTGCTGATGTTCACATGATGGGAAAAGACATCACCCGTTTTCACGCGTTGTTTTGGCCAGCAATGCTAATGGCTGCAGACCTACCACTCCCCAAACATATCGTCGGGCACGGTTGGTTGACGAAGGATGGTGAAGCTCTGAGCAAAACACGCGGTATCTTCGTTGACATGGATGGTGATATAGCAACGTACGGAGTAGATGCATTCAGATACTATCTGCTGCGCGAATTCAGTTTCGGAAATGATGGAGACTACCGTCCCTCTCGTTTGCACGAACGTTACAACGCTGACCTTGCAAACGATCTCGGCAACCTACTCAATCGCGTCCTCGGTTTATTGAACAAAAACTTTGATGCGATTCCTGAACCTACGACTCCAGGTGAATTTGATGATGAGATTAAGACACTTGCTCACGATACCCTTGAATCGTTAGACTCTCACATGCAGACTTTTGCTTATGATATTGCGCTTGAAACTATCTGGGAATATGTCAGACGTATCAACCGTTATGTGCAACAGACACAAGTATGGACACTCGCGAAACCAGAGACAAAACCGCGAATGGGTACAATCCTTTACAACAGTTTAGAAGCACTCAGATTCATCTCCGCCTTGATCTTTCCATTTATTCCAGACACGGCAGAAAAAATACAGAGACAGATCGGCTCTACCGATTCTGATTACACCTTAGAATGGGGACGACTGAAGGCAGGCAAAAAGGTCGCTAAAGGGGAACCTATATTCCCGCGTGTTGATCTCAAAAAAGAGGATCCTCCTCAAAAAACAGGCAAAACGAAGTCTGAAAAGCAAGCAAAACAGGAAACTACAGATCTCATCTCATTCACAGATTTCCAAAGAATGGATCTCCGTGTTGGAAGTATCATCTCCGCAGAACCTATCCAGGGTGCTGATCGTCTACTTAAACTCATCGTAGACATCGGCACAGAAAGACGTCAGGTCGTCGCAGGAATAGCAGAACACTATCGGACTGACAGTCTGATCGGGAAACAGGTAATTGTCGTCGTAAATTTAGAACCCGCAACTATTCGCAATGTTGAATCACAAGGAATGGTGCTTGCCGCAAGTGCCGACTCTGTTGTGTTGACAACCCCAGAAACCGAAGTACCCCTTGGCACTCAAGTCAGGTAGCATTTAATTCTTACGATTATGGTGAATTTTGAAGATAAGTATACGGTCACATCCCGCGGTAGGAGCGATATCCTTATCGCTCCGTTGTTGACTGTATAATTAATTCCATATTCTACCGTCAATTTTATCAAAATGTCTGAAATAGAAAATAGATTAAAAACCGAAATTCAGAACAACAGAGCAAATTCCTTTCTGGTAATTGTGCCAAATATTGCTTCGCGTCAGAACCGCGAACGAGCGTTAATTGACTATCATCCTGAAGGTGCTATAACTAACCTGCAGGTACAAGAAATTGTCGGTTTTATAGACAGATTATATTCGCAAATTCGCAGTCCCAGACGACATATCTCATCAGGTATTCAACGACTCTGGTTAAATGAGATTACAAGTTCAGATATAGAATCCCAACACAACCTTGACACATTTCGACCAAGACAAAACACCTCTGTACCAGATAGTACACTCAGCCTAATCGTAGATACAATCAATAATCTTAAGGGACGTAATGAGACCCAACTTGAGTTCATGGAAGAGAGTCAAACAAGAACAGACCTTGATACAATTTATCGCAGCTATGAAAACAAACTCGGTTCCAAATGGATTGATGAGCAAGGTAAACACCTATTCCTTACTGAGTATTTTGATGAAATATACTTCAAATCTGCTTTTCCAAATGTAGAGTTTGTCGTGGTTGAAGGTTTCACCGTTCTTTCAAAAGCAAATATAGAACTATTACAACAGATCGCTGATATAGAAAACATCGAAATGTGGTTTCGCACAGACTGTCATTCTGAGAATAAGGATTTATATTGGAATGTCGTCAATCTGGTTAAGGAATTTGAGGATTTCGGTGCTACCATTGATACCAACTTTGAACGTCAATCAGAATTACATCACTATTTCGCTGAAAATCTCTTTAATTCCCACAACAGGAAGGTTGAGAAGAAAGACCTATCAGATAAAATCAAGTTGTTGAGGCCTTCTGACCGTTCCGAGGAGGTAGAGACGATTGCACACACAATTAAGACTCTTGTTGAGAAAGAAAAATGTAATCTTAACGACATCTGTGTTACTTACTATAGTATTTCTAAGTACCAGCAGCGTATCACCGAGATATTCTCTGATTACGGCATTCCGTACACACTATCTGAAAAGGTCTCATTGGCAAAGTCACCATTAGTTAAAGAGATCTTCTCACTGTTAACAGCCTCACTGTTAACATCCAGCGGGGATCAGTCCCCAAATGTTTATTTCACTGACAATCAGAATATCTTGAAAAAAAAGAGCTATTCACCACAGGAATTTCTTGACTCTATCAGTATGTTACTAAACGAATCCAAGACGATCAGATTTATCCTAACCCAGATGTCACAAGAAACCCCCACCATAGTTGAAGCAGAGATAAACGCACTACACACATTCAGAGAAATATTAAATGAATTCTGTTCTGTGTTGAAATCTGAAGCAGAGGATACCTTTCCAACACATGAATTGATAAGCAAACTACACTATATAGTCAAGCATACTTTTTATCAGAGGAGAGCATCACGTAAGCTTGAAACGGTAAAGATCCTCCCACTTGGTGAGATCAGAAACGCTGAGTTTGACTATGTTTTTTTAGGTGATTTTGTTGATGGTGGGTTTCCAGTGCAATATCGCACGGATCCTTTACTGCCAGAGACACCATACCGTACTGAAAATGAACATCTTTACGACAGTCGTTTTCTGTTCTATCGCATCCTAAAATCCTTTGGAAAGAAACTATATCTTCTTTCCCCATTACGTGATAGAGACACTGAACTCATCCCATCAATATTCATTGAACAATTAGAGGAGATCTGTCAAACAGGATCAGAGGAAATAACCGATATCGGTCAGAACAGTATCACCGGTTTCCTTAGTTCCTATGGTGATTATGTTTGGAATACAGATGAACCTGTCAATGGGCAGTTCCCAACCAATTTAGAGAACTTAAAACCAATAATAGATCATGTTGTTCAGGTTGAAAAAAACCGTGAAAACATAAAACAGAATACGATCTATGAAGGTCGTTTATGTACTGAAGAACTTTCATCTGACAGTCAAAGAAAACTGAAGGCACTTCGAGAAAACGTCTATTCAGTAACGGATTTGGAGATGTATGCAAATTGTCCATTTCAATATTTTATGTCAAACATTTTAAAAACTAAGATTAAAGAGGAAGATGAAGAGGATGAAATTTCAGGAAAAGATAAAGGTAATTTGACGCATAACATTCTTTTCAGGTTCTATAATGACCGTAAGGAAAAAGGGGCACCATCATTAAAACAGTGCAGTCAGGAGAATTTGGATACAGCAAAAAAACATCTTAATACTATAATAGAACAGATTTCTGACGAGAAACGTAATGAACGCAGTATCAACGACAAAAACCTAATTTGGTCAATCAGTACCGATAAACTACGCGCAGCACTCTTCAGATGGATAGAAGCAGAACAGCGTTACGAACTCACTGTATCACCAAAATACTTTGAAGTGAGTTTTGGCAGAGGCAGAACCGCTGGAGATTCAGATCCTGAATTAAGTTCTTCTGAACCCATTCCAATCAAAGACGTGAACATGAAAGGAAAAATAGACCGCATTGACATCGGTGAAGACTATTTTAATATTGTAGATTACAAGACTGGAAGTTCAACAATCGGCATACAAGATATGCGTGAAGGACGAAGCCTTCAACTGCCAGTCTACCTCAAAGCAGCTGAAAGTTTATTCAAACAGCATGCTAACCTGAATGGACTAAGTCCAGCAGCAGCTCTGTATCAGAAGATCAGACTTCGTGAATTCAAGCAGGAACTTGGTATAGGAAAGGAACAACTGAACGGAGATGTTTATCAAGGTTACAACGGTTCAAGATGGTATGATTTTGGCTCATCTAACAAACAATGTTTAGAAGATGAAGATTTTAAGAGTTTCATTGATCGTATCTGTAGTTATGTTGAACTCTATGTAGAACGTATAACTGAAGGATTCTTCCCACTCATTACACGAGCAGAAACAGATATAGACTTAGAAAAACCTGATCATGCACCAGATACACCTAAAGATCCTACGAAACCGTGCAGTTACTGCAACTATAAACGGCAATGTCGGGTACGTGCTTTTGAGGAGGACTATCAGGTTGAATCATAATAACTATCAAATATCTTGCAATCTAATTGTTATTTTGGTATACTTATTTTAATCACAAAACTTAAGGAGATTTATTTAAATGGCACACACTTTACCAGAACTGCCTTATGCTCACAATGCATTAGAACCCCATATTGACGCACAGACGATGGAAATCCATCATGGAAAACACCATCAAGGTTATGTTAACAACCTCAACGCGGCATTAGAAGGTCATGATGATCTCGCTGCATTAGATGTTGAAGAACTTTTGAAGAACATTGATCAAGTTCCTGAAGACATTCGTCAGGCAGTCATAAACAACGGTGGCGGACATGCCAACCACTCACTTTTCTGGTCGATTATGGCACCAGAAGGTGACAAACCCAGCAGCGGTGAAATCGGAGAAGCTATCAAATCTGCATTCGGATCCCTTGAAGCTGCAAATGAAGAATTCACGACAGCAGCCACAAAACGTTTCGGTTCAGGTTGGGCATGGCTCGTTATCGGTGATGACAGATTGGAAATATATTCTACTGCAAATCAGGATAGTCCAATTATGCAGGGGCATATACCTTTACTCGGTATTGATGTCTGGGAACACGCATACTATCTAAACTATCAGAACCGTCGTCCAGACTACGTTGCAGCATGGAAGAATGTCATTAACTGGAAAAAGGTTAATGAAATCTATGTAGCAAATGCGTAGAAACATTATGAGTTATTGTAGGGGTGGTCATCAGTCTGCCCCTATTTTCTTATATCAATCAGGAGGGAAAATAGTGAAAAAATTATTCTGTTTTGTATCAATTATAGCTCTTACGTTTGCAGGTTACAGTTATGGACAAGATGTCGCAGTCGTGTACGACGCAGCTCTTGAAAACGGGAACGTCTTAGGAACAGGAGGTCTCAAGGGAATAGATTTAGCAGACCTTATCGTAGAAAAACTGGCAGACAAAAAGATCAATGGTGAAATTGTTGATGGTGAAGGATTGATTAACTATATGAATGCCAATCCAAATGGCATCTATGTCCTCACACAAGGCAATACACCCGAAACGATCTTTCAAAATAAAGGTGAAGACGATCCGGTATATTCATGGTTGCGAGAAGGGGGTATCGGCGGATTTATCGGAGATTATCCGTTCTACTATTACTGGAATTATGGAACTGGTTCACGCGTTACAGCAGCAGGAGCAGGTCAGCAAAAGATTTTTGGTCATACAGTAACAAATGCGAATACAGCATCCGTCAAACCAACTGCTCTTGGTGAGAAGTATATGCCATCTCTTAAGAACTGAGTATCGAATCGTCCAGTCGGTATATCTGTATTAGAACAGAACAACTTTGAATTCGAAAGTTATGCAGATGATGGCGCAAATGCCGATCCAGTCGCCTACAGAACAGATGATATGGAAGGATGGTTCATCAATTTCCATACATCCTGCTGTGGCACCGCAATACCAGCATTTGAGCAAATTGCAACTTCTTATGCAGAACTTATTGCCAATCGCTTTCCACCAGCATCACAGTCCGTAGACCCAACTGGAAAAGTCAGTGTGGTTTGGGGACAACTCAAGTCCTTAGAATAGCTGAAGTTTTTGTCTACACCATTGTGTTATTTCTTCATGGTAGTAGGCACACTCCGTGTGCCGTTTCTTCATAGTAGTAAACACGTTCCTGCTGCCGTTTCTTCATGGTAGCAGGCACACTCCGTGTGCCGTTTCTTCATAGTAGTAAACACGTTCCTGCTGCCGTTTCTTCATGGTAGTAGGCACGCTTCCGCGTGCCGTTAACTAAAAATCACGGCACACGGCGTGTGCCTGCTACTATTAAGAATAACACTGATTTTTTTGACTTTTCAGTGATTCGGTGTTATAATTAACATGAAACTATAACAAAACCCAAGACAACATAACTCGCTAAAACGGTATATGATAGATAATTACAACAGAATAGAAAAAAGCGTTGAAGGGGAAGAGTACGTCTACTGGACTTGCAAGAGAGGAAGATTCACAGGCTGAAAGGTCTTCTCAAGTGCCTACGACTGAATGTCACCCTGGAGCTGCTAATCTGAACAACTGTAGGAGCGATCTCCGAATCGCGAAGGTAGGAGCGATCTCCGAATCGCGAAAAGTAGGATTAGCCGGTTTGATGTCCGTTAACGCATCCCAAGAGTGCTTTTCCTTATCATCAAAAAAGGGAGAGAATTGGAGTGGTACCACGGTAAGGTCTTAATATGAACCCTTCTCGTCTCCAAAGCGAAACGAGAAGGTTTTTTCTTTCAATATGTACCGGCACAGCAGAATGTGCCTACAATACCATAAGAGGAAATTGGCATGGAACTTTCAGGAGCGCGTATCCTGGTTGATTGTCTCAAACGTGAAGGTGTCGAATATATCTTCGGTGTGAACGGTGGCGCAGCGATGCCGATTTTCGATGCCTTATATGACGAAACAGAAGTTAAACTGATACCGATGCGACACGAACAAGGTGCTTCTCACGCTGCGGACGGTTATGCTCGCGTTACGGGTAAGGTTGGTGTCACTCTCGCAACATCGGGGCCAGGGGCAACTAATCTTGTCACAGGTATAGCAACTGCATATATGGACTCCATCCCGATGGTTGCCATCACAGGACAAGTCAAGACACAATTCATCGGAAGTGATGCATTTCAGGAATGTGATGTTATCGGCGTCACCAGACCCATCTGTAAACACAGCTATCTCGTTAAAAGCTGCGATGAAGTTGCAGATGTCGTTGCAGAAGCGTTTCATATAGCAAGCACTGGCAAACCTGGACCCGTCATTATTGACATCGCTAAAGATGCTCAGCAACAAAAAACACTTTACGAATATCCTGAAAAAGTTGATATGCGCAGTTACAAACCACAGATCTATGGTGACCCCAAACAGATCACAAAAGCAGCTGACTTAATTAAAGAAGCGAAAAAGCCAATTCTTTATGCTGGTGGAGGGGTAGTCCTGGCAAACGCAAGCGAGGAACTCAGAGAGTTAACCCTTAAAACACAGATCCCAATCACTGTCACATTGATGGGACTCGGTGCTTTTCCTGAAACACATCCCTTAGCGATGCAAATGCCTGGAATGCACGGGTCATGCTGCGCAAATTACGCATTTACCGACTCAGACCTCGTTGTTGCAATTGGTGCCAGATTTGATGATAGGGTTACCGGTGATCTTGACAAATTCGCACCCAATGCCAAAAAAATCCATATTGACATTGACGCATCATGTATCGGTAAGAATGTACCAGTTGATGTCCCCATCGTTGGTGACGCAAAGAAAGTTCTCATAGAATTGAACAAATTGGTTGACACTGCCGATATTGATCCATGGCGCAGACAGATCCAAGAATGGCAACAGAAGTATCCGTTTGAATACGAGCAGAAAGCCAATAAAGTCATGCCACAATACGTAATGGAACAGATCTATGAACACTATAGCGATGCAATTGTCGTTGCAGATGTGGGTCAACACCAGATGTGGGCAGCACAATACTTCCAATTCACTGAACCGCGCCAATGGTTAAACTCAGGCGGTCTCGGAACAATGGGTTTCAGTCTTCCTGCAGCAATCGGTGCACAACTCGGTTGTCCAGACAAAACTGTTGTCAATATCAATGGTGATGGTTCCTATATTATGACTATACAAGAACTCGTACCAGCCATAACAATGAAATTACCCATAAAAGTCTTTATCATCAACAATATGTATCTCGGTATGGTGCGTCAATGGCAGGAGTTATTTCATGGCAAACGTTACGCTGCTGTAGATTATCATGATAATCCTGATTTCGCTCTCCTCGCACAAGCATTCGGTGCAACAGGTCTAAGAGTCGAACATCCTGAAGACGTTGAACCTGCACTGATCAAGGCGAAAGGGATTGACGACGGACCCGTCGTCATTGACTTCATAGTTGATGAAGAGGAAAACGTATTCCCGATGGTGCCAGCAGGCGCAGGGCTTGGGGATGTTATCAGAGGACTTTCGTAAGTAGAAATATATGCAAAAAGACGACAGACACATTTTTTCCGTAATGGTAGAGAATAGATTCGGTGTGCTTGCACGTGTAGTGAGTCTATTTAGTGGACGCGGTTTTAATATTGATAGTCTCAATGTCGCTGAAACGCACGATGAGAGTGTCTCCCAAATTACGCTTGTTACACACGGGGACCCCCAGATTATAGAACAGATCTATCATCACCTGAATAGATTGATTGATGTGATTGAGGTTACTGACATAACCACAGGGACGCATGTTGAACGTGAACTCATCCTTATCAAGATTGCCACAACCCCTCAAACGCGCGCCGATATTCTACAAGTTGCTGAAGTCTTTCGTGGACGTGTAATTGACATGAAGCCTAACTCTATCATACTTGAGATTACTGGGGATGAGGGTAAATTGAAAGCAGCGATTGACATATACAGCACTTATGGAATCCTTGAGTTAGCACGAACAGGAAAAATCGCAATGATACGTGGTTCTACGGAAAAACCACAATAGTGTATTCCCAGACATGTGAAAATATTATAATACCATTTCTAATTTATAATGTCTCTTTTTTGTAGCATAAGCTTCCAGTTTGTGCCGTTACACGTTTGATTTCTAAACAGCCGGTAGTGAGAGAAAAATAATAGAAATGGTATAAAATGAAAAATAAAAAGGAAATTATACTATGGCAACAATCTATTACGACAGTGATGCTAATTTTGACCTTCTAAAGGACAGAACTGTCGCAATCATCGGCTATGGTGCGCAAGGTAGAGCACAAGCATTAAACCTTCAAGACAGTGGTGCAAACGTCATCGTCGGCTTGTACGAAGGCAGTCGTTCAAAACCACGTGCAGAGGAAGAAGGTTTAACCGTCAGAACAGTAGAACAAGCCTCAGAATCAGCAGATATAGTTCAGTTACTTATCCCGGACGAAAAGCATGCTGATGTCTACCGTGACCAGATCTCACCTAATATGCAGTCTGGGAACATGTTGATGGTCTCTCACGGTTTCAGTGTACATTTTGGTCAGATTGTGCCAGCGAACGACATTGATGTTACCATGATTGCACCGAAAGGACCTGGTTCCCTTGTCCGTGAGGTATTTGAAGGTGGTGGTGGCGTGCCGTGTCTCATAGCTATTCACCAGGATACAACCGGTGCTGCCCAGGATATTGCACTCGCTTATGCAAGAGGGATTGGCGGCACACGTGCAGGGGTCATGCAAACCACATTTCGTGAAGAAACAGAGACAGACCTATTTGGGGAACAAGCAGTACTATGTGGTGGAACCGCAGCACTCATTAAAGCAGCATTTGACACACTTGTTGAAGCTGGATACCAACCAGAAATGGCATACTTCGAATGTCTCCACGAATTGAAACTGATTGTTGACCTACTCTATACTGGCGGATTAAGCAAGATGCGTAACGATATCAGTAATACTGCAGAGTATGGGGACCTGACGCGTGGTCCAAGATTAATTGATGATAGTGTTAGGGAAAAGATGCGTCAGATATTAGCAGATGTCCAGGGAGGTATCTTCGCAAGAGAATGGGTGCTTGAGAATCAAGCGAATCAACCTGTCCTCAGCGCACTTCGCAGACAAGAAGCAGAACTGCAGATTGAAGATGTTGGCAAGAATCTACGCAGCATGATGAGTTGGCTTGATGAATAATAATTTATTCTTGTTTGTAGCCGCACCAGTTATATATTGCTGTAGCACATTTTGCCAGATTGTGCTACGGATCCAGTTTTTCTCCCTGATAAAGTTGTATCATTCCGTTTATTTTTATCTTTCTGTAGCACATTCTTCCAGATTGTGCTACGGATCCCGTCATTCTCTCAGTTATTTTCATCATTCTGCCTGATTTCGTCTTTCCGTGCCACATTATTTCAGATAGGGTTGTATTCTTCAAAATCTCTATTGATTATATCATCAGCAACTGTTATAATATAGACACTTGCCGATCTGAAGAACGAAGGCAATCAGCTTATAGGAGAAGATTATGCGTCAAAAGAGTTCGAAAACCCGCTCCATAAATGCATTATTGATTGCTGGCATCCTGCATCTCTGGTTAGCACTATTCTTAACATTCTTCTATTACACACAACTCAGCCATGAAATAGAAGATGTTTTCGGTTTAGAACTTGTTAATATGGAAAACCTTGATCAAATGCGCCGAAGGTTAAAAAGACCTTTACCGAAACAAACCTTGACCAAAAAACCGTCAAGAACTATCTCAGAACACAGACCGCAGCATCTTAAACAGACAGCTTCACCACATCCAATAGATGAAACACTTCGACCTTCAGAACAGATCTTAATGCACCACGCATCGGAAATAGTGTCAGATACAACCACTGATCTAACAGACATAACAACGCATGCCAAACATTTAGACAGACAGTCAACAGCATTACCAAAATCTGTATCCAGTCCCTACGATATTACATCCGGTAAAGGTAAGGAGAGTCTTAGACAAAGAGTAAAGGGTGATGGAAAAAGTGGTATACATAGAATCAAATCTACGGGAACTGTAGACATCGGAAGTATCGGGGATAGATTCGGAATCGATGGGGATGGTGGAAAGGGAACCGGTAAAGGAAAATCGGATCCAATCGGAGATGCATTGGAAGAAATCGCTAACCACATTATTGCATCACGAACATTGGACAAAGTCAATGTTGTGTTTGTATTGGACACAAGCGGAAGCATGCGTGACAACATACAGCAGGTTGCAAAAAACCTTTACACAATGACAGATGCGTTTGACCTTGCAAATATTGAATACCATTTTGGAATGTCTGAATTCAGCGTGCGACGAGAGGGTCAGGAACTAAAAACAAAAGCACTTATGCCAGATGTTGGATTGTTAAGAAAACGCATGAAAGAAGTACAGCTCGGTGGGGAGGAAAACGCATTAGATGCATTAATAGAGACCGTCAATTTCATAGATTTCCACAGGGACGCGGATAAGCATCTGATCTTAGTTACAGATGAACCCGCAACAACCAGCTCAAGAACAGGAAATAATACGCAAACACAACGAGAGAAAGTGATTGATGAAACACAATTTCAAGAAATACGTGTCAACATACTCGGTTTCCCCGAACCCTATCAGCACAAACTCGCTGAGGTTACAGGTGGTATATGGCAACAGATTCCCGGCAGTGCCTATAATCCTGCTGCACTGCCATCAAACCGCGCTGGAAACCAAAAACTTCTCAAAACCTTCCGTGAAATTGCTACAAGTATACGTAAAAGCGGAAACACACCAATGCTACAAATTGCGTTATATTTTGAGGTAAAGATAGAGCACGGAGAGAATCCAATCCAAAGAATACAAGAAGAATTTGATAGACATGGCGTTGTTCTGAATGCAAGTTCTTTCAAAACTGAGTATCATAAACTTATAGTACCGAATAATGAAGATTTGCTCATAATTACCGACTATAGCCACGGACAACTCTATGCTATGCAGATAGATCAAGACAAGATTTCTGTTTATTCAGGAAAATATCCAAAAAATTGGACTTTGGCACCAAAACTTATTGCTAATTCATATCAACAATCTAACAAGTGGTTCATCAATGATCAAATGAATAAACAGACATATACTTTCATGAAAGCAAGAGAAACATTAGTAGTTTATATGGGTGGACAACCGGGGAATACACAGAGAATAAATACAGAATCAATCGTTGACATTGTGGTTATGTTAGACTATAGCAGAAGCATGGGAGGAAAATCGCAAGCAGTTATGCTCGGTTTAAGTACACTAATTGGACGGTTAAACATATTCCCGATCAAATATCGTATCGGACTCATCCGTTTTGCAGTAGCAAAGGATGCAATTAAGTCTGTGGACGGTGTAGACATCGCTCAGATGCCGATTAATGAAGTCATCATCGAAAACCTCATGGAAGATCCATTCGGTGGAGATGAGCATCTGTTAGATGCGCTCGTAGAGGGTCTACCACAGGTACAGTTTAGTCCTTATGCCAAGCGATTTCTACTTGTCCTTACTGATGAACCTACAACCGGTACGCAAACAGAGGAGAAAGCATTGGAAGTATGTCGATCCTTAGGCATTACGGCATACATTATCGGCTATCCTAATGAGAACGATTTCCAAACTACTTTAGCTGTTGAAACCGGAGGCTTCTTTTATGAGATGCCGAAACATCTGGATAAGGCATACCCAAATCAATAATCAAGAGGAGATTTATGACCACAACAAGTTCTGACCAACATAGAGAAATAGCAGCTGGGGAAGGTCCTGTTTCGGTTGCTATCGTTACCGTAAGTGATTCACGGACACCCGAAACAGACACGAATGCAGCATTCTTACGCGAACAACTTGATCGCGGAAAGAACAAGGTAGTTGCATATCAGATCATTAAGGACGAACCTGACCAAGTAGAAGACATGTTGGACAGGATGGCTGCCAGTGATGCACAGATCATTATATTCAACGGTGGCACTGGGATCGCGCCGCGGGACACTACTTTTGATGTATTGAATCGTAAGTTAGAGAAAACGTTACCAGGTTTTGGTGAACTATTTCGTATGTTTAGTTATGACCAAGTCGGTGCAGCCGCGATGCTCTCCCGAGCTACGGCAGGTGTCTATCGTGGGAAGGTCGTCATATCCACCCCCGGTTCAAACGCAGCGGTCAGATTAGCATGGGAGAAACTTATCGGACCCGAATTACAGCACCTCGCATGGGAGGTTGGTCGTTAATCACTATCGCACCAGAGAGATGAAGCATCACAGCCGGTAGGTGCGATTTCCTAATCGCACCGTATTTACAATATCTCACGCGTAAAAGTATATGCGTGTCTCAACCATGACGCATAATAGATTCCATTTGCATAGCAGAAATAGATGACTTTTAGTCCAATAATCGCGATAAGACTTAAGCAAAAAATAGATACAATACAATAATCCATACTTCTCATCTCTGAAGCCTTAATCTGTGTCCGTTCTGATGTACTCTCAGTAGAGAAACCTCTGCTCTCAACAGATTCACCGAGATGGGTTGCTTGTCGTATAATTCCTGCTAAAATTGGACGGAAACTATTGATTATGCCGTTGATAGAAGCAAAGATATTCAATCGCATATACCGAAACCCACGCAATCTCTGTGACCGAATAACTGCTGCTGTTTCCTCCACAATTATCGGTATAAACCTGAGTGCTGTTGTCACCATAAACGCGAGTGTACCTGGAATTCTTAACTTCATCAATGCGACAAGTAGCTCTCGTGGTTGTGTTGTCCAAATGATATAACAACCGATCACAAGCGTCGTATTGAATCTTAATGATTGTACAACACCGTGAAAAACGCCTTCTTGATAGACACTAATCCCGCCAGTCCATTCTCCTAAGACGGGGAAATCTGAAGGCACAAGCGTAAAAAGTATCGTACGTGGAAACGCGTTGTAGAATATCGCCTGACTATAGAGCAATCCCCACGTTGTAAACAGAAGAAACAACAATAATAGTCGGATCTGTTTCAGTGTTGGAGAAGAAACTGCAATTAATAACAGGCTGAACAGAAAGCAGGCAAACAACGAAATCGGACTATCCAGCAGAATCACCAAACATCCGCATAGCATCATTATGACTATTTTCGTTCTGGGGTCTAATTCCTGTAATGTTGATATCATCTCTGTAAGAGGCCAGTTAACCTGATTCTGGCCGATTCTCGGCTGACGTATTGTCATTCTCTGCCAAGCCTTCTTCGTAGGTCGGGTAGAGGCGTAACGAAACCCGACCCGTATTGATTAGAGCTAACATGTCGCCAGTTAATATTTTAATGGCACTTCGCTCTACGACCTACGAAGAAGACTTGACATGGTATTAGATTATTAAGCACACATATCTATCAGGTCAAATAAAGGAACGTGCATTTAATTATGCAATTGACTCATTCACGGGGTAGTCAAAAGTCCACATTACACCTTTCCTTGTTTGACTGATACATACTCCCCAGATTCATACCTATCGTGTATGTCATTCAGGAATTCAGCCAACTCTATTCTATACCAAATCGTTTTTGTTGTCAAATCTGCAAAAAAAAAATAATTTTGTGTCGGAATGCTCCATAAATTCCCGTCATTATTAATGAGGGGACAATTTATTTAATAATAAGCACAATTTACTTAGGAGAGGGAGTGAAAGGATGTTGATTGAGAGAAATAGATTCAGATGATGAATTACATCGGCGATTCTTGGAAACAGTATGCGCGGATGATCTAAAACTGATAATGGAAAAGTATGAAGATCGGATACGCATCCGCGTTATGGAAATTTTGAAAAACCCTCAAGATACTTCAAATCATTCAAAAAACGGATGTCAATAAACGATGATATTATCCTTCAAGAGGGTATGTCTCAAAAAGCACAGAATAAGGTTCAAAGAGATGTCCAGCGAACAAAGTCTTTTAATTCTTTGGAAAGTCAGTCTAAATCTGTGGAAGATACGTCGGTTCCCACAGAGGGGACAACACTAACAACCGACACAGCAATGTGATTTGTCTTATGATTGACAATAATGCGAGAACGTGGTACTATATTTGCGTCTCCTATTATTGTCGTCACAACAGTGAAAAGAATTTAACATTCTACTGATAATTTAAGGAGATTTATAAAATGCGTTTTAATATTCTAACGATTACGATAGGTATCGCAGCCTCAATAGCTTTCTTGTTTGTCATTGGTATATCTCAGAGTCAAGCTGATTTTGAGATAGAGGAAATGTACCCCAGTTATGGGAGTTACTATGATTACACAGGCTCTCTATATCATACGGCTTATGTGAAAACTTCAAGACCTTATTCCGTGGTTTATTGGTACATCAATGGGAATCTCGTAGGTTACAGTGATGGTGATAATGTAAAAACTGAAGCGGAATTTAGTCCTACTCCTGAGGATTACCTTGGTTCTCCCTTCGGTCATGTCTATACAATTAAGGCGGTAGCCTTGTCACTTGCGGATGATGAAAATAATCACACTTCATATACCGATATATGAGGTATTAAGTTATGAGAATAAAACGTAGACTCACGTTTTCGTCTGTGTGCCTGGGACTTGCTGTTTTCCTGTTTTGTGCGTTGAATATTGATGCCAAGAAGATTCTATTTGGATAATGGATTCGGATGGAGACAGAAAAGAACGTTTTACACCTTTGCATCAATGGAATACATTCCTTAATCGAGCGTATCCAAGATGGTCGCCTTCTGGCAAATATGTTATGTACATTGAAATAGAATTTGTAAATGATCCCTTCAAGGTCATAGCAAATCGTCTTATTATTTAGAATGTTTTTACAGACAGACGGACCATACACAAATTTTCGGTAGAAGGGGGTTTTGGTGGGTTAGCATGGATGGGGAATGATGAGACGACACTGTTTGTATACAGGGAACAAGCTGATGCACCACGTAATATTTATCGCTATAATATGGGTGTCGCTTCGCTCTACCCGACCTACAATATAGGAATTGACTGAGTACTAGGTTTCAAGAAGAAAGTGATGCATCTCTTAGTAATGCACTGTCTGAGAAAACTGTTGCAGGCTTCCCATCAAATAGCATTTCACCATCTTTCAGGAGCAAGATCCGGTCAGCATATTGCTCGGTAAGTTCACGATGGTGTGTGGCAAAAATCAGAGTCCTTTTTCCTTCACGTATAGTCTGACACAGTTCATCCATTATACGATGAAGGTTCTGTAAATCCTGTCCTGTCGTCGGTTCATCAAGCAAAAAAATCTTAGGTTTAAGAGATGCAGCAGCAGCTACTGCTGTGCGTTGTCTTTGTCCACGTGAAAGTGAATGTGGCACATCATCTGCGAGCTCTGTTAGCATGAAAACATCTATTGCATCTTCAATTCTGTTTTGAATATCCTCTATCGTGAGTTTAAGATTCTTGGGTCCAAATGCAATCTCATCCTTGACAGTGGCTGCCTGCAATAATAGGTCTGGATTCTGAAAGACGATACCTACTGTTCCTGCTAAATGTTTCAGTTTGAGTTTCTTCGAATCCCTACCGACTATTGAAACTTCTCCCTCAGTTGGACGTAATAACCCACCCATCAGATTCAATAACGTTGTTTTACCTGAACCGTTAGCACCCATAATCGCTATTATCTCTCCTTCAGAAATATGACAGTTCAATCGTTTCGCAGCGTCCATTTTACTTTCTGGATAACGATAGCGGATGTTAGTTAGACTCAGGAGTTGGTTTCCCAACTCGGTAGATGGTGCAAAATTTGTAATCTGTTTTTCCTTAACAGAGTCTGAATTGGGTGTTTCCACACCTAAACGTAGGAAAGGTTTCGTGTCCTGAAAAGCAGAGAATCTTGGCAAGTCTAAACAGATTTGACCTTTGTCCATTAGCACAATCCGATTACAAAACTCTTCCACCTGCTTAACTCTATGTGTAGTAAATACAACTGTAACCCCCATTTCAGTATTCAGATTTTTAACTATTTCTAATATGCTATGGGTTGCTTTAGGATCAAGATGACTGGTCGGTTCATCAAGTAGTAGCACTTTAGGTCTCATTGATATAATCGACGCAAGTGCTACGCGTTGTTTTTCGCCACTGGAAAGTTCTGTGATGAGTCTGTTCTCAAAACCTTTCAAACCAACCTGATCCAGCGCGAGTGTTAATCTATCACTGATAGCATCGGCAGGTACACCAATGTTTTCAAGACCAAAAGCAATCTCATCCGCAACTGTTGTACAGAAGAGTTGATACTCGGGGTTCTGAAAAAGAAACCCAACCTGTTGGCATGTCTTGGACATCGGTTGCGTTGTAACGTTTTGATTGCCAACAGTAACAGAACCAGATTGTGTCCCCGCAGAGGCATGTGGGATCAAACCATTGATGGTACGCAGTAATGTAGTCTTACCACAACCCGTGGGACCTGTTAATAGGACAAAGTCACCAGCAGATATATCTACATTAATACCATTGAGTGTAGGGGTCTTACGACTAGGATAGGTGAAGAAGAGATTATCTATCTGAATTGGCACCATAGTGGGTCATGATTGCCATCAGTTGTATTGCAGTTCTTCAAGGGGTATTGGCAAAGAGCCGAAGAGTTGCTCAATATGCCGTTTAATCGACTCTTGGAAAACGTCTAACGTATCTTGAATATTCTGCTTAAGATCAGCATGAAGTTGTGCTTGTTGTGAACTAACACGTTCATAGAGCGTGCGTAAGTATGCCTGCAATTCAGCGATTTTTTCAGTTTGCAGTTTAGCGAAAGCTGCAACTGCATTCTTGAATGCAGCAAATTCCGCTTCTAAATAGGCATCAAAAAAAGACTTCTGGAAATTGGTAAGGGCATTATATGCTGCATACCGAAAATCTTTGTGAATTGATTCATACGCTGACTTAACTCGCTTGCTTAGGGATTGCACATATTCCTCTATTTCGTGCATACTGTCATCATTCTTTACAGCGAATTGTTCTATTTTCTTTCTAAAAGACTCCATTTCTGCATTCAAGAAAGCTCTGAAATCTTCTACAGCGACAGTGTGTCGCGTTATCTTTTCTAAATGGTAACCCATCACGGCTAAACGAACAGCTTCAGGGAACATTCTACGATCAAATCTCAGAACCTTCGTCAGGAACTTCATGTATTGGAATCCCTGTTTTGAGAACATCTGTCTCTTCATAGACAACATAAAAGCACGAACTTCCGCTATACCTATAGAACGGACATTGTGCGCGGTATAAGGCATGTGTTTGAGCATTCTATAGCATCTTTCAAAATAGTTTTTCAATGTTGGGTCATACAGTGTTGAAATCACACGGCGGTACTCTTCAATAAGTTTATCGCGCGGCATTTCTGGCACAAAATTCAGGGTCATATCGGTATTATTTCCACTTGATGCGTCAAGTAGTCTATTTTCCAATTTGAGTCTATGCCATAGGTCAGTTTCTTTTAGTGCTGTGAGTAAACCTGCCATCGCCATCGGAATCCCTGCTTCTTGGATGAAATCTATATGCGAATCAAACTCGGTATCGCCATCAAGTCCGATGATGAATCCACCCGTAACCTCCATTCCCTTATGTTGAATCTTTCTGATGGCATTAAGTAAGTAACTACCCGCGTCCTCTTCTTTGCTTGTATTCTGTCCTTTTGATGTGGTGATAAGTGCCTCTTCATTAGGTGATTCAATACCAAGAAAGACCATATTGAAACCAGCAGTGCTCATTGCATCTAACATTTCAGGAATTTCGACCAAGTTCACACTTGCTTCCGTATATAACGTATATGGAAATCCGCGTTCCTCTTGCCATGTTTTTACAGCTGGCAGCAAACGCATTGCGTCTCGCTTGTTACCGATAAAATTGTCATCAACAACAAACATTGCACCTCTCCATCCAAGTTTATACAACATCTCAAATTCAGATAGCATCTGATCGTTGTTCTTAGTTCTCGGTACACGTCCGAACAGTTTGGTAATATCACAGAATTCACAATTGAAGGGACACCCACGAGAAAACTGCAATGCCATGGAGCCGTAAGCACTTAGGTTAATCAGATCATATCTTGGAGGCGGCGTTTTCGTAATATCCGGTTTTCGTTTTTCTTTATAGACTTCATCTGCTGAACCACCTTCAAAATCTGTCAAGAAATCTTCAAAAATCTCCTCAACTTCACCGAAAAGAAAATGGTTCACAGTGCCATCACACTCTTCCTTAATATTATCATAGTAAGATGTAGGATGCGGTCCACCTGCAATTATTGGGACATTAGCACGGTTGCACCGTTCTACAACATCGTATAGTGATGTTTTCTGCACAATCATTGTTGATGTTAAAGCAACATCCGCCCAAGCCAGATCTGTATCTGTCAACTCTTCAACGTTCATATCAACTACTTTCAGGTTGTAATTGTCAGGAAACATTCCTGCGATTGTCAACAGTCCGAGCGGCGGCATTGAAGATTTCTTGCCGAGAAAATCTAAGGCATATTTAAAACCCCAATAAGATGGAGGAAACTCTGGATATACTAATAGTGCATTTGGCATAATGATGCTTTAACTCCCTAAGGCAAAATGTTTGCCCAACTTAATAAAAAGTAAAAGTGTATTAAAGACATAATAATGATACTATATAATAACTCTCATGTCAAATATATTCATTTCCAATTTAATTTTAATAAAAAAAGAGTTGACAAACAATAATGCAATGTTGTATAATAATGATAAGGCGTAAAAAGAAAAATGCACCTTTTTGTGTATTACGCCTGGGCAGCTTTACCCCAAGTGGGGGCGCGCCGAAAGTGTCGGTTCACTCTCAGCGCGTAGCACTGCCATAGATAGAGTATGACAGAACTGGTTTTCATTTTACCACAGGCACAAGCCTGCGTAAAGGGAAATGAGAACCAGTATGCCCAAAGGGCACAGTTGACAGCAACTTCCTTTCATATTTACCTGCCGACGTCTCCTTTGTGGTCTGTCAAATCAGAACACTCTATACGAAAAGTTCGTATAGATGATTGTTAGATACTTTTCAAATCAAAAGGAGAATATCAAGGTGAAAGCAAATAAAGGTTTATTCATAATCTGTCTACTTCTACTTTGCGTAGGCACGTTATGGTCATCTGGCATTTTGGGTCAAGTTGGAGAGGTGGTTGAGTATACAGCTAAAGGTCTCATCAAAGCTCAGAAATACATGAATGAGGCAGCGAGTGCTTATTTCAACATTGAAGCAGCTTTAGAGAAGTTAAGGGTTACGTTGCCAAAACTTGAAAAAGAGGAGCGTGTAGCACATGCAAGATTTGGAAAACTTGCCCAAGCAGCTTTAGATGCCCAAGCAAGAGTAGATGCAGAAACGGCTGAGTTTTGGAGTGCAAACTCTGATTGGAAAGCCGCGGAGAATCGTCGCATTCTTGCCCAAGGTAAAATCAATGCAGCGGAAAGTCGTATGGAATATTGCCATAGAAAACTTGATGGTGCAAGGAACTCTCAAATGTGGAATTATTGGCAAGAGCAACTTGCTAAAGCAAAGAAAGAGTTGGCGGATGGAAGATCAGAGCTAACTCGTGCAAAACAGGATAAAGCAAGGGCAAATATCCGTTTCAAGAGAGCACGCAATAATTTGCCATTCTTGAAATATCAACGCGACCAAGCGTTTAAGATGGCGGATGGTGCTGAGCGTATATATAATCGAGCCATTCAGGCTGTTACGGATATGAATGCGGAAATCGCAGCAGCGGAAATCGAAGAAGCGGCAGCGAGGATAAAATACGATGCAGCAATTGCCGCTTATATAGCATATAAGGCAGGTTTGGCCGCACAACAAGGTCAGGAGGGGCAGAACCCATGATACGTCCGACTCGAAACAGAATTCTATTTATTACCGTTGTGATGCTTTTAGCGGGGATAACATCCTTTGTTGTGTTGTCCCAAAGAACAGAAAAGCCCATGACAAAACATGTTGCAGAGAATCAATCCATAACACATACTGATAAGTCTGTGATAGAGACGCAACCTGTTGATTCACATCAAACATCAGTATTGACTGAAAAAATGGATCAGAAAATGTCAAAGTTATCACCTCCTGAAGCAGGGGCATCTGACGAAGAATTACAGCATTTTCTTGATAATCTTGATCTGTATGAAATACCAGACACGTCCGATCCATCTGTGCTTGAATTTGAAAAGCATTTAGAGTCAACAGTTGGCGGATCTGATACAACCTCTCAACCGCCGAACTCTGAAGATTTCACGTCTAATCTTGATTATTATAAAGCCTCGCTTGCTTACTATGAAAATGAACTATCTAAAACAGATAGTCCCGAAGCGAAAAGGATTTATGGAAAACTTATCGCTGGTGCAAAGAAAGGAATTGCTGATGCAGAGGCTTGGATTGCCGGTGCGGAAGAACGACAGAAAGAAAAAAGAGAGTTTGAAGCAATGAAATCCGAGATGATTGAACTCAAGGCCGAGTTGGCAGTTTTAATGAATCTTTCTGCTTCGGACGAAGATTGGGATTTCTATCTTGAACATGTTCTGCCAAGTATTCCGACTCAAATCAGGGACGAAACGGAAATTACTATTTATGACAGGCTATTAAAAGTGTCTGAAGATTTGGATGCATCAAAAATGTCGAGTTCGTCCTCGTTTTCAGAAAAACCTAAATCCCTTGTAGAACTGCGAAAGGATGCAACTGAAATAGATCCCTTAATGAAGCAGGTTCAAGGATGGCATGATAAGTTGATAAAAGAGTTCCCAGATATATTTACAATGCGTGATCTAAAGTCTCGTGAGACGTTTTCGCGTGAGTTGAAAGATGAAGGCACGCGGCAGTACTTTCGAGATCGTCAAACATCATTGCACAAAGCGTATGCTGCGTTGTTAGATGCACGGTTGAAAAGTGTTCCAAAGGAGCAACGCGAACAAGCGATTGCAAGTGCGCGTAAGTCTTTATTGCAGAAATGGGATCGTGATTTTGCTGACTCGGTTCTCAAGCAGTTGCAACGCACGGAGAAATAAATCATCTTATCTTACATCACACAAACTACTGGCAGGTATCGTTTCTGATATCTGCCTTTCTTGTTTTACACCGTCTCTCAACTTGTTTATACACTTTATGAATCCAACCGACGTCAGCAAAACCGATAATTCTTGAAACTAAACGACCCTGTCCCTCAAATCAGGGTTATTCAGTTTTTGAAATTTCTGATGAGGATTAAGTAATTAAAAGGGTAAAAACCGATCTTTCCCAGGCCGGTGAATCAGAATTACCTGATTATTTATTTAAACATCATCAGAAATTTTTCACTATCGTAGGGGCGGGGTTCCCCCGCCCGATTGAGAACACTTATCACTCCCCGTTAGTTCACAAGATGCAGCATACTGCTTAGAGTAAGAACGTCTAACGGGCGGGGAAACCCCGCCCCTACGATATAACAGGGAATCCAGTGACAATTACTTACACACCCCTCACACAATAATAGTTGACTTTAAAAGGAAGTTCGCGTATACTTTTATTTGGTTTATAGAAAGAATACAGTTTTCTATGTAAAAAAGAAACATCTGATGACATAGTAATATTACCATGGCAAAGAAAAAGAAAAGGTCAGCGAATGTTGCCCGGAAACGGGAAAAACGCAATCGCAACCAGAAATCAAAACATAAACAGTTAGCTCTGGAAAAACAACGCAAATTACAGTTCAGTAAGATGGATGAGGAAGGTATATTTGAGTTGCTCATGAATAGTCGTAGTCTCGTCCTTGAACCAGAATTTGAAAACGTACACTTCGACTTTGATAAGACGATTACGCAACTTTCAAACTATGTTCAACTACCAGACATAAATGCTGAGCTTGATTTTGAAGATGAAGAGGATGAAGACGACAGAATACCTGAAAACAGTGATGAGAGAAATAGTGATTTCAAAGGCAAGTTTTTTCAATCTATGGATGACATAGAAGTCTTTATTGAGAGTTTCATGGTTGAAGCAATGCCAAACTTGATGACACCAGAGATAATCGGCTCCCTGAAAGTTGCACTCAGCAGTTGTGAAAAACGCTTCAAAAGAACTGCGGATCGCAGTCAAGCTGAAGCGGCTTTCGTTGCTCGCACATTTTTTGATGTAGCACCAAAAGAGCAATATAGCGAACACCCAATCTTTGAAGGTATTCTGATAAATACAATTCGTCTAATTTCCACACAGCAACACTTAACCAACACCGAAATGCATGCAGAACCAGACATTGATACAGATACAACCATTCCAAATATACAAGAACCTGATGAACCGATGTTACGCAATCAAGAACAGTCTTCCTATGACTTTCTGAATGAAACATCTGTACCTGACTATCAGCTATTTCTTGATGGGGCAATATCAGATAAGTATCCAGTAAATGCACTTTATAGGAATTGTATCGGAGTCGACATAGTTGAGTTGTTAGACGACTGGGAAACGAATCAACCTGAAACCTATAATACAATTCATGGTAATGCATCGGGACAAGCGATTGAAAATTATGTTCATGTTACATCAGATAGATTACATCTATTTGCACATTCTACAGAAGAGTTAACGATTGCCATGGATGCCCTGGAGAATTACTGTCAATCTGCAGTCATGTTTCTCGCAAAAACTATTGATGAAGGAGGAGATTCTGATGGCACGGAGTAAGAGCGGACAAGTCAGAAGACGAACACAAATTCGTCAACGCCAATTACGACGTAAGAAAAAGAAAAAAGCTGCATTGAAGGAACTTTTGCAGAACCGTTAGTTGAGACATTTACGTTTTTCAGGCGGATGACCAGATCCGCCTTCTTACGTCCTAATTTGTCATAATGAACTTAAAATACCAAAAAATTCCAAGAATTTTCCATAATTTATTTGACATTAGTGAATTTGACGGGTATAATTATTGGCAACTTAAGCGCAAATGTTGTGCTTTAAGCATATTTTAGGATAATGAGAATCATTATCAATAACCTAAAATGTATCCATGACAACAAACATACAAGATGACATAGGAATGTAAGAGAATATGATAATGAGACTAAATATCATATTAGTTTGCGTAATTAGAGCGAATATAGTTGTCAGCACAATTTTCGGACTGCTATTCTTAAGTTGTCTTAGTGCTTCTGCTGAAAACAATCCTTTTTCAGTTTCTGGATATGGGATAATTAACTACGCGCATTATGACTGGGATATCGACCCGGATAGACGCGCAGCTGTCGATGTGGAACGGCTCGCTGTTGCTCCAAAATACCGAA
The DNA here is from genome assembly GCA_012267415.1 of Candidatus Poribacteria bacterium. Taxonomy (GTDB): domain Bacteria; phylum Poribacteria; class WGA-4E; order WGA-4E; family WGA-3G; genus MSPOR6. The sequence goes on along the minus strand of JAAXGN010000001.1, from coordinate 71,296 downwards.
TCAACGATAGGATCCACCTTGAAGCGGAAATAGAGTTCGAACACGGTGGTACCGGTAGCACTATGGAATTCGATAGGTTTGAAGAATTCGGTGAGTTTGAAACGGAAATTGAGAAGGGTGGAGAAGTCATAGTTGAAAAACTTGCTGCTGTTTTTTCTATTCAACCCTCCCTCAACTTCAGAGTTGGACACATCATCGTACCCGTAGGACTTGTGGCAAAACGACACAGACCCCAACACTATTTTACCACAACACGTCCTGAAGCAGAAGCACACATAATCCCTACAATCTGGCATGAAACAGGGGTTGAAGTATTCGGAACATTCGGCTCTATAAATTATCAAGCGCAAGTTATTAACGGTTTAGATTCAACAGGTTTCAGCTCTCGTCATTGGATAGTTCCCGGACATCAATTGCGTTTTGAGACAGCAAACGCTGAGGCACCGGCTTTCGTTGCACGACTTGATTATGTATTTAACGAAAATGCCACCGTTGGGATTTCTGGTTACTTCGGAGACACAGCAGCAAACCGTCCAAAACCGGATGTAGATTTTGATGCCTATGTAGGTATTGCGAGTCTTCACGGGTTTTATGAAATCAACTCCGTGAAAATCCGGGGATTACTCCTGTGGGGAACACTACAAAACGCTGAAGAGATCTCTCGTGTCAACAGAAGTCTCTCCAATAATCTCAATGTGAAGCGAACGCCGATCGGTAGTTCTGCACTCGGTCTTTACCTTGAACTCGGATATGATGTTCTATCACTTTTCAGAGAAGCAACCCTATCTTCACAGCAATTGGATGTTTTTGCACGTTTAGATTATTATGATACGATGGCAACTGTTGAAGGTGCAAGATTCGACAATCCAAGATGGGAAAGAACTGCATGGACTTTCGGCTTAAATTTCCACGTACACCCAAAAATGGTTTTCAAGGGACACTATTCACTTAGACGTTTAGCACAAAAACAATTAAATCAAGAAAACACCTTATCCTTTGGGTTAGGTTTTCAATATTAACATTATTATAGTAAAGTTAATTATTAATGAGACATTTCACCCCATACACCAATGACGAAGACCATCCAGCGTAGGGGCGAGGTCACCTCGCCCGTTGTAGAGTGTTTCATTAATTCTGAAGTTCGCTATACATTTTATTTTATGAAGGATAAAAAATGAAACTATATAACATATCGATTGTTTTCTGTTGTATGATTATCGCATCCGCTCTGATAGTAGGATGTGAAAGTGGAAACGATGATGAAACTGTTGATGAGACGTACGATGCAGGAGCCATCTTAGATCATTATGCTTATAGTGTCGTTTACGGGATTTATTCTGACCTGGATAGCAAAGCGGGTGAACTATTAGATGCTGTAAAAGCATTGCAAGCAGATACTTCTCAATCTAACCTTGAAACTGCACAGCAAGCATGGGTGGCTGCAAGAATACCGTGGGAAAAAAGTGAGGCATTTCTGTTCGGACCTGTTGATACACAAGGACTGGATCCAGCATTAGATAGTTGGCCCGTTGATCGTGTAAGTCTTCAGCAAGTCTTGGATGGAGACGATGAAATAACGACCAATTATGTCACGAACGAGTTAGAAGATACGAAGAAAGGTTTTCACACAATAGAGTATTTACTTTTCCGTGAAGGCGATCAACGCAAATCATCTGATATCACTGACAGAGAATTAGCGTATCTGCTGGCAGCCACAATGACCCTTAAAGATAGTACCGCTCAACTTGCACACGCGTGGGCACCCGATGGTGAGAACTTTGTTAACACGATCGCTTCAGCAGGTGAAGGAAACTCTGTTTATCGATCACAGAGCGCAGCATTGCAAGAAATGGTCGATGGTATGATTACAATCGCTGATGAGGTCGCCAACGGGAAAATCTCTGACCCATACAATGAAGCAGACACAACACGTGTTGAATCCCAATTCAGTTTTAATTCGATTGCTGATTTCCAAAATAATATCAAAGGAATACAAGCTGTTTACACTGGAAACCATAACGATGATGGTCCTGGGTTAGATGACTTTGTCAGTAGCAATGATAGTGCCCTGGATTCTCGTTTTAAAGCTGAGGTGCAAGCAGCAATAGATGCCATCGGCACGATTCCAAATCCTTTCCGTGATGCGATTACTACTGATCGACCAGCTGTTCAAGCGGCTATTGACGCTGTCGGTACTGTCCTTATGACACTGCAGCAAGATATACTCACGCTTATTGGAGAAAGCGAGTTTAAATAAACATGAAGACTTGGCTCACCTTTTTTCCGTCTATACTGATGTTATCTATCCTAATTGGGTGTAATGTGGATCAACCAACGGATGTAATTGATTCCAGTGTACCCGTAGAATCTGCGAGTGCATTATCTGGTGGGGATACAACCATCTTTAGCGAATCAAGCCATGCATTCTCAACACCAGCATCCAATCTTTCCGCTGATGCCCTTGAGAAACATCTTGATGGAGACTTAGAATTTGAAGCAGTTTTTGTCACTGCACCTGCTGAGGTAAACCCTGGTTTGGGTCCTATCTATAACAACATTACATGCATCAACTGTCATGTGCGTGATGGGAGAGGAAAACCACCAGCTGTTGATGAAAAATTTGTTTCCATGCTCTTTAGATTGAGTCTTCCGAATACTGAGAACGCGGATACTGGACAATCCCCGATTCCAGTCCCGGGTTACGGCACTCAGTTGAATAACCGCGCAATTTACGGGACGCCATCTGAAGGAACGGTCATAATTGAATATTCTGAGCAAACTTTGACAACAGCTGATGGGACACGTATACATCTCCGCTATCCAGATTACACCATAACAGATACCTATAAACCTATCCCTGAGAATGTAGAAGTTTCACCTCGGGTAGCACCCGTGGTATTTGGACTCGGACTGTTAGAAGCAATACCTGAAGAAACCATCTTATCTTACGCAGATGAAGCGGATGTAAACGGAGACGGAATCTCTGGCAAACCTAATTATGTGTGGGATGTCGTAGATAAGAAATACAAACTCGGTCGTTTCGGATGGAAAGCTAATCAGCCGAATCTACTGCAGCAAGTCGCTTCTGCATACCATGATGATATGGGTCTGACCACTTCACTGTTCCCTTTAGAAAACTCTCACGGTCAAATACAACTGAAAGAGAATCTTACATCACCTGAAGTGAGTGACGAAATATTAGATGTTGTGACATTCTATGTGCAGACGTTAGCAGTACCAGCAAGACGAAATGTGAACGACCCACAAGTGAGGCACGGTGAACAACTCTTCGCGCAAGCACAGTGTGCCAATTGCCATGTACCAACATTGAGAACTGGCGTTTTACCCGGTGTGCCTTCTGTCAGTAATCAGACCATACACGCTTTTACGGATATGTTGTTACACGATATGGGACATGATTTAGCAGATAATCGTCCCGATTTTCGTGCAAGTGGAAGTGAATGGAGAACACCCCCTTTATGGGGTATCGGTCTGGTTCAAACGGTTAATGGACATACGAATTTTCTACATGATGGCAGAGCAAGAGATTTGATGGAAGCAATTCTGTGGCACGGTGGTGAAGCAGAGAAATCCCGACAAATAACAATGCAAATGACGGATGTAGAAAGAAAAGCACTCATCGCATTCTTAGAGTCTCTTTAGTTTTTTGGGTTGCTCAATAACGCTGCATGTCCTGATCAATTTCGCATGCCCATTTATCTATACCACCAACAAGACTTAAAATAGACTTAAAGCCGAGTTGTTGTAGCAGATATGCTGCATCAAGACTCCGCATCCCTTTGTGACAATAGACGATGATCTCATCGCCAGGTGAAAGTTCGCCGAACCGTCTCGGTAGTTCCCCGAGCGGTATAGAGACTGCGCCGTCAAGATGAACCACCTGAAATTCCCATTCATCTCTGACATCAAGCAGGATAAAATCTCTATCCATATCCATCTTATGCTTTAGTTCATGCGGATAGATCGTGTATTCTTCTGGGTCTATCGGCAGGATTGCTTCATCTGCACTTGGTGCCGCTTTTGGGATATAAGCATCTTCTGGGGTATTTCTGAAATGACCAAGGAGTCTATGTAATGCTTCTATGATACGTCTAAACATTGTTCGATATTCGTCTCATTATTCTATTGATGTTAAAATGTAATCGTCATACCCAGTGTAGGGATAATCGGTAGTTGTGGTTCTTCCTCAACAGTACAATCAACAAGTTTGCCAGTAACCTCATCCTTTACCTCGGCAAATGCATATTGGTCTAAATTTGAACGGTTATATAAGTTTAGGATTTGGAAATACCATGAAAGTGTCCAACTCTTGTACGGATTTCGCTTTGTAATTCTAAAATCAAGACTGTGATAAGGAGGTAATCGTCCTGAGTGTGTCTCACCAAAGATTCTGTTGCAAGTTTTGTCGTCTTCAATCAGTTTGTGTTCTAAAGGAGTTCTGGGATTCCCAGAGTGGAACCGCCAACTGACATATAGATGCCATGTTGATGCGATCTGATGGCTACTACTCAGAAAGAGAGAATGCCGGCGATCAGATTCCCGGAATATTGTCCCGATACCTGATGTTTCTTCTGCAATTCCGTAAGCATAGCCGAGACCCCAAGTCAACCTTGATGAGACAGCATGCGTAGCAAAAACATCAAATCCTATCGCCTCTGCTGATTCTGGTGCAGTAAAAATCTGTGTTTGTCGTCCAAACTCTCTAAGTCGACCAACCAGATTATCATATTCTTTGTAATATCCTTCAAGACGTATCAAAAAGTTGTTACCTTGAGTATAATCACAGCCAATAACGTAATGTGTTGACTGTTCTGCTCTACCGACTGACTGTTTGTCGTCTTCAACTGGTACTGTCATCAAATCAACTGGTTGGTGATAAATTCCCCATGCGCCGCGAAAAACAAGATTCTCTTTTGGACGAAATGCAAGCATTACTCGGGGACCAATCTCATAGTTAAGGACATCTGAATCACGATAATCTTGAACAATATAACGACCACCGACATTTAAGGCAAGTTTGCTATGAATTTGCCATTCATCCTGAAGAAATATCTTTATTTCATTACCACTATCATTAATCACCGCATCAATTTCACTATAGTTGTTTACACCAGCAATCCGTTCTCGGGCAAAGTAATTGTATTCTGCTCTTGACCATCGCCACTCAACACCCGTTCGTACTGTGTGCTGTGAAAAGACATTAGCGGTAAATTCCAACTTTGATCCAAAGTATTGGAAATCACGATTGTCATAGTCTTCTTCTCCAGAGATTCTCTCCTGCTGTGAAATGCCACCATAAAAAAACAAATCAGACCAATGTGAAGAACCAAATACATGTCTCCACTTTAACCATAGGATAGAGTTATCATATTGTGAATCTAAGTTATTCTCCACATCGTCAACGCGTATACGGTTTTTATCCCATCCATATAATCCATTGAATGTAAGAGAATCGGCATCTGTAAGTTGATATACGAATTTACCATAAACATCAGCGTATTGAGGATTATACTTTTCGTCTATGTCAATGAGTGCAAGGATCAAATCTATGTATCCTCTTCGTGCCGATAATAACCAACCCCCTTTTTCTGTTAAAGGACCTTCTAACATGGCTGTTGCGTTGATAAAATCTAATCCGAAATTAGCGGAGACTTTTTCTGTATTTGGTGTTTTTGTTCTTATGTCAAAGATACCAGACATCTTTTGTCCATATTCAGCAGGGAAACCACCCATCAATAAATCTGCACTCTGAATTAAGTTAAGACCGACTAATGAAATCGCACCACCGAAATCCTGTAAATGGTATGGATTGTAAAGTTCTATACCATCTAATCTGACAGCAACACTGTCCTTTTCTCCACCTCTAACGCTGAATCTTGCACTATAATCGTTTGCTATCACACCTGGGAAAATATGGCCTGAACGCATGATATCGTTGTCTATCAACGGAAACTGTTCTATTTCTTCCTTTGAAATAGAGATTTGAGGTGTTGTTCCTTCATAGATTGTAAATTTTCCAGGTGTTACGACTATCTTATCAAGTTCTATTGGTTTTTCATTCTCTTCTGCTACAACCGGCAGCAGGAAACCCGTAAGTGAAACAAGTGTATAGATGAGGAATAAAGAGATATAAGTTAACCTGAGATTGAACATTTAACATCTTTCCTAAGCAGAATTAATTAAATAGATTATAACATTCTAAAGGGTCGCATGTCAAGATAAGTAGATTATGGACTGCAAATCGCTTGACAACATATAACATAAATAGTATACTTAAATCAGACACAATAGATTGCACATTCTGAAAGGATAGAGGATAAATCATTCCTCACAATACATGCATGGAACTTGGTCTTACAAACAAAATAGCAGTAGTCGGTGCATCAAGTAAAGGATTAGGGAAAGCAATAGCACTCGGTTTAGCTTACGAAGGCGCGAAAGTCACTATCTGCGCAAGAGACAACCAAGTGTTAGAACAGACTGCTGACGAAATTCAAGAGAAAACAGAAACTGAAGTGTTGACTATTCCAACTGATGTTAGTCAACTGGATCAGGTTGAAGTCCTGATAAGCAAAACAATTTCACACTTCGGTGGTATTGACATTTTAGTAAATAACGCGGGTGGACCGAGAGCAGGGAGATTTGATGACCTGTCAGCAGAAGACTATCAAGATGCTGTGGATCTGAATCTGATGAGTACAATCAACTTATGTAGAGCAGTTGTTCCCTGGATGCGTAAACGAGGTGGTGGACGTATCATAAACCTTACATCCGTTTCTGTCAAACAACCTGTAGATGGATTGATGCTTTCTAATATGGCACGAACCGGCGTCATCGGATTTGCTAAAACGCTTGCAACGGAACTCGCACCTGACAAGATATTGGTCAATAACGTCTGTCCAGGGATTATTTTCACTGATAGAATCAAACAATTAGCATCTGTAAGAGCGGAGGAGTCGGGTATAACCTACGATCAAGCACTTGAAAATATGACTGCCAATATACCACTCGGGAGAATTGGAGACCCTGAAGAATTTGCAAACTTAGTCGTGTTTCTCGCATCAGAAAAGTCCAGTTATATCACTGGAACAACGATACAAGTAGATGGAGGTATGGTAAGATCGCTACTCTGATTTTCACGACTTGCCAATACAATATATATAGAGCGTGATGAATAATGTTAGTATCTGTTATTATACCAGCATACAACGAAGAACAAACTATCGGACAGGTACTTGAATCAGTACATTCTCTACCTTTTGAGAAACAGATTATCGTTGTCAATGACGGCTCTACTGACAAGACTTACGCAATACTGCAAAAGTATGCTGACGAATCTGAAATAACGATAGTCAATTGTGAAAAAAATAGTGGAAAAGGGTTTGCAATTCGAAGCGGTATACCTTATGTGAAAGGAAAAATAGTCGTCATTCAAGATGCGGATATGGAACTCAGTCCAAGTGACATTATTGAACTGGTTCGTCCCTTAAAGACTGAGACGGCAAAAGTCGTATACGGTTCAAGGTTTCTGAATGGAAGGCAGAACGCAAGTCTTCAGAATTATATCGCAAATCGCATCCTGGCAGTCTATACCAACATCTTATACGGTTCTAAAATCACTGATGAATCCACAGGTTACAAAGCATTTTCTTCTGATGTAATCCGTAAACTTAATTTGACCTGTGAAGGTTTTGAGTTCTGTCCTGAAGTAACCGCGAAATTACTAAGAGCAGGTTTTGATATACACGAAGTACCAGTTTCCTATTTTCCTCGCACGAAAAAGGAAGGTAAAAAGTTGCGTTTCTGGTCAGATGGTATTTTTGCTGCGTGGACATTGCTAAAATATAGGTTTACAACAAAATCTAAGTTATTCAAAGAAACTACCGAAGCATGATCGTAGTAAAAAAATGGAGGTTATAATATATCAACATGTACAAAAACATAGCTTTTTCAACACTTCTACTCACCTTTGTCGTGTGTCTGTCTTTTACAGCCTTTGGTCACGATGCAGGTTCTACACTATTAGAAGATGTCAACAATGATGGAACAGTTGACATCAGAGATCTCGTGTTAGTTGCCACTGTATTAGGACAATCAGGTGATCGTACATCTGATCAGAACCCGGATGTCAACCGTGATGGTACCGTTGACGTATTGGATCTCAGGAGAGTTGTAAACAGATTTGGTGAAACAGAACAGGGAGATAACTCAACTTATCATGATATACAAGATAATATATTTGATAAAAGTTGTGCGAATAGTGCTTGCCATGCACCCCCTCAGAATTCAGCAGACTTGAATCTTTCTTATGGACAATCCTATCCAGATTTGGTCGATCGCGTTCCACGGAATGCTGCCGCAGCTGCAGCTGGTATGAAACTTATTGATCCCGGTAATCCTGACAACAGTTTTCTTTTGACGAAATTGATGGGACCTGAGGATCGAAGTTTCGGTGGTCGGATGCCATTCGGTGCGGGTCCTCTACATCAAGGAAAGATTAATGCCATCCGCACATGGATCGAAGCGGGAGCACCGCAAACAGGAAAAGTAGCAGGAATTGGGGATCTCGGTGTGCTCCGCGACCCAGAAGAGGTATTTAATCCACCACCCCCACCACCTACCGGAGAAGGTTACCAACTTGTTTTGCCACAATTCAAAGTAGAACCGGGAACCGAACGTGAGGTATTTTATACAACGCAGATCAGAGATGAAAATGGTCAACTAATTGAGGGCGATATCTATATTAACAAAGTTGAGATTTTCTATCCATCAGGAAGCCATCACTTCATCATATATCGACTGACTGAAGAGGGTATAGCAAAAGGTATCCAGAATATAGGTATTGACACAAGTATCGGTGTGAACCCAGAAGACCAATTCAGAGAACTCGATCCAAATGACCCACAAGCTCTCGGTAATTTTGGTGTTGATCGGCTGTTCGTCGTTGGAACCCAAACGGATGATACACTCTTTGAATTTCCAGAAGGTGTTGGATTGCGACTCCCAGGGAACACAGTATACGACCTAAACTCACACTACATCAATCTCCTCGGGGATGAGGTGTTGATCGGTGAAACCTATGTCAATATCTACACGATTCCAGAAAAAGAAGTGAAGTTTGAAGCCTTAGAGATATTCGTTTCAAATAGATCAATAAACGTTCCCCCCGGGTTAACCCGTGTTGCTAAAATGACATGGTATGTTGAGCATGAACTTAAGCACCGCGGACACGATCCGGATACGGAATTGCACGTCTTCCTACTCACATCTCACATGCATAGACACGGTGAACTATTTGAAATATTTCAGAGATCAACAGGAGAATTGTTACACCGTAGCATCGCTTATGACGATGCACCTATCACACTTTTCCCATCACCTATTATCTTGAGTTCAGATGATGGATTGACATTTGAGTGCACACATAATAATTATGATACGAAGGCACCTCTACAATTCGGTTTAACTTCAGAAGATGAGATGTGTATTATCTTCGGTTACTATTACATCCCTGTTGAGAAGGCGGGAGAAATAATTCAGTAAGTGTCTAATTTGAACATTACATTTTCCATTCTTGACTCAACAGATTATCCCCGTGTTTACAAATGTAGACACGGGGTAATCCTATAGAAACCATACTAACGGTATCAGACTGCATGAATACAGAATTACCAGCGAAAATTAACTTTGTTGATGCATTGACTGAACGAATTCTGGTGTGTGATGGGGCGATCGGTACAGAACTTCGTCAACGCATAAAGACACATCTACACTGTGTAGATGCATGTAATATTTCAAACACACATGCAGATACAGTCAAAGAGATACATCAGGCTTATGTGAATGCTGGTGCAGATGTCATCCAGACGAATACATATCAAGCAAACCGAAAAGCACTCTCAATACACGGGCTTGCAGATAAGGTTGATGAGATAAACCGGGCTGGCGTTTTATTAGCACAATCTGTAGTTTCAGACACATGTTATATCGCAGGATCAGTTGGTCAGATCCCATTCGGCTATGAAGATACAAGCAACATAGACGTTGAACCATCAACGAAGACAATTCGTAAACTATTTCAGGAACAGATGGATCCTCTTGTTGATACAGGGGTTGATCTGCTTATATTAGAGACTTTCGTTTCAACAAAGCAAGCACAGATTGCGACCAAACAAGCATTGACCTATAGCATTCCTGTTGTTGTTGAGATTAGCGGTATTTCAGGTGGCACAGTTGGTGCCGGTATAGATGTTCGCGTGTTTGCTCAAGAATTGGAACAACTGGGTGCAACTGCTGTCGGTATTAACTGCAGAGGTCCTCACGACCTTGTTCAAGCCCTGGAATTGCTTGCACCCGTGATAAGCGTCCCACTTGTCGTGCAGCCAAATGCTGGAAATCCAAGAGTTGAACAGGGAGAAATTGCTGTTTCATACACAGTGAACGCCGATGTCTTTACCGATTATGTACATAAACTGATTAATCTTGGTGCGAATATGATTGGTGGATGTTGCGGCACCACACCGGAATATACAACCAAAATCCGCCAAGCCGTCGCCAGAAGTAAACCGATCAAGCGTCTCCCCCGTATATTTGTTCTTCCGAAGAGTTCACCTATCAGTAAAACACAAAGAGAAAACCCTATACAACAAGTATTTGAAACTCGTGAAAGGATTGTAAGTGTAGAAACACGTGCTAATACATTCCCACAATTGCGTGCATTGTTGAAAGAGGCACGGGTGCTTGCTTCTATCGGTGTGGACCTATTTGATGTAACTGATAACTCAGGTGCAGCAGTTAACATAGGCGCAGTCGGTACTGCATTCCGACTACAGCAAGCAACACACATTCCAACGCTTATCCATTGGACGACCCGTTCTCGAAATCTTATCAGTATACAATCGCACCTGTTAGAGGCAGAGGCATTAGGGATACGCGGGATTGTCGCACTGTCAGGTGACCATCCCAAAGCCGGACCGTACGAAGCCGCCAGTCTCGTTCCAGATGTACGCGGAGCAGTGCAACTGATGAAACTCATAGACCGTCTAAATCAAGGTGTACTCGCTGATGGATCATCCATCGGAGACCCATGTGGGTTCTATTATGGGGGCGGTTTCACCATCGCTGAGAATCTTGCCCCTCACATCAAGCACTTAAGCAATAAGGTTGCGGCAGGTGCAAAATTCGCATATACACAACCTGTCTGGACATTTGAAGATATTGAACGTTCACAGAAGGCAATACAACACTTAAATATAAAAGTCCTTTACGGTATCCTTCCGCTTACAAGTTTTAGAAGTGCCTCCTACCTACGTGACAATTTGGGTCTATATATACCGCAGTTCATCGTTGACAAATTTCAAGACTTAGGGGATACGGCTGGCAGTGAACTTGGCATGCAACTGACTTTAGACCTTGTGAAAGAGATACGAAATCAAGATACAATTCCAATTGATGGTATATATCTTATCCCACCTGCACGTCTTAACTGGAAAAATAGACGTTCTGTCATCACAGAAATCGTCCAAACCTACCGTTAGCGGTAAACAGACCATCCACCATCACTATGAAGACGGATCAAAGCAGAATTAAATCAACAGGTATTACGGTCCGTTCCTTAATAATTGGCGTGTTGCTCATTCCTGTCAATGTTTATTGGATGACAATCGTTGAGGTGAAGTATTATTCACTTGACGGTTCATGTTTACCGCTTTTCATCCAACCTGTTTTCATCATGTTCATGTGTGTCGTAGCAAACTTCGTTATCAAAGGTTTATCACCTAAGCACATGTTACGACAAGGTGAGTTACTCACGGTATATATCATGGTAGCGATTTCCTGTACCTTTGCAGGTCATGATACGATGCAGAATATGTTCGGAAGTATAGCACATCCTTTCCGTTTTGCAACTGAAGAGAATGAATGGCAAACACTTTTTTTTCGCTATCTTCCATCTTGGTTAACCATCTCTGATCCACAAAGTTTGCAAGGATTCTATGAAGGGGAGACCAGTTTTTATACGGAACATAACTTTGGTGTCTGGTCAAAGCCGTTGTTCTTTTGGGGTCTATTCTTCCTGATTATGATGTTTATGATGTTATGCATCAATACGTTAGTTCGCAAACGATGGACAGAACAGGAGAAGTTAGCATATCCTATCATTCAGCTTCCGCTCCGACTATCAGAGGAGAGTGGAACTCGTCTGATGAAAAATCGGATGATGTGGATCGGTTTTAGCATCGCTGTTGCCATCGGTCTGACAAACGGTATTCACTATCTGTTTCCGCAGTTTCCAGAGGTACCGTATATCAAAAGGACTGCTGTTTTTCAAAATATCTTTACCGAACGTCCTTGGAGTGCTATTCGGGGTACACGTATCTCAGTCTATCCGTTTGCAGTCGGTTTAGCATTTTTCTTACCATTGGATCTGTCATTCTCCTGCTGGTTTTTCTTCGTTGTCCGATTAGCTGAGTTTGTCATAGCAGCAGCACTTGGCACACGTTATTTTCCAGCATTAAATGAACAAGCTTATGGTGCATGGGTTGCGCTATTTCTATTAGCGATCTGGGTTACGCGCCGACATCTGAAAGAAGTCTTTAAGAAAGCAATAGGCTTCAAATCGCAACTTGATGATAAGGATGAACCCATGTCATATCGAGCGGCATTATTAGGTATCATCGGTTCTCTCATTGCATTGGGTATTTTTGCGAATATAGCGGGAATGACGTTATGGATTGCAGGTATTTTTTTCGGTATCTATTTTCTACTCTCTTTCGCCATTACACGGGTGCGTGCGGAACTTGGTACACCTCATGAAATATACTATGTAAATCCACATGACATCATGGCAATGGTTGGAGGAACACGTCATTTTGACACCAGTAGTCTCACCATTCTATCGCTTTTCTACTGGTTTAATCGTGGCTATAGAAATCATCCGATGCCTAATCAGATTGAAGCCTTCAAATTGGCAGAATCGACAGGTATGGGGAACAGACGTCTTTGGTTAGCGATGTTGATAGCGATTATCGTAGGCATAGTAGCCACATTCTGGGCAAATCTTGACATCACATTTCGAAACGGTGCGGTAGCGAAAGCGGGTGGCTTTAAAGGATGGGTGGGTAGAGAATCGTTTGGGCGACTGCAGAGATGGTTGCACAATCCTTCAGAACCGAACCTTATCGGCATAGGATTTATGAGTATCGGTGCATTATTGACATTTGTCATGATGTATATGCGCATGCATTTTCTGTGGTGGCCCTTTCATCCTGCTGGTTATGCGCTTGCGATCAGTTTTGCGATGGATTACTTCTGGTTCGCTTTCTTCGTCGCCTGGTTGCTGAAATATATGATCTTACGTCATGGTGGTTTACGTTTACATCGTCGAGTCGCCCCCTTGTTCTTAGGACTAATATTAGGTGATTATGTTATTGGCAGTATCTGGGCGATTATAGGTCCGGTATCAGGATTGCGGACTTATAAGATTTTCATTTGAATTTAAATCTACTGTTTCTCACGGATACTCACGCAAGAGTGCATTTATTTTGTCAAGGAATTCCTGTGAGTATATCTCTCCGACCAGAGCGTTCTGTGTGTCTACAGCAATGGCATCCCACGCCTCTAATGCATCATCCTCAAACTCTACCTGTTGAATGCCAGCCTTCTTTACCAACGCCTCAACAGCCTTCTCATTGTCCTGACGAATTTCTATAATCATCTTGTTCTGATATTCCTCACCCATATCCCGTACGACCTTCTGTTGCTCAGGAGTCATTTCATCGAATTTTTCCTTTGTGATTAACGTAGCACCAACACCAACATTGATAGGAAGCGTCGTCATATACCTAAATCTATCGTGCCATTGAAGCGCAACAGTTACATAGGGTGATGCGGTTAACGCATTGAGCTGTCCTGAATAGAGGGAACTCAGTACCTGGGTTACTTCCCTTGGCACAGTCGCGATTTTCGCTCTCTGATAGAATTCGATTCCTATCTTATCACTTGTTCGTACCCACATCTTTACATTCGGTGATTGCAGGTCTGCTATGTTTCTAATCGGGTGGTTGCTGAAAATATAGTAGTAACCTATATCACCCATTCCGAGTAATACATAACCTTTGTCCAAAAACACTTTATCTAAGTCTTCTCTAAGATAGTTACGGACATAGTCGAGTTCTTGATATGTCTTGAACATACGGGGGAGTTGAAAAATCAGAACCTCCTCGTTTATTTCCCCAAGACCCGTTGCTGTCATCGCACCTGCATGTAGCAATCCAGCACGCATTTTACGGATGACATCTATTTCATCTCCCTGTATCCCGTTTGCATAAAATCTGAACCTTATATCACCATCGGTCTTAGTGCGAATATCTTTTGCCATAGCTTCAAAACTGTTCATCCATGTAGAACCTTTCGGTGCAAGTGTAGCAAACTTAATTGGGTCAACAGCACTTACAGAAACGGGTAAAGATAACATTCCAACAACAACGAATACGACACATACCAATGTGGTATAGTGTAATTTACAACATTCGGTTCTATTTCTCATTAATCATTCTCCTCTGCTTCGAATTCTAAATCAAACAACATGTCAGTTTGTCCGAGTAGACGTTTTGCTCGCGATTTTGCAAGTGAAGTTGCTGCTTGTTCACCCGGAAAGACGTCTTGTGGGGCATCTAAGATCGCCTGCAATGAATCTTTGAACAAATCAAAATCCTGTTTCGGATAAGCATAGTATCTTGCTAAGTATAACTTGCTCATTAAAAACTTACCCTCATTGATTTCATCAACGCGATCGATATGTTCCTTCGCTTTCTCAGGATCACCCCCGATTGCTGGTGATCTATCACCGAAATAGACCGCGTAGAACAGATGTGCGCTACCATAGTAGATATATTCGTCTAATTCCAGTACGCGTTTCATCATCATTTCTACTCTTGCTAAGTCAATCACTTGCATAGGGTCATCTTTCTGAAGGCTGATACCTCGTGCAATAGCGTAGGCAGCCCAGAATAGGGGTTCAGCATCCTTCTTTTTCAATCTCCTAAGAGAACGTTCAAAGACCTCGGTAGCAACTGTTCGAACGTTCTTAAAGTTCTTATCAGATTTTGACAACGCCTTTAGAGCATACTTTTCAGATATTTTGTAGTGTTCAATGGCTTTCATCCGCATTTCCGTTTCTGTCTCAACATCACCGTCAATACTTGCTTCCTCCATTCTATCTTCAATGAATCCGCTATAGGATGAATACGCCCGTGCTGTCTTGACAATTAGAGACTTATTGCCTAACTTTGAAAGACGGCCAAGTGTCTTTAGGTTTTTTTCAAGTGTCGTTTCAACGACAACTAAATCGCTCTCCTGTTGAATTTTGGAAAGCTTACTCAAACCACACCCACTTATGAGTGAGATTATAATCAGTAAAGGAACTATCTGAAGACATAACATTTTGTACTTCATCGTTATTTATCTTTCCTCCGCTCAGTTAAATAAAGGGTAGTTCTACAACTGTTCCATTTAGGAGTCCATCTGATGATTCAATTTGAACCTGAGAACCTTCATCAGTGACTGCCATTCGGACATAACATAATGCTATCGGTTTTCCTAGTGTTGGTGAAAACGTTGAACTGGTAACCCACCCTACATCTTTCTCACCATTAAAAATGCGTGAATTCTGTTGAAGTGGATGTTCTGATTCAACTACGAGTCCGCGTAGCAGTCGGTTTGGGTGTCCCCGGTACTTCATCCTCGCCACAATTTCTTGTCCAATATAGCATCCTTTCTCAAAGTCAATAGCATCTTCTAATTCCGCTTCCAGTGGAATAACAGAATCTGTTAATTCTGTACCATATCTTGGTGTTCCAGCTTCAATTCGGAGAGATTCCAACGCATCCCATCCAATTGGAAGAACATGAGATCTGCTCGCTATCAATTTTTCCCAAAGACCTGCTAAAACGTCAGTGTTCACATATAAATGAAAGCCACATTCTCCAACAGCGTGTGATTTCATGCAAACAATCTTTTCACTATTGACTTCACCCACAATTGAATGGTATTCTGGCAAAGAAGTTAAGTCCTCAGCATCGAAAAAAGGTGAGACAAGTTCAACAGACTTAGGTCCATAGACTGCAATTACACCGATATTATCATTTTCTATTGAGAGTTCTACATCATCTGCAATAATATATTTGTCCAATTCAGCGTATGCTACTTCACAGTTTTCAGGTGCTGTAGAGACAAGAATTTCATCCTTTAGATTATATACTCTTAAATCTGCGATGATCTTACCACGATTTGTCAATAGTGTGGCATAATTACCTTCACCAACGGAAAGACCTTCAACATCGTTTGATATGAGTCGGTGTAAATATTTTGCTCTATCATCACCCATCAGTTTTAGTATGCCGAGATACGATAGATCCGCGATTCCAACATCACTTCTGACCGCATTGTGTTCTTCTATAGTATCGGTGTATTGAACAGGCAGCTGCCATCCGTTATGCTTCTCAGCAAACGTCGCGCCAAGTTCACGTTGTAAATTATATAAAGGTGTATATGTGATACTCACGAGACTAAAGCCGTGTGCTTCTTTTGCACACAACTCTCCTGTGGTGATTCCTGTTTCCGTCTCTCGTGCCTCCTTCCCCAACAGTGTGAGGTCTTACAGACTCCACAGGCGTAAATTTCCGTGTATCCCACGGTAGTTGATTAGCGAATGCTGCAGGGGCGTTGTTATGACAACGTATATTAGTTTTCTCTGCAGCATTCCAGAAAATGACGATAGTGTTAATATTACACAATATGTCCATTAATTTGTCAAGTTAAATCAGTCCGATACACATCAGAAACCTCTTATCCTGAAAATCCTATAATCCCGAAATCTTGGTTCAGACAAAGAAATGAGCATAGTCAACTGAAACTACTTAACAACTATTAACCGCCGCGTCCGTTGGAATGACTTTGTTGTCAACTGGTAGAAATAGAGTCCGCTTGCGACTTTCTCGCCGGACGCGTTCTTACCATTCCAATAGGCAGCACGACCCCGGTCTTGATAGAATCCTACGGACTGGAAACCGAGGGAGAGAGTCTGCACAACACTGCCTGTTGCGTCATATATTGTGATGGATACGTCGCTATCTTCTGATAAGCGATAAGGTATCCACGTCTCTGGGTTAAACGGGTTCGGATAATTTTGTAATAGTTGGCTGTGCTTCGGTCTGCCAATGCTGTCAAGTGTGACCGAAAGGAAAGCTTCTGCGACACTGGCGGGTGTTACCTCAAAGGTAAACTCATCAGATGCAATATTACCGTTTGAGTCGGTAACGATGACTTGCATGGTATCACCAACCTGAACAACACTTCGGGAACTAAGGTCAGCTGTAGCAGCGGCGAAGTAGTTGTTCTGCACTTGTGTGGTCATAACGTTGTGCGTTCGCAGGTTTTTGACTGTGATGTGATAACCGTCGTATTTCTGCTTGCCGTCTAAGTGTCCACTTACGACAAACGCCCAGGTTTGCTGCTGTATTGCGTTGGGAGCTGCAGCTGCTCCTGTTTCGTTGCGCCACTCCGCACCGACGAAAATAACATCTCTTTGCTGTGGTACATTGACGATATACCCCTGTCCACCCTCAATTTGAAATCCATCATCCGGTGCGTCAGGTGTCCAACCGATGAACCGTTGGTTATCAGCATCAAGTGCTATCACCATTGTTGATCCTGTCAAACCTGCAAATGCTTTTGCGTTCATCGGTTTCGGTGTTGCTAAAGGGAGCGATAGCATGTTCAAACCTTTGGTGAGATGTGTCGTGAATACATTGCTATGTTTTTCTGCTTCCTTTTGTGATACGGGAGTGATAACACATCCTTGTCTACGTCCATCGGGTAAATCGTAGTAACCAACTACTCTGCCTTCTGTGTCAATATCCCGTAATACTGTTCCGACAGAACCGGGGAAGCGGAGTTCAAGGGGTGCGCTGTTTGGATGTAAGACGTAAGAACGTTCAATATCGTCTACAATTTTTGCGCGGAAGACGATCACGCCTGCATCGTTAATTGCATTCACAAAGAGATACTCAATGTTCGGCATTCCAGGTAGACCTATATCAGTGAAAGTGCCATCCTGATATCCAAAAAAACCGTGCGAGTTTCCATCGCTATCTACGTAACTCCCGACAACTATCCCCGCAGCATTTATATGGTCTACGTAGGTGGTTGCTGCACCCGGTATATCAAACGGCATGCTGTCAATAAAACCGTTAACGTTATCGTTAGCATCAATAACATCCCCGAGAATTTGTCCTTCCTCACCGATACCAAAAATCTGTGTATTTAATGCGCCGGGGAAATTCCAGGTCTGTATTTCACCGTCCTGTAGGATGATGCCGTGTGATATTTCGTTCTGGTCATCGTAAAAACCTGCAGCTTGTCCTGCATTATTGAGGCCATAGAAAGCCGTTTGCAGTGAATTAGGGACATCATAAGTTGTGAATATGCCATCTATGAGTGTGAAACCGATGAGTCTACCATCGTCACTCATCGTATTTCCAACGTAGTGTCCGTGGTCATTGCTTGATGTTACTTCAAGAAAATCAACACCGGGAACGGTGATGGTTTCATAGATGTAATGTGGAATGGGTGATTCGGAGATCAGAACGGGAACAAGTTCAGGATTCGCTTGTGCTGGGATGTGCCACGCGAGACATAAGATTAGGCACAATAGAAGAATAGAGGTGACTTTTATGCTGTGATTCATAAGCATCCTTTCTTACAGATTGTATACCAAACGCATCAATTCAAGGAGAATACGAAACCAAAAATACCCCAGGCCGGTAGGTGCGATATCCTTATCGCACCGGATTTGACCAATACGGCTTTTTGTAAAGCCTTCGCGTAGGATCCAGTGCGATTAGGAAATCGCACCTACCAGAATGGGAACATCACTAAATTGATGCCTATGATGAATCAACCCCGAATACCAAATGCGTACTCGGGGTTGATTCACCGTCTCTGGTTACTTCAGAATGATAAGCCTTCGTGTTTGGTTGAAAGACTTTGTTGTCAACTGGTAGAAATAGAGTCCACTTGCGACTTTTTCTCCGGACGCGTTTTTACCATCCCAATAGGCAGCCCGACCACGGTCTTGATAGAATCCTACCGACTGGAAGCCGAGGGAGAGGGTCTGCACAACACTCCCTGTTGCGTCATATATCGTGATGGATACGTTACTGTCTTCTGATAGACGATAGGGTATCCACGTCTCTGGGTTAAACGGGTTCGGATAATTCTGCAACAGTTGACTATGCTTCGGTGTACCGATGCTGTCAAGTGTAACCGACAGGAAAGCTTCTGCGACACTTGCGGGTGTTACCTCAAAGGTAAACTCATCAGATGCAATATTACCGTTTGAGTCGGTAACGATGACTTGCATGGTATCACCAACCTGAACGACACTTCGGTAACTGAGGTCGGCTGTAGCAGCGGCGAAGTAGTTATCCTGCACTTGTGTGGTCATAACGTTGCGAGTTCGCAAGTTTCTGACTGTGATGTGATAACCCTCGTATTTCTGCTTACTGTCTAAGTGTCCACTTACGATGAATGCCCAGGTCTGTTGCTGTGTTGCAAGTGGCGTTGCGCTGGGAGCTGCAGCTGCTGTTTCGTTGCGCCACTCCGCACCCACGAAAGCGACATCGCGATCTGATGCTACATTGACGATATAACCTTGTCCACCCTCAATTTCAAATCCGTTATCCGGTGAGTCCGGGGTCCAACCGATGAAACGTTGGTTATCGGCATCAAGTGCGATGACCATTGTTGATCCTGTCAATCCTGCAAATGCTCTTGCGTTTATCGGCTTCGGTGTTGCTAAAGGAAGCGATAGCATGTTCAAACCTTTTGACAACTTTAGATTGAATATGTTGGCATACCGGTCGCTCTCTTCCTTGGTGGCGTGTCTCGCGATAAAGCCGTGTCTGCGTCCATCCGCTGTGTCGTAGTATCCGACAACAGAATGGTCTTGGTTGATATTCCATCCTTCTGTGCTAACGCTGCCCGGGAACACCAATGGCCGTAGTCCGTGCTGTAGTGAACCTACATGAGTGTGTACGACACCCCCGATCCGTTTTGATCTGCCAACGAGTACGCCAATATCGTTGATACCGTGCACAAAAAAGTACTCAAACGTTGCTGCTTGTGGCAGGTCAATGGTTATAAGCCTACCATTTGGTTGACGCATGTATGGATGATATATACCTTCATCGTTTACGTAAGTGCCCACTATACGTCCACTGGCGTCTACGAAATAGGCATAAGTTTCCGGTGCCCCTGGTGAGTCGATGATTAAATCTCCAGAGAATCCGCGACGGATTCCAGCATCATCTGTGAAGTTGCCTGTTAGTGCCCCGGTTGCATCGCTGATGCCGTATATCTCGGTTTGGACTGCATTTGGGTAATCGTATTGTGTTAGTTCCCCATTTTCTAAGATGACACCGTGGAACAGACCGTCGCTATCCTGATAGTGTCCAGCAGCTTTTCCATCGTTCCCAAGTGCATAGAAGTGCGTTTTCTGGGAGTCTGGAAAATCATAAGTGGTAAAGACACCGGAGATGAGCGTAAAGGCGACCTCTTTTCCATCGGCATTTCGCGTGTATCCAGCGTAATCCTCAAAGTCGCTACTCGCCGTCAACGCTAAAAAGTCTACACCAGGGACATCGACACTCTCAAAGGTATAGTTGAGTTCTTCGGGTGTGGGGATGGGGAAGGAACATCCACAACTGGCTCGCCAGAGTCTGTTATGGGTTTTGCAATGAATCCGTGTCTACGTCCATCTGCAGTGTCATAGTGCCCGACGATGGATCCGTCTTGATTGATATTATATCCCTCGGTGCTAACGCTGCCTGGAACCGAAAATAACTTTAGTCCTTCGTGAAATGTGCCAACGAGCGTGAGGGGTAGTCCACCTATTTGTTTGGTTCGTGCTACGACAACATCTGCATCATTGATACCGTGTACAAAAAAGTATTCCAACAGATGTGCCCTTGGTAGGTTGAGAGCTACAAACTTACCTTTTGGGGTACGGATGTATGGATGATATATACCTTCAACATCTATGTAACTTCCGACCATACCACCGCTTGCGTTGACGAAATCTGCGAATGTTTCAGTTGCGCCGGGGAATTCAATTATTTCGTCTGCCGAGAATCCGCGGCGCACGCCAGATTCGTCTGTAAAGTTTCCTGTCAGTGCGCCTGTGGCGTCACTAATGCCGTATATCTCGGTTTGTACGGAACCGGGAAAATCGTATTGTCGCAATTCGCCATTTTCTAAGACGACACCGTGGAATAGTCCTTCACTATCCTCGTAGTGTCCAGCAGCGTTCCCATTATTCCCGAGTGCAAAGAAATATGTGTTTTGCGCGCCGGGGAATTCGTAAGTCTTAAAGACGCCATCAATGAGGGTGAAGGCGACATCCTTTTCTCCATCAGCACTGTCTGTGTAGCCAGCAAAATCCTCAAAGTCGCTACTTGCGGTAACTGATAAATTTTCTACATCGGGAACGGTAATCGTTTCAAAAGTATAGTCGTCACTGATAGAAGCGAGAACAGGTTGAACGTTCCCTTGCGCATCAATGTTCAATGGAAAAAATACATTGAGACACCTGAAGAACGTAAAGATAAAAAATAATGAACTGGTTTTAATCAAAATTCGCATAATAAATACCTTTCTTGACAGCTTGTGCCAGTTAATGATTTGTTTTGTTGAATACTATTTAACAACGATCAACCGCCGCGTTTGCTGGAATGACTTCGTCGTCAACTGGTAGAAATAGAGTCCGCTTGCAACACTTGCACCGAATGCATTCTTACCATCCCAATACGCAGCACGACCCCGATCTTGATAGAATCCCACCGATTGGAAACCGAGGGAAAGCGTTTGAACAACACTACCTGTTGCGTCATATATCGTGATGGATACGTCACTGTCTTCTGATAGACGATAAGGTATCCACGTCTCTGGATTGAACGGGTTCGGATAATTCTGCAATAGTTCGCTGTGCTTCGGTGTGCCAATATTGTCAAGTTTGACAGATAGAAACGCGTTTGTCAGATCGGTGGGTGTCACCTGAAAGTTGTATTTGTCCGAGACAGTATAACCGTCCTTATCGGTAATGGTTACTTCCATCGTATCACCTACCTGCACGACATTTCGGTAACTGAGGTCCGCTGTTGCAGCAGCGAAGTAATTATCTTGCACTTGTGTTGTCATGATGGTGTTTGTTCGTAAGTTTCGGACTGTTATCTGATACCCATCATATTTTTGCTTACCTTCCAAGCGTCCACTTAGGATAAATGCCCATGCTTCTTTCTGCTTGGATATGGCAGCGGGTGCAGCGGTTATCATCGGTTGATCTGTCCAGGGTGCGCCGACGAATACAAAGTTACGAGATTCTGGGACGTTGACGATATATCCTTGTCCGCCTTCAATTGGGAATCCTTCGTTGGGTGCGCTTGGTGTCCACCCGACGAACCGTTGGTTCTCAGCATCAAGTGCTATGACCATTGTTGATCCAGCGATTCCCGCGAGTGATTTTGCTGTCATCGGATTCGGCGTTTCTAAAGGTAGCGATACCATGTTCAAACCTTTGGTGAGTGTGACGTTGAAAATATTGCCGAAATTGTCGCTTACTGTTTTTTCGACGAGTCTTGCGACAAATCCGTGTCTACGTCCATCCGCTGTATCATAGTGTCCGACGACAGAACCGTCCTGATTAATATTCCACCCCTCTGTGCTAACAGCACCCGGAAACTGCAACTCTTGTAGGTTGAGAGGGCTGCCGACATAGGTGCGTGGAACATCACCCGCCGCTTTGGCTCTACCAACGACAGCCCTTGCATTGTTGAGGCCGTGGAGGAAAAAGTATTCCAGGTTTGTTGCGTCTGGCAGGTCAATAGATAGAAATCTGCCTATAGAACTCCGCATGTATGCATGATATACCCCTGCGGCATCCTGGTAGCTGCCGACGATATGCCCTGTCCAGCTCACAAAATCGGCATAAGTTGCCGATGCATGGGGAGCTTCATACTGTATCCCCTGAGAACCCACGGCGAACACCAGAGGCATCTATATAACTACCCGTCAATGCTCCCGTTGCATCACTTAGACCGTATATCTCGGTTTGAACGGCACCCGGAAAATCGTATTGCCGCAATTCGCCATTCTCTAAGATGACACCGTGATACAAACCATCGCTATCTTTGTAGTGTCCGGCAGCTGTTCCATCATTACCGAGTGCATAGAAATAGGTTCCCTGTGAGTCAGGGTAATCATAAGTGGTAAAAACGCCATTGATGAGTGTAAAAGCGACATCTTTTTCATCATTAGTACGCCGCATGTTGCCGGCGTAATCAAAAAAGTCGCTACTGGCAGTTACCGCTAAAAAATCTACACCGGGAACATTAATACTCTCAAAAGTATAGTTGAGCGCAGGCGGCACAACACCGGGTCGTGCTTGTGGAGTCCCCGCTTTCGGTCTCGCGATAAACCCGTGTCTACGTCCATCCGCCGAGTCATAGTGTCCCACGATAGAGTTGTCCTCATTAACATTCCATCCTTCTGTGCTGACGCTGCCCGGAACCTGCAATTCTTGTAAGGCGACCGGATTGCCGGCATAAGTGCGTGGGACATCATCCGCCGTTTTGGCTCGACCGACGGCAATCAGGGCACTATTGATGCCATGGAGAAAAAAGTATTCAAGATTTGATTCTACAGGAAGGTCAAGTGTCGCAAAACTACCCCCCGGTCCACGCAGGTATGCACGATAATTACCTTCGGTGTCTACGTAACTACCCACGACATTGCCTATCGTGCTTACAAAATCAGCATAAGTTTCCGTTGCGCCGGGATACGCAATTATGTCATCTCCTGAAAAACCGCGTCGAACACCAGAGGCATCTATAAAATTACCTGTCAGTACACCCGTTGAATCGCTATACCCGTAAATCTCTGTTTGGACGGCACCCGGATAATCGTATTGCCGCATTTCTCCGTTTTCCAAGATAACGCCATGATACAGACCTTCGCTATCTCGGTAGTGTCCCGCAGCTAACCCATTATTACCGAGGGCATAGAAATAGGTGCCTTGTGCTCCGGGAAAATCGTGGGTTGTGAAAACACCATCTATGAGTGTAAATGCGATGTCTCTTTCACCATCAGTACTTTTCGTGTTGCCCGCGAAATCCTCAAAATCGCTACTGGCAGTTACCGCTAAGAAATCTACACCGGGAACGTCTATCGTTTCAAAAGTATAGTTGTCACTGAAGGATGCTGGAACGTTTTGCGCTGTAGCGTTTATTGGAAAAATAGCATTGAGACATAGAGACATTGAAAACATGAAGAATAGAAAATAGGTTTTAATCAAATTTCGCATAATATGAACCTTTCTTGTTTTTTATTCCAAAGAATTCATTAATGAAGATTAAATAATGGAATAATCCAATCAATAAAAACGTGCGTAGGGGCTGGCACATTTTTAGATAGCCAGACCGCATATTACCCAATCTAAATCTTAATAAATGAATTTAGACAGTACCGTTTCTTGTCCCAGCAGCCAAATCTGAAGCGAACCGTTTCACCGCAGCGAGCATCTCCACTTCGTCTTCCATATTCTCTTCAATCACATTGATGATTGCACTTCCAACAATAACACCATCCGCGACCTCCGCAACTTGACCTGCCTGTTCAGGTGTTGATACACCAAACCCAACACTAATCGGTTTGTCTGTATGTTTACGAAGTTCCGTTATCATCGGTGAGACTTCGTCAGACAAGGTTGCACGTGCACCTGTTACACCTGTCAACGAGACGCAATAGATAAATCCTGTACTCATCGATGCAATACGTTGCATCCGTTCCGGTGAACTGGTCGGAGCGACAAGAAATATAGTTGAGAGATTATACTGTGGAGCAATGTCCAAAAGCGGTTGTGCCTCCTCTGGCGGTAAATCAGGAACGATAACACCGTCAACACCTGCGTCTTGTGCAGCTTCACAAAACGCTGATTCCCCCATACTGAAGATCGGATTATAGTAACTCATCAGTGCAATGGGAATATCTGTATGCTGACGGAGTGTTTTTACCATCTCAAATATCTGTTGCAGTGAGATACGATGTTTGAGTGCACGTTCACTGGCACGTTGGATCGTAGGACCATCTGCTATCGGATCAGAGAAAGGGACACCGAGTTCTATGAGGTCAGCACCTGCTTTTTCAAGTGTGAGGAGAAGTTTCCCGGTATGTTCGGGTGTCGGATCTCCCGCACATAGGTAAGGCATAAATGCGCGTCTGTTTTGCTCACGGAGAATTTTAAATTTCTTGTCAATTCGATTCATAGATAGGATTGTGTTTTACCTGCTTTTATAGGACTTACCCAATTATACGTTGTATAGACCAAATTGTCAAGAGAAGTTTTTTGAGGTTAATACTACAACCAAAATTGATTGAAAATACACCGATACTATGTTATTATAGATGTATGGGAGAATAGAGGAATGGAAAGGCAAAATGCGGCAGAATAACAGTCATAGCGTCAATATCAGGAGAAATTGATGATAATCAGAACCAGAGCACCCGTTCGTATTGATTTCGCGGGGGGTTGGAGTGATGTAGCACTTTTCACAGAAGAATCAAAAGGTCAGGTTATCAACGGTACGATAAACCGTTACGCATACACAACGCTTGTCTGTGAAAGTCAAACCGAATTTCCCGAATCAGTTGAATTGCAGCGTGTCTTGGATAAGAAGATTAGTATCTACTCCGCCGATTTTGATATGTTTGTGGAGGCAGAAGATGTCCGGCAGCTTGAATATGACGGCAATATTGACCTCGTTAAGGCAGCTGTTCGTCAAATGTCAATCCAGATAGGGAGTTTTGACCTGATTACACAGTCAAATGCACCACCTGGTAGTGGACTTGGCACTTCCGCCGCTATGGGAGTTGCGTTAATTGGTGTGTTGGGTGCAATTAAGGATGTTACATACCTACCTTACCAGTATGCGGAACTTGCCAGTCGTATTGAACGGTATGAACTCGGTATCCTTGGCGGCAAACAAGATCACTACGGTAGTGCCGTCGGTGGTATCAATTTTATGGAATTTCAAGGTGAAGATGTCACGACATCACCGATAAAATTACCACCACAAATTCAGTATGAACTGGAAAAAAACCTTGTGTTGTGCTATACAGGACAGTCACGACTCTCTGGCGATATCCACAAGAACGTCACACAGGCGTATAAAAGCGGTGAACCGAGTGTTAGGGCAGCTTTGGATAACCTTAAAGCAATCGCAGAATCCACTAAGACGGCACTCATGCGGGGTCGTCTAACAGATTTCGGTGAACTTCTAACTGAAAATTGGCAGAATCAGCAGAAACTGCACCCATCCGTCTCAAATGAACAGATAGATAAATTATTCAAGATAGCAAATGAACAAGGTGCTATCGGTGGGAAAGCGTGTGGTGCTGGCGGCGGCGGATGTCTCCTCTTTTACTGTCAACCGACACGCGAACACAATGTCCGTAAAAAACTTGAAGAAGCGGGGACTCAGATAATTGATTTCAACTTTGATTTTGAAGGACTCCAGATATGGAGATCGGATTAAATATAGTGAACATTGAAATTAATGATACAAAGTCCCTGTAGGAGGGAACTCCGATTCCCGACTATCAAAGCATTCAGTCGGGAATCGGAGTTCCCTCCTACAGGGAAGAATGTCCATTAATTCAGAAATTTACTATAAAAACGCAATATCCAATGGAAGGTAGATACATGGAAAACACCCATATTGAGACAGATTTAGAAGCGGCAGCGTTTCTAAAAACTGCTCGGGAAAATATATTAAACGAACTTAAAAAGCGCATCGTGGGACAAAGCGATGTTATTGATCAACTTCTCATAGCACTCTTTTCACAAGGACACTGCCTACTTGTAGGCGTACCCGGATTAGCAAAGACTTTACTCATCAGCACCTTTTCCAAAATACTTGAACTTCCATTTAATCGCATCCAATTTACACCTGACCTTATGCCTTCAGACATTATCGGAACGGATATTATTGAGGAAGAAGCGAATACGGGGAAACGTGCTTTTCGTTTTATTAAGGGACCCGTTTTCGCAAATGTTGTGCTTGCTGATGAGATTAACCGTACACCCCCTAAAACGCAAGCCGCACTCCTACAAGCGATGCAGGAGTACAAGGTAACAGCGGGAGGTAATACTTATGCATTAGAACTCCCCTTCTTTGTATTGGCTACGCAGAACCCTATTGAACAGGAAGGAACATATCCGCTCCCTGAAGCACAACTTGACCGTTTTATGTTCAACATCTACATCGACTATCCAGAGAAGTCTGAGGAGAAAGAAATTGTACTCACGACCACTTCCGCTTACGAACCTGAAATTGAACCGATTATTACAGGTGAAGAGGTGTTGAGATTACAACAGATTGTCCGAAAAGTGCCAATTGCTGAAGCGATGGTAGACTACGCTGTGGAATTAAGTGTCAATACACGACCTACACAACCCGATGCACCAGATTTCATTAGAGATTGGGTTAATTGGGGAGCAGGTCCACGTGCATCACAATATCTTGTGTTGGGTGCAAAGGCGCGCGCAATCATGAACGGACGTTATCACGTCAGCTACGAGGACATAAAGGCCGTGGCAAAACCTGTCCTACGACACCGAATATTGACGAACTTTAATGCTGAGGCTGATGGAATCACCAGTTTAGATATTATTTCACAATTATTGGAAAAAGTTGAACCACCAGAGGTAAATTGATTTCCCAGGGGCGGTAGGTGCGATTTCCGTATCAATGCAGAATACCAAACGCGTATTCTGCCGGATTAGTACCAGATAGATGAGAACGTCATGAAAAAAGAAGATACTAACCTTGATATTCTTAAGATTGATAGGAGCAAACTCTCTGTTACATCACTTTTTGATACATCAGATGATAAAGAATATTGGCTCTCAAAAACACCACAGGAACGATTAGCAGCACTGGAATTGATGCGGCAAATTAACTATGGCTACGATCCAACTACCGCACGACTTGAAAGAGTTCTTGAAATTGCTGAATTCCCATCAGATTAAATAGGGAAGATAAAATGAAAGAAAGAGAAAATAACCAACCCCGGACGAAATTGCCATCCACTCAACCTACACTCCACACAGCTGAAGACTTGTGGAAACAGACTGATGATGGCTATCGATATGAATTGGTAAAAGGAGTAATACGCAGAATGCCACCAGCAGGATTTGAACATGGAATTCGAGCATCTGAAATTGGAAGTCTTCTTACCGTGCATGCAAAAAAGCATAAATTAGGATATGTCTGTTGTGCTGAGACAGGATTTAAGATTTCTCAAAATCCAGATACCGTTCGCGCGCCTGACGCTGCCTTTGTTCGCCAAGCAGCAATTGATGAAAAAGGCATTCCAAAAGGTTACTGGGAAGGTGCACCTGATCTTGCAGTTGAGGTAATTTCTCCAAGCGACACATACACGGAGGTTGATGAGAAAGTAGATGAATGGTTAGACGCGGGTTGCGCGATGGTTTGGGTAATAAATCCACGTAGAGAGACTGTGGCAGTGTATCGGTCACCTGAAGATATGACCGTTCTGCGTGGAGATGACATCCTTGAGGGAGGGGATGTTATTGAAGGGTTTGCGTGTCAAGTGCGGGACATTTTCGTGTAAGATCTATTCAATCATCAGTGCTGTCGCTCTCCTGTTCGTATTCGTCCAATTTTCTGTATATCGTTCGCACCCCAATACCGAGTATTTTCGCCGCTTCGGTTTTATTATTGCCGGTCTCTCTAAGCGTCTTATAGATAGCAGCCTTTTCAATCTCCTCCATTTTCATTCCAACCGTTCCAATGACTTTATCCTCATCCAGTATTGGCAGAAATTCGTCCTGCTTTTGTGGACCTCCCCGCTGTTCTACCGATGTAGCGATTGATGTGACCTCGTCTTGTGTCAGATTTTCCAGTTCCTCTTGACTTGCTAAAAGCACATCGTAAGCTTTCCTAAAAATATCAGCAGCATCGTCAGTTTCTGCGATATGCATCCAACCGTTTTCCGCATCGGTCATTGGGAAGGACGTCTGATCTTGAGCGGTAATTGTTGACTTAAGCAAGCGTGATACATAGGCGATTAAGGCGAGGATTGTCTTGTATATGGCTTCATTTTTTGCAGCTACACTCTCAGAATTTGGATTTATGACTTGTATTGCTGTTACCGGTTCTTCAGGAACGTGAACAAGAGATTGGGAATGTCCCAGTTCTAACTCCTTAGGAAAATCTTCAATCTCAAGTTCATCTGATGTTGCTACGATCATCGCGGATTCAACCGCATTTTTCAATTGTCGGATATTTCCGGGTAGACCTACATTTTGAAGAGAGTTGAGTGCATCCGCTTTTATGCCAGTAATGGTTTTGTTGTGTCTCTCATTAAATTCTGCTATGAAAGCATCTACAAAAAGCGGTATGTCTTCACGTCTGTCACGGAGAGGGGGGATGTGAATTTGAAACAGGTTCAGTCTGTAATACAGGTCTTGTCTAAACTTGTTCTCCTTGACCGATTGACCAAGTTCAACGTTTGTCGCAGCGATAATACGGACATCAACTTTGACATTTCTCTCTCCGCCGAGTCGCGTGAACTCTTGTGTTTCTAACACTCGAAGAAACTTCACCTGCACTTCTGGGGACATTTCTGCTATCTCATCAAAGAATAACGTACCTCCATCAGCAAGTTCAAACATACCCCGGCGTTGATTCGTTGCACCTGTAAAAGCACCCTTCTCATGTCCAAACAGTTCACTTTGCAGGAGGTCTTGGTATAGCACGCCGCAGTTTACTGCTTGAAATGATCGGTTTTTTCGGGGACTGTTCTCGTGGATTGCTCTTGCGATAACATCTTTTCCAACACCTGTTTCCCCTGTGATGAGTACAGTCGCAGTGGTTGGTGCAACCTGATGGACTTTACGAATAACAACCTGCATCGCTTCCGATTCACCAATGATGGGATCTGAATTAGGATTGGTAGGAGATTTTGTAAGATTCATTTTATCTCCCTTCAGAATGGTTTAAGGTTTGCATAAACTCAGAGCATCACACATTTCTAAACTAATTTAACTATGTTGTCGATTGTGTTCATGGAACAAAGTCCTTATTGGTTAAGAATAATTTCAACTAACATCTGAGGATTTTCCCTTATTTGCTCAAAAACTTGTAATCCATCCCGGCATATTACCTCACACAATCTTTTGAACACAATACCTTTAAAGTTATATCTAGTCGCATAATCAAGTTTGCCCATTAAATCACCTCCGGTACAAACAACATGGATATCTGATAGAAAACTTGAAAATACATACTTCGAACTCGGAGCTGTTAAAAAAATCTGGGTAACTGTATCAGGTACCTCAAAACAAAGTTGCAACGCTTGAACGTATTCTCTACTTAATAAAAAAAACACAAGATCATATTCCGAGATTAAAGAGGTTACCTTTTGATGGAGTTTAAGACTGTTGCCCCGCTCCAATAGTTCACCTTTCTTAAGCTCTGAGAATGAGACATTGTAGGGAACAATAATATCTTCCTCACTTAACAATCCGTATCCTGCTGAAATAATGTACAAATCGACTACATCCGGTCCATAAATCTCTCTAAGTCGCTTTAAACCTTCCATTAGGGGACGATGTTGTCGGCCTGCGTACATTTCTGCCGCCGGTGCTTTGAAATTACTCAACTCTGCTGTTCGCTTACGAAGTCGCTCAGAACAAGCAAAATCGTCATATTTGAGTTGGTTCAAAGTTTTGTGTTTTTTTTCACTTGTACAAGAAGTAATAACTAATATTCGCATAAAATCCCTGCTATTGATTCTGGACAATCTCAAGCATCCGCTGAGGATTTTGCTTTACTTCCTCAAATACCTGAAAACCATCACGACACGCAGCTTCACATAATCTTCTCATCACAACGCCTTTGAGTGCATAATTTGAAGTGCGGAGCTTTTTCTGCAAATCTCTGCCGGTTTCAACCACGTGGACATTCGGTAAATTCTCATTAACCGCCTTTCGCTGACTTTTTGGCAGTAGGAAAATCAGTGGCACTGAACGTTCCACTTCAAAAACACGCTGCAACGATTGAATGTCGTCAGGTCTCAATAACGAAAATACGAGGTCGTAACGCTCAAGCAGTCCAATTGTGCGTTCAGGAACACCACTCTCACCAAGCTCCAATACCTCAAGTTCGTGAAGTGGTGCGGTATCAAAGGGGACAACGATATCCTTTTCGTTGACTGGTTCTCTCTTCTCATCAACTCGGCAGTAATACCACGGATAATAGAGGTCAACGGTTGTTTTACCGTAATCTTCATGTTCACGTATCAGCTTTAAACCTTCACGCAATTGAGTGGACATAGGTCCGGTGAACATCTCTCCAGCGGGTAGCCGGTAGTCTCTGTCCTTTTTATACCAACCCTCTTCATTGAAACCACACAGTTCTTTTAGACGAGACTTAAGAACATCAGATGAACGACAATCTTCAGCACTGAGCGGATTTTCAAGTTTGTGATTTTGTCCTGTTGTGTAGGCGTTAAAGATCAATATCTTCATAAATTATGCTTCTGCTTCCTGTTCTCGTCGCTGCCATAGATAGAGAATTGGACTGGCAATAAAGACTGAGGAATATGTTCCGATTAACACACCAACGATGAGTGCTAAAGCGAATGTGTTGATCTCCTCACCCGCACTGGAAAGGGCAAAAATGACGGCAACAACAAACAACGTTGTCAGGGATGTAATCACAGTTCGACTCAGGGATTGATTGATGCTACGGTTTAGCACTTCTACATATTCTGTGCCGCGTAAAGAGATGCCGTTTTCTCTGATACGGTCAAATACAACGATGGTGTCATTTAACGAATATCCGATAATTGTGAGAAACGCTGCGACTGTAGGTAGATTAATTTCTCTTGATAGCACAGCGAATAACCCTAACGTGATAAGAACATCGTGAACGAGTGCTGCGATTGCACCGATGGCAAAACGGAACTCAAACCGCCAAGAGATATAAATTAACAGAATAGCAATGGATGAGATAACAGACCAAAGTGCTGACCATTTAAGGTCGCGTCCCACACTGGGGCCTACTTCAGTAACATTTACGTTATCTGGAACTGCATGCCAATCATCACCACCTTCCAAGAGTGCTTCTGTAAGAATGCTACCGATACTTGCCTGTAATTGAATAATAGCATTCTCTGTCAGATCAATGCCAAATTCATTTAGAAAAACAAGTTGAATCGCGGTACCATCAGCGACGGTTTCTACTTGGTCAATCTCATTACGCCGTTGCAAATTCCCGTCAATTAATTCAACTGTCGCACCCGGCTTCAGTAGATGTGCTTCCTCTATTGAACTGCTCAATTGAAGGCTTTTTGCAGTCGCATCACCAGGGTCTCCCATGACGGGTATATCATAGGTCTGTTTCTGAAATTCAGGACGATGTCCCATTGAGATGAAGGCTTTGTTTTCATTCGGTTCAAGTTGTATTTTCACATCCTCGTATCCCAATTCGGCTAACTTCGTCTCCAATTCTACTGCTGTTACTGCCCTATTAAATACTGCTTCTATTTTCACGCCTCCGCGAAAATCGATTCCAAAATTTGGTCCCCCGTGAACTATCAGGAAGACGATACCGATAAGGATTAAACAGGCAGAGCACATAAACCCTTTACGGTATTTACTGATAAAATCAAACTTAGTATCTCTTAAAAATTCCAATTCTATATCCTTTCCAATTTTACTATTAAATGCTTAATTTCTGCACGTCCCGATTACCGATGACTAAACCGTATATCTCACGGGTGACAACGATTGCCGTGAACATACTTGCGAGAATGCCGATACCGAGTGTGACCGCAAACCCCCTGATTGGACCAGTACCAAAATGATATAAGACGAGAGCGGTGAAGAAAGTTGTGAGATTAGCATCCAAAATTGTTATAAATGCGCGTTGATAACCACTGGTAATCGCATCCCAAACAGCCTTTCCTGATCGTAACTCCTCCCGTATCCGTTCAAAGATGAGCACATTTGCGTCAACAGCCATACCGATTGTAAGCACAAGTCCAGCGATACCGGGAAGTGTTAACGCCGCACCAAAACCTGCTAAAGCACTTAATATGATGATCATATTAAAGACAAGCGCAATAATCGCGATGATACCCGAAAGTCTATAGTAAAGTATCATAAAGAATAGGACAAATGCCATGCCGATGATAGCTGCTTTTATACCGTTATCAATAGACTCTTGCCCGAGGGTGGGAGCGACAGCGCGTTCTTCACCGACTTGAACACCAACAGGGAAAGCACCCGCATTCAAGATATTTGAAAGATAGTTTGCTTCCTCAGATGTAAAATTTCCCTCAATCATAGCATTTCTTCTAATCTGAGTTCTGATAACTGGAGCAGATTGCACCTTATCATCAAGAAGAATTGCCAGGTGTTCTCCGATATGTTCCCCTGTGATTTTTGCGAATTTGTTGCTACCTTCACTATCAAACGTCATAAGAACCACAATGTTAAAAGCGGACCCAGTGCTGGGTCTTGAATCTTCAATGTTGTGTCCTGATAAGAGTACCGGACTTTCCAAGACATACCAGTTCCCGGTTTCGTGATGATACCGAATTTCGGTGTTTTCTTCCAGATCTTCTGGTGGTGGCGTATTGGCTGAACCGGTATACAGGCTGCCACCTGATGGATGTTTTTTTGCGATTTTGAATTCTAACCGTCCCATAGTTTGGACAATACGGAGTGGTTCTGATGAGTCTTTTGCCCCTGGTAACTCTATGATTATTCTCGGACGATTCGCCTCCTGCCGGATAGAAGGTTCGGCAACACCAAAAGCATCCACCCTATTACGTAAAACGATCAACACCTGTTGAATTGCCTCATCACTGTACTCTTGCATACTCTTCTCTGTTAAACTGAGACGGTACATTGATTGTGACTCATTTTCAGTAACAACCTCTGCGTCCTCAAAAAAGTCTACATCGTTCAACAGTTCAACTGCTTTTTTTATATATTCATCCCTTTCTTCTTTTTCAGATTTCAAACGGGAAGGAATTTCAACGAGGACGTTTAGGGCATCTTCACCACTAACCTGTTCGGCTTGTCGGCATATAATCTGTTCAACTTTAAGAGTTTCGGGAATAGCGTAAGCATTATCTCTTAGCAACGCGCGTTTTGATTTTTCTAAATCAATTTCAAGCACAAGGTGAACACCACCTTTCAGATCTAACCCTAACTTCAGTCGGTTTGCGGGTAGGATTTTTCTTAACGCCGTTGGGATACTCCCGTATAGATGCAAATTCTCAAGTGTTTCAGCTGGGTTTTCTTTTGCTTTATCAGATATAAGTCGGACGAAGAATTCTTTTTCTTCAGTACTATCAAACTCATAGTCGACATTTTCTTTAAATTCCAGTTTCTTTAATTGGACATTAAAGACATCTTGTAATTCATCGGTTGCTTCTTGTAAGTTTTTACCTTCAGGGTAGTTTACGTCTGCTAAGTTTACCTTAAAAGCATTATCCTCCGTGACTTCAAAACGGGGGAGGTCTTCTTGGATCCACAATGGTAGATTACCATACAGGGGTAGGTATAAACTATCCGGTGTAGGCATAAGGTATAAAAGTGATAATAGCAAAACGCCAATGATTAAAACAATTTTCCAGATATTGAATCTGTACATCAAATGCTCCTATTTTCTAAACTATGGTGATATTCGATAATATATTATACACTTTCATCCCCCGGTAGGTGCGATTTCCTAATCGCACCGTTGTAGCGTATATTAAAAACTCCATAATCTACAATATTTTCAGATGGAAGAATTAGGCATATTACATAATGGATGCGCCTGGGAGGAATCGAACCCCCGACACGAGGCTTAGGAAGCCCCTGCTCTATCCGCTGAGCTACAGGCGCGAACCCGTTGGAACTCCATATATTCACAAATATTACGATGGCAATCTGTTGCCTTCTGTCAATTGCGCGGCTCGGAATTAAACCCCATTTTCAGCTAAATTTCAACCAGAGAAAAGATGGGTTGATTCGGTACTTTTTTACGACCCTCGAATTTCGTGAGTTCTAACAATAGCGCAATACCTACAATGTTCCCGCTAAGTTTTTTGACAAGTTCAATGGATGCTGCGAGTGTTCCACCCGTAGCTAAGACATCATCGCAGATCAGAACGCGACTACCTTTCGGGAAAGCGTCCTGATGGATAGCCAGTGTGTCAACACCGTATTCCAGATTGTAGGTCACTTCATAACAATCAAATGGTAACTTACCACTCTTACGTATTGGAACAAAGCCGATTCCCAGACGATGCGCCAGGGCAGCACCAAGGATAAAACCACGAGCGTCAATTCCTACAACTACGTCAATCAACTCAGATTTAAAACGGTTTACGAATATATCAATTGCAGCATTAAAGGCTAATCCATTCCCTAACAGCGGTGTAATGTCTTTAAATGATACGCCGGGTTCGGGGAAATTGGGTATATCTCGTATAAACTTTGTAAAGTCGCTCATAGATGTCAATTAGTTTGTTTATGGTATTTATACTGCATCATTTACTTTATGGTGAAATTTGAAAAAATTATACACTCCCTGGTAGGTGCGATTTCCTAATCGCACCGTTGTGAACTGTATAAAAATATCACATTCTACCATACTTTCTTAGGTTGATGCAGCGTGAGGATGAATCATAATCTTCATGCCCTGTCGGGACTCCATTACTTCAAATGCCTTTTCTATCTCAACAAGTGGAAAGTGATGTGTGATAAGCGGTTCTACGCGAACTAAACCTTTTTCAAGAAGACGAACTGCCAATTCATGATGACGCGGAACACATCCGTGGGAACCGGTCACAAAACACTCCTTATAGTGAATTGTATTAGAGAGAACTTGCATGGGACGCATCGTCTTCGGTAGTCCTCCGAATAGGTTTACATAGCCACGGTGTGCTACCATATCAACTCCCTGCTCGTGTGCTTCAACGGAACCACACGTCGTTACGACTATATCTGGACCTTCACCATCCGTTTCTTCAAGACAACGTTCAACTACGTCCTCCTCTTCAGAAGCGATATAAACATCTGCTTCGTAGAACTTCGCTATCTCCATGCGAAGTTTGCTTCTTTGTACACCGATAACCTTTGTCGCTCCCATAACTCGCGCAAGGTCGATCATCATACATCCAATCGGTCCCAATCCGATAATG
The DNA here is from genome assembly GCA_012267415.1 of Candidatus Poribacteria bacterium. GTDB lineage: Bacteria > Poribacteria > WGA-4E > WGA-4E > WGA-3G > MSPOR6. The sequence goes on along the minus strand of JAAXGN010000001.1, from coordinate 34,933 downwards.
GCAACGGATTTGCCAAGCGACATATTTACGAGTTCAAGACCGTTAATAGCACAGGCAAGGGGTTCAGCAAGGGCAGCGTCATCAAAACTGAGTCCCTTACCGAAGGTTGTGACGGGACCTTCCTCTAAAACAAGACGCGGGAGTTTCATATACTGCGCAAATGCACCCGGAATTTGATACCCGATGGCGTAATTGATATGACAATTATTGCCGAGACCGTTCCTGCACCAATGGCACTGACCGCACGGCACATCCGCACCGATGGAGACGCGATCTCCCTCCTTAACACGCGTCACATCCTTGCCGACTTTGACAATTACACCTGAATTTTCATGACCGATAATAGTGGGAGGTTCAACACGAGGATTGCCATGGTGGAAGATGCGGACATCTGACCCGCATATACTGACAGATTCTACTCGCATCAAGGCTGATTCGTTATCTATATCAGGTTCTGGAACTTCCCGAACATCAAACTTTTCAAGGCTTTCAAGTATAGCCGCTTTCATATTTTTCCTTGTTCTTTGTAAGGTTTACGATGGATGTATAAGCACTTTTGCGTAAAACTCGCTTCTATTTTTCATTAGGTGTAGTATGTTCGTGCTATCTTTTAGCGACACCTTGTGTGTTATCAACGGATTTAGGTCTAACTTGTGCGTTGCTATTGCTTGTAAAACTGTTCGCCAATCATCATCGTTGCCGGACGTGCTGTAATCAGAATTCCACGTTCCGAACACTTTCGCCTCTCTTCGCATCAACTGCGAAATCAGCGGTGCAGGTAACGTTACATCTGTAGCAGGATTGCCGAGTAGAACGACACTGCCACCACGTCCAACACTTCCGAAGGCATTACGATACGTTTCCGGTACACCTGCCGCTTCAATACAGACATGCGCGCCTTTTCCTTCAGTATGGTCGTTCACAACGTTAACAACGTCCACTTCTGTGCTATTAAAGACATTTTCAAATCCGATACGTCGTGCAAGCTCAAACTTTTCTGTAACAACATCAAACAGAAGCACCTGTACCGCTCCCATAATTTCTGCCCACTGTGCGACCATTAACCCAATCGGACCGGTACCAAAAATAGCAACCGTTTTGCCGACAAGCGACTCTTGAACTCTCCGAATTGCATGGAGTGCCACTGCAGCAGGTTCGGTCTGTGCTGCTTCTTCCAAGGACACACCGTCTGGCACTCGGATGATGTTCTCTTTCGGTGCGACAACATATTCTGCAAACGCACCGTTACTTCGTGAACCGAGGTAATCGTAGTCGCTGCATTGGACGTATCTTCCCTTCTCACACGCAGCACATTTACCACACCATAAAAGTGGGAAAACAACTACCTTGTCACCTTCCTCAATACCATCAACTTCTGAACCGCAAACGTCAACAGTTCCAGCGAATTCGTGTCCACAAACTGTCGGAAAACTGTATGTACCTTTTGAGAAAATCCGTGGAATATCTGAGCCACATACACCACAAAAACCGATTCTGACTCGGACTTGTCCATCAGAGACAGGTGGTATAGGTATCTGTTCTAATCGTAAATCTCCAACCGCGTGCAGGACAAGTGCCTCCATCAACGGGTTGCTCATCATCCTTCTCTCTTTTTGAGACCCTGTGCAATTGCCTGACGGATCTGTTGGATATTCTCTGATCGGGAGCCGGATGTGTGAAATACACTGCTGCTGCCACCGACCAAAATATCTGCACCTGCTGCTACCATTTTAGGGATATTCTCAAAACTAACATTCCCATCAACTTCTATCGGTAGGTCTGCATCGTTTTTATCCAAAAAAGTGCGACATTCTTCGATTTTTCGTAACGTTGCCGGTACTAACTTCTGTCCAGCAAATCCAGGGTTGACCGTCATAATTAGCACGAAGTCAAGCCTATCAACAACATACGTTATCGCGGAAACCGGAGTCGCTGGATTCAAAGCAACACCCGACTTTATACCGTGTGCTTGAATAACAGATAAAGTCCTATCCAAATGGACTGCCGATTCTGCATGGACTGCAATTTGCTGTACACCGATGTTTGCCACTGCTTCCACGAAGAAATCGTTATTGTTGACCATCAGGTGAATGTCAAAAGCGCAGTCTGTTTTTTGACGTAATTGTTCAATGAGTACCAACCCAATCGGCATGTTCGGTACGAAGTGTGCGTCCATCAAGTCAAAATGAAGCAGGTTTATTCCCGCCTTTTCTAATTCACGTACATCTGTTTCCAGGTTACAGAGATCTGCACACATCACAGATGGTGCTATGCTGATATTTTTATCTGCGGGACTAAGGCATTGACTCTCATGAGTCGGCAAGATATTACTCCAATCAAATACGGGTTTCTCAAATAGATATTATAACATAAATTACGCAAATTGTCAAATTTTGGTTAGGTTGAGGGTGTGTAAAGTTTTTGCACACCCTTATACGAAAATATCATTGATTTATTTTCTTTCCTGTGGTACATTCATGAACGGTCGTTTGAGGAAAATTTCCCATGCCCTTAACGGAGACACCCAATTGTGAAAAATGAAAATATCATTGAGGATACTGACATATTTTCACCTTACCAGCAGTCATTACCCAATTCAACATCCGCAAATGCTAATATACAGGCAATTTTAGAAAACATGGACTGCCGGGACGGAATGAAGCAACTCAAAGAGAACTCCGTTTCTCTGGTGCTTACAGACCCACCCTATTTTATTGATGGCATGGGAGACGATTGGGACACCGAAAAATTGAACAAGCGAGTAAAACCTGGTGTCATCGGTTCACTACCAGCAGGGATGAAGTTTTCCGTCGAGCAAGGACGAGAATTACAAAAGTTCCTTGCCCCCGTAGCAGATGAATGGATGCGCGTTATTCGTCCCGGTGGGTTTTGCCTTGTTTTTAGCCAAAACCGGCTCGGACACAGAACTGCCATCGCATTAGAAGACGCAGGATTTGAAATACGCGACGTGTTAATTTGGAGATATGAAGGACAAGCAAAAGCTTTCTCACAAGACCATTTTATACGCAAACGAAAAATACCGGATAAAGAAAAAGACAGACTTCTACAGAAAATAGGTGGACGAAAAACACCACAACTTAAGCCACAAGGCGAAATGATAATTCTTGCACAAGCTCCCAGAGAAGGCACTTTTGTTGATAACTGGGATAAGTGGGAAACGGGACTTATTGATGTCAACAATCCTATAATTAACGCCTCTCAATTTCCGGGAACTGTCATTCCATCAAAGAAACCCAAAGAACGATACGGACACATGACAGCCAAACCAGTAGATTTACTTCAACATCTTATCCGTATTTTCTCCGCTCCTCGTGCTCTCGTTCTCGATTCTTTCGCTGGCTCAGGTTCTACCGGGGTCGCCGCCATACTTGAAGGCAGAGATTTTATCGGTTATGAAATAGAAGCCGAAATGGCAACCCGTGCACAGGAAAGAATAAAGGCAACTCTCTCTGATCAGAATTATAGAAGGATAACTAAGCCACCGCTACGGTGAAGACAGAGTAGTGTTACAGCAGGGACACAAAGACCCGCAAAACCCGCCACAATACACCCATGCCAAACCTAAACCTCAAACCGACCCATAAACCGATCCGTGACTACTACGCCACGTTACAACAATACGAACAGCACGATGTGACACACGAAGGTGCTGTCAGCGCGCCTTTTGAAACGCTCCTCAACACCTGCGCCAGACAGGTGAACGCAACGCTCATCCCACAATACGGTATGCATACCGCAACAGGTGACCGTATCGTGATTGACGGTGCCGTCTTAAACGAATACGGAATCCCCATCGCCTATTGGGAAGCGAAGGATATTGATGACGATCTTGACAGAGCTGTGCAGCAAAAACGCGAAGCAGGTTACCCACTTGACAATACCCTGTTTCAAACACCACAACGCGGTATCCTTGTCCAAAACGGACAGGTGGCGATGGATTTGGATATTTCCGATCCTGCTAACCTTATTACGTCTCTCAAAGATCTGTTTGCATACACAGCACCCGCACTTGATAATTGGCAAACAGCCGTTAACGATTTCAGAGAACACGTCCCCGACCTTGCCAACAAACTCATGGAGCTCATTGAGCATCGGTATGAGACGGACTCAACGTTCAAAAAAACGTTTGCTGACTTTTATGAAATCTGTCGGACTTCCATAAATCCCAATCTCTCACGCGCTGCTGTTGAGGAGATGTTTATCCAGCATATCATTACTGAACGTATCTTCCGCACCGTGTTTGAACGTTCCGACTTTACCAGACGCAACATCATTGCACGTGAGATAGAAAATGTTAGCGATGCGTTGATGCGCCACGCTTTCAGTAGAGATGGATTCCTACAACCGCTTGACAGATTCTATAACGCTATTGAACAAGCAGCCACGCTTTGCAGAGATTTTTCACAAAAACAACACTTTCTCAACACCTTCTATGAGAAGTTTTTTCAAGGATTTTCAGAAGATGTCGCGGATACACACGGCATCGTCTACACACCACAACCGATTGTGGATTTTATGGTGAATAGCGTTTCGCATATCCTTGAAACCGAATTCGGACGTTCACTTTCGGATACGGGTGTGCATATCATTGATCCGTTTGTTGGCACGGGGAACTTCATTGTCCGACTGATGCAGGACATTCAAGGCACAGCATTAGAGGAGAAATATCGGCACGAATTACATTGCAACGAGGTGATGCTCCTACCATACTACATCGCGAGTTTGAACATTGAGCAGGAGTTCTTTCATCGCACACAGACCTATCTGCCATTTGAGGGGATTACACTTGCGGATACGTTTGAGCTGCTTGAGGATCGCGGACAGATGCAACTTTTCACGAAAGAAAACACGGAACGGGTAGAACGACAGAAAGCAGCAGACATGTTTGTCGTTATCGGCAATCCGCCTTATAATATGGGACAGGTTAATGAAAACGATAATAACAAGAACCGTAAGTATGAAACGATGGATAAGATATTGCAGGAGACGTATACGCAGGATTCAAAAGCCAGAAATAAAAATGTGCTTTCAGACCCTTATGTAAAAGCAATATTGTGGGCATCACGACGAATCGGAGAAGAGGGAGTTGTCGCGTTTGTAACAAACAACAGTTTTCTTGATGGGATCGCGTTTGATGGCATGCGAAAACACCTTGCACAAGATTTTGACGCGATTTACATTCTGGATTTAGGCGGCAACGCTCGGAAAGGATTGAAGGTCTCCGATGCAAATGTTTTCGGGATTCGGGTAGGTGTGAGTATCAACCTTTTCGTCAAGACAAAACAGAACCCATCAGAAACAGCTCGTATTTTTTACTATCGAACCGATGATCTGTGGAACAAAAACAAGAAATTCGATTATCTAAATGAGAGTCAAAACATAGGCAAAATTGAATGGCAAACAATTCAACCGAATGCGGAATACACTTGGTTAACAAAAGGACTTCATGCCGAGTTTAATACCTTTATTCCGATAGGAACTAAGGAGGTGAAAGCTGGAAAAATCACCGAAGCAGATACGATTTTCAAGACCTACAGCCGAGGTATCGTAACCTGCCGTGATGCGTGGACTTACAATTTCAACAGAAATACACTTACTGAAAATGTTTCGCGAATGATAGGAACATATAACGCAGAAGTTGCACGATGGATGCAAAGGACTAATCGTAAAGCAAAAGTTGATGACTTTGTAAAATATAACAATGAGAAAATCAGTTGGAGTCGTGACCTGAAGTTGAAATTGAAGCGTGGAAAAACGACTAAATATGCAGAACACAAATTAAGAATATCCCATTACCGTCCATTTTCGAAATCAAACCTTTACTTTGATCGGACGCTAAACGATGTTGTATACGTATTTCCCTCTATCTTCCCAACACCAGAAATAGAAAAAGAAAATAAAGTGATTTGTGTTAACGGAATTGGCGGTATCAAACCTTTTCATGCGTTGATGGTTGATGTAATTCCAGATTTCCATTTGACAGGGGATTCTCAATGCTTCCCCTTCTACACCTACAACGAAGACGGCACAAACCGACAAGAGAATATCATTGATTGGGCACTCGCAGCATTCCGCAAACATTACAGCGATGAGTCCATAAGCAAGTGGGACATATTCCACTACACCTACGGCATCCTGCACCATCATAAGTATCGTGAAAAGTATCAGGCGAACCTCAAGCGCGATTTGCCGCATATCCCGTTTGCAGAAGACTTCAGAGGATTTGCCAACGCTGGCGCGCGGTTAGCAGACATCCACGTTAACTATGAATCGCAACCGAAATATAACGAATTAAAATACATAGAAACACCTGATATACCGATAGATTGGCGTGTGGAAAAGATGAAACTGTCCAGAGACAAAACACAGTTGGTATACAACGATTTCCTCACAATAGACGGTATCCCTGCGGAAGCGTTTGACTATCGCCTCGGCACACGTTCTGCGTTGGAGTGGGTGATTGACCAGTATCGCGTCAAGGTGGACAAACGTAGCGGTATTGTGAACGACCCGAATCGTGCGGATGCACCGCGGTATATTGTGGATTTGATTGGACAGGTTATCTCTGTGAGTTTGCAGACGGTTGAGATTGTAGGTGGATTGCCAGAGTTGGATGCAAAGTAGTAGGCACACTCCGGGGAATGCCAATAAGGCATTCATACCGTTGATTTGGTGTGTCGTTCAATTCTTTTTCTGAACCAGGATTTACAGGATTATAGGATTTCCAGGATAAGAACGTGTAAACAATAAGAGACTAAGGACCAGCGGTGCTTGGTTTATTGAATGTGGCAGAAAGAAGCACAATCAAGGATGAATGTGCTACAGCAATAACTCTCCATTTCTGTTGAATACATGCCCGCTTTATGCTATTCTAAAAACAAACAGATTATCCGTAGAGGTAGAAATCATGGGAAAGAAAATCCCAGATGTGATAATTGTGAATGTTACAGAAGTGAGAAAAATGCAGGCGAAACGAGTATGAAACCAACACTATGTTTCACATGTATTGTTATTACAATGACAACACTGGTACTCGTGCCAATAACATCTGCACAGCATCACGAACCTGAATATACCGTAAGGTGTATTTACTTTAGACCAAACGACCGCGAACCAATCCCCAATGTCAACGAAGATTATGACAGGGTGATGAAAGACATTCAAGAGTATTACGCTGAAATGATGGTGTTCCACGGGTTTGAGAGAAAAACGTTCAAACTTGAAACTGACGAAAACGGGAAAGTTGTCGTTCATCATATAGTCGGAGACCAAGACACGCAATACTATCGAACACACATACTTGCAGAATACGGTGTTGTAAGAAAAGAGTTTGACTTAGAGACTTCAAAAAACATCTATGTAATCGCATCGGATCAGGGCACCTTCACTCGAGATGACCATCTTCGTAATTATTCAATTTTGGGCAGCGGTAATGGGCGGTCTCTTAGAGGGAGGGCATTTTTTGGTATCCAAGCAATTACAGGATCCCCCATAGCACCAGGTAGATATTTGTTACCCGGTCTAATTGTTCATGAAATCGGTCATGCTTTCGGATTGCGGCATGATCGTTATGGTAGTAGAGCAGATGCAGTCTATTTTCCCGGAACTGAAAGCATAAGCAGCATACCGATGTCAACATCATTTTGTGCTGCCGAATGGCTTGATGCAAATCGCTACTTCAACACGGAACAGGCAGCACAAAACCCTTTCAACGAAAATACAACGGTGAGTCCACCGAAAACAACTCTTGTCGCACCCCCATCTAAAATCCGGTTCCGATTCGATGTAGCAGACCCAGATGGACTCCATCAGATGCTGTTCTACAGCAACTCCATAGAGTCTGTTATCGGTTGTGAGAAGTTAAGTGGTAAAAGTGCTACCGTGGATTTAATTACAACCAAACTGATAGACAGCGATGTTGTCTTCTTTCAGGTAATGGATATATATGGAAACTACAAACAAGATCGATATCCCGTAGATCCATCTTCTTTACCTCTGCCACCCCCTGAAGTGATCTCAATACCAGATTCAAATTTAGCATCAGTTATCCGTGAAAGACTTAGATTAGATGCTGGGGTGGATATCACACAACTTGATATGGCAAGGTTAAGACATTTAAATGCTCATAATCAACAGATAACAGACCTTACCGGTCTTGAACACGCATTCACAATGATCAGTTTAGATCTCTCAAACAATCAGATTTACGACATCACCCCCATTGCTGGAATGACAGATCTGATCTTTTTGTACCTTGATGGTAATACTATTGATGAAGTAACACCGCTTAGTGGGTTGGTAAATTTGGAGCGACTCACTTTTTCCGAAAATCAGGTTAGCGATATCAGCGCGATCACAGCATTAACGCAATTAACAGAATTACGAATCGGGAGGAATCAAATAAGCAATATCAGTTCGCTTTCCGGTCTGACGAATTTGGAGAAATTATATCTTTACGCGAACAATATCAATGACCTTACACCACTTAGACCGTTGATAAACTTGGAGGAATTATACCTTTTTGATAATAGGCAACTCAGTAATCTCACTCCGCTGTCAGGTTTAGTGAATTTGGTGGATTTATCCCTTGGTGGTAATCAAATCAGTGATATCAAACCCCTCCAAAGATTGACGAATCTGAATTCGTTAATGTTGAACTCCAATAAAATCAGTGTTATCCCTGATCTTTCAGATATGACACGTCTACGATTTCTACATCTCGCAAGGAACCAAATTAGTGATGTTACCCATCTTGCAGGATTGACACAGATAACAGTTTTAGCACTTAATTACAATCAAATCACTGACCTCACACCACTTGCAGAACTAACGACTTTGAGAAACTTAAATCTAATTTACAACCAAATTAACGCACTAAATGCTCTTTCAGGATTGACACAGATGAAAGAGTTGTATTTGTGGAGAAATGAAATTAGGGACATCAGTCCACTTTCAGGATTAACGCAATTAACCTCCTTACACTTGAGAGACAATCAAATCACAGATATCAATCCCCTATCCGGATTGACACAATTAGTAACTTTAAATCTGATTGATAATCAAATTAGCGATGTGAGTTCTCTCGTCGGACTGGTAAATCTAAGAAACTTAACGCTTTTCGGTAACCCGATTAAGAATCGAAAACCGCTTTTTGAAATGATACGACAAAATCCAAGCATCAAGATATTCCTCAATGACCCTAAAAAACCTTTGCCCGTCACCTTATCCCATTTCCAAGCAGAAATTACCGAAGAAGGAGTCATCGTAAGCTGGACAACGGAGTCAGAAGTAAATAACGCAGGTTTCTATATCTACCGTGGCAGAACAAAGGACGGTGAGTTCAAGGTCGTCAACACGACGATGATTAAAGGTGCTGGCACAACGGGGAAACACAATACCTATAAGTGGACAGATACCACCGCCAAATCGGATACTGTCTACTACTATCGCATAGAGGATGTGTCGCATGCGGGAGAACGGCAGCAGCTGGCAACTGTTCGATTAAGAGGGTTAATTTCGGCAAGAGGAAAAGATTTTATAAGTTGGGGAAGTTTAAAAGCAGATTGATTGAATACCTTTTTCTAAACCAGGTCTATTGATGCAGAAACAGTTGGCACACCTAAAACAGGAACCGATACATCGGTCTATCCAACGTTATCCCAATAAGACTCCAAACACCACCTACAATAAACTCTCCCAGTATCAGACCGAGGAAGAACGGTATGAGTTTGCGGTGCAGACTAACACCTCCCTGCTTCAGTATGATCCATTTGATGACTGAACTGACAAAGATTGAAAACCAAAAGACATTCATTGACCAACTACTGGAAATAGCAAATCCGGCAGGATGAAAGGGCCACCAGAATAGTTTTATCCGCATAAACATCAAGAAACCTGTTATCAGAAACCCAACACACATCGCGACAATCGCTGGTATATCGGGTACTCTTGGAGACGTTAACCAACTCTGAAGTCGGTTAAAGGGTCTGCCAGCAAACCAATCACGTGCCCCTTCTATGTATGATATATGATAGAATGCCCAAAATGAACCGAATGTGCCGATAACTATCGCGACACACATCGCGATAAGTAATCTGCGGTTAGAAATTCGTGTCCTTTCAGCGAGTTTGAAGCCTTCAAGGATATGCGGCATCGGATGTCCACGATAGGCACGGTTGATAGAGAAGAGATACGCTAACATCGTCAAGTTTCGTGGACCGAGAAAACGGGTTCCAAAGATACGAGGCATCATCTCGTCAGGACCGATGAAATGTAAATCGTGTACAGGTGAACCGAGCTCAGCACGCATCCGGGTGACAGCAGTGGATATCGCATAGTAAATACCGAAGAATACCAGAAATACCCACACAGACATTCCAGCGGCGTTGCAGAAGATAGCAAGGAATAACAGACTCGCAATTAAGCAGATTGACCATACCACGATAAGACATCGGTTCATCAGGGTCTTCTCCTTTACGCTGCGTAAAGAGTTTGCGTCCCACCTGTGCAAGGTGTTTTCGCGTTGCCACAATAGCAATAACGAATAAACCGATATACGCACCAAAAGATTGCTCATCTGTAAAAGGAAAGTTCGGCATACCTCTGATACCCAAAGCATCGCCAAAGATGCGTTCTGCCTTCCAAAACAGATAGAAGAACCAGCAGGAGAATGACAAGTCCAGCGGAATAAAGAATGCCATACCGACAGCAAACGGGAATACAGCAATCGGAGTCCAGCCAATTGCACTCCACGGTTTCTGTGTAAAAAATGGACGCATGTCGTAAAGCCGTCCACCCAGACTCGGTACAGATGGAAACAGATAGTGCAATCCGTTGAGTATATCAATTGTTCCAGCAATCGCAAATCCGAGCCACATCATTCTGCTTGTCAACAACTTTGTCTTGGTGACGTTTGTCAATTCAAGCGGGAGTTGAATAATTGGATAACTCAGTTTCTCATGTTCTGTCCACTGCTTACGCACAAGCGTGTTGATAAATACCATTGCCAGTACGAGTGCACACAAAAAACCACCCCAGGTGAGGGTGGTCGTAAGCCATCCCTCAATGATTTCCCAGCGATATAAGCTGGATTCACCCCGGTAGTATTCTGTTAAAAAGGTTTTATCTTTAACTGCTATCCAATCAGGCACATAACGGTGAAACAGATGTGTCCAATCGTTTTCCGGTGTAGCGTGCCAGAAAGCGTAAGGGATCATCGGTATTAGGACGCGGAGAACATCATGACCTGCCAGAGAAGAGGCAATGGCAAGCATGACATAGATAGTCAACAGTTCACCTTGTTGAAATGCGACTCTCGGCATTGTCCATGACAGGACGAGATTTCCACCGGTAAGCACAAAAATACAAAAGATGACATTGAAATAGAGTGAAATTGTGGTAGGATAACCTTGTCCCGCTGAATCCAAAATCCAATAGACGTTTGGAATGGTGAGTAGTGTGCCGATTAGGATCGCACGCCATGTAGCACCGAAATGTTGACGTTTCTGGTTCGTAAGTGTATGCGGTATAGGTTCTTGACCGCTTGCTGAGGGTTGTGTTGCTTGGTGCGAATGTGTAGGTATCAAATCTGATATAGAACTTTCCGATGTATGTAGTAGAATATGGAATTAATTTGACATGCTTTTCTGTAGGAGGGAACTCCGATTCCCGACTATCAAAGTGTTCAGTCGGGAATCGGAGTTCCCTCCTACAGAAGAGGTGTAAACATATTTATATATTTCACTATAAATGCAAAATTCAAAATTTTCTTGAGATTTTCAGTGAATTCTTGTATACTATAATTCTATAAACACATGCCAACGTCCAAAATAGTAGTCACATAGATTGAACATGAACATGTCAAACAAAGGATGAAAATATGGAACCGATTAGCGATATTGCTGAAACAGCAGTCCTTTCGACTGAACAAAAACAGTTTGTGGATGACAATGGATACATCTTAATTAAGAACGCGTTATCCCCAGATGTTGTCGCAGAAATTGACGCTGCAGTTGACGAAGTTTATGCTAAAGAGGAGGCAGCCGGCAATCTGGAAGGTGGCGGTAAACTGAACCTACGCAATTGCATCACGCATCATGAAGCGTTTCTTCAACTTCTTGACTGGCACAAGACATTTCCACTTGCCTGCGGTGTGCTGAACTGGAACATCCAGATGATTACATCACATCTGATCGTCCTCCCCTCAAAAGAGGAACCGCCTGATAAAGTGAAGTACCATATTGGACTACACCGTGATGGTGGATCGTCATTTCGTGAGATGCAAGAACCCCATCCGCGGATCCTTCTTAAGATCGCTTATGCTATTAGTGATCAGTCTGATCCTGCATCAGGTGCGACGGTTTTAGTGCCGGGAAGCAACCGATTAACAGGTTTTCCCGCAAAAGACCCCGAAACAGGTTGGGCACGCGGCGCAATCCCAATGAACGTCAATGCTGGCGATGCTTTCCTCTTTGAACAACGGACATATCACGGCATCGGACACAATTGGTCAGGAATACCGCGTAAGACTATCTTTATGGGATATGCATACCGCTGGATCAAACCGATGGATTATATCACGATGCCTGATGAGTTAGTTGAAAAATGTAATCCGATTCAGAAGCAATTACTCGGCGTTGTTGACGATGCGATGAGTTTCTACATTCCGCAAGAAAAAGATGTCCCGTTGAAAAAAGTACTAAGTGCTGGAAGATAAAGTCTTGCCTCTCCAAACCCGGGTAGGTGCGATTTCCTAATCAAACCCTGGTAGGTGCGATTTCCTAATCGCACAGGATTAGTCCCAACCAGTTCCATATAAGGTTCTCGCGTAGGATCCGGTGCGATTAGGAAATCGCACCTACCGGCCTGGGGATTATCGCACCTACCGGCCTGGAAACAGAGGCAGAACATTTACTGACCTTCGGTAGCATTTATCTCTGATTTTAGTGAGAGGCTATGCTCTAATAGCGCGCGGGCATAGGGGATGTTGTGTAAACCGTAACCGCTGTCTCCTTTCACCATGTCGTAGTTTAGTTTAGCGTCTTTATATGCTTGTGAAGTTTTATCTGCTGCACTATCCAGCATTGCCTTCACTGTCTTCATTTTTTCTTCTATTTCAGCACGATATACCGGTAGTCTTTTAGACATATCGTTGTCGGCACTGTCGTGGCATCCTGCGTTTCCACAAGTTGAGAAGTCAGCTTTGAAGGTATGTCCTCCGTGTTTTGCAATAGTTTCCTGTGCCACGTTTTTCTGGGTGTCCTCTTTCTGTTCGACCTTTGCCATGTGGCAGTGGACACACCGCTTTTTCATGGCGCGCACGTGTGGTGACGGCATCCGTTTAACTCCCGCACCCTCACGACCTAAGAACATCTCCGATTGTGATTGATGGACAATACCTGCACCAGCACATCCGCAGTCCATCTTATGACAGGTGACACATAGTTTCTTTGCCGGTATTACCAATAGATGTTCCTCTTTACTTGCGTGCGAATGGCAAGAGGAACAAGCAACTGCATTGACCGCTGTTTTTTCGTTATACGGGTGTCCAGGAATCCCTCTCTCGGCGAACATAGTATATCCAGAGGAATGGCAACTCAAACAAGATGTCTTAACCTCATAGGGACCTTCAAGCAGGTTAACAAGTGCATGTGAATGTCCAGCTTGCGTCCATTCTTTATAGGCATCTTCATCTCCGTGGCACTTATTACATCCTTCAGCAAAGGGTGTTTTTAGGTTCTCTGAGGTGCTGGTTTGTGTCTCAGTTGTATCCGCTTCAATTGTAGATATTATGAAAACAGCAAGAGTTCCCATCAGTAGGGATAATGTCAAAAATAAGAATGTTTGTTTCATATAACACCGTTTAGTATATTGTATTCCTATAAAGATATGTCATTTTACGATATTTGTCAAGGTATTAATGTTATAGCATTCCCAGAGTTACGAAAATTTTCCGGACTATAGTAAATATAGATAAAAACATTAATCAATGATATAATACCAAGAATTAGTCAGTGTCAACACAAGTTAACCGGCACTATCCATAAGTTTAGGACAGCAATTTCTATACATATTGGTATTTGCTTTTCAAATAAGGAGGCTATTATGACTCAAGTTGAACTTTTTAACGGTAAAAATTTGGATAATTGGCACGCAAGAGGCGGTGCATCGGAACATGCGTGGTCTGCTATCGGTGATGTCGCACTCAACACAGATGATCGTAAGTTGTTGACAGCAACTCCCGGCGAAGGCATCTTTTACAATGGACCGACTGGACGTACTGCTGATCTCTATACAGAATATGAACACGGTGATTGTGAACTCCACGTGGAATTTATGGTGCCACAAGGTTCCAACTCAGGTGTCTACGTAATGGGGAGATACGAAATCCAAATATTGGATAGTTGGGGTGCAACAGAGCTTAACTACGGATCGTGTGGTGGTGTATATTGTCGTTGGATAGACAATAAACCCGTTGATGGTGTGCCACCGCGTGTGAATGCCAGCAAACCTCCCGGAGAATGGCAAACTTATGATATTACCTTCCGTGCCCCAAAGTTTGACGCAAACGGTAATAAAACCGCTAATGCAACCTTTGTCAAAGTTGTGTGGAATGGACAGATAGTGCACGAGGACGTTGAGGTCGTAGGGGTTACACGCGGGGCAATGCTAAATGAAGAAGCTGCTACAGGTCCCTTACTCTTGCAGGGGGACCACGGTCCTGTTGCCTACCGAAACGTTGTTTTGAGCATTTAATAATTGTGGCTATAATGTAGTTTCGTTTCGTCCTACCTATAAATCAACGCTATGAATGCCTTATGAAGATTAAAAATCCTTTAGGTAATAGACGGGCAATTCATTGCCCTACTACGAGCCCACCCGTTTGTAGTAGGGCAATTCATTGCCCGTCGAGATGTTACCCAATTTAAATCTTAATCTTCATACGGGACTAAAGAGTTCCTGTTCAACCGTTTTCTTCAAATTCCTTTACAATTCACACTAAATTTCATGAAGAATTTGTCTCCTTTTCAATACAAAACATCATGATAGTTTCAATTGTGGAGGTTTACAATGTTCTTCCGAAAACATACACAATTATGTATCTGGATAAACAGTGTTCTGGTATTGTTTACAGTTTTTTGTGTTAATACATCTTATGCGCAGCAGGTTGGTTCAGGCGCAAGTGCGACTCTGAAGAGACTTGATACGCGCACAATAGATGAAACATATAAGAAAATTTCGTCAACAGCAGTACTTGGGTTTATGAAGCACCTTACCGATCCAAATGATACTGATGCATTAAAGAAATTGGTTACATTGTCAGATGACTTTATCAAAAAGCATCCATCATCTGAACGGATTGGTGAAGTCTACTATTACTACGGCAAAGCACTAACGCAACTCGGACAAGTAGAAAGAGGTATTTCTATTTTTGAAAAACTAATTGCGAATGTCTCACATGATCATATCGCTGTTACACGTTATTCAGATGGATCTGCGGATGCATTAAGATGGAGACCTCATGAACATGGTTTGCTGGAATTGGGATTAGCGTATGATAAACAGAAAGCACACGATAAGGCAGATACCGTCTATAAAAAACTCATAACGCATCCTGATTATGCAGTCCGTTTGCCAGCACAAATTGCAAGGAAGATACTTGAGACTGATTTATCCTCTCGGATAGGTGAAGTCAAAAAGTTCCACAATGCCTGGATAGGACTGACTGCCCCTAATTTCCGGATGCGACAGGGAATTGATAGTCGTCAAAGGATTAGTTTAAATCAATACGAAGGACAGACAGTTTTGCTCTATTATGACAAAACGAACACACAGAATCCAAGTCTGAAAAAGATTCATGACATATATAAAGACCAGACGTTTCAGATTATCTCTGTGAACCCAGATGCCTCTGAAAATCCTATCGTGAAACCGATTGAACCTAAAGGTGACGCATGGATGCATTCCTGGGATACGCACGGGAAAATAGCCGATATGTATCAGATACGCACGCTACCATCTGTCTTTCTATTGGATAGCGATGGTGTGGTGCGAGAGACGCAGTCTGACGTGGAATCTCTTGATAAAGTGCTTGATGAATTGGTGAAGGAGAACCTTGCCACTTATGATGATCAGAGAACGGATGTGATAGTTGCAAAGACAGTTGAAGCGCACGGGGGATTTGAAAAACTACAAGCAGTAGAGAACATGGTGATGAATGTGAGACATTTTGAATACTTCCCTGATGGTACTTCTGAGATGGAGGGATACAGTAGAGTCTACCTTTACAAAGATAAATACAGGACAGAATTACATACGAATGCAGGTGAGCAATACATCCAACTGTTTGATGGCACTTCATTATATACATCAGAAGATGGTAAACTTGAGGAGTTACCTCATGAAGAAGCTAAATATATTAACCAATACAACAAGGACAGGGTTTTTCATGAGCCGATATGGTTATTGATAAAACTCGCGCAAAACGAGATTCCTATACAATATGTCGGTATTGAGAACGTGAACGGTGTGCCAACTTCGGTGCTACGTGTTCGTCAACCTTCAGGGAAACCCTTAAAAATCTTCATCAGTGAAAAGACACATCTTATTGTGCAGTATGTATATAGTGACGGACGCGTAGATACAGTTCAGTCTTTCAAACAGTATAAGGAAGTAGATGGTATCAAAATCGCGCATCAAGTCATTTACGAGAACGAATACGAATCACATAATGAGGTATATATTTCTAACATCCGTTTAAACGTTGAAATTGACCCGAAACTTTTTAATCCGAAAAAGTAATACCGTCATCAAAGTCTGTAATGATTCTACCATATCCGTCTTATACTCACCAAAAACCTCTTATCCTGAAAATCCTATAATCCTGAAAATCCTGGTTCAGACAAGTAACCAATACTTTACACACCCATCAACAGCAAAAGTTGTTGACACTACCCCTTCAAATTGCTAATATATTCAAAAAGAAGGTGCTGATGGCATAGTTAACATACGCGAACATCATTGATGCAAAATATGGTATGATGCGACTGCTAAGGCAACATGGACATTCAAGGAACCGACTTTGCCATACATCGGTAGGTATATTGCCATATCGCAGACTTCAAAGGTACGGCGTGAAATACCACGAAATTCGTTGCCGACAATCAAGCACACTTTATCAGGATACTCTACTGTATGGTACGGCCTGGCATCCGTTGCAACCTCTAACGCACATGCAAGATATCCTTCCTCTTTGTATGCTTCAATAGCATCGGCAGCGTATTTTGTTGTGTGCCACGGAACACGTCGATGTGTCCCGCGTCCAATACCCGCAATAGTCGGATCGGGTGGATGCGCGCTAATACCCGCTAACACGATTTCACGCACACCACAAGCATCGGCAATTCTGAAGGTTGCACCAACGTTAACCGGGTCCTCAACATCTTGTAGAACAAATACAAGTTCAACTGATGGAGAACCTGACTGTCTTAAAAACTGTTTAAGTGCTTTATTACGTAACTGTTTCATTTATAGTATAATATGGAATTAAATGAACATTCTTTTCTGTAGGAGGGAACTCCGATTCCCGACTATCAAAACTGGCAGTCGGGAAGCGGAGTTCCCTCCTACAGAAGAAGGAATCATGAGAAATATGGATAAATTTAAACTCGGTGTTATTGGTGCTGGCGGTATCGTCTGCCGTATGCATCTACCTGATTTGAAAAGAGGAGAAGATTTTGAAGTTGTTGTCATTGGTGGCAGACGCGAACACCGCTTAAAACATCAATGTCAAGAATTTGATATACCACGTTGGACACAGGATTACGAGGCTATTATTGCTGATGACACACTTGATGCTATCCTCGTTGGTACCCCACATCCATTACATGTTTCATGGGGTGTTAAAGCGTTGGAAGCAGGCAAACATGTGTTGATGCAAAAACCGCTCTGCGGCGAAATGGACGAAGCAAATCAATTTGTTGCTGCTACCGAAGCGAGTGGCAAAACAGTAATGTGTCTACCACATTTCAGTGCTGCCACCTATAAAGTCCGTCAACTGATTGCCGAAGAAGCCATCGGACGCGTGTCTGGCGCAAGAATGCGAAGTAGCCACGGTGGTCCTGAGATTTACTATGCCGAAATCCGTGATATTTTCGGTGAATCGGGGGACGACCTGTGGTTTTTCGATGCGAAACAGGCAAGCGTCGGTGCACTTTTTGATATGGGTGTTTATGCTGTCTCCGGTCTTGTTGCTATGCTCGGTACTTTTAAACGCGTGACAGGTTTCGTATCCACATTCGACAAACCGACTGAATTAGAAGATGTCGCAACACTTGTGCTCGAGATGCAGTCGGGTGGAATCGTTACCGCTGAAACCAGTTGGTGTGACCCTGCACGAACAGGTGAATCCAGTGTTCACGGCACTGCTGGTAAGTTCACGATGCCCGGAAAAGATGGCGCAGCTCTCACACAGTGGACACCTACATCCTATACACGAGAACATGCATCTGTGGATACGAAAGCGATAGACTGTAGCGACGCTGCACCGAGTGGGATGCACGCACATTTCGCTGAACATATCCGTGCTGGGACACAACCGCCTCTCTCCAATGTTTACACGGCGCGACATGCCACTGAGATTCTGCTTGCTGGACTGAAATCCTCCGAAACGGGTACCGCAATTGAACTCACAACAGCGGCAGATAAGTAGTTATTTCAACAAAGAGACATCTCCACATTATGTGTTCTATCTAAACATAAGTGGAGATGTCTGAAAACCATTATAAATTTGCGTGAAGTTCATACCAATCATCAAGGTTGTTAAGGTTGACAGCGTCTAAAATAGACCATCGTCTTCAATGGCACTTGCCCCGAGGATGCTTGTTCGGGTATCGTCATCGTGATTATACCCTGTGATTGCCGTGTTCAACTCAGCGACTGCATCAGCATCAAGACTGCCGCCTTTTTGCTCTAAAACCCAAGCTTCAAATTGTGGATATGTCGGTGCGTTGTCTCGGATATATGCCAGTGTTGCATCTTTATCAAGTCCAAGTCCATCTAAGACCATCTGGTCAAAACCTGCGCCACATGCTGGGTAGTCCCCGTGGAGAACTCCCTTAGCATCCATCAACACTTTTGACCAAAATCGCGGTAGATGTAAGACCCCGAGTGGACCGGCGACCCCTGAACTAATAGTTGGGATCATCTTCTTTTTTCTTCCAAACATAACATGCCTCCTTGCGTATTATGCGTTAGTAGAAGTTTTTCCTTACAAGTCCATCTTGTAAGTTTTTACATTATAGCAAAAACAGTAAAAAAAGAGAAATAAATTTTTAAGGAGGCAGTATTAGAATTTTAGAAATATTAGTCTATAAATCCTCGTAGACGGTAACTCCGTATTGGATGGCGGAGTTTGCGGAGGGCTTTCGCTTCAATTTGCCGAATACGTTCCCGAGTTACATCAAAGACGACACCTACCTCTTCAAGCGTCTTGGGATAACCGGTTGTAATACATAACGCAGCAATCCTATTCCGGGTTGTTTCAGATAAGAGTGGGTTTGCGTTATCGTCTTCAATACCGAATCGCAGCACGATCACTTCGCGCTCCCGCTCGGATAGGTCAGCAAGTGCTTCTTGGATTCGTTCTTTGAGTATGCTAAGTTCGGCTTCTGTTGCAGGTGATAGTACACTAACATCTTCAATAAAATCGCCTAATTGGCTATCATCGTCATCGTCTCCGATAGGGGTTTCTAATGATACAGTTTCCGGAACATTCCGCAATACTTCTCTAATTTTTTCTGGTTGAATTCCAATATCTTCAGCGATCTCTTCTGGCGTTGGTCTCCGTCCTAATTCTTGAAGTAGTGAACGTTCGGTGCGTCTGAGTTTATTGATTCTTTCATGCATGTGGACAGGAATACGGATTGTGCGTCCTTGGTCCGCGATTGCCCGTGTGATACTCTGTCGTATCCACCATGTTGCATAGGTGCTGAACTTATAGCCTCGCTGATAATCAAACTTATCAACCGCCCGCATCAATCCGATGCTGCCTTCTTGAATAAGGTCAAGGAAATCAAGTCCCGGTGCTTGATTACGATACTTCTTAGCGATGCTAACGACTAAACGTAGGTTCGCTTCAACGATTGCTTTTTTAGCAGCTTCAGCATTGTCTTCACCGACAGAAATCTGCTTTGTAATAGATTGAAGCGTATCACGCGGCATGCCGATAGTTTTGATATATTGCTGAATTTCGCGTTGGTAACGGACGATATCTATATATGCCTGTTTGGCTGCACTGTTTTTGAACTTACGGGTTTTAGGGTTGTGCGTGCCGTTGAAGCACGATGCTGGTAGATTATGTTGTTTCTGAAGTCGTTCAATCTCTTTTTCTCTATTACTAATATTCCGATCAACTTCTTTGACCATACCAGAAATTTTACTAATTTCTTCCCTGTCAATTTTCAACTGTTCAAGATGCTTGACAAAAGTTGCATGTTTCCCGACAGTTTGAAGTTCTACAAACGTAGCGTCTTGCTTCGTGTCGCCTTTTTTGGATGCTTTCAGTGTCGTCAGATATTCCAATTCTAAAGACTCAATGACGTGCATTGTTTTTTCGACTTTATCCCGTAGTTTCCGTTCCTTATCACGCGTTGAATTGCTTGTAACTACCATATCAACAATATCAGATGCCCGTTTTTTCGCGATGATGATTTTATATAGCAGTTTGCGTACTTCAACGACCGCTAAACGCGTTGCAAATGTTGCTTCTTGTGCTTGACGCAAACCCAGTTCTATCTGCTGAGACAATTCGATCTCTTTTTCTTTGTCCAGCAACGGAATTTTGCCTATGTTACGCAGATAGGCCTTAATTGAATCTTCGCGTTCACTGATTTCCCCGGGGGGTAAATCAATTAATTCATCAAACTCAACTTGATCCGGATCGTCGGCATCATTAAATTCGGGTGGGTGCGTATTTCCTAAGTCCACAAGTAAACTCTCCTTTTTGATTGATGTTCTATATTACCTTATGTTTTCGGTTCGCTATTCTTCGCTATTTGACGTATCTTCCTGTTTCGTCATGGCACGTACAATACCTTGACGTATCCACCAAGTGGCATAAGTTTTAAACTTGTATCCGCTTTTATAATCAAAATTATCAATTGCCTTCATTAGAGCGATGGTGCCTTCCTGAATTATATCAAGAAATTCTACACCATGTGCCTTCTTTCTAAAATGCTTAGCGATCCTAACAACCAACCAGAGATGTGCATTGACGATCGCCATCTTGGCATCATGTGCCTCCACAACACGGGTGTCAATCTCTCCTCTAACTGCTTTTAGGCTATTGCGGGATATACAGAAGGCGTCAATATATTGACAGATTTCTTTTTGATAACGGACGATAGTGGTATAAGCATCCTTCACAGCATCCGTCCTAAAATTATAAGCTTCAGGTTTGAATTCTGCATCAAACCATTCTGTGGGTATGCTATGTTGCTTCATGAGGCGTGATATCTCTTGTTCACGTATATTGATATTCCGCTGAACATCTATAAACTTGATATTGGATATATCTGTTTGTGCCGTATTCATTATGTGAGTCTCCTATTTGAAGTCTTTAGCAATTGTGGATGTATCTGTTGCTGCATCGGTATGTTCTGTTTTCTGTTTCAGTTGGATTACCTGTTTCTGAGCATAGGCGCGTCTTTGATTTGATAGTTCTACAAGTTCCTTAAATTTTTCAAGATCATCGTCTCCACCAGAAAAGGCGTTAGAACGAACACGTTGTTCAACATCTTGATAAATATAATTTCTCAGTTTTTTGAGACATCCCTGAATTATAGAAGTATGGTTTGAAATCACTTGACCGCTTATAAGTAGTCTGGTAATAGCATTTTTAAGTTTTTCGTCCTCACAATTATCAAGGACATGTTGAATTTCAACAGTATCTCCATTTTCGCTTGCGCGCCAAAGCAATTCGGCAATTTTAGCAAGGTGAGGTTGCGAAATATCATTATAGTCAAATACAGATTTAACGCCTGGTATATGCTCTGGTGTCTGTAGTAAAGATTGGATAAATTTGTATTCAATTTGTTCGCGTATTGTCATTTTCTTTGCAGGTATCTTACGGTTTGCAGTAGGGGTCTCTTTCAATCCTAAGTCTCGCAATTCCCTCCAGATTAATCCCTCATCCACATTAAGTTCCCTGGCCGCGTATTTTACATACTCTGCACGTTCAACTCTATGCTTGATATTGACAAGTAGTTCACTTACATCTCTAACGACACGGGTTATTACATCGGGACGTCTGATATTTTTTTCTTGAACAGCAGCTTGGATTTGGAACTCTATCAGGTTAATGGATCTGTCAATACGTTCGGTAAAAGCATCCGCACCATTCTCTTTGACGAAGGAATCTGGATCGTCTCCCTTCGGCATCAACGCTATACGGACTCGGATTTCTTCCGCAATGAGTCTATTCAATCCCCGTTGTGCTGCCTGCAAACCGGATACATCTCCATCAAAGACGATGACAACTTCAGGGGTGTAACGTTTCAGCAGTGCCGCGTGTTCTTCGCTTAATGATGTGCCAGACGCTGCTATTACATTTTCTATGCCGTGTTGGTAGAGCATCAACACATCCATATATCCCTCTACAAGAATTGCAGACTTTTTTCTGGCTATAGATTGTCGTGCTTTGTCCAGATTGTATAGAATTCTGCTTTTGTTATATAAGTCAGTTCCGGGTGAGTTCAGATATTTCGGTTGATGTTCGTTAGAGAGTGCGCGTCCGCCAAAACCGACAGGAATCCCTCTTTCATTATGAATCGGGAATAGGAGACGGTTCCAAAATCGGTCTTGTGGACCTTTATCCTCATTCTTTACCAGTCCTGCATCAACTAACTGCTCAACTGTCCACCCCTCATGCGTTGCAGTCTTTACGAGGTCATTCCGTTGCGCTTTTGCATAACCGAGTTGGAACAGGTTAGTCGTCTTGGTGACAATCCCGCGATTTTTGAGGTATTCCCGTGCATGCTGACTGTGCTGACCAGTACGTAGGAGTTCGTGATAGTATTTGACAGCAAACGTGTTGAGTTCACTGAGGTCATTGATACGTTTTTGACGTGCACTGTATTTTGCATCTCGCGCTGGCAACGTGATATTTGCTCTTTTCGCAAGCCATTCTATGGATTCAACGAAACTTTTACTCTCATGTTTTTGCAAAAAGTGGATGACATCACCGCCAGCTTGACATCCAAAACAGTAGAATATCTGCTTTTCTGATGACACCGAAAAAGAAGGAGTCTTTTCTTCGTGAAATGGACATAACGCTTTATAGTTAGTACCAGCTTGCTTCAGCGCAACGCCACACTCAGATATCACGTCAACGATATTGTTACGACTCCGGACCTCTTCAGTTATTTCTCGTGAAATATAATTCTTTGCTGCCATGAGATTACCCGTTAATCAATACGTCAATTGTAGATTGTAGATACAAAATTCAGTCGGACAACTATTCCTTGAATTTAACAACTGTTACACCCTCACCACCTTCATGATGCGGTGCGTATTGAAAATCAATGACGTGAGGATTCGCTGCCAACGTTTTATGGATTGCGCTGCGCAAAGCACCCGTTCCTTTTCCATGAAGAATCCTTACACTTAATAATCCTGCAAGATAGGCATCATCCAGATATTTATCGGCAATATCAATCCCTTCTTTGACAAGCATTCCGTGAATTGAGAGTTCCTCTTTGACAGAACTCGCTTTGTTGTATTGAATTTCTAACACAGAGTCGGCAATGTGTTGAGATTCTTTTTTCGGTATCACTTTATCAATTTTATCGTAGGAGAGCTGCATCTGCATTGTGCCAACACGTACCTGTAAAGGGGTATTGCTCTGTTTATGGATAGCCGTAACTTGACCGAAACGATTTATCTGTATAATCCGCACTTTGTCTCCTACATTAACATTAGCAATGGGTTTAGTTTTCTTCGGTTTTTCTGGGGGAGGTTCAGGTTTGAGTTGTCTTTTTGCGTTCTCTATTCTGGAAAATGCTTCTCGGATACTTGCTTTGGAGGCTTGTTCTCTTCGTATATCAGCGACAACGTTGTCTACTGTGCGTCGTGCGGTGGATATGATCTCAAATGCTTCATCTTCTGCGGTCTGTTGGCGTGTTTCCTGTTCTGTCTCAAATGTATCAATAAGGTGTTTATACCTATTCTGTTCTATTTCAGTCTGTCGTGTCTGCTCCTTGAGTTGTTCACGTTCAGCATCTAATTTATGCTGTGTGCGTTGCAGTTCAATTAGCAGGTCTTCCACAGCCAGATTGTTATGACCCAATTGATTTTCAGCATCTGTAAGGATTGATTGTGGGAGTCCGAGTTGTTCGGCGATCTTTATAGCATTACTACTGCCAGGAACACCTATCTTCAGTCGGTAAGTTGGACGTAACGTGTTCCAATCAAATTCCATTGAAGCGTTTTCCATCTTGTTCTGTGTATGCGTATAAGCCTTAAGTGCCCCGTAATGCGTCGTAACGATGGTGCTGACATTCCTTTCGCTTAGCCATGACAAGATAGCGATACCGAGTGCTGTTCCTTCCTTCGGGTCAGTTCCTGCACCGATTTCATCTAAAAGCACCAATGTGTGTGTCGTTTCATCATTTTCAATCGTGTTTAACATCTTGCTAATTTTTGTAATGTGTGAGGAAAATGTGCTGAGATTCTGTTCAATGTTCTGATCATCACCAATATCCGCAAAAATGTTATGGAAAATAGGGAGTTCACTGCCGTGTGCTGCGGGTATATGCAAACCTGACTGTGCCATCAAACTTAATAATCCTACCGTTTTGAGAACAACTGTTTTACCGCCCGTATTTGGTCCCGTGATAACGAGTGTTTTGAATTTATCTCCGACATAAACATCTGTAGGAACGACCTCTGTGGGGTGTTCTCTGTTATCAAGTGCGTCTGCCTCCTGTCTATTGGCATGTTTATTTGCCCGCGTTTGGAATACAAGCAGCGGATGCCGTGCTTTTAATAGATTAAGGGTTCCCTCTGTATTTAATTTCGGTTCAACAGCGTTTAGGTCTATGCTCAACAGTGCTTTTGCCTTTAGGAAATCAAGTTCCGCCAGAATGTTAAGGGCAAGTTCAAAAAAGGTAAGTTCTTCACGAAGTTGATCGGTTAAATCTAAGAGTATCCTTTGAATCTCGCGTTGTTCTGCTTCTGTTGCTTCGTGGAGTGCATTGTTCATCTCAACTATTGACAGCGGTTCCATAAAGTAAGTTGCCCCGCTGGTAGATTGTCCCTGAACGACACCGTTGAAAAAGGCTTTCGCATCCTGCTTGATCGGTATCACAAAACGGTTGTTTCTGGAAGTGATGACCGATTCTTGTATCACTTTTTCGTAATCAGAAGAACGGAGGATTGCTTCTAATTTCTGATGTATATTGTCACGAATTCTTATGAGTTTGCGACGGATGGAACGTAAGTCCGGACTGGCACGGTCAAGTATTGCGCCTTCTGGACTGACACAGTAGCAGATAGATTCAACAAGTTGGTCAAATACTGGCAAAGATTCTATAATCTGTCGTAATCTATTAAGTTCTTCACAATTTTCACGTTTGAATTTCTTTTTAATGAGGGATGGAAGTTTGGCAACTTTCGCAACATTTAGCAATTCTTCGGGGGTTAAGACAGCCCCTGTTTTGGACGCTTGCTGAAGTTGGCTACTGACATCCATGAGACCATCTAACGGTATCCCCCCGCACTGTTGATGAAATGATTTTACCTCTGAACACAACTTGAGTTGGTGCTGAACGGTATCAAGTGTATCGTAAGGCGTGAGTTTATCAACCCTCGCCTGTCCTAACTGAGAGGCGGTATACTTGATGAGATGTTCTTTGATTTTATCGTATTCTAAGGTTTTTTCTACATTAAATAGCATCGGTTTAACCGTCATTTATCGTATTATAGTAAACTTCTGAAATAATGGAACATGTGAGATGTAGGAGGCCAGTTAACATGATTCTGGCCGATTCCCGACTATCACTACGTTAAGTCGCGATTCGGAGATCGCTCCTACAAGGACTTTGTATCATTATTTCACTATTCACTATATCTGGAGTCGCTCTTGACATCTCCCCATGTTGTTGCCAACTTCTGTTTAGGTTCTACAGGTAGCACGTCCTGACGCCACCAAGAAATTGCAAAAATACCACCCTCTACTTGAAAGAGTTCTTCTGCTTTGCCAGAGTCAATATCATATAGGTAGAATACTCCCCATCGCGAATAGATAATAGATTGTCCATCAAATGACCAGTCTGTCCACATTGACGTCTGTTTATCTACGGTGAAGAGTGGGGAAATTGCTCTTGTTTCAACATCAATTGTAAGCAGTGTATCAAATTCTCTGTTCCACCTTCGGAACAGAATCCTTTGTCCATCTGGTGACCACACGGGATAATAATCTATATTGAATTCAGTCAATACTTCTATTTCTTGTGTTTCAATATCTAAAAGGTAAAGTTGTTCTAACCCGCCGGATCTTTCCAATGAAAACACCAATCTCTGACTTTGGGGACCCCAAGAGATGCCGAAAAAGAAGAAAGTTCTCCCAAAATGTGGAATAGAGGTGACCGTTTCCATTTCACCGGTATCAAGATCAAGTATCCAAATCTGGTTATCTTGTTGTAGTTGTTGATTTGTATATCCGTTGAAGGCGAGTTTTTTACCGTTAGGTGAAACGGAAAGAAAGCGGTAGGTACCACCAATGGCAGTAAGTTGGGTCTTTTGCTTCGGTTTGGTCACATCAATAGAAAAGATATGGGATTCAGTGCCAACATGTTGGACAAAGTATAACGTGTCATCTTTGGGACTCCACACAGGATACAATCCTGAATGATTCAACGCGATTGTCTCAAAATCTTCCTTTTCGGTAAAAGTTGTCATGTATAGATTAAAATCTGATCTACCCAGTTTTTCGTTAAAACCTGAAACTGCATAAGCAATCCGTCCTTCAAGTTGCGCTGCTACAGTAATAGGCAGAAAAACGGTAACGAATAGCATACCGAACAATGAACAGATCAGTCTGTATGCAATACGTGCGCTAGAAGGGGGTTCAAAGGTTTTGTCATTCTTCATCCGATCCTCCGATTCCAGTAGCTGCGAGACGATTATAACTGAGGAGTGCCTTTTCATAGAGTTCTTTGCTGAATCCGAACTTTTCAAATTCTACAGCGGCGTTATAGTAAGACAGTGCATAACTTACAGAATCAGATTTCTCATGGTTTCGGGCAGTTTGTATATTTGACATAAGAGTCGTCGTCACATCTTCAAAACTTCTGATACGTTTTCGGACCTCTTCCGGCAATCCACCTTTTATATCTTTCTGGACTTTATAGGTTCGGATTGTATCGGTGTATTCGACAAGTGCTTTATAGTAGAGTTGTTCTGATTCCAGTGCTTCGGCTCTTTGAAGGTTAAGTGGTTCCTCAATAATTTTGAGTACCTCTTTTGCTTCTTTGATCAAGTCTTGACTTTTTTTCTGGATTGCGATTTCAAGTGACTGCTTAAAATTATCTATAATTTCTTGATATGCTGCCTGTGCGTCTTCCGTAGCATTTATCTTTTCATAACAGAGTGCTTGACTCAGTTTTGCGTTTGCAAGCACATATTGCCGTATTTCCTCTGGCAGTTGCGTCGTTTTTGGAAATTCGCGTTCTTCATAAGCAGAGATGGCTTCTTCGTATTTCCCTTCCTGCTCGTAGCAGTTGCCGACAGCCTTCTGTGCATAAAATGCGTATATCTCATTCTCGGGTTGATGTGTTTCAATCACCGTCTCAAATTCTGCACGTGCTTCGGGATATTTTCCTTGATAGTAGAGATTTTTAGCATAATTATATCTTGCTTTATCAGTATAAGTAATCTTGGGATATTTATCTAAAAATGCCTTCAGTTTTTCTTCTGAATCTTCAAAGGATGCTTTCTTTTCTTCCGGATCATCCGTGTCATCTTCGATATCTTCGGTATCCTCAGGAGAAGTCGTATCAAAAAAGTTCGTTTCAGCTTCTTTAGAGATTTTTCTTGCGGCATTGAAATCTGCAGATGCTTCAGCATACTCTCTTTCCTGATTTTGTGTATAGATAGTATACGCAGCGACTGCGACGATACCTATTGCTAACGTGATGCATATAGTTCTTGCATTGTCTTTCAAGAACCCATAACATAACAGGACAAGATTGATAAATTTATCTTCTTGGATTTCTTCTTTGGTCGGTCGTTTATTTTTTGCCATGATTTCCTCTTCGATTATAAATAGCGTTCAAGCGGGCGACGGGAATTGAACCCGCGACCCTCAGCTTGGGAAGCTGATGCTCTACCGCTGAGCTACACCCGCGTGCCGTTATAGAAATTATACCATATCTTAGTGGGGTTGTCAAGGATAAGATTTACTTTACGCATCTATTTATTTTAGTTGGTAAATGTGATATAATAAACACGGAACACTATCCAATTGAGGAGAATATGAAAGTTGCAATTATTGGTACGGGATATGTGGGTTTGACTACGGCAGTAGTGCTCGCATATCTAAACCACGATGTCGCTGCTGTTGATAAAGACAATAACAAACTCAACTTGTTGCACGCAGGTGAAAGTCCTATTCACGAACCCGGCATACAAGACCTACTGGACAATGTCGGAAATACAATCCGTTTCACAGCACGTTTTGACGAAGTTGTTCCGGACGCAGAACTTATCATGATTGCTGTCGGTACACCTCCGAAGAAAAGTGGAGAGGCGGATACACGACACGTAGAAGATGCCGCAAGAGAAGTCGCAGAAGTATGTGACCCAGATAAACATTATACACTTGTGATAAAATCAACAGTGCCTATCGGAACGAACAGACGTGTAGCAGAAGTCGTTAGTGAAGTCTTTGCCCAACGTAAGATACAGGGAGATGTTTCAATCACATCTAATCCAGAGTTTCTGCAGGAAGGTTTGGCACTGCAGGGAGCATTTTATCCTGACAGGATTGTCGTTGGCGCGAACAGCGATAATGCCGTTGAAGCACTGCGTAGGCTGTACAAACCGATCTTAGAACAGACCTTCGATCCACCCTCTTGGTTACCACGTCCAGCGTCTTACCATCTACCCCCTATGATGACGACTGACCCAAACAGCGCAGAGATGATAAAATACGCCGCCAACACTTTTCTTGCACTTAAAATCAGTTTTATCAATGAAATTGCGGGACTCTGTGAGGAGGTAGAGGCAGATGTGACAGAGGTAGCACGCGGTATCGGACTTGACTCGCGGATTGGACACCGTTTTCTCCGGGCAGGTTTGGGATGGGGTGGTAGCTGCTACCCGAAAGATACTGCTGCACTCTTAGGTGTTGCTGCACAAGCTGGATACGAAATGCCAATAACAGTAGCTGCACGAACAGTCAACTTTCAACAACGGAAACGCATCGTAGAGAAATTGCGGACAGTTTTAAAAACGTTAAATGGAAAAAGAATCGGTATTCTCGGACTTGCATTTAAACCTAACACAGATGACATACGGGAAGCACCTTCGCTTGATATTATCCGTCAACTCGTTGCTGAAGGTGCGAAAGTTACGGCTCACGACCCTATCGCAATGCCGAACACGCATAAATCCCTGCACGATATTCAAGTTAACTTTGTAGAAGATGTTTACCAACTCTCTTATGATGCGGATGCGTTAGTGCTTGTGACAGAATGGGAACCCTATCACAGATTAGAACTCCGTAGACTTGCTAAACAGATGAAAACGCCTATACTTATTGATGGACGCAATGTCTTTTCACCACAAGAGGCGAGAAGTGCAGGTTTCTATTATATCGGTGTTGGCAGATAATTTGGAATTGCAGATATGGAAAATCACAAACAACCTGAACCTTTTGATGCAAATTGGCATCGGTATTGTCCACATATAGCATTTCCGCCTTATAGACATCTTCCAGGTGTTACGCCGCATCCAATTCGTGACCCGCTGGGACACAGTTATGGAATAGAGGAAGAACATGACGAGAAGCTTTTACCACCAGAAATGTGGAGACAGAATGAGGATTACTTATACGGTGTTGATCTCTACAATTTCGCTTATTGGTGGGAAGCACACGAAGCATGGGAGGGGTTGTGGCATCGTGCAGAGGACACGTATCGTCTGTTTCTGCAAGGGTTGATTCAGGTGTCTGCATCTCTCATAAAATACCACATGCGGATGCTGCGCCCCTTATGCACACTTTCAACCGCTGGACGTAGTAAGCTGCGACAAGTTGTCGTTGAAAGTGGTGATATGGCGAGTAACTATATGGGAATAAACTTACCGGAGTTTTTAGAAATTGCAGACACATTCTTCGCGCCGTTTTTCTCTGATCATGTCACAGAAGAAACCTACCAACAGATAAAAGCGCATCCACTGATTCTGTTGCAGCTATAGTGCGTAGGGACGGGGTTATGAAGATTAAAAAATCCTGTGGGTAATCAACGGGCAATGAATTGCCCTACTACGAACCAACCCGTTTGTAGTAGGGCAATTCATTGCCCGTCGAAATATTACCTAATTTAAATCTCAATCTTTATCATTGCCAGTAGTGCCAAGAAGTGTCCAGAATTTGAACAAGCCTGTCCAAAATCTGAACAGAAAGATCAGATTATCCTACCAAGATATAGGTTGCTGCTTGTTTTAAGAGTTGGCACAGAAATTGCGAACATCTAATATTCTATTGAGTCTAATTCATGGGCGTCAAGCGAATAGAAAGATGATTGAATCATCACTAGAAATCAGTAAGCAATTATCATTAAATCTTATACAAAAAAGTGAGGAATCTTTTATGTCCAGACTTCTGTTATTGTCTTTACTCGGATTTACGATTTTCATCGGTGGTTGTGGCAAGAATTTTGATGAATATGCTACCGAATTAGGACTTGCATTTGACAGTCCAGATATTGGAAATAGGTCTATCCCCTCCTTCAAAACCGATATATCACCTATTCTTACCAATCACTGTGCATTAGTCGGATGTCATGTTGCTGATGGTCCAGATGGTGTTGATCTCAGAACTTATGGTACACTTCAAAAGGGAGGAGGACACGGTCCTTTATATCTTGAAGGGAATGCAAAGGAAAGCGAAATAGTTGAGGAAGTTGTCAAACGTAAGATGCCTCCTGATGGTCCCTATCTTGACGCAAACCAGATTCAACTTATTATTGACTGGATCAACGCAGGGGCAAAAGATAACTAACAGTATTATTAGAAGAGAGGACCCCAAAAGTCATGAATATATATAAGTCTTACCTACTAACCTTAGGAATACTATTGTGCTTGTTCGGCTGCTTTGATCAGCGAGATGGGATAATAAACGGAGGAGCTCCACCTGAAAATTTACAACCGACTACCACACAACCGACTCCTGCTGAAATGGCAAACGCTGTAACTACTTTCACCCAAAACCTTTTACCAATCCTCACAGCAAGATGTGCTTTTGCTGGTTGTCATGTCGCAAATGGACCGAATAACATCGATCTCAGTTCATATCAAGCATTTATAGCAGGCGGAAATACCGGTCCAATTTTTATTGCAGGTGATGCACAGTCCAGCGATATAATTGAAGAAATCGTCTCCGGCAGAATGCCACCAGGAGGTCCCCCATTGTCCAATGCGGAAATCCAAACCTTCAGAGATTGGATAAATAATCATGCCGTTACCGCAAATCCATCAACCAACGTTCCACCAGAGACACCGCCTCCCTCAAATGGTGAAGTCTCTTACGAGTTACACCTTCAACCTATTCTTACAGCAAGATGTGCCTATTCTGGTTGCCACGACGCAAATGGATACGATGATCTCGATTTCAGAACATATCAGAGTTTTATAAGGGGAGACGACGAAGGGGAGTCAGTTTTTATACCTGGAAATCCCAACAGTAGTGATATTATAGAAGAAATGGTATCAGGCAGAATGCCTCCTGCTGGTCATGGTCCACCGTTGACTGCTGCGCAAATTCAACTCTTCAGAGATTGGATAAACCAGCAAGACCGAGCGGATTTTCCAAATCTTCGTTTTGATGACGATGATGACGACGATGATGATGATCACGACCATGATGATGACGATCACGACGATGATGACGACTAAAGTAGCGTTCAGATCATCGAGATAGAACTGACAAATTTAGGGCGGGCCGCGCTGAGGCGAACCCGCCCTAATAACCTGTAGATATGTCGAAGGCGTCTAGCCGCCGTTCGTGAAGACTTCCCGAACTGTCTCCAGCGTGTAATCAATGTCGGATTCGGTTATGCCGTAGTGAGTCACGTATCTCCAGCGCTTCTGATCGGGCGAGCCGCCCTTCACCCCGCGCTCGACCAGTTTCGCGTGAAGTTCGGCCCTGTCCTCGCGCTCCACGTCGAAGAACACCAGGTTGGTCGGAAGGCTCTCCGGGTCGATGCTGATGCCCGGTATCTCAGCGAGGCCATGGGCGAGTTTGCGCGCGTTAGCGTGATCTTCCGCGAGCCGCTCTACCATGTTGTCCAGGGCGACCAGACCCGCCGCCGCGATGACGCCCACCTGTCTCATACTGCCGCCGACCATCTTGCGCCAGCGCCGCGCTTCCAGAATATAGTCCTCGGAACCAACGATTATCGAGCCTATCGGGCAGCTTAGCCCCTTCGACAGGCAGAAGGTCACCGAGTCCACGTCCTTCACGAGCTCGGATACAGGGGCCTCCAGCGCGACCGCCGCGTTGAATATGCGCGCTCCGTCTATGTGGAGCGCAGCGTCGTTGTCATGAGCTATGCGTCCAATGGCCTCCGTGTACTCTGCGTCCAACACGGCGCCGCTGCACCTGTTTTGCGTATTCTCCAGGCATATCAAGGCCGTCCTTGGCTGGTGGATGTTGTCCGGCCTTATCGCCGCTTCCACTGCGTTTGGGTCCAGCCTTCCTTCCGAGTCGTTGGGCACCGTGCGCACATTGATTCCGCCCAGTGCTGAGAAGCTGCCCACCTCGTTGTGGAATATGTGCGCCTCCGTTCCCATTATGGCCTCATCCCCGCGCTGGCAATGGGTCAACCCCGCTACTAGGTTGGCCATAGAACCGCTTGCCACGTAGACCGCCGCCTCTTTCCCCAACCGTTCCGCGGCCATTGCCTCCAGCTTATTCACTGTCGGGTCCTCTCCAAAGACGTCGTCGCCCACCTCCGCCTCGGCTATGGCCTTGCGCATCTCCACGGTAGGATGGGTAACGGTATCACTTCGCAGGTCTATGATTCGCATGGCGGCTCCTTGTAAATGAACGGTTGCTGTCAAGTTGCATTCTATCAGGGAGCACCATCCGCTGCACGGGAGAGCCACACCCCCACTTGGACCCCGGACAGACGGGCAAACGAGGATGGTGCGGGTGATGGTTGGCTACTTGACATAAGTCGATTTTGGTATGTCGTAAAACGACATGTTAGGCGTGAGAAAGTGTGCAACGGCGGAGTTGTGTCGTGCCTGAGAAGGGAATCGTTTTAACATTATGTAAAGAACTGCAAGGCTAAACACGGCCCCTTTTGTTGAAAATATGGGAAACGATTCAGATTTCAGGGCAAAATTGAAGAAATAGAGGCGGTCGCTTTGGCTGCCAAGGGGCACGACACACCGACGATATAGGGGTTGTTGGGCGCTTTTCCGTGAGTCCATGGGTTAAGGGTAGCGGGCGTGGAGGGGTGTGGGGAAGGGGGAGGTGGCAGAGATGCATGCCCAGCCTTCGTGTGTTAGCTGAATATACGGTCTACGTTGCCGGAGGCTAGTATTGAGAATACCCCCATAAACACGCCCACAAAAGGACCTATGTAGATGATGTCGCGTGGAGAATGGGTGTAGTCCGATTTGGCCTGGATTTCAGGATAGTTATACACAGGAGACCGGGTAGGTATGAGAAATACGACAATGACAAAGAAGAGAATATTGATAGCCAATATGACTGAACCGACTATGCGTGTCGAACCGGTAAGAATTGTGGCAACCCAGAAAACTAGGTAGAGAAGAATAAAGGCCCAATTAATCCACAATGAAGAAGGATACGGCTGAGAAGGCCGATTGCGACAGATTTCTTCCCGACAGCCGTGAAATCAGATAAACTACCGGAAGCAGATAGAACAATGTGTAGATGGCCCCAATAGCTCCATAGTACCAGACATTTAATCCTCGCTTACGAGCAAGGATCATACATATGGCAGCCCCGAGTGGGGTGGATAGCACAGCCACATATGCCAAAAGGAGTGGCACTATCCAATAAAACAAGAACAGGGACATCAGCGCTTCCATGCATTGCCTCCTTGTGGATGTGGTGTAGGATGATTAGGAACTATGAACTATATTAGGGAAGATATAAGACCTCACCGTAGGCTAGCAACACACAGAAGACGCGCCGTGATATCCAAAGTCTCCATTGTGTCCTCCCGTCTCAATTAGAAGAAGACGAACCACTTCCATATACTATCCGACCTTGAGGCTCTAGGTAGCCCCTGAGGCCATACTCATAATCCCTTGGTAAGATTTGGGTAACAGCAACCTTTATAGAAGAGATGTAGCCGTCAGGAAGTACGGGATCAAAATCAGAGGGAGGGAATGTTGCTGAAATTGTGCCATAGCTACTTGTGCTGATAGTGGATGCGGGATGTTGAGGAGGCCCGGAATAGTAAGTGACCTCCCAGAAGACGCCATAGGATTTAACGGCGATGTTGCTGACACAGCCTTGGTTGGTGCTGAGGCTAACCGCGAAATTCAAGTCCGCGCCTGGCTGCCGGGTAACGGTGTCAATATCTAGTGTAGGGATAGGATTGGCGCCACAATCGACAAACTGAGGAGTCTCCTCAATGTGGGCTAGGTCTTGATC